>NZ_JAHUWM010000003.1:0-713183 GCF_019218985.1 Pseudomonas sp. PDM30
CCGAACTCAGCAGTGAAACGATGCATCGCCGATGGTAGTGTGGGGTTTCCCCATGTGAGAGTAGGTCATCGTCAAGATTAAATTCCGAAACCCCTATCTGCGTATGCAGGTAGGGGTTTTGTTTTTGGCTCCCCTGTAGGAGCGAGCCCGCTCGCGATGAACCCGAGCGCACCGCGGGGTACCAGATTTCCCGCGTCATCGTTAGCGTCCATCGCGAGCAGGCTCGCTCCTACAATGAAGCCAATCGCCTTCAATGCTAAAGTCGTCCCTCGAATTTGTATTATCCAAGGAAGCCTTTATGCCGGACGCGACGTCCCTCAGTGCTGGTTTTATGGTGGTTCACGGCAACCGCCTGGACGAGTTGCGCAGCCTGGTGGTCAGCTGGATGCGACGCTACCCGCTGGCTCCTCTGGAGAACGAAATCGCGTTGGTGCAAAGCAATGGCATTGCCCAATGGCTGAAGCTGGCACTGGCGGAAGACTCTGAAGAGGACGACATGGGAGGCTGCGGCATCGCTGCCGCCATCGACGTGCAGTTGCCCGGCAGCTTCATGTGGCAGCTCTATCGCATGGTCCTCGGCCGCGACGAAATTCCGGTCAAGTCCCTGCTCGATAAAGCCCCACTGACCTGGCGTCTGATGCGCCTGCTGCCGCAGTTGATCAATCAGCCGCACTTCGAGCCGCTGCAGCGTTTCCTGACCCATGACACCGATCTGCGCAAGCGCTATCAATTGGCTGAGCGTCTGGCGGATCTGTTTGACCAATACCAGGTGTACCGAGCCGATTGGCTCGAAGACTGGGCGGAAGGTCGCCATCAAACAAGAAACGCCAGGGGGGAAGCCAAACCCCTGACCCCGGCCAATTGCTGGCAGGCAGAGCTATGGCGCGCACTCTTGCTGGATGTGGGAGAAGAAGGCATGGCGCAAAGCCGTGCCGGTGTCCATCAGCGATTTGTCGAGCGTATCAACCATCTCGAAACAGCCCCCAAGGGTTTACCCTCGCGAGTGATCGTTTTCGGGATTTCTTCGCTACCTGCTCAAGCCCTGGAAGCACTAGCGGGACTGGCACGGTTCAGTCAGGTTTTGCTGTGCGTACATAACCCGTGTCGTCACCATTGGGCGGACATCGTCGCCGATAAAGACCTGTTGCGGCATCAATACAAGCGTCAGGCCCGCAAAAGCGGCATGCCGGTAGTGATCGATCCGCAAACCCTGCATCAGCATGCGCACCCGTTGCTGGCCGCATGGGGCAAGCAGGGGCGGGACTATATCAACCTGCTCGACAGTTATGACGATCCCAACACCTATCGTTCGGCATTCCGCGACGGGCGCATCGACCTGTTCAGTGACGGTCAGCCGCTGAATATGCTCAACCAGTTGCAGGATGACATCCTCGAGTTGCGCCCCCTCAACGAGACTCGGGAGCGTTGGCCGGCTATCGATCTGCAGCAGGACGAATCGATCCGTTTTCACATCGCCCATAGCGCCCAGCGAGAAGTCGAGATCCTCCACGATCAACTGCTCGCGCGCTTCAGCGCCGACCCGACATTGCGGCCCCGAGACGTCATCGTGATGGTCCCGGACATCGACAGCTACGCACCGCATATTCGTGCCGTGTTTGGACAGCTTGACCGCCAGGATCCTCGCTTCATTCCGTTTACCCTGGCTGACCAGGGCCAGCGTGGTCGCGATCCATTGCTGATTGCTGTCGAACACCTGCTCAAGCTGCCTGACAGCCGATTCCCCGTCAGTGAGATTCTCGATCTGCTGGACGTCCCGGCACTGCGCGCTCGCTTTGGTGTCGAGGAGCGTGACCTGCCGACGCTGCACCGCTGGATCGAAGGTGCCGGCATTCGCTGGGGCATGAATGCCGAGCAACGTGCCGGGCTCGGGCTACCCAACGAACTGGAGCAAAACAGCTGGCGCTTCGGATTGCGACGAATGTTGCTCGGTTATGCCGTTGGCAGCGCCGATGCTTATGAGGGGATCGAGCCCTACGACGAGATCGGTGGGCTGGACGCTGCGCTCATCGGTCCGCTGGTTGCGTTGCTGGACGCGCTGGAAGTTGCTCACCACGAGCTCTCTCAATCGGCATCGCCAGGGCAATGGGGCTTGCGCTTGCAGGCGTTGGTGCAGTTGTTCTTCCTTGCCGCTAACGAACACGATGACTACTTGCTGGCCCAGCTTGAAGAGCTGCGTGAGACCTGGCTCGAGACCTGCGAATCCGTCGGGTTGCAGGATGAGTTGCCGCTGACCGTCGTCCGTGAAGCCTGGCTTGCAGGTCTGGATCAGGGGCGTTTGTCCCAACGTTTTCTGGCCGGTGCGGTCAACTTCTGCACCTTGATGCCCATGCGCGCTATCCCGTTCAAACTGGTGTGCCTGCTGGGCATGAATGACGGCGACTATCCGCGCGCGCAACCGCCGCTGGATTTCGATCTGATGGGCAGTGATTACCGTCCGGGTGACCGCTCCCGGCGCGAAGATGACCGTTACCTGTTACTGGAAGCCTTGTTGTCGGCACGGGACCAGCTCTACATCAGTTGGGTGGGTCGCAGCATCCGCGATAACAGCGAGCGGCCTGCCTCGGTGCTGATCGGCCAGTTGCGTGACCACTTGGCCAGCGGTTGGCGAATGCTGCAAAGCGACGAGGATCTGCTGGAAGCCATGACCCGGGAACACCCGTTGCAACCCTTCAGTGCTCGCTACTTTCACGAAGGCGATGACTCGTTCAGCTACGCCATCGAATGGCAGGTCCTTCATCAAGCGGCAGAGCAGCAGCCAAGCGCCGAAGTGCTCGGGCCCCACGTTCAGGACGAACCACTGAGTCTCGGTCAACTGCAGGATTTCCTGCGCAATCCGGTACGGCACTTTTTCAGCCAGCGACTGAAGGTCTTCTTCGAGGCGGCAGAAGTGCCGTTGGCCGATGAAGAACCCTTTGTCCTGGATGCGTTGCAGCGTTACAGCCTCAGCGACCGTTTGCTCGAAGCGGCGCTGGCAGATCCTGGAAATACCGGGCAGGCACTGGAGGATCAGGCGAAGCGTTTGCAGAACAGCGGGCTGTTGCCGATGGCCGGATTCGGTGAGTGCCTGCAACGTGAGTTGATCGAGCCATTGCCTGACTTGCTGCAACGCCACCAACAGCTCCTGGCGTTGTGGCCAACACCGCTCAGCAGCGCGTTGCCTGTCAGTCTTGAGCTGCAAGGACTGCACATCGAGGGCTGGCTCGGCGGCCTGCATCAGCGTGCTGATGGTGGTTTGTTATCTGTCACAACAATCCCCAACAGCATCGGCTCGATCAAGTCGCGCAAATGGCATCGACTGACACGCCCTTGGGTCAATCATCTGATGGCTTGTGCCAGTGGTATGGCGTTGACCACCGCATTGGTGGCCAGCGACGACAGCCTGTTGCTCGGTCCGCTGGACCAGTCCACGGCGCGGAAAATTCTCGGTGATCTGTTGATGGCCTGGCAGTCGGGGATGCGCCAGCCTCTGCCGATCGCGGTCAAGACCGCCTTCGCGTGGCTGGGGCAAACCGACCCGGTCAAAGCCGAAGCCGCTGCGCGCAAGGCCTATGAAGGGGATGGGCAGACGACGGACGGAGAGCGGCGTGAAAGCCCGGCACTGGCGCGCCAATTCGCCGATTACGATGCCTTGGTCGCCGACGAGACGTTCCCCCAATGGTGTGACGCGCTCTATCGCCCGCTTCTTGAAGCGCCCTGGTGTTCCCTGTCCAGCGAGGAGTCGCGTTGATGAGCACGAAGACACCTTTGGCCCTGGCATTCCCGCTCCGTGGCAGCCAGTTGATCGAAGCCAGTGCCGGGACCGGCAAGACGTTCACCATTTCCGCGTTGTACCTGCGTCTGGTGCTTGGCAACGGCGGGGAGGACAGTGGTTTCGGGCGTGAGCTGTTGCCGCCGCAGATCCTCGTCGTGACGTTCACCGACGCCGCTACCAAAGAGCTGCGCGAACGCATTCGCACGCGGCTCGCCGAGGCTGCACGCTTTTTTCGCGATGAAACACCAGCCCCCGACAGCCTGATTGCCGAGTTGCGTGATCAGTACTTGCCCGAGCAATGGCCCGGATGCGCAAACCGCCTGGATATCGCCGCTCAGTGGATGGACGAGGCGGCGGTGTCGACCATCCACAGCTGGTGCCAGCGCATGTTGCGCGAGCACGCATTCGACAGCGGCAGCCTGTTTACCCAGACCCTGGAAACCGACCACAGCGACTTGCTGGGGGAAGTCCTGCGCGATTACTGGCGGCTGTTCTGCTACCCGATGCAAGGTGACGCCTTGAATTGGGTGCGCAGCAATTGGGGCGGACCGGCGGCGCTGCTGCCGCGGATTCGTGCACTGTTCGCCAGCGAGCGGGATACCCTTGAAGGGAAAGAACCCGCCGAAGTGATTTCGCAATGCTTGCAAGAGCGAAGGGCGGCCCTGATCGAACTCAAGAAGCCCTGGCTGCAGTGGGCGGACGAGTTGCTTGCGATCTGTCAGCAAGGCGTTGCCAGCAAGGCTGTCGACGGTCGCAAGATGCAGGCACGCTATTTCGAGCCCTGGTTTGAAAAGATCAAAGCCTGGGCCGAAGACGAATCCCTCGAGCAACTGGATATCGGCACCGGTTTCACGCGCCTGACTCCTGATGGCATGGCCGAAGCCTGGAAGGGCGAAGCGCCTCGACATCCGGGGCTCGATGCGATGGCCGGGCTCAAGGCCTGTCTCGATGGGCTGCCAACGCCTGATGCCGCCGTACTGCAACATGCGGCCCGCTGGGTCGGGGCACGATTCGAGGAGGAGAAACGCCGCCGCGCGGAAATGGGTTTCGACGACATGTTGCTGCGCCTCGATGCGGCCTTGCAGTCCGATGGCGGCGAGCGACTGGCAACCCTGATTCGCGAGCAGTTTCCGGTGGCACTGATCGATGAGTTCCAGGACACCGACCCGGTGCAATACCGGATCTTCGAGAGCATCTACCGCATTGAAGAGAACAGCCCCGAGTGCGGCCTGTTCCTGATCGGCGACCCGAAACAGGCGATCTACGCTTTTCGCGGCGCCGACATCCATACCTACTTGCGCGCCCGCCAGGCCACCACTGGCCGCCTGCACACCCTGGGCACCAACTTCCGCTCAAGCCATGGCATGGTCAACGCGGTGAACCATGTGTTCGCGCGCGCCGAAGCCCGTGAGTCAGGACGCGGCGCGTTCCTCTTTCGGGAGAAGAATGGCGACAACCCGGTTCCGTTCACGCCGGTTGCCTCCCAGGGCCGCAAAGAAGTCTTGCGCATCAATGACCAGGCAATCCCTGCCTTGAACATCTGGCACTTGTCGGCCGAACAACCGTTGTCCGGTGCGGTGTACCGGCAACATCTGGCGGCTGCCTGCGCCAGTGAAATCACGGCATTGCTCAATGGCGGGCAGCAGGGGCAAGCGGGATTCACCCAGGACGGCAAAGCCTTCAGGGGCCTGCTACCGGCGGACATCGCCATCCTGGTGCGCGATGGCAAGGAGGCGCAGGCGGTTCGTGCGCAATTGGCCGCCCGTGGTGTGCGCAGTGTTTACCTGTCGGACAAGGACTCGGTGTTCGCCGCCCAGGAGGCGCATGACGTGCTGACCTGGCTCAAGGCCTGCGCCGAGCCGGATGTCGAGCGACCGCTGCGGGCTGCGTTGGCCAGCATCACGTTGAACCTGTCGTTGACGGAACTGGAGCGTCTGAATCAGGACGAGTTGGCCTGGGAGTCCCGGGTCATGCAGTTCCGTGGCTATCGCGAAGTCTGGCGCAAGCAGGGCGTACTGCCGATGCTGCGACGCTTGCTGCACGACTTCCGTTTGCCCCAGGCTTTGATCGCCCGCAGTGACGGCGAACGCGTTTTGACCAACCTTCTGCACCTTTTCGAACTGCTGCAACAAGCCGCCGCTGAACTCGATGGCGAGCAAGCCTTGATCCGGCATTTGTCCGAGCATCTGGCGTTGTCCGGGCAGGCTGGCGAAGAGCAGATCCTGCGTCTGGAAAGTGATGAGCAATTGGTCAAGGTCGTGACCATCCACAAGTCCAAAGGCCTTGAATACCCCTTGGTGTTCCTGCCGTTCATTTGCTCGGCGAAACCAGTGGATGGCAGTCGCCTGCCGCTGCACTACCACGATGAATCCGGCAACGCCCAAGTCACCTTGAAGCCGACGGCAGAATTGATTGCCCTGGCTGACGATGAGCGTCTGGCCGAGGATCTGCGCTTGCTCTATGTCGCCCTGACCCGGGCGCAACACGCCTGCTGGCTGGGGGTGGCCGACCTCAAGCGCGGTAACAACAATGGCTCGGTGCTGCATCTGTCGGCATTGGGTTATCTATTGGGCGGCGGTGCGCCGTTGGCCGAGTCCTCGGCGTTGCAGCGTTGGCTGCAGGATCTGCAACAGGACTGCCCGGCGCTGGCGTATGCCGAGATGCCTGAAGCAACAGCAGAGCATTATCAGCCACCACAAAACGATGCGGCGCTGCTGGTTCCGCGGGTTCCGAAACGCAAGGCCAGTGAAAACTGGTGGATCGCTTCCTACAGCGCGTTACGTATTGGCGACACCCTGAGTGTCGGCACGGACGAGGCGCCGGAGAGCCCGCAGGCGCAAAAACTGTTCGATGACGAACGCCTCGATCCGCAGGCCCCCAGAGAGGTGGTTGCCGGTGGTGGCGATATCCATCGCTTCCCGCGCGGCCCGAATCCCGGCACCTTCCTCCATGGCTTGCTCGAATGGGCAGGGGGCGAGGGTTTTGATGCGGCACCACACGAGGTGATCGACGCCATTGCCCGTCGCTGCAACCGTCGAGGCTGGGAGGGTTGGATCAGCACCTTGAGTGACTGGCTGCAGCATCTGCTCAAGTCGCCGTTGCAACTGGGCGCCGGTCAGGCACCGGTGGTATTCGGCCAGTTGACGCAGTATCAGGTCGAGATGGAGTTCTGGTTCGCCAGCCATAAGGTCGATGTGCTCAAGCTCGATGCGCTGGTGTGCCAATACACCCATAACGGCGTGGCCCGGGTGGCCGCGGAACCGGTGTTGCTCAACGGTATGTTCAAGGGCTTCATCGACCTGACGTTCGAACATGACGGCCGCTATTACGTTGCCGACTACAAATCCAACTGGCTCGGCGTCGATGATGCGGCCTATACCGCGCAGGCCATGGAACAATCGATTCTCGACAACCGTTATGACCTGCAATACGTGTTGTACCTGTTGGCCCTGCACCGCCAGCTCAAGGCGCGGCTCGCCGATTACGACTACGACCGGCATGTCGGCGGTGCGTTGTACCTGTTTTTGCGCGGTACCCGTGCGGCCAGCCAGGGTGTGTTTTTCGCCCGCCCGCCAAGAGAGCTGATCGAGCGTCTGGACAGGTTGTTCCAGGGCAAGCCAGAGCCCAAGGCCGAACCCGCTTGGGAACAGGGAGTACTGTTATGAGTCGCACATTCGCCGATTTGTTGCCCACATCGCTGGCAGCCGAAAGCCTGGTCGATCTGGCGCCGCTGAGTCGTGCCGACGACTTGCTGTTGTTGCTTACGCGTTGGGTCGAGCGTGGCTGGTTGCGCGCGCTGGACAAAGCCTTTGTGGCGTTTCTACATGAACTGGCACCTGAGGATGATCCGTTGGTGTTGCTGGCAGCCGCGCTGACCAGCCACCAGTTGGGTCACGGGCATGTCTGCCTCGACCTGTTCGAGACACTGAAAGAACCGGACTTCGCCCTGTCGCTGCCACCCGAAGGTGACGTGCAAGGCGGCGCGATGTTGTTGCCCTCGCAATTGCTGGGATCGCTGGACGGTGCTCATTGGTGCAAGGTGCTGGCCGCCAGCAACCTGGTCGCACTGGCTGCTGACAGTCGTGACAACGTGCGTGACCGGCCTTTGGTGTTATCGGGCAAACGCTTGTACCTGCGCCGCTATTGGGCCTACGAGCGGCGGATCGACCATTCGTTGCGCGAGCGTCTGACGGAACACGAATCCACGCCGATCGACTTGCTCCAGCGTCTCACCGGGTTGTTTGGTCCTGCCCGACCTGGTGACGTGATCGACTGGCAGAAGCTGGCCTGCGCCCTGGCGACGCGCAGCGCCTTCAGCATCGTGACGGGGGGGCCGGGAACCGGCAAGACCACCACCGTCGTGCGCTTGCTGGCGTTGCTCCAGGCGCCGGCGGTCGAGGCCGGCATGCCCCTGCGCATTCGTCTCGCCGCACCGACCGGCAAGGCCGCAGCGCGTCTGACAGAATCCATCAGCCAGCAAGTCCGGACCTTGAAGGTCACGGAGGACGTTCGGGAAAAGATTCCGTCCGACGTCACCACGGTTCACCGCCTGCTCGGCAGCCGGCCCGGGACTCGTCATTTCCGGCACCACGCGGGCAATCGCCTGCCGCTGGATGTGTTGGTGGTGGACGAGGCTTCGATGATCGACCTGGAAATGATGGCCAACCTGCTCGACGCCTTGCCCGCCCATGCGCGCCTGGTGCTGTTGGGGGACAAGGATCAACTGGCTTCGGTAGAAGCCGGTGCGGTACTGGGGGATCTGTGTCGCGATGCGGAGGCTGGCTGGTACAGCCCGCAGACGCGCCAGTGGCTGGAAGCCGTCAGCGGCGAGAGTTTGCAGGCCAGTGGATTGCAGGAAGACACGCAGGGCGCTCATCCATTGGCCCAACAGGTTGTGATGTTGCGCCATTCCCGGCGATTCGGTGAGGGCAGTGGTATTGGTCAACTGGCTCGTTGGGTCAACCAGCAGCAACCCGAAGAAGCACGCAGGTTGTTGTCTGCGCGAAGCCATGACGATGTGTACTCCTTGTCTCTCAAGGGAGAGCAGGACCGCGCTCTGGAGCGACTGCTTCTCGACGGTCATGGTGAGGAACCGCAGGGTTATCGGCACTACCTGAGCCTGCTGCGCAATCAGCGCCCGGCGCTCGATTGTCCGTTGGAAGATTCACGCTGGACCGACTGGGCCCGGGAGGTGTTGCAAGCCTTCGACGCGTTCCAGTTGTTATGTGCCGTGCGCAAGGGGCCGTGGGGTGTGGAGGGCTTGAACCAGCGAGTCACGGACGCCTTGCTAAGGGCACGCCTGATCGACAGTGACCAGCAGTGGTACGAAGGCCGTCCGGTTCTGATGACCCGCAATGACTACGGCCTGGGTTTGATGAACGGCGATATCGGCATCGCCCTCAAGCTTCCGGAGCGTGAGGGCCCCGAGGCCGGCAAGCAGGTTCTGCGTGTCGCCTTTCCGCGCAATGACGGCCAGGGTGGCGTGCGCTTTGTCCTGCCGAGCCGGCTCAATGATGTCGAAACCGTGTACGCCATGACCGTGCATAAATCCCAGGGCTCGGAATTTGCCCACACCGCGTTGATTTTGCCTGACGCCTTGAACCCCGTGCTGACCAAGGAACTGATCTACACCGGGATCACCCGGGCCAAGAACTGGTTCACCTTGATCGAGCCCCGCACAGGGGTGTTCGAAGAGGCGGTGAGGCGCAAGGTCAAGCGCTTGAGCGGGTTGATGCTGGGGCTCGGCGCCGACTAGTCGGCGAACAGCATCTCCCGGCTTTCACCCATCAGCAGTCCCTGATTGCGCTCGGTCACCTCGCGGATGTAATCCCACAACAGGGTGATCCGCTTGAGCTTCCTCAAATCCTCCCGGCAGTACATCCAGAACTGTCGGGTGATGTTGATTTCCTGCGGCAACACCGGCAGCAGGCGAGGGTCCTGAGTGGCGAGGAAGCATGGCAGGATCGCCAGTGAGCGTCCTTGCTGCGCGGCCACAAATTGCGCGATCACGCTGGTGCTGCGCAGGTTGGCGCTGGCGCCGGGCAATACGTTGGCCAGGTACAGCAACTCTGAGCTGAACGCCAGGTCGTCGACGTAACTGATAAACGAATGTTTGGCCAAGTCTGCCGGTCGGCGGATCGGCGGGTGGTTGTCCAGATAGTCCTGGGTCGCGTACAGCTGCAATCGGTAGTCGCACAGTTTGCAGCAGACGTACGGTCCATGCTCCGGACGCTCCAGGGCGATGACGATGTCGGCCTCGCGCTTGGACAGGCTGATGAAATGCGGCAGCGGCAGGATATCCACCGAGATCGCCGGGTAGGTGTCGACGAAGTGGCTCAGCTGCGGCGTGATGAAAAAGCTGCCGAAGCCTTCGGTGCAGCCCATGCGCACATGACCGGACAGCGCCACGCCGGACCCGGAAACCTGCTCGCACGCCATGTGCAAGGTACTTTCGATCGACTCGGCATACCCCATCAACCGCTGGCCTTCGGCGGTCAGGACAAAGCCGCTGGTCCGGGATTTTTCGAACAGCAAAGTGCCCAGTGCGGTTTCCAGGGAGCTGATGCGCCGCGACACCGTGGTGTAGTCCACCGCCAGGCGCTTGGCTGCGGTGCTGGCCTTGCGGGTGCGGGCGACTTCAAGGAAAAACTTGAGGTCGTCCCAGTTCAACGAGCCGAGGGAGGTGATGTTTTTTTGCATGTTGGACCGGTTTTTATGTGCGTTCTTATCAGAAGTTTGCACATCTATACTCCAAAAACAGCCCGTTAACCAATTCGCGGCGCATGCCTATTCTCAAGGCGACTGTTTCGCCTTGGCTCCCAAGATAACAACAAAGATCTGGAGACCCACATGAACGTATCGCTCACGCCCAATGACACCACCGTGCAGAAGGTCAAACTGTTGATCGACGGCCAGTGGGTCGAATCCAAGACCACCGAATGGCACGACATCATCAACCCGGCGACCCAGCAAGTGCTGGCCAAGGTGCCGTTTGCCACCGCTGAAGAAGTCGATGCTGCCATCAGCGCCGCTCATCGTGCATTCCAGACCTGGAAACTGACACCCATCGGCGCGCGCATGCGCATCATGCTCAAGCTCCAGGCGCTGATCCGCGAACACTCCAAGCGCATCGCCGCCGTCCTCAGCGCCGAGCAGGGCAAGACCATTGCCGACGCCGAAGGCGATATTTTCCGTGGCCTGGAAGTGGTCGAGCACGCCTGTTCCATCGGCAGCCTGCAAATGGGTGAGTTCGCTGAAAACGTCGCCGGTGGCGTCGACACCTACACCCTGCGCCAGCCGATCGGTGTGTGCGCCGGCATTACCCCGTTCAACTTCCCGGCGATGATTCCGCTGTGGATGTTCCCGATGGCCATCGCCTGCGGCAACACCTTCGTGCTCAAGCCGTCCGAACAGGACCCGATGTCGACCATGCTCCTGGTGGAGCTGGCGATCGAGGCGGGTATTCCGGCCGGTGTACTCAACGTCGTGCATGGCGGCAAGGATGTGGTCGACGGGCTCTGCACCCATAAAGATATCAAGGCGGTTTCCTTCGTCGGTTCAACCGCCGTCGGTACGCATGTCTACGACCTGGCCGGTAAACACGGCAAGCGCGTGCAATCGATGATGGGTGCGAAGAACCACGCCGTGGTGCTGCCGGATGCCAATCGCGAACAAGCGCTGAATGCGCTGGTGGGTGCCGGTTTCGGTGCCGCCGGTCAACGCTGCATGGCCACTTCGGTGGTGGTGCTGGTGGGCGCGGCCAAGCAATGGCTGCCGGATCTCAAGGCGCTGGCGCAAAAACTCAAGGTCAATGCCGGCAGCGAGCCGGGCACTGATGTTGGCCCTGTCATTTCGAAAAAGGCCAAGGCGCGGATTCTCGACCTGATCGAGAGCGGCATCAAGGAAGGCGCGAAACTGGAGCTGGACGGTCGCGAGATCTCGGTTCCGGGTTACGAGAAGGGCAACTTTGTCGGTCCGACCCTGTTCTCCGGCGTGACCACCGACATGCAGATCTACACCCAGGAAATCTTCGGCCCGGTGCTGGTGGTGCTGGAGGTTAATACGCTCGATGAGGCCATCGCCCTGGTCAACGCCAACCCGTTCGGTAACGGCACGGGCCTGTTCACCCAGAGCGGTGCGGCGGCGCGTAAATTCCAGAACGAAATCGACGTCGGCCAGGTCGGCATCAACATCCCGATTCCGGTGCCGGTCCCGTTCTTCAGCTTCACCGGTTCGCGCGGTTCCAAGCTCGGCGACCTCGGCCCGTACGGCAAGCAAGTGGTGCAGTTCTACACTCAGACCAAGACCGTCACCAGTCGCTGGTTCGATGACGACAGCGTCAACGACGGTGTGAACACCACCATCAACCTGCGTTAAGGAGCCGGACATGAAAATCGCTTTTATCGGTCTGGGCAACATGGGCGCGCCGATGGCGCGCAACCTGATCAAGGCTGGCCATGCACTGCGCCTGGTGGACCTGAACAAGGCCGTGCTGGCGGAACTGGAACAACTGGGCGGCAGTATCAGTGCATCGGCCCGTGAAGCGGCAGAGGGCGCCGAACTGGTCATCACCATGCTGCCTGCCGCGGTGCATGTGCGCAGTGTGTGGCTGGGTGAAGACGGCGTGCTCGCCGGTATCGGCAAAGGTGTGCCGGCCGTGGATTGCAGCACCATCGATCCGCAGACCGCGCGGGACGTGGCCACCGCCGCTGCCAAACAGGGCGTGGCCATGGCCGATGCACCGGTCTCTGGCGGCACCGGTGGCGCAGCCGCCGGGACACTGACTTTTATGGTCGGCGCCACCCCCGAACTGTTCGCCACCCTGCAACCGGTACTGGCGCAAATGGGCCGCAACATCGTCCATTGTGGTGAGGTCGGTACCGGGCAAATCGCTAAAATCTGCAACAACCTGCTGCTGGGGATTTCCATGGTCGGCGTCAGCGAAGCCATGGCACTGGGCGATGCCCTGGGCATCGACACCAAGGTGCTGGCGGGCATCATCAACAGTTCCACCGGGCGTTGCTGGAGTTCGGAGATGTACAACCCGTGGCCGGGCATCGTTGAAACAGCACCGGCGTCGCGCGGTTACACCGGTGGTTTCGGTGCCGAACTGATGCTCAAGGATCTGGGGCTGGCCACTGAAGCGGCGCGTCAGGCGCACCAGCCGGTGGTACTCGGCGCGGTGGCCCAGCAGTTGTATCAGGCGATGAGTTTGCGTGGGGAGGGTGGTCAGGACTTCTCGGCGATCATCAATGGCTATCGCAAACCGCAATAGAAGGGCGGTGAAAAAACTGTGGGAGCGAGCTTGCTCGCGATGAGGTCGTTACAGTCGACATTGATGGTGATTGACCCACCGCAATCGCGAGCAAGCTCGCTCCCACAGGGACTGTATGTACCCAAAGATATTTACCGGGAGATCACGTCGGGTGATCCCCCGGTTTTTTTGTATCAGGCAAACACGAAATATTTGCGCACGGTTTCCACCACTTCCCAGGTGCCTTTCATTCCCGGTTCGATGACGAAAATGTCGCCGGCGCGCAAGTGGATCGGTGCCATGCCTTCCGGGGTGATGACGCAGTAGCCTTCCTGGAAATGGCAGTACTCCCACTTCACATATTCGACGTACCACTTGCCCGGCGTGCAGATCCAGGTGCCCATGATCTTGCTGCCGTCTTCACTCGTGTAGGCGTTGAGGTTGACGGTGTGCGGGTCGCCTTCGAGTTTTTCCCATTTGCAGGCGTCGAGCACGGGCAGCGGGTGGGTATCGCGAAGTACGGTAATCGGTGCGGTCATGATGACTCCGGGCAGTGGGCTCAAGAACTGAAGTCGCACCCTATAGCGCCTGCCCATCGTTCAGTTGTCTGTGCTCGACACTGAGCTGTCCAGAAACGCACAACCCTCAAGGACGGGTCAGCGGGCAGTCGAGCCTGGATTGTTCGAGGCTGTTCTCGAACTCGACCAATTGCGAGTGCTGTTGCGACAGCGCCGCTATCCGCTCGGCGATTTCCTGTTTTTTGCTGGCGATGATCTGGTGTGCCCGTTCCCATGGCAACTGCGGACCCTGATGTCCGGCGAAGACCGACTGCAATTCCTTGAGCCTGAAACCCAACTGCTGGGCACATTTGATGAACATCAGCAGGTCGACGCTGTGCTGGTCATAGATGCGGTACTTGCCCTGGCGGCTAGCGGCAGGCAGCAGGCCAATCGACTCGTAATGACGGATGCTTTTGACCGTGGTTCCGGAACGTTGCGCGGCTTGGCCGATGTACATGGGAAGGTCCTTTTCTCCGAGGGTAAAGCTCGGCGCATTATCGACCGACTCAAGCGCTGGCGATAGCTTCGGCTTGCCGCAACCAGGCCGCATGCCGGTCTGCGCTGGCGCCGAGAATTGGCCCGAAGGTGAGGGTTCGGGTTGGCTTGATACCACAGAATTCCAGCGTGGTTTTACGGACCTGATGCAAACCGGGCATGCGGTAGATCCATCGGTAGTACCAGGGCGGTGTGTCCATGGTCACCAGCAGGTGGGCGGTTCGGCCGCGCAGGAGTTTGTCGGGGAAGGCTTTGCCCTGGCGATACTTGAAGGCAAAACCCGGCAAGAACACCCGGTTGAAAAAGCCCTTGAGCAAGGCCGGTACGCCACCCCACCAGATCGGATAAACCAGCGTCAGCTGTTCGGCCCACAGGATATCGGCCTGGGCATTACTCAAGTCGGCCTCCAGCGACTGGACCTGTTGATAGCCTTCGCGCAGCACCGGGTCAAAATCCATGCTGCCCAGAAACAATTGACGCACTTCATGCCCGGCGCGCACTGCCGACAGTGTGTAGCGCTCCGCAAGGGCGGCGCAGAAGCTGTTGCCGGACGGATGCCCGAGTATCACCAGTATTCGTTTACCCATCATCGCTGTCCTTGAAGATCATACCTCAAGGATAAAGTCTGCCCCTCAGGGGAGAGTCAAGGCGTGCAGCAGGGCCTTGGCATAACCGGGTAATGCGGCGAAGTCCCGGGCACAGAGCAACAGTTTGCGTTGGCCCCAGGGTTCTTGCAGGGCGAGGCTTTTGAAGGGTAGTCCGGCGGACTCGCGTTCGACCGCGGCCAGCGGCACGATTGCCAGTCCCGCCCCTCGGGCGACCATGCGCATCACGCCATCGAAACCGTCGGCGCGGATACGAATCTGCATGCGCAGGCCGGCGTGCAGTGCCTGCTCTTCCAGGTACACCGCCAGCGCGCTGTTGGCATTCAGGCCAACGTAGTCGTGATGCAACGTGTCGGTGAAGCTCACTGAGGTCGCATGAGACAAGGGATGTTCCCGGGGCATGATCAGCACCAGCGGATCATCGCGAAACGCTCGGGTCTGCAGGTCATCGGTGTCCACCGCGTCGGAAACGATGCCCAGGTCCGCCGCACCCTGGCGCAAGGCGTGGGTAATGCGGGCGCTGGGCAGTTCCTGCAAGTCGATGTCGAGGTTGGGATGGCTATGCAGGAAATCCGCGAGCAGCTCTGGCAGGTATTCGGTGATCGCCGTGGTGTTGCACAGCAGCCGCACCTGGCCTTTGACGCCCTGGGCGTATTCGGCCAGTTCCTGTTGCAGGCGTTCGGCCTGTTGCAGCAGAACCCGGGCGTGTCGGGCCAGGGCATTGCCGGCCGGCGTCGGGCTGACCCCACGACGATTGCGCTGGAGAAATTCGACGCCCAGCGACGCCTCCATGGCGCGAATTCGCGCGCTGGCCGCTGCCAGGGACAAATGACTGCGCGCGGCACCGGCGGTGATGTTGCCGATGTCGAGGATGTTCAGGTACAGGCGCAGGTCGGTCAGGTCGAAGTGCATTACGGCAACCTCTGGATGTGTGTTGTCTGGGAGGCCGCCATCGCGAGCAAGCTCGCTCCCACAGGAGATTTGTGAACAACAGATAACCACTGTGGGAACGAGCTTGCTCGCGATGGCGTCAGATACCGCACCCGATTATTCAGCCTCTTGTCTGAAGAGAGGCAGCCTCAGTATATGGCAGATTTTCAATCAACCCCCGCGGGCTCACCATGGCCCCATGAATACACTCTCGGCGTTTTATCAGCATCTCGGCTTGGCCCTTTCGCTGCTGGTTATCGGCACCTTTGTGCTGGCCGGCATGATCAAGGGCGTGATCGGCCTCGGCCTGCCGACCGTTGCCATGGGCCTGCTCGGTCTGGCTATGGCGCCGACGCAGGCTGCGGCGCTGCTGATCATTCCGGCGACCCTGACCAACATTTGGCAACTGGCATTCGGCGGGCATCTGTCGGGGCTGGCCAAGCGGTTGTGGCCGATGTTGCTGGCGATTTTCATCGGCACCGGGGCAGGCACGCTGTGGGTCGGCATGAGCGGTGGCCATTGGGTGGTGCGGGGGTTGGGCGCGGCATTGTTGCTGTATGCGCTCAGCGGTTTGTTCCTGCCGACTGTGCGTGTGGGGCGGCGCAGCGAACGCTGGCTCGGTCCACTGTGCGGCGTGCTGACCGGCGTCATCACGTCGGCCACCGGCGTGTTCGTGATTCCGGCGGTGCCCTATCTGCAAGCGCTGGGTTTGAGCAGGGACCAGCTGGTGCAGGCGCTGGGCCTGTCGTTCACCGTCTCGACCCTGGCCCTGGCCGGTGGTTTGCTATGGCGCGGCGCGCTCGGCGGGGGCGAATTGAGCGCATCGCTGTTGGCGCTGATCCCGGCCATGCTCGGCATGTGGCTGGGGCAATCGCTGCGCCAGCGGATCAGTGCCCTGTGGTTCAAGCGCGTGTTCTTCGTTGGCCTGGGGGTGCTCGGCGGCCATTTGCTGATCAGCGGCTAGCGGACGACGGACTGATCATGTCGATGGCGCGGATCTCGAAATCCCGTTCCAGGTATTCATCACGCTGCGCGAGAAACTGCTTCATGTGCGGCAGGTTCGAGTGCACATCGAGGTGGGCCTGGGATTGCCAGATTTCGTAGAAGATGAACAGGGTCGGGTCCTGTTTGTCGCGCAGCATGTGGTATTCGATGCAACCGGGTTCGGCTCGGCTCGCTTGCACGTAGCCGCTGAAAAACGCTTCAAAGGCGTCGGATTTTTCCGGACGGGTCTTGGCGTGCAGGATGAATCCCTGGATTTCACTCATCTACATCTCTCCTCAAGTCAGAACTGGCGCCAGTTTAAGGCAACAATCGCTTGTTGATTCGTGCTTGTAGGTCAAATGAATTTTGCCAAATCGACGCTTACTCCGCGGGAGGTCGATCGGTACTCTGCCGCCATCCGATTCCCGACCTTCCCGAGACCTCCCATGAAAAAAGTCCTGTTGCTCAATGGCGGCAAAAAATTTGCACACTCCGACGGCCGCTACAACGCCACCCTGCATGAAGCCGCGTTGAGCGTGCTGGATCGCGGCGGTATGGATGTCAAAACCACTTTCATCGACGAGGGCTACGACGTCGCCGAAGAAGTGGCCAAGTTCCTCTGGGCCGACGTGATCATTTACCAGATGCCCGGCTGGTGGATGGGCGCGCCGTGGACCGTGAAAAAGTACATTGATGAAGTCTTCACCGAAGGCCATGGCAGCCTCTATGCCAGCGACGGTCGCACCCGTTCGGACGCGTCGCAGAAGTACGGCAGCGGCGGCCTGATTCACGGCAAGCAATACATGTTGTCGCTGACCTGGAACGCCCCGCAGCAGGCCTTCGACGACCCGACCGATTTCTTCGAGGCCAAAGGCGTGGACGCGGTGTACTTCCCGTTCCACAAGGCCAACGAGTTCCTGGGCATGACCGGTTTGCCGACGTTCCTGTGTGTGGACGTGATGAAGCGCCCAAACATCGAAGGCGACGTGGCGCGCTATGAGCAGCATTTGGCAGAGGTGTTTGGCCTCAAGGCGTAGTGCTCGGCTACTATCCGATGCAACGGCCAGGAAGATCGCCGCGCCGACTCGCAAAAGAGGACACACGTGAAAGCCAGATCCGATGAGTTGCAGGTTTTCGTCTGCGTGATTGAATGCGGGTCGATTTCTGCGGCGGCCGAGCAGGTCGGGCAAACGCCTTCGGCGGTCAGTCGTACGCTGTCGCGGCTGGAGGCCAAGCTCGACACCACGTTGATCAACCGCACCACGCGGCGCATGGACCTGACCGAAGAGGGCAAGTACTTCTTCGAACACGCCAAGCGGATTCTCGATCAGATGGATGAGCTCGAAGAGCGTCTGTCTTCACGCCAGCAAACACCGTCCGGGCGGCTGCGGATCAACGCGGCATCACCTTTCATGCTGCACGCCATCGTGCCCTACATCGATGAATTCCGCAGGCTTTACCCCGACATCCAGCTCGAACTCAACAGCAACGATTTGATCATCGATCTGCTGGAGCAGAGTACCGACATCGCCATTCGCATTGGCACCCTGACCGACTCGACGCTGCATGCCCGCTCCCTGGGTTGCAGCCCGCTGCACATCGTCGCCAGCCCGGCGTACCTGGAAAAATACGGCACACCGCAAGCCGTGGCTGACCTGGCCCACCATACGCTGCTGGGGTTCACCCAGAACGAAGGCCTCAACCAATGGCCGCTGCGTTATGTGCATGGCGATCGCTGGCCGATCCAGGCGTCGATCAGTGCTTCCAGCGGCGAAACCATCCGCCATCTCGCACTGGACGGGCAAGGCATCGCCAGCCTGTCGCATTTCATGACCATCGAAGACATTCGTGCCGGACGCTTGAAGGTGTTGCTGGCCGAGTTCAACAGCGGTTATCGCCAGCCGATCAACGCGGTGTACTACCGCAACTCGCAACTGGCCCTGCGCATTCAGTGCTTCCTGGACTTTATCCAGGGCAAGTTGGCCGATTATGCGAGCGCTGACTTCAAGGGTTGATTCGTGATTGCTGGGCAATGACGAGAGGGTGTGAGCTCGCTTTAGACTGCGTCATCGTTCTTCGCGGGCAAGCCACGCTCCCACAGGTACTGTGTTGTTCGCCCTTTTCGTGAATGACGCAAAACCTGTGGGAGCGAGCTTGCTCGCGATGGCGTTTGCGCAGGCACAACAACTGGTCGGTCTGACTGCATTTCCGTAACATCCGCACACTCTTTTTAGTCTCTCCCTGTGTGCGGTTCCCAATGAAAGCAAAACGTCTACGTGCCGATGTCCTGGCCGGACTTACCACTTCCTTCGCCCTGTTGCCCGAGTGCATCGCTTTCGCGCTGGTGGCCCATCTCAATCCGTTGATGGGGCTCTATGGCGCGTTCATCATCTGCACCCTGACCGCGCTGTTCGGTGGGCGACCGGGCATGGTGTCTGGCGCGGCAGGCTCGATGGCCGTGGTGATCGTCGCGCTGGTGGTGCAACACGGTGTGCAGTATCTGCTGGCCACGGTGTTGCTGGGCGGGTTGATCATGATCGCGTTCGGGCTGCTCAAGCTCGGCAAGCTGGTGCGCATGGTGCCGTACCCGGTGATGCTCGGTTTCGTCAACGGC
The DNA here is from genome assembly GCF_019218985.1 of Pseudomonas sp. PDM30. Lineage (NCBI taxonomy): Bacteria > Pseudomonadati > Pseudomonadota > Gammaproteobacteria > Pseudomonadales > Pseudomonadaceae > Pseudomonas > Pseudomonas sp. PDM30. The sequence goes on from NZ_JAHUWM010000003.1 coordinate 19,214, forward strand.
CTGGCGATTGTCATTGCCCTGGCGCAACTGGAGCACTTCAAGAACGGTGAGGCCTGGTTGAGCGGTACGCCGCTGTACATGATGCTCGGGCTGGTCGCGGTGACCATGGCCGTTGTCTATGTGATGCCGCGCCTGACCCGTACGGTGCCACCGGCGCTGGTGGCGATTCTCGGCGTGGGCCTGGCGGTGTATCTGCTTGGCCTGCCGACCCGCACCCTGGGCGACATGGCACACATTGCCGGTGGCTTGCCGACGCTGGCGCTGCCGGACATTGCGTGGAACCTGGACACCCTGCGCATCATCGCGCCCTACGCGATCGTGATGGCGCTGGTCGGGTTGCTGGAAACCCTGTTGACCCTGAACCTCACCGACGAATTCACCGAGAGCCGTGGTTACCCGGATCGCGAGTGCGTGGCGCTGGGGGCGGCGAATCTGGTGTCCGGTGCGTTCGGCGGCATGGGCGGGTGCGCCATGATCGGCCAGACCGTGATCAACCTCAGTTCCGGCGGTCGCGGGCGTTTGTCCGGGGTGGTGGCGGGGGTGTCGATCCTGTTGTTCATCCTGTTTCTGTCGCCGCTGATCGAGCGCATTCCGCTGGCCGCGCTGGTGGGGGTGATGTTCGTGGTGTCGCAACAGACCTTCGCCTGGGCTTCGTTGCGGGTGCTGAACAAGGTGCCGTTGAACGACGTGCTGGTGATCATCGCGGTGACGGTGATTACCGTTTTCACCGATCTGGCAATGGCGGTGCTGTGCGGGATCATCATTGCGGCGCTCAATTTCGCCTGGCAGCAGGCCCGGCAGCTGTACGCCGACAGTCATCTGGAAACCGACGGCAGCAAGCTGTACCGGGTGCATGGCACGCTGTTCTTCGCCTCGACCACACCCTTCCTCAATCAGTTCGATCCGGCCAATGACCCGGCGCAAGTGACCCTGGATTGCCAGCACCTGAGCTTTGTCGACTACTCGGCCATCGCTGCACTGGGCACCTTGCGCGAGCGCTACACCAAGGCCGGCAAGCACCTGCGGGTGCTGCATTTGTCCGAGCGTTGCAAGAAATTGCTCAAGCGTGCCCGGATGCAGCACGACTGAAATCAAACAGGCAGGCGCGATGAAAATCCGCCTGCCTGATTTTCATTATTTGCGACAACTCATACCTCTGCGCGACACGTCTTACCTCTGTACGAAAATTACTTTCACCTCGTTTGAAAATCACCTTCCGAAATGTTTTAAGAGTTTCACAAATATTTCGACGTGACCCTCTCGAGGAGTACCGCATGACCCTGTCCTTCGGCTATTGGCTGCTGGTGTATGCCGCCATCGCCATCATTGCACTGATCGTTCTGATCGCCCGTTACCGGCTCAACCCGTTCATTGTCATCACCCTGATTTCCATTGGCCTGGCGCTGGTCGCCGGGATGCCGCCGTCGGGTGTGGTGGGGGCGTACGAGGCCGGGGTCGGCAAGACCTTGGGGCACATCGCGCTGGTAGTGGCGCTGGGCACCATGCTCGGCAAGATGATGGCCGAGTCCGGTGGCGCCGAGCAGGTGGCGCGGACCTTGATCGACCGCTTTGGCGAGAAGAACGCGCATTGGGCGATGGTGACCATCGCGTTTCTGGTGGGGTTGCCGCTGTTCTTCGAAGTCGGTTTCGTCTTGCTGGTGCCGATTGCCTTTACCGTGGCGCGGCGGGTTGGCGTCTCGATCCTGATGGTCGGCTTGCCGATGGTCGCCGGGCTTTCGGTGGTGCATGCGCTGGTGCCGCCGCACCCGGCGGCGATGTTGGCGGTGCAGGTGTATCAGGCGTCGGTGGGGCAGACCTTGATGTACGCGATCCTGATCGGCATTCCGACGGCGATCATCGCAGGTCCCCTGTACGCCAAATTCATCGTGCCGCGCATTCAGTTGCCGGCGGAAAACCCGCTGGAACGCCAGTTCCTGGAGCGTGAGCCGCGCGACAGCCTGCCGGGTTTCGGCATCACCATGGCGACCATCCTGTTGCCGGTGGTGCTGATGCTGATCGGTGGCTGGGCCAATCTGATTTCTACGCCGGGCAGTGGTTTCAATCAGTTCCTGCTGTTCATCGGCAACTCGGTGATCGCGCTGTTGCTGGCCACATTGTTGAGTTTCTGGACCCTCGGCCTGGCCCAGGGCTTCAACCGTGAATCGATCCTCAAGTTCACCAATGAATGCCTGGCACCGACTGCGAGCATCACCTTGCTGGTAGGCGCCGGCGGTGGTTTGAACCGGATTCTGGTGGACGCCGGCGTCACCGACCAGATCGTCGGCCTGGCCCACGAATTTCATTTGTCGCCGCTGTTGATGGGCTGGCTGTTTGCCGCGCTGATGCGCATCGCCACCGGTTCTGCCACTGTGGCCATGACCACCGCTTCAGGCGTGGTCGCGCCAGTGGCCATTGGTCTGGGTTATCCCCATCCGGAGTTGCTGGTGCTGGCGACTGGCGCCGGGTCGGTTATCTTTTCCCACGTCAACGACGGTGGTTTCTGGTTGATCAAGGAATACTTCAACATGACCGTTACCCAAACCTTCAAGACCTGGACCGTGCTCGAGACGTTGATCTCGGTCGTCGCCTTCGGCCTGACCGTTGGCCTTTCTTACCTGATTTAGCCGGAGCCACTTGCATGGACATCCTCTACCAGATCCGCGCCCGTCAGGACTCCTTCAGCGCCGGTGAAGGGCGTATCGCCCGCCTGATGCTTGACGACGTAGGATTTGCCGCCTCCGCCAGCCTCGATGAGCTGGCGCTGCGGGCGGAGGTCAGCAGCGCCACGCTGTCGCGGTTCGCCCGTACGGTCGGCTGCAAGGACCTGCGTGACTTGCGCTTGCAACTGGCCCAGGCCAGCGGCGTCGGCAGCCGGTTTCTCGACCCGGCGGGCACGCCCGAGCAGTCGGCGTTCTACGGGCAGATCGTGGGCGACATCGAGTCGACCTTGCGCCAGCACCTGGCCGCGTTCGATGAGTCGCGTTTCGCCGATGCGGTGAAACTGCTGGGCAAGGCGCGCATGATCCACGCTTTCGGCATGGGCGGCTGCTCGACCCTGTGCAGCGATGAACTGCAAGTGCGCCTGGTACGCCTCGGCTATCCGATTGCGGTGTGCCACGATGCGGTGATGATGCGCGTCACCGCCGCCAGCCTCAGCGCTGAACACGTGGTGATTGTCTGCTCGCTGACCGGGATCACCCCGGAGCTGATTGAAACGGTGGAGCTGGCGCGCAACTATGGCGCAGGCATTCTGGCCATCACCCGGGCAGATTCGCCCCTGGCGCAACTGGCCGATATCGTCCTGCCCCTGCAAAGCGCCGAAACCTCGTTCATCTACAAACCCACGGCAGCGCGCTACGGCATGTTGCTGGCCATCGATGTGCTCGCCACCGAGCTGGCCCTGGCCAATCCTGAAGACAATCAAGAACGTCTGCGGCGGATCAAACTCGCCCTGGACGAATACCGCGGCGGCGACGATCACTTGCCGCTGGGAGACTGACATGCAGTACGACACGCTGATTCGCAACGCCCTGATCATCGACGGCAGCAACAGCCCCGGTTACTCCGCCGACGTGGCCATTTTCAACGGGCGCATCGAGCGTATTGGCGACTTACGCGATGCCCGTGCCAGCGAGGAAATCGACGCGCAAGGCCATGTGCTGGCGCCGGGTTTCATCGACGTGCACACCCATGACGACACCGTGGTGATTCGTCAGCCGCAGATGCTGCCCAAGCTCAGCCAGGGCGTGACCACGGTCATCGTCGGCAACTGCGGGATCAGTGCCTCGCCAGTGAGCTTGCGCGGCGATCCGCCGGACCCGATGAACCTGCTGGGCACTGCCGCTGCGTTCGTTTATCCGACCTTCCGCGACTACCGCGTGGCCGTCGAAGCGGCGAACACCACGTTGAACGTTGCCGCGCTGGTCGGTCATACGGCGTTGCGCAGCAATCATCTGGACGACCTGTTACGCACCGCCACGGCCGATGAAATCAGCGCCATGCGCGAGCAACTGCGCGAAAGCCTCGAGGCCGGCGCCCTGGGCCTGTCCACCGGCCTTGCCTATGCCAGCGCCTTCTCGGCATCGACCGATGAAGTGATGCAACTGACCGAAGAATTGACCGCGTTCGGGGCGGTCTATACCACCCATTTGCGCAGCGAATTCGAACCGGTGCTGGAGGCCATGGACGAGGCGTACCGGATCGGTCGCCATGCGCAAAGCCCGGTGATCATCTCTCACCTCAAATGCGCCGGCGCCGGTAACTGGGGGCGTAGCCCACAGCTGCTGGCGTCCCTCGAAGAGGCAGCGAAGACCCACCCGGTGGGGTGCGACTGTTATCCCTACGCCGCGAGCTCTTCGACCCTGGACCTCAAGCAGGTGACCGATGCCCACCGCATCACCATCACCTGGTCGACCCCGCATCCGCAGATGGGCGGCCGCGACCTGATGGACATCGCCGCCGAATGGAATCTGCCGTTGCTGGAGGCCGCTCGCCAACTGCAACCGGCCGGTGCGGTGTACTACGGAATGGATGAGGCGGATGTCCGTCGGATCCTCGCGCATCCGCTGTCGATGGTCGGCTCCGACGGCTTGCCGGAAGATCCGTTTCCGCACCCACGCTTGTGGGGCGCATTCCCTCGGGTGCTCGGACATTTCAGCCGCGACGTGGGACTGTTCCCGCTGCACACCGCCGTGCACAAAATGACCGGGCTGTCGGCGGCGCGCTTCGGCTTGAAGGCGCGCGGTGAAATACGCGAAGGCCATTGGGCGGACCTGGTGTTGTTCGACCCGGCGACAATTCGTGATGTCGCCGACTTCAACGACCCACAGCGGGCGGCGGAGGGCATTGAAGGGGTATGGATCAACGGTGTGTTGAGTTACCGTGATGGCCAGGCCAACGGGCGCAGGGAAGGACGGTTTCTGGCCCGGGAAGGGGATTTGCGCACGGGTTTTCAGTGAGTTTCGAGGACTGTGTCACAGTGATGGCACTTTGAAACTAAAGAATGGCATTTCCGCGCCGAATTGCTGACATCAGGCCCGGCTATCATTGCGGTTCGGTTACGTATTTTGTAGGAGCAAGCTTGCTCGCGATGGACGATAGGGCGCAGCGTTTACCCAGTAGACACGCGTCATCGTTAACGACCATCGCGAGCAAGCTCGCTCCTGCAGGTCTTTCATTGTCTGGGAGCAACCCGATGAGCTTCGGCAAAACAACTCCGATCCTGCGTATTTTCGACGAAGCCAAGGCAGTGGAGTTCTACGTCGATTTCCTGGGGTTCAAGATCGACTGGCAACATCGATTCGAAGCGAATTACCCGCTGTACCTGCAAATCTCCCGTGGCGAATGTGTGCTGCACTTGTCCGAACACCATGGCGATAGCACACCGGGGTCTGCGCTGCGGATCGAGACGGATGAGCTGGAGAAGTTTCAGCAGCAACTGTTGGCCAAGCAATACAGGTTTTCCCATCCACAGATTCAGGCCATGCCCTGGGGCAGCCAGGACATGACCATCGCCGACCCGTTCGGCAATCGGTTGGTGTTCACCAACGCGATCAGCCTCTGAGCCTTCAGCCCCTCAGGTTTAAGCCTTCAGCCTTCGTTCGGCACCCGGTGGGTTTGGCGAAACTCGCCGGGCGGCATCCCGCGCCGGCTTTTGAACGTGCGGTGAAACGAGCGGGGTTCGGTGAAACCCAGGTACTGGGCGATGTCCTGGATCGGCAGGGTGCTGTTGAGCAGGTAATGCTCGGCCAGCTCCTGGCGCAGGTCATCGAGGATCTGCTGGTACGACGTACCGGCCTGATGCAGCTGGCGTTGCAGCGTGCGCACTGACACCGCGAGATGCTCGGCCACCTGCTCCTTGCGCGGCAGACCTTCCTTGAGCAACTTTCGCAGGATGCTTTTGACCCGCTGTTCCAGCGATGCGTCCTCCAGTGTGGCCATCAACCCCTGGGCATGTTCTTCCAGGGTGCGCAGCAATTGCGCATCGGCCTGGCGCAATGGCAACTGCAAATACGGCAAAGGGACAATCAGCGCCGAATATGGTTGGTCGAACAGTACCGGACAGTCGAAGAACTGCTCGTACTGTGCCAGCGTCGTGTCGGCCGGACAGGCATGTTCCAGCCAGACGGCAGCCGGTGACATTTGCGTGTCGGCGATCCAGCGTGCGTATTGCAGCCAGGAGCCGAGCACGTTTTCCACCAGGTGTCGGCGAATTCGCGGGCGCTGATGGCGGCATGTCCAGATCAGGTGCACCTCGCTGCCTTGCACCTCGGCGCGGCTGACGCCCATGTCTCCCACCAGCTTCTCGAACGGCATGATGCGGCTCATGGCGTCGCCCAGTGTCGCGCAGTTCATGGTGATGTAACCCAGCACGCTCCAGGAGTTGGGCAACACAAAACGTGCGGCGTTGAGACCGAACAACGCATCGCCCGAGTGTTCGCAGAAATAATCGAGCAGCCGTTCATGGGCTTCACCCGGCAACCGCAGGCTGTTGTCACTCAACTGCTGTGCCTGCAACCCGGCAGCCGCCAACGCAGGCTCGATGGCCATGCCCAGTTGTTCGGCATGACGCAGGTATTTGAGCAGCGGCGGAACTGAAGTGAAGCCCAGGGATTGCATGATCGTATTCCTTTGATCAAGGCCCGCGTGCGCGGATGAATGCCCTGAAAGGTAATTTGAAACCACGGCTAAAGTAAATGGCTGACGCCTGCGCGACGTTTGACTCAATTGGCTACTCGAACTGGCCGGATGCGACCGTGACACTTTTCGGCGGCTGACTAGTATGGGGGCCTGAAATATCACTGATCAGAACCGCAAAAGGACACACGCATGCGACGCTGGAACGGCTGGGGAGATGCAACCACGGTGGTCGAACTGCCGTCCCAGGGCGCGAGTTTTCTCGCCTTGCGGGTGGGAGACGGTCGAGCGCTGCCCGATGCGACGCTTGAGACAGCATTGGCCCGCGTGCCCCCGTCGCGGTTGCAGCAACACTTCCTGTACAGCGTGGATGCCCAAGATCGTTTGCTGCATGCGCGAGGGCAGAGCCTGCCGGACTGGCTGGCGTTGCGTGAAGGCGCGCTGGGGAATTATCCCGACGCCGTGGCCTATCCCGTGAACGCTGAACAGATTCGCCGGTTACTGTTGCTCGCCCATGAACAGGACCTGTGCCTGATTCCTTATGGCGGCGGCACCTCGGTGGCCGGTCACATCAACCCGCCGAGTTCCGCGCGGCCGGTGGTGACAGTTTCCCTGGCCCGCATGAATCGCCTGCTGGACCTCGACGAACAGAGCCTGATGGCCACCTTCGGCCCTGGCACCAGCGGACCGCAGGTGGAAAGTCAGTTGCGCGCCCATGGTTACACCCTGGGGCACTTCCCGCAGTCGTGGGAGCTGTCGACCCTGGGTGGTTGGGTCGCCAGCCGCTCCAGTGGCCAGCAGTCGCTGCGCTATGGGCGGATCGAGCAACTGTTCGCCGGCGGGACCCTGGAAACCTTTGCCGGACCTTTGGACATTCCCTCCTTTCCGGCCTCGGCGGCCGGGCCCGATCTGCGCGAGGTGGTGTTGGGCTGTGAGGGCCGCTTCGGGATCATTTCCGAGGTGAAGGTACGGGTCAGCGTTCTGCCCGCCGATGAGCGTTTCTATGGTGTGTTTCTGCCCGATTGGCCCAAGGCGCTGCAAGCCATCCGCCAGTTGGCCCAGGCGCGGGTACCGCTGTCGATGCTGCGCCTGTCCAACGCGGTGGAAACCGAAACCCAGCTGGCGCTGGCCGGTCACCCGCAGCAGATCGCCTGGCTGGAAAAGTACCTGGCCCTGCGCGGCGCCGGTGAGGGCAAATGCCTGCTGACGTTCGGCGTGACCGGCAATCGACGACAAAATGCGCTGTCCCTGCGCCAGGCCCGGCAGCACCTCAAGGCGTTCGGCGGGGTGTTTACCGGCACCTTGCTCGGCAAGAAGTGGGCGCAGAACCGTTTTCGTTTTCCCTACCTGCGGGAAAACCTGTGGAACGCCGGTTACGTGGTGGACACCCTGGAAACGGCCACTGACTGGAGCAACGTCGATAACCTGCTCACGCTGATCGAAAACAGCCTGCGCGACGCCTTGGCTGCCGAAGGCGAGCGGGTGCATGTCTTCACCCATCTTTCCCATGTCTATGGCGAAGGATCGAGCATCTACACCACCTATGTGTTTCGCCCGGCGGCCGACTACCCCGCCACCCTGGCGCGCTGGCAGGCGCTCAAGCAGGCGGCCAGCCAGACCATCGTCGACAACCATGGCACCATCAGTCACCAGCATGGCGTGGGCAAGGACCACGCGCCGTATCTGCGGCGGGAGAAGGGCGCGCTGGCGATGGACACCCTGCAGGCACTGAGTCGGCACTTTGATCCGGCCGGGCGACTGAACCCTGGCACGCTGTTGCAGGAGTGACGGCCATGAGCCTGGACTGGAACGCGGCGTGGCGACAACGGGTGCTGCCGACGCTGGCGGATGAAACCTGGGACCTGATCGTCATCGGTGGCGGCATCAGTGGCGCCGGTATCCTGCGCGAAGCCGCGCGCCGAGGGTGGCGTTGCCTGCTGTTGGAGCAGCGCGACTTCGCCTGGGGCACCTCCAGCCGCTCCTCGAAAATGGTCCATGGCGGCTTGCGTTACATCGCCAAGGGCCAGTGGCGCCTGACCCGCGACTCAGTCCGCGAACGCCAGCGCCTGCTCGACGAGGCGCCGGGGCTGGTGGAGCCGATGAGTTTCATGATGCCGCATTACCGTGGCGGTTTTCCCGGACCGCGGGTGCTGGGTGGTTTGCTGTCTATCTATGACGCATTGGCCGGGCGGCGCAGCCATCACTTCCATGACGCGCAACAACTGCGTTATCTGGCGCCCGGAGTGAAGGAAGATGACCTGCTGGGCGGCACCTGTTTTGTCGATGCGCTGACCGATGATGCCCGTCTGGTGATGCGCGTATTGGGCGAGGCCCGGGCCGACGGCGCCGTGGTGCTCAACGGCGTGCGCGTGCAGCAATTGCTGCGTGAAGCGGGGCGCGTTTGCGGGGTTCAGGTCGAAGACTGCGAAGGGGGCGGGTTACTGACATTGCGTTGTGGTGCGCTGGCCGTGGCCACCGGCGCGTGGGCCGAGCGCTTGCGCCTGCCCGATGCCCCTCGCCAGTTGCGCCCGTTGCGTGGCAGTCATTTGCTGTTGCCGGGCTGGCGCCTGCCAGTGGCGCAAGCCTTCACCTTTCTGCACGAGCACGACCGTCGACCGGTGTTCGTCTTCCCTTGGGAGGGTGCCACGGTGGTCGGCACCACGGACCTCGATCATCACGGCGATCTGGACCAGAGCGCGAGCATCAGCTTTGATGAGCTCGACTATCTGCTGGCGGCCTGCAGCCAACAGTTCCCCCAGGCCGAGGTGGTCGCCGCCGATGTGCTGTCGACCTGGTCGGGCGTGCGCCCGGTGGTGGGCAGTGCGGCGGGGGAGCATCAAGACAAGCCGTCGAATGAAACCCGTGAGCATGTGCTGTGGCAGGAGCCTGGTTGCGTGACCCTGGCCGGCGGCAAGCTGACCACCTTTCGCCCGCAGGCGATTGAAGTGCTCAAGGCCTGCGCAACCATGCTCGATCGTCCGTTCGTTGATGACGCCGCGCCAGTGTTCGCCGCCGTGCCGCCGCTGGCGATACCGGGGCTCAGCGCCAACCGGTGGCGGCGCCTGGCCGGGCGGCATGGCCGTGACCTGCCGAGGCTGGCGCAACTGATCGCGGAACTCGGCCATGACACCGTCGGCGGCACTGACACCTTGTGGGCGGAGCTGGCCGTTGCCTGCGATGGGGAAATGGTCCTGCACCTGGATGACCTGCTGCTGCGCCGAACCCGCCTGGGCCTGTTGCTGCCGCGCGGTGGCGAGGATTATTTCGCTGCCATTCGCCAACTCTGCCAACCGCGACTGGGTTGGGACGATGAGCATTGGCAGCAGGAATTACAGCGTTATCGGGCGTTGTGGCAACGCCATCATGGTTTGCCGGATGCCGCGCATTGATGCCCATTGAAGAGAGCTCCATGGATAACCACCCGAACAAGCGTTACCTGTTGGCCATCGACAATGGCACCCAGAGCGTGCGCGCGCTGCTCTTCGACCTGCAGGGCAATCTGCTGGGCAAAGGCAAGGTCGAGTTGCAGGCCTATTACTCGACTCAACCCGGCTGGGCCGAACAGGACCCGGAGTATTACTGGGCAAAACTGGGTGAGGCCTGCCAGCAGTTGTGGCAGCAAACCGGCATCGATCGTTCACAGATTGCCGGTGTATCCCTGACCACCCAGCGCGGCACGGTGATCAACGTCGATGCCCAGGGCAAGGCGTTGCGCCCGGCGATCCTGTGGCTCGATCAACGCCAGGCCGAAGTCAAGGGTGGCATCAAGGGGCCGTGGGGCTGGCTGTTCAAACTGGTCGGCGCGCAAGCCACAGTGGACTACTTTCGCGCCCAGGCCGAGGCCAACTGGATCGCCCGCAATCAGCCTGAGGTCTGGGCGGCGACCGACAAGTTTTTGCTGCTCTCGGGGTTTCTCACCCATCGCCTGTGTGGGCGCTTTGTCGATTCCGTGGGCTGTTGCGTCGGTTACCTGCCGTTCGACTTCAAGCGCTTGCGCTGGGCCGCACCCGCCGACTGGAAATGGCAGGCGTTGGCGGTGCGTCCCGAACAACTTCCGAGCCTGCACAAGCCCGGTGAAACCCTCGGCTACATCAGCGCCGAGGCCAGCCGCCACACCGGTATTCCCGAGGGGCTGCCGCTGATTGCCGCGGGTGCCGACAAGGCCTGCGAAGTCGTGGGTTCCGGCGTCGTTGACCCAGGCACCGTGTGCCTTTCCTACGGCACCACGGCGACGATCACCGGCACCCGGTCGCGCTACCTGGAAATCGTCCCGTTGATTCCGCCTTACCCGTCCGCGGTGCCGGATCAATACAACTGTGAGGTGATGATTTATCGCGGCTACTGGATGGTCAGCTGGTTCAAGAACGAGTTTGGTCTGCGGGAAATGCAGCAGGCCAAAGCCCAGGGCGTGGAGCCCGAGCAACTCTTCGATGCGCTGGTCGACGCCGTGCCGCCGGGCTCCATGGGGTTGATGCTGCAACCCTACTGGTCGCCCGGTATCCGCGAGCCGGGTGTCGAAGCCAAGGGCGCGATGATCGGCTTCGGCGACGTGCATACCCGCGCACACATTTACCGGGCGATCCTCGAAGGTCTGGCGTATGCCTTGCGTCAGGGCATGGAGAAAATCGAGAAGCGTTCGAGGGTTTCCATCACGCGCTTGCGCGTCGCCGGAGGTGGCTCCCAGAGTGATGCCGCGATGCAACTCACGGCGAACATTTTCGGCCTGCCAGCCGAGCGTCCGCATGTCTACGAAGCGTCCGGCCTGGGCGCGGCTATTTGCTGCGCGGTGGGGCTGGGACTGCACGCGGATTTCCCCACGGCGATGGCCGCCATGACCCGGGTCGGTGCGGTATTCATGCCGCAACCCGAAGCGCAGCAGATCTATGAGCGACTGTACAAAGAGGTTTACCTGCGCATGTATCGACAGCTCAAGCCGCTGTACCAGAGCATCCGCAAAATTACCGGTTACCCCGCTTAGGAAAACACCCGGGAACCCTGTGGGAGCGAGCTTGCTCGCGATAGCGGTGTGTCAGTCAAAGTAACTGTTGGCTGACCCACCGCTATCGCGAGCAGGCTCACTCCTACAATGTCCGGGGGTGATTTCATGTCACCTCATGTGGCGCTATCGGAGACCTTTTCTGGTGAGATTGGACAGTGTCAGGGGCAGGGTCGGTTGTTAGGCTCAACCCCCACAGCACATCCAATAAGAACCAAGCAATGAAGCTGACATTCCTCCTGTTGCTGCTTTGTGCAACGGCCCCCACAGCCTGGGGCTGGTCGAACCATACGGTGGGCAGCTACCTGGCATTGCAGGATTTGCCGGCCTTGCGTGATGCACCGCAGGTCGAAGTCGAGCCGCTGGAACAGTTTCTTTCGCAGCAATACCAAGCCGTGAGTGCGCTGCTCGATGAGCAGGAGCGCTTCGCCCGCGAGCACTTCGCCCAATACCCGCCGCGCCCCGACAACCTGCGATTGCCCGTCGTGCCTGGGGACAATCTGCGCCACGACTTCCTCAGCGCACTGCGCATCAACCCCGGGATTCATCTGGCGATGGTCATCCAGCCGATGCCGGGCAAGGATCTGCCCGAGCGTGAACACCTCAAGGCCGAACAAGTCATGGTGCAACAGACGCTTTCACCGTGGAATCGCCAGCGCTTCATCGTTGTCGCTGACCACGAACAAGTCGCGCCCCTGGCCGTGTTGGCCAGCGCTGCCGATGAGCCGGATTACGGCCACGACATCAACCTGTTCAGTGACAACCCCAGCGAAGTCGGCGCGTTGTACGGCTTCGGCCCGCAGCCTTTCGGCGACGCCCGGTTTCAGTACAGCTCCCAGGCGCCGTTCCATATGGGCTTCTTCCATGAAAGCCCGGTGGTGTACGCCGCTGCCGGGTTTCTTCAGCGCAGTTGGCCGGACTGGCGCGCCTACCAGTACATGGGCTTGGCGCGACTGGCGTTTGCCACTGGCCATCCTTATTGGGGCTATCGATTTCTCGGTTGGGGCCTGCACCACGTTCAGGACCTGACCCAGCCTTATCACGCCAAGCCGTTGCCCGGTGTCGAACTGGCGAGCCTGCTGGTGCTGGAAGGCAAGGCTCTGGCCGGCTTCGATGCGGACAAACATGCCGCCATCGAACGGGTCGCCACCCGACACATGGAAGTGGAGAAGCATCAGTCGACCTGGCTTCGTCGCCTGCTGCGCGCCGGCCATGCACACCCGATGCTCGACGCTTATACCGACTCTGCACAGGACGCCCATTACCCACCGTATTCGGTGGACTACCTGCGTGAAGTGGTGAGTGCCGAGTCCGTCGACGAATCCGCGGCGTTTGATGAAGCCATCGGCCAGTGGTTGGACACGGCACCGATCACCAGCGATTTCAGCAGCGGTAATCAGCTGCAGCGCGAAGACTTCGACCATCCGGCCCTCAACCGGCAGCTGTTCAAACTGCTGGGGCAATTCGGCGCCCACAGCCGGATTTACGCCCGTGCGGGATTGGCGCCATAGCCATCGCAGCCACATTTTCAGAACACAAAAACAATAAAACCAGGGAAAGAGGAACGGATCATGAGCACTCGATTTCGCCTGTCTGGCGCGGCGCTTCCCGGCGTGGGCCTGGCAGGGCTGCTGCAACTGTGCGCGGTCGACGGCGTGCAGGCCAAGGAGTTCAGCGTGCTGGACAATCAGATCACCGGTTCATTCGACAGTACCTTGTCTTATGGCCGCTTGTGGCGGGTCCAGGGCCGGGACAAAAACAACGACGACGTCAACACCAACGACGGCAATCGCAACTTCGACACCGGGCTGGTTTCCGAGGTGTACAAGATCACCTCGGAGCTCGAGGCCAACTATCAGAACTACGGGATGTTCGTGCGCGGCACCGCGTTCTATGACACCCAATTGATGGACAAGCGCAACGATTACTACCGTAACAACAACCCGTCGCAACCCAGTCAGAGTTTCCCGCAGGACGACCACTTTACTGACCAGACCCGCGATATCGCCGGCAGCCGGGTGGAGATGCTCGATGCCTACCTCTATGGCAACTGGGACGTTGCGCAGATGCCAGTCACGGCCCGTGTCGGGCGCCAGGTGTTCAACTGGGGTGAGGGGATTTTCTACCGTGGTGGGGTCAACACCACCAACCCGGTGGACGCGGCCAAATACCGTTTGCCCGGGGCTGAAGTCAAGGAAGTGCTGGTGCCGGTGGAAGCGCTGAGCTTCAACATCGGCCTGACCGACAGCCTGACCATGGAAAGCTTTTACCAGACGAACTGGAAGGAAACCCGCATCGACCCGGTCGGCACGTTCTACTCGCAGACGGACCTGTTCGCCGACGGCGGCAACACCGCCTACAACAACTTTACCGGTACTGCCCTGGACACCCCGGTGCCTGGCTTCGGCAACGTGATCGATCTGTACAGCGCGCTGGGCAACAACCCGCTGCTCAGCCAGGCCCTGAGCACCACCGGCCTGTACGCCAACGGGGTCACCCCGGCCTTTGGCAACACCGTCAAAGTGGCCTCGGTCGGCAAGGATTACAACGCGCGCAACGACGGCCAGTTCGGTTTCGCTTTTCGCTACATCGTAGAAGAGCTCAACAGCACCGAGTTCGGGTTGTACATGGTCAACTACCACGCCAAGGAACCGACCATTTCCGCCGATCTGGGTGGGTACAAGGGCATCGACATGAACGCCCTGACCAACCTGTTGGCCGGTGTTGCCGGCAGCCAGGCGGGGCAACTGGCCAACGGCCTGGCGACCATGGATGTGCTGGGCAATATTCAGGCGCATCGGCGCTACGCCGAAGACATCCGCATGTACGGCTTCAGTTTCAACACCACCCTGGGCCAGGCGTCGGTTTTCGGCGAAGTGGCCTATCGGCCGAACCTGCCCATCGGGGTCGCCGCCACCAACGACCTGATCGGCGACCTGGCCAACGGCGCCGCCGCAGCGGCAGGCGGCCAGACCATCAACATCGGCGGGCAGCAAGTCACGCTCGACAGCCAGATCAATAACGCCGAGCGGGTGGAAGCGTTCAACACATCCGTGGGCACCATCTACAACTTTGGCCCGAGCCTGTCATTCGACTCGATGTTCGGCGTGTTCGAGCTGGCGTCCGAGCACCTGCGCGGCAGCAGCCTGCAATACACCGCGTATGACGGCAGTACCCGTTACTACGCTGGCACCGGTAACTTTTCCTATGTGTCCGGCGGCGAACGCAGCGATCAGGTCAACCGCAACTCCTACAGCTACACCGCGATGCTCAACGGCACCTGGAACGACGTGTATGCCGGGGTCAACGTCTCGCCTTATGTCGTCTACAAGGATGACTTCAAGGGCAACAGTTACCAGGCGGGCAACATCATCGAGGGCCGCAAGGCCTACACCCTGGGGATCAAGGCCAACTACCAGAACAAGCTGGAGGCTGAGCTGCAATACACCGAGTTCTACGGCGGTGGGCAGGACAACGGCCTGCGTGACCGCGACAACGTCGGCTTCAACCTCAAGTACTTCCTTTGATTGCTACACGCAGACCCATTGTGGGAGCGGGCTTGCTCGCGAAATGGGCGGCACATTCAACGCAGATGTCGCCTGAAAAACCGCATTCGCGAGCAAGCTCGCTCCCACAGGTTTTTGTACTTCGGAGAACGATCATGTTTCACACTTCACAACTGACCAAGACCACGCTGGCGCTGCTCCTGAGCCTGGCCGCCGGCAACGCGCTGGCCGCGATCTCGCCCCAGCAGGCCGAGCAATTGAAGACCACGCTGACGCCGCTGGGGGCCGAGCGTGCCGGCAATGCGGCCGGGACCATTCCGGCCTGGAACGGCGGCATCACCCAGGCACCGGCGGGCTACAAGCCGGGCCAGCATCACCTGGACCCGTATGCGGCGGACAAGCCCCTGTTCACCATCACCAAGGCCAACCTTGAACAGTACAAGGCCCACCTCAGCCCAGGTCAGATCGCACTGTTCAACAGCTACCCCGACACCTTCCAGATGCCGGTCTATCCCTCTCGCCGCTCGGGCGCGGCGCCGCAGTGGCTGTATGACAACACCTTGAAAAACGCGACCTCGGCCAAGCTGCTCGATGGCGGCACCGGTTTTGACGATGCCTATGGCGGTGTGCCGTTCCCGGTGCCCAAGGATGGCATCGAGGTGCTGTGGAACCACATCACCCGTTATCGCGGCATCTATGTGGTCCGTCGTGCCTCCGAAGCGCCGGTACAACGCAACGGCAGCTTCGCGCTTGTGACCTCGCAGCAGGAGGGGCTCTTCAACTATTACCGCTCGGGCGGGCAGTTTGCCGACCTGAAAAACATGCTGTTTTACTACCTGGCGTTCGTGAAGAGCCCGGCCCGTCTGGCGGGCGGTGCGGCATTGGTTCACGAGACCCTGGACCAGCTCAAGGACCCACGTCAGGCCTGGGTCTACGACGCGGGCCAGCGCCGTGTGCGCCGGGCGCCGAACCTCGCGTATGACACCCCGATCGCCTCATCCGACGGCCTGCGCACGGCGGACGATACGGACCTGTTCAACGGCTCGCCAGACCGCTACGACTGGAAGCTCAAGGGCAAGCAAGAGGTCTACATTCCCTATAACAATTACAAAGTCGGCAGCCCTGAGGTGAAGTACGAGCAGTTGCTCACGCCGGGCCACCTCAACCCGCAATTCACCCGTTATGAGCTGCATCGGGTCTGGGTGGTCGAAGGCACGCTCAAGCCGGGCGCGCGGCATATCTATTCCAAGCGCGTGCTGTTTCTGGACGAGGACAGTTGGGGCGCCGCATTGGTGGATCAATATGACGGGCGTGGGGAGTTGTGGCGGGTGTCGATGGCCTACCTGAAAAACTTCTACGACCTGCCCACCACCTGGAGTGCGCTGGACGTATTCCATGACTTGCAGGCGCGTCGTTACTACGTGCAGAACCTGGATAACGAAGAGCCGGGCACAGTGGACTTTGCCCAACCGGTGCCCGAAGACGCGTACTTCATGCCGTCGGCATTGCGCCAGCGCGGTACGCGGTAAGCCGCGCAGCACACCCTTTCAGATGCGGTCTGTGAGAACGCAATCGCGAGCAAGCTCGCTCCCACAGGGTGTTGGGTCGTTCACAGAGTCTGTGTTCGACTCTCTACCTGTGGGAGCGGGCTTGCCCGCGAATGGGCCTTTCAATCACCGACGGTGTACGGTCAGACGCGGAAGTGGCTCACCATCTGCTGCAATTGACCACCCAGCCGCG
This sequence comes from Pseudomonas sp. PDM30, assembly GCF_019218985.1. Taxonomy (NCBI): domain Bacteria; kingdom Pseudomonadati; phylum Pseudomonadota; class Gammaproteobacteria; order Pseudomonadales; family Pseudomonadaceae; genus Pseudomonas; species Pseudomonas sp. PDM30. The sequence continues at coordinate 36,092 of NZ_JAHUWM010000003.1, forward strand.
CCAGCTCAACGCTGGACTTGGCGGTCTCATCGCTCGCCGCAGCGGTCTGCTCGGACACATCGCGCACGTTGATGATGCTGCGGCTGATCTCTTCGGCCACGGCACTTTGCTGTTCGGCAGCGGCGGCGATCTGCTGGTTCATCGACTGGATGTTGGACACCGTGCGGGTGATGTTCTCCAGTGACTCGCCGGCCTTGCGGGTGAGGGCCACGCTGCTGTCGGTGAGGACGCGGCTGTTGTTCATCACGGCGGACACTTGCTGCGTGCCGTTCTGCAGGCCGGCCACCAGGCCTTCGATTTCCTCGGTGGATTTCTGCGTGCGCTGGGCCAGGCCGCGGACCTCGTCGGCCACCACCGCAAAACCACGACCGGCTTCACCGGCACGGGCCGCTTCGATGGCGGCATTGAGTGCCAGCAGGTTGGTCTGTTCGGCGACGGCCTTGATCACGTCCATGACGCTGCCGATCTTGTCGCTTTCCTGTTGCAGCACACTCATGGCTTCGGTGGAGCGCACCACTTCGCTGGCCAGACGCTCGATCTGGGCGATGGCTTCGTTGACCACTTTGTCGCCTTCACGGGCTTCGCCGTCCGCCGCTGCAGCAGCTTGCGAGGCTTCTTCGGCGTTGCGCGCGACTTCCTGCACGGTGGCGGTCATCTCGTGCATGGCGGTAGCGACCTGATCGGTCTCGACTTTCTGGCTGTTGACCCCGGCACTGGTCTGCTCGGTCACGGCCGACAGCTCTTCGGCGGCGCTGGCGATCTGGGTCACGCCGTCGCGGATGCCGCTGATCAAGTCGCGCAGGGTTACGCCCATACGAGCGATGCCTTGTTGCAAGACGCCAAGTTCGTCGCGACGGGTGACCAGCACATTGTGGGACAGGTCACCGCTGGCGATGCGATCGACCACCGCCAGGGTGTCGCGCAATGGGCGAGTGATCTGGCGAGTGATGATCACGGCGGCAATGACGCCCACCAGCAGAGCCAGCAACGTGCTGATCAGTTGCAGGGTACGGGCCTGGGCACTTTCGGCATCACGGCGGTCAAGCTGGATCTGGTACAGCTGATCGCTCTGGGACACGATGGCGGCGCCCTGTTCGGTCATTTCCTTGCGCGCCTGCACCGCGTCATTGCTGGCGGCCTTGTAGGTCTGCAAGGCGCTGCGGTAGTTGCCCAGCGCGGTTTCCAGCTGACGCAAGGCGTCTTGTTGGGAGTCGGCGAAATGCACGTTCAGCGGTTTCAGGCTGGCGATGGCGGCGTCCAGTTGGCCGACGGCTTTTTGCTCGGTCTCGGCATTGGTACTGGCGGTGTAGCCGCGCACTTCGTAGCGGGCTAGCAGGAACGCTTCCTTGGCCGCGGTGATGGCCTGGAACTGTTCGAAGCGCTGGTCGCTCAACGGCATTTGCTGCACGCGGGTATTGATGTCATTGATCAGCGTGTTGGCGGTTTCGGCGCTGGCGCTCATGGCATCACGGGCGCTGTTGCCGGCGCGATAGGCGCTGCGCATCTTGCCCAGGGACGTCCTGTAGGCGTCGATGACGGCGCCTTGCTCTCGCAGCAGCTTGAGGTTTTCCGGGCTCTTGAACTTCGCCAGCAGGGCTTGCTGCTGGGCCGAGAAGGCGTCGAGGGTGGTCTGCACATTCTGCGCGGCGGTTTCGTCGCCGTTGGTCAGCATGTATTGCAGGCGAACCACGCGCAGCTTGGTCAGGCCGGCGTTGAGCTGGGTGATGTCGCTCATCCAGTTGCTGCGGTCGATCAACCCGCCCAGGCTGGTCCAGCCGGTCAGGGCCAGGACGCAGGTCAGTGCCAGGACCAGGCCAAACCCCAGGCCCAGTTTCAGGTTCACGCTGATGTTGCCGAACCAGCTGTTCATCTCATTCCTCCAGGAACTTGGTACTTCTTTATCGTCGGTTGGCTGGAAGATTGTTTTTTTTGGAAGCCGCCAAGCGGTGTAAGCAGGATGTATCGGCAGCAATCCCGGGAGCTGAAAGGTTTTTTCCACACGGTTCTGTAACAAGACTTTTACAGCGCCTTTAAGCTTTTTTTCACATGGGTTTCACCAGCCACCGACGCGGGTTTCCTTAACCTGCCCGTATCTGATGAGGTAGTGCTTGCTGGCGAGGCGGTGATGTGGAATTAAGACTGAGTTTTTTTGGGGTAAAACGCTCGATCGATCTGAACCGCTTCGCCCGTTATCGCAACGCTGCGGTGGTGTTGGTCTCGGCGTTGCTGGTGATCCCGTTGGTGCTGTTCTTGCTGCGACCTGCCGCCGTTGCGGACCTGGCTCACGGCAATGTGACCGGTGCACAGGCGTTGATGACCGGGTGGGCCAAGGGCGACCTGATCGTTCTGGTGCGCCACGTCGAGCGCTGCGATCACTCCACGGCGCCTTGCCTGGTTGGCAACGATGGCATTACCGAGCGCTCGCGCAGTGTCGCCATGGGTGTCGGTGCACACTTCCAGAGCCTGGGACTGGACAAGGCCGATATCTACAACAGCCCGATCCTGCGTACGGCGCAGACCGCCGGTTTCATGTTCAACAAGGTCGGCACGGGCGAAGACTGGCTGATCGGTTGCAGGGGCACCATGCTGCGCGACGCATTGGCGCACAAGGTGGCCGGACGTAACCTGATTCTGGTGACCCACAGCGAATGCATGGACCAACTGGAAAAAGACCTCCATTTGCCGACGTCGACCCTGGGTTACGGGGCTTCTTTGTTTATCTCCGCCGAAACGCCGCAGACTCCGCGCATGCTTGGCTTTATCGAAGCATCGGATTGGCCGACGGTGACGCCCCGTTGAATTTCACCATCCCTTCGAATCAGGACTGAGCATGCTGACCGCTTCCCGCTTTTACTGGGTGAATTTTGGTATTCCGCTGGCCTGCGCGGTCGCGGTGTTCCTGATGTTCGACATGACCGGCATCGACATCGCCTTCAACAATTACTTTTTTGATCCGGTGACGCAGACGTACCCGTTGGACCAGGTTCATCTGTTCGAAAAAATCACCCACAAATGGGCGCGGATCATTCCGAACTGGACCGGAGAAATAGCGATTATCGGTGCCTTGCTGTCGTTTCTCTGGCCGCACCTGAAGGCTGAAAAGCACTCGAAAATCATCGCCTTCCTGGAAAAAATCAAAGTCGCACCGGTGCTGCGCTTTGCCAATCGCCATCGATGCGACTTTCTCTACGTGGTGTTCGCGTTCGCCATCAGCACCGGGGTCATTCACTACCTCAAGGGCCACACCAGCGTGTATTGCCCGATCGAGACGACCCTGTACGGCGGCAAAATGGAGCACGTTGAGTGGTATGAAAATTTCGACCTGTTGAAAGTCGCCGGTGAGGGGCGCTGCTGGCCGGGAGGACATGCATCGGGCGGTTTCACCATGCTGGCGTTGTACTTTGTGGCTCGCCGTTATCGCTGGCGCTATTCGAAAGCGATCATGTACGGCTCGCTGACCCTCGGTTTCATCTATGGCACCACACGGGTATTGCAAGGGTGGCACTACATGTCCCACACCTTCTGGGCCGGGATCTTCGTATGGCTGGCGTGTTTACTGACGGCGCTGGCGTTCTACGGGCGAGCGAGGCTGGAACAGCCCGTGCACTCCAAAGCGCAACAACCGGTGGCGGCGACTCAGATCCAGGCTGCGAATTGAATTGGTGTTGAACCGCAAAACCCGCATCTCGAAAGGGGGGGCGGTTTTTATGTTGCTCGAGGAAACCTTCAGTGAGTCTCGAATTGCGAATTCGCAGACAAAAAAAAGCCCGCGGGAGGGCGGGCAAACCGTAGTTTCTTGAATGAGCGAGTGCAATGTACAGGCAGTAACGCAACCGTGGGGTGAAGAAAAATTCATCTGGATCAAAGCCTTGTACCAGAGCATGCGGCATAGCTACGGCAAATGATCCGCGGCAAAGTCTGCTTCCGACCGGTTTGTCTGTCAGGCATCGACTCGACGCCACTACCTGGAAACAAGGAGGTTCGGGCCGGTGCCCATATTGCAACCATGCACATAGCGGCATTGCGCGACTGTCCATGTGACCCTATCGTCAGATTTTACCTGCCACAAAGTGCTTTTGTGAGTTGTGGGCGTACGATGTAACTCACGTTTTCGCTGAAATCCTGGGGGAGCGAACGAAGCGACCGAGCGATGTTGAATTGGAGAAAAGTCATGATTCGCAAGCACTACTTGAAAGCCCTGGCGACGCTGCTCATCGCCGCTGGCGTGCAGTGGGTGACGCTACCCGTCTACGCGACCGAGCAGGGTGAACAGCGGCGTGAAGCTCGCGATACCAGGCAGGAAGGGCGATCCACTGCCCGGCAAACCAAGGATGAATGCAGAAAGGGCAATGACAAGAGCAACGTGGAATGTCGCCAGGACAAGCGCAGCACCAAGCAGGATACCCGTCGCACAGCTCGGGATATCAAGTACTGATCGTTGGTGTGGGTCCTGTTTCAGACGGTTGCAGGGCTAGCGATACAGCCAGAAACAACAAAGCCCGCACTGGGCGGGCTTCGTTGGTGTCTCAATTGGTGGAGCCGGGGGGATTTGAACCCCCGTCCGCCAGTACTCCGCTGTCGGTACTACATGCGTAGCCGTGTCTATTAAGTTAACCCTCAGCGACCCGACGGGCAGGGTGCTTTGGGCGAGTTGTGTAAGTTTTAGCCGCTTCGTCCACAACGTACTGCACGGCGATTCTGTTCTATATGACAATCACTTTGGGTTTACAGACATCCCCTGGTGATTGCTGGACCCGAAGGTACCAGAAGCTCAGGGCTAAGGCTGCTTACGCAGCGAGAGCGAATTCCTGGCCGTAGTTATCGTCATTGGCAACTATAAGTAGTTGCAACAGTGGATTTACGAGTTCTGTTACCAACTCGGCATGCACCTAAAGTTTCGCAACCGGCGTCGAATCCTAAACGGCCCCGAGCCTGATGCTCTGTGAATCAAGTGAGCAGCAGGCATATACAGTGTACGTCATCACGCCCCGGAAGGCCAACCTGAAGGTTGGCCACCACAGATCATGGGTTTGGTTGGGTGCTCTGTCTGTCAGCGAGCGCCAATGCCTGGGTGGCCTCGGTGACGCATTTTTTGTCGTCTCCGGAGGCTTGTGAGGCTTCGGCGCTGGACATCAGTCTTTTGATCTCCATCGTAGTGTTTGCGGAGTTCGCCGGCAGCGCATTCACTTTGCCTTTGAGCTCTTGCAGCTTGCTCGTACAGAGGTTGTTGTCCGCAGCAAATACAGGAGAGGCCAGCATGGTAGCAGCAATGAACAGGCCAGCGAGTGTGGTGCGTTTCATGGGTATCTCCTTGAGCTGATGGTCTCGGTGCTGTCGTATGAGTAGACGGCCAAGCCGAGCCCGAAAAGTCTGCCCGATCTGATGGGACCTACCTCAAAGACTACGATTCAACGCAAGAATTCGGTTTTCTCAGAAAATGTGTCGAGCTTCTGCAGCGATGCGGGCGGTTACACGTATCCAGCCCCCAGATGCAACAAAACCCGCAACTGGCGGGTTTTGGTTTGCTTCGTATCGGGCACGGCCGGGCTTTGAGCTCCCGGCTGCCAGTACTCCGTTGTTGATGTACGCCAACGCGGCCCGGGAGGCCAACCCGAAGGTTGGCCTTGAGCCGAGTTACTTGGCGCCTTTTTTCGAGTCGGTGACGGCCTTGATAATGTCGTTGGTCTCGGCGATGCAATCATCAATGCCTTCCTTGGTGCCTTTTGCCTGGTTGGCTTTGGCTTGCTCGACGGAGGCTTTTACCTGGTCAGTCATTTCCGGAGGAATCTGTGCCTTGCCGTTTTCGATGGTTTTCAGGTTGACCGCGCAAAGGTCTTCAGCGGCAAATGAAGTGGAAGCCAGCATGGAAGCAGTAACGAACAGACCTAACAGCACAGAACGATTCATGTGTTTCTCCTTGAACTGATGGCCAGGCATTGTTGGCCATCAAATCGGTCTACCGAGTGTTGGGAAAGTCCCGCATTGGCGGGACTTGATCAGTGGACTGCGGCGACACGTCAGGGTTCTGTTTTTCTGTGTTGATGCCCACAAGAAACGACTAGACAGGCGCCTGAATGCGCCTTTCTTGAGGCCTCGTCATCAGGTCACCCTGGCCTGGGTAACGCGGTCCACCAGATAGACTAGTCCGTGGTAGTCGATTCCGCCGTGTTGTGTCAGGCCAATCTCGCAGGTACGGCTGGTGGAAATCCCCTCGCTGCACTGCTGCACCGCATCCTTGAGCGTGCGCAGCGAATGGGCGTTCAGCTCCGGCGTGGTGAAGCCCTTGTCGCCGGCAAAGCCGCAGCAGTGAATACCTTCGGGAATGACCACGTTTTTGCTGCACTTGCGCGCCAGGTCGATCAACGCCTGGCTTTCCCCGAGGTGTTGGGTGCTGCAGGTTACGTGCACGGCGATTGGCGCCTCCTGAGGCGTGAAGTCCAGGCGATCCATCAGGTGTGTGCGGATGAAGCGCACCGGGTCGTACAGGTCCAGACGGACTTCCCCGAGGTCTTGAACCAGGCGCAAGGTGCAGGGGCTGGTGTCGCAGTAGATCGGGTCGAGCCCGCCACGGCTGGCGTGGAGCAGGGCGCCGATCAGTTCCTGTCGTTTGTGCTCGGCTTGCTCGGCGTAGCCTTTGGAGGCGAATGGCTGACCGCAGCACAGGTTGTCGAGGTTGTCCGGGAACACCACCTGGTAGCCGGCCTTTTCCAGCAGGCCTCGGGTCTTGTCGTGCAGCGACATTTGCTCCGTATCGCCCGCTGCCGGGCCCATGGCGCGGGATACGCAGGCCGCCAGATAGACCACGCGCGGGCGCGCGTCCGTCACCGTCGGGCTGAAGCGAATCGGCCGTTCAGGCTGGGGCATGGCGTTGGTCCATTGCGGGACCTGACCCTTGGACAAGCGCGTCAACGTCGCCGACAACTTCGCCAATCTCGGTGCCCCCAGCAACATCCGCGCACCATTGGCCACGTGCAGGGTGAAGCGTGCACCTTGCAGTGCCGTGGCGAAATGTCCTTCAAGCCAGTTAGCGGTTTTCGTATGCGTCGCCTTCCGGCTGCGCAGCTTTTTCACCAGCTCGCCGGTATTGATGCCTACAGGGCAACGTTGTGCGCACAGGCCGGTGGCGGCGCAGGTATCGATGCCTTGATAGTCGTAGGCGGCTTCGAGTTCGGACGTATCGATGCCCGCGCGTTTCTTCGCCTGAATGTCGCGCCAGATCACGATGCGCTGACGCGGGCTCAGGGTCAGGCCTTTTGACGGGCAGACCGGTTCGCAGAAGCCGCATTCGATGCACTTGTCCACAATCTCGTCAGCAGCGGGCAAGGGCTTGAGGTGCTTGAGGTGGATCTGTGGATCTTCGCTGAGCACCACGTCCGGGTTGAGAATGCCTTTGGGGTCGAGCAGTCGTTTGAGCTGCCACATCAACTGGTAGGCATCGCTGCCCCATTCCAGTTCAACGAACGGCGCCATGTTGCGTCCGGTGCCGTGTTCAGCTTTCAGCGAACCGCCGAACTCCACCGCCACCAGTTGCGCCACGTCGTCCATGAACGCCTGATAGCGTGCGACTTCTTCCGGGCTGTTGAAGCCTTGGGTGAAGACGAAGTGCAGATTGCCTTCCAGGGCGTGTCCGAAAAGGATCGCTTCGTCGTAGTGATGTTTGTCGAACAGCTCGATCAGGCGGTTGACGCCGATGGCCAGTTGTTCGACCGGGAAGGTGACGTCTTCGATGATCACCGTGGTGCCGGTCTTGCGCACGGCGCCGACGGCGGGGAAGGTGTCCTTGCGGATGGCCCAGAGCCGGGCGTTTTCTTGCGGGTCTTCGGTGAAGTCGACCTGCTTTTCTACCGGGAACGCCTTGAGCGACGCCATGATCTGCGCCAGTTGCTCGTGCAGCAAAGTGGACGACGCGGCGCGGGATTCGATCAGCAAGGCGCAGGCATTGTTCGACAGATGCTGTACGAAAACGGGCATGCCGGGTTTGTTCTGTACCGAGCGCAGGCTGCGCCGGTCCAGCAGTTCCACGGCCGACACTGGTTGGCTTTTCAACACGGTGACCGCATTGCAGCAGGTCTCGACATCCGGGAACACAATCAGGGCCGAGGCTTTATTCGGATGGTCGATCACCGTGTCGTAGGTCACGGCACTGATGAACCCGAGCGTGCCTTCGGAGCCCACTAGCAAGTGGCTCAAGATATCCACAGGCTCGTCGAAATCCACCAGGGCATTGAGCGACAGGCCGGTGGTATTTTTCAGACGGTATTTGTGGCGAATTTTCGCAGCCAGCTCGGCGTTTGCCCGGGTCTCGCGGCCCAGGATCGCCAAGCGCTCCAGCAGCGCGGCGTGGCTTTGGCGAAACGCCGTGACGCTGGCGGCATCCTCGGTGTCGAGACGACTGCCATCGGCCAGCACCAGACGAATGCCGGCCAGGGTGTGATAGGTGTTTTGCGCGGTGCCGCAGCACATGCCGCTGGCATTGTTGGCGACGATCCCGCCGATCTTGCAGGCATTGATCGAGGCCGGGTCCGGACCGATCTTGCGTCCGAACGGTGCCAGCCAGGCGTTGGCCTGTGCGCCGATCACCCCCGGTTGCAGGCGGATTTGCGTGCCTTGGCCGCGGATCTCGCGACCGTTCCAGTTATCCCCCAGCACGATCAGCACCGAGTCGCTGATGGCTTGTCCGGACAGACTGGTGCCGGCGGCGCGGAAAGTCACCGGCACCTGATCCCGTTGCGCCAGTTGCAGCAGTGCCACCACTTCGTCTTCGGACTCGACGCGGATCACCAGTTGCGGAATCAAACGATAGAAGCTGGCGTCGGTGCCGAAGGCCAGGGTCGACAGCGGGTCGTCGAAACGTCGCTCTTGGGGAATCAGTTGCTGTGCATCACGCAGGAAAGCGGCCGGTAGACTCATTGGTCCTCCAGGATCAGCACCACCAGGTCTTTCGGACCGTGGGCGCCGTACGCCAGCACTTGCTCGATGTCGGCGGTCTTCGACGGGCCGGACACCAGCAGTGCGTTAGTCGGCATGCCCTGGGCCCATTCGAATTCCTGTTGCACCTGATAGAAGTTGTCGCGAATTTCACTGGCCTTGAGCAGGGCGAAATGCACCGGTGGCGCCAGGCTCATCAGGCGCGGTTCTTCCCGGGTCGGCCAGAGAATAAGGCTACCCGTGGCAGCGATGGCGCCGAGGGTTCCAGTGATGCTCGCCGGGGTGTCGTTGAACAGCTCGGCTTTCCATTCTTCAACCGGGCGGTCGTAGGCTTTCAGCATTGGCAGGCCGGGATTATTCGCCCAGTGCTGCGTGATCCGTTGACCGTGGGGCGTTGTCGGTGCGATCAGCAGGCTTGGCAACTGGCGGTCCTGCAGCAACTGCGCGAGTAGCGTCGGCCACTCTTGGCCGGACGTCAGATGAATTTCCGTGTGCACCGCTTCCATCAATTTGCGCAGCTGCGCAATGCGCTGCTCTGGCGCGTAGGTGTAAGGCTGGGTCACCAGATCGACATCAAAGTTGTCGGCCACCGGCGTGGTACCTGTCAGGCTTTTACGCAGTTTGGCGAGGATATTTTGTTTGGCGCTCATCGGCGGTCTCCCTGTTTGGCCAAGTGCTCGCGGGCCATGTCATGCAATGAGCGGGCAGCGGGTTTTGGTGCGCTGTGGTTTTGCGTCCACGGGCCGACATTGCTCGGCGTAAGGGCGCGCAAACGGGTGGCAAAGAAACCGAACAGGCGATAGAGCGTCGGCGAACTGTTGAGCTTGGCCCAGGCGTTCCAGATGAACCGCTCCTTGCGCGAATACTTGCTGCCCTGGCCGCGCATCACTTGATGGGGGCTGTCCGGGGCCTTGACGTTTTCTTCCCGCAGGCGCCGCAGCAAAGCAGGGATCGGGATTTTCACCGGACACACTTCACCGCAGGCGCCGCACAGCGACGAGGCGCTCGGGTGATCCGGGACTTTCGCCAGGCCGACCATGTGCGGGGTGATGATTTTTCCGATAGGCCCGGGATAAACCTCCCCATAGGCATGACCGCCGATTCGGGTGTACACCGGGCAATGATTCATACAGGCGCCGCAGCGAATGCAGTTCAGGGTCTGGCGCAATTCGCTGTCGGCAAAGGCCTGGCTGCGGCCGTTATCGAGCAGTACGAGGTGCACTTCCTGTGGGCCGTCGAGTTCATGTTCCTTGCGCGGACCGGAGATCATGTTGACGTAGGTGGTGATCGGAATGCCCAAGGCTGAACGGGTCAGCAGCGACAGCAACGGCACCACATCACGCAGGTTTTCCACGACTTTTTCGATACCGGTGACGGCGATGTGCACGGGTGGCACCGTGGTGGTCATGCGACCGTTGCCTTCGTTTTCCACCAGCAGCAGGGTGCCGGTTTCGGCCACGGCGAAGTTGACACCGGAGACGCCGATGTCCGCTTCGAAGAATTTCTGCCGCAGGACTCTGCGACCGATCTGAATGAGTTGGTCTACGTCCTTGGTGTATTCCACGCCAAGTTTGTCGTGGAACAAGGACGCGACCTGACCGGCGTTCTTGTGGATTGCCGGCATGATTATGTGTGAAGGCTTCTCGTGGTCGAGCTGGACGATGTACTCGCCCATGTCCGATTCCAGGCATTCAATGCCCTGTTCAGCGAGGACATGGTTCATCTCCATCTCTTCGCTGACCATCGATTTGCCCTTGATCACTTGCCGCCCCTCGTGAGCGCGGATGATCGAGAGGACGATGCCATTGGCCTCGTCCACCGTTTCCGCCCAGTGCACTGTCACACCGTTGCGGGTCAGGTTCTGTTCCAGTTGCTCGAGCAGGTCGGGCAACTTGGAGAGCGCGCGGGCACGGATTGCATTGCCCAGTGCGCGCAAGTGTTCTCTTTCATGGGCATCGCTGAAAGCGGCTGCCCGTTTGGTCATCAGTGAATCCATCGCCTTGCGAAAGTTGCTTCGCAATTGCGGGTCACCCAGTGCGTTGTGAGCGCGGGTGCGGAAATCTTCTTCTACGGCAACCGTAGGAATAATCGTCGAGGTGCTCATTTCACACCTCCGGTTCGCTGCCAGAGGAAGCTGGCCAGATGCTGACCGCGCAACGCTTCCTGCTGTTTTTCCAGCGAGCCGTTGATGTTCATCAAACAGCCGCAGTCGGCACTCAATACCTTGTGCGCGCCGGACTCCTTCAGCGCCCGGGTCTTGTCAGCCACCATCGCGCCGGAAATGTCTGGCATACGGACGCTGAATGTCCCACCAAAGCCACAGCATTCACTTTCGTGATCGTGGTTGACCCGCTCCACATTGCTCAACTGCGCCAACAACTCGCGGCCGTGCAGGTGGGTGTTCATTTCACGGCGTGCCGAGCACGAGGTGTGCAGCGCCACTTTCACGGGCTCGCCGCCGTCCTTGAGCTGCACCTTGCAGACAAACAACAGGAACTCGGCCAGCTCGTAGGTTCTGGCCGCCAGGGCCTGGACCTGTTTCAACGTGTCCGGCTCGTCCTTGAACAAGTCGGCGTAATGTTCGCGCAGCATGCCCGCGCAAGAACCTGATGGCACCACCACCGGATAGTCGCCGGCAAACAGCGCCAGTTGCGAGCGCGCCACGGTCCGTGCCTGCTCGGTGTAACCCGAGGTGTAGGCTGGTTGGCCGCAGCAGCTTTGCCCTTGCGGGTACTCGACACGAATGCCTTCGCGCTCCAGCAGGTGGATCGCATCCATCCCGGCTTCCGGGTAGAACAAATCGACCACGCAGGTCCCGAACAGGTAGACCCGTGACGGTTTCTCGCTGGGGTACTGCCGAGGCTCGGGCAGTGGCGGGGCGACACGGGTCGCATTCGGCACGGCGTTGTAAAAAAGCTCGCTCATCAGGCGGTCTCCGGGTGGTCCCGGTTATTCGTCTGTTGAGGCTGCTGAATATAGAGCGGGTAGCTTTCAGCAGCCTTACAGACCGGGGTGTGAATAGCGGACGCCGGGGGCGTGGCCCGGCGTCGGTTTTTATCGTGTTGCTTGTAGCCCTTAGTGCACCAGCATGCCGGTGAACCAGTAGGCCTGGGCCAACGTGATCAAGCCGACAATCGTTGCAAAGAATAGGCTGTGCTTGAGGGTGAAGCGGAACAGATCCGATTCTTTGCCCACCAGGCCGGTCGCGGCACAAGCCACGGCGATCGATTGGGGCGAGATCATCTTGCCGGTCACGCCACCACTGGTGTTCGCCGCCACCAGCAAGGTGTCGTTGACACCGATCTGATGCGCAGTGGTCGCTTGCAGCGAACTGAACAGCGCGTTGGACGAGGTATCGGAACCGGTGAGGAACACGCCCAGCCAGCCGAGGAACGGCGAGAAGAACGGGAACGCTGCACCGGTGCCTGCCAACACCAGGGCCATGGTCGAAGACATGCCCGAGTAGTTGGTGACGAAGGCAAACGCCAGCACCATGCCGATGGACAGGATCGGCCAGCGCAGTTCGTAGAAGGTCTCTTTAAAAGTGGTCAGACCAGTTTTGATATTGATCTTCAGCACCAGCATGGAGATCAGCGCCGAGAAGAAAATCGCCGTGCCGGTGGCGGAAATCGGGTCCAGTTTGAACACTGCCGGAAGGGCGGTTGGCGCGACTACGATCGGTGCGACCTTGATCACCATCTGGTCCAGGTGCGGGATGGCGAAGTTGAATACGAAGCTGTACATCGAACCGCCGGCGGCGAACATCGCCTTGAACGGCTTCAGGGTCCAGATGGTGACCAGTACGGTCAGGATCAGGAACGGCGACCATGCCTTGAAGATTTCCCCAAGGCTGTAGGGCGAAGCCACGGTGGTGCGCTTCTGGCCGAAACCACCGACGCTGGCGCTCACCACGGAGGCCGAGACAGCGCCGACGATGTGTTGGCCGGCGGCGCGTTTTGGTTGCCAGACTTTCAGGAACAGGGTCAGGGAAATCAGGCTGGCCAGGGCCGAGGTGATGTCCGGCAGTTCCGGGCCGATGAAGTTCGAGGTGAAGTACTGGGTGACGGCAAAGCTCAAGCCGGCCACCAGCGCTGCCGGCCACGTTTCCCGTACGCCGCGCAGGCCGTCCATCATGAACACCAGCCAGAACGGCACGAACAGCGACAGCAGCGGCAGTTGGCGGCCGGTCATGGCGCCGATCTTGAACGCGTCGATACCGGTCACTTGCCCGGCAACGATGATCGGAATGCCCAGGGCGCCGAAGGCCACCGGCGCGGTGTTGGCGATCAGGCACAGGCCGGCGGCGTACAGCGGGTTGAAGCCAAGACCTACCAGCAGCGCAGCGGTAATCGCCACGGGTGCGCCAAAACCGGCTGCACCTTCGAGGAAGGCGCCGAAGCAGAAACCGATCAGCAGAACCTGCAGGCGCTGGTCATCGGTGATCGACAGAACCGAACTGCGGATGACTTCAAACTGCCCGCTCTTGACCGTCAGTTTGTAGAGGAACACCGCTGCCACGATGATCCAGGCGATCGGCCACAGGCCATAGGCGAAGCCATACCCGGCGGCGGCGAACGCCATATCGACCGGCATCTGGAAGGCGAAGATCGCCACCAGGATCGACAAGGCCAGGGTGATGCTGCCGGCCACATGTCCTTTGAGGCGGAACACGGCCAAAGCCAGGAAGAAAAATACGATGGGGATGACGGCGGCGAGTGCGGACAAGCCGAGGCTGCCAAGCGGGGTATAGAGCTGTTGCCAGGTTTGCATATGGGGTGGCCCCTAATTGTTGTTGGTCAGGCACTGATCAGCGTTCTTGGATAATTGGTAAGACCAATTTACAATCGCTGTTGGCTAGGGTAAAAGCCTTGTAGGCGGTGTGTCAATTTGCCGCCCTAAAACTTTTGTCGAATGCAAAGTCCGCAGGTCGCCTGCCTGGTAAGACCAAATGCGTTGTGGCAGGTGCTGGCGCAGCGCCGATAGGCCAGAATAGAGCCCCGGCGAGCCGTCGGATCGTGGAGTAATCGAGTTATGGGGTTTGATCAGATTCGTCAGCGCCGTTTGTCTGACGATATTGTCGAGCAGCTTGAGGGCATGATCCTCGAGGGCACGCTGAAAGCGGGTGAGCGCTTGCCGGCCGAACGTGCGTTGGCCGAACAATTTGGCGTGTCACGCCCTTCGTTGCGCGAAGCCATTCAGAAGCTGACCGCCAAAGGCCTGCTGGTCAGTCGCCAGGGCGGCGGCAACTATGTGGTGGAGTCGCTGGGTAGCACCTTCAGTGATCCCTTGTTGCAGCTGCTGGAAAGCAACCCCGAGGCACAGCGCGATCTGCTGGAGTTTCGGCATACGCTGGAAGCGTCTTGCGCCTACTACGCCGCGTTGCGTGCCACCGATGTGGATCGCGAGCGACTGACCGCGGCATTCAACGAATTACAGGACTGCTATTCGCGTCACGAAGAGGTGAGTCGTGCCGAAGAGGGGGCGGCGGACGCAAGGTTTCACCTGGCGATCGCCGAGGCCAGCCACAATGCTGTGTTGCTACACACCATTCGCGGGCTGTTCGACCTGCTCAAGCGCAACGTGGTGACCAACATTGGTGGCATGTACAAGCAGCGCACTGAAACCCGCGACATGCTGATCACGCAGCATCGGGAGTTGTATCAGGCGATTATCGAAGGGCGTGCGGAGCAGGCACGGGAAGTTTCCAGTCGGCACATTCTGTATGTGCAGGAGGTACTGGAGGAGGTGCGTCAGGAAGTGCAGCGCGTGGCCCGGGCGGAACGGCGCAAGGGGATGTAGCCAGTCGGTTCCATATCGTTTGTGAGATTGCTTTCGCGGGCAAGCCCGTTCCCACAGGTACACCGAAACCCTGTGGGAGCGGGCTTGCCCGCGAAGGGACCTCAAGGCAAAAGAGTCAGTCTTCCTTGCCCTTGTTGCGCACCGCACGCTGCAACTCACGACCGGCGTCGCGTTCGCGCTCGGTATCGCGCTTGTCGTATTCCTTCTTGCCCTTGCCCAGAGCGATCTCGCACTTGACCATGTGCTTGCTCCAGTACCAGGACAGGCATACGCAGGCGTAACCCTTTTGCTGCACGGCCGCGGCCAGCTTTTCCAGCTCGCGCCGGTTGAGCAGCAATTTACGGGTGCGCACCGGATCGGCAATGACGTGGGTACTGGCGGTCGTCAGGGGCGTAATGTGGCTGCCGAGCAGCCAGGCTTCGCCATCCTTGAGCAGTACGTAGCTGTCAACCAGCTGCAGTTTGCTTGCCCGCAGACTTTTTACTTCCCAGCCGGCCAGGACCAGACCAGCCTCGAAACGATGTTCGATGAAGTAATCGTGTCGCGCCTTTTTGTTTTGCGCGATGGTCCCTGTTGGGTGTTTCTTCTGTTTAGCCATAGGGGCGGCATTATAGGGAGTTGCACGCGAGTCGGCTACGGTGTTGCTACGTGCTTGAGCAGGTTGATTGAATCCCGGACAATGCGGCCTCTTTTTTGAACGCTTGGGCGTGATAACGATGTCGACAGACAAGGTTTCTGTCCACGGCAGTTGGGCTAGCCGCTGGGTCTTCATACTCGCCGCGACCGGTTCGGCCGTGGGGCTGGGTAGTATCTGGAAATTCCCGTACATGGTCGGCGTCTATGGCGGCGGCGCCTTCGTGCTGATGTTCCTGGCCTGTATCGCATTGATCGGCGTGCCGGTCATGCTGGCGGAAACCCTCATCGGCCGGCGTGCCCGACAGAGTCCGGCCAATGCCTTGAAGATGCTGGCGGTCGAGGCGGGGCACTCGGCCAAATGGTCCTGGGGCGCGTTTGCCGGGATGATCACTGCGTTGCTGATCCTGTCGTTCTACAGTGTGGTTGGCGGCTGGTCGCTGGACTACATCCTCGACATGGGGCGTGGCGACTTCCAGGGTGCGACGCCTGATCAGGTGGGAGCTTACTTCGGCAATGTGATCGCCGATCCCTGGCGCCTGACACTGTGGCACACGATTTTCATGCTGTTGTCAGCGGTGGTGATCGCCAAGGGCGTGGTTGCCGGGCTTGAGCGCAGTTTGCGCATCATGATGCCGTTGTTGTTCGTGATGATCCTCGTACTGCTGGGCTACAGCATGACCACCGGGCATTTCATGGAGGGCGTGCATTTCATGTTCGACTTCCACCCGGAAAAGGTCATGGACGGCTTGTTGCCCGCGATGGGGCATGCGTTCTTTTCCCTTAGCGTGGGCGTTGGCTCGATCATGATCTACGGTGCGTACATGCCGAAGAACTCATCGATTTCAGGGACGGTTGTCGGCGTGGCGCTGCTCGACACCTTCGTTTCCCTGGTGGCCGGCCTGGCGTTGTTTCCGATTGTTTTCGCGGCGGGCCTGAATCCGAGCGAAGGGCCGGGGCTGATGTTCGTCAGCCTGCCGTTTGCCTTCGGTAACGTAGCGTTCGGGCAATTGATGGGTGTTGTGTTCTTCGTGCTGGTGGCGGTCGCTGCCTGGAGTTCGGCGATTTCCCTGCTGGAACCGATGGTGGCCTACCTGGTCGAGCGCACTAAAGTGAGTCGTGCCTGGGTCACCTTCTGGCTGGCGTTCAGCTGCTGGTTTGTCGGCCTGGGTACGGTGTTCTCCTTCAATATCTGGAAGGAGGCCAAGTTCTTCGTGAACGAAGGCGGGATGTTCCACCTCTACCAATGGGGAGCGACCGGTGGCCTCGACTTCTTTGGCGTGATCGATTTCTTCACCTCGCGACTCATGCTGCCGCTTGGCGGTTTGTGTTTCGTGGTGTTTGCGGGTTGGATCATGGGGCGTGAGGCGGTGCGCGACGAGTTGTCGATCCGTAACCCTGCGCTGTTTGGCCTGTCCTTGTTCTTGATGCGCTATGTGGCGCCCATCGGCATTCTCGTAGTGTTTGCCGCCCAGCTGTGGAAGTGACGCTGACATGACGACACACATTTCACGTTCGGCCTTGCTGCCGTACCCGGCGCAAGCGCTGTATGACCTGGTCAACGACGTGGCGCGCTATCCGGAGTTTCTGCCGTGGTGCTCGTCCGCCGAAGTCCTGGAGAGCTCACCTGAGCATATGCGGGCGAGTGTCGGCGTGGCGAAGGGTGGCCTCAGTCAGCATTTCGTGACGCGCAACACGTTGATTCCGGGGCAGTCGATCGAAATGAATCTCGAAGAGGGCCCTTTCACCCAATTGCATGGCATCTGGGTATTCAAGGCGCTGACCGACAAAGCCTGCAAGATCAGCCTCGATCTGTCGTTCGATTATGCCGGGCCGCTGGTTCGCGCCACCTTGGGGCCGCTGTTCAATCAGGCGGCCAACACTTTGGTGGATGCGTTCTGCCAGCGCGCCAAGCAGATACATGGTTGAGGTCATGATTGAAGTCGAGGTGGTCTACGCGGCCGTAGACCGTCAGGTGCTGCTGACAGTGG
The DNA here is from genome assembly GCF_019218985.1 of Pseudomonas sp. PDM30. Taxonomy (NCBI): domain Bacteria; kingdom Pseudomonadati; phylum Pseudomonadota; class Gammaproteobacteria; order Pseudomonadales; family Pseudomonadaceae; genus Pseudomonas; species Pseudomonas sp. PDM30. The sequence goes on from NZ_JAHUWM010000003.1 coordinate 53,443, forward strand.
CCGTACCTGTCGGAACGACCGTGCGGGCGGCCTTGCTCAGGTCGGCCGTGGCTGAAGAGTTTCCGGAGCTGGATCTGACCCATTGCCCTGTGGGGATCTTCGGCAAGGTGGTCGCTGACCCGGGGAGTCGGGTAGTCCAGGCCGGGGATCGAATCGAGATTTACCGCCCGTTGCTGGCCGATCCGAAAGAGGTGCGCCGACTGCGCGCGGCGAAAGCTGCCGAGGCCAAAGCGCGGAATCAGTGAGTGGCTTGAACGCCAGACAATAAAAAAGCCCGGGCATGCCGGGCTTTTTATTGCGTTGCAAATTATTGCGGCGAGGTGTCCAGTGGTTCCGGCGTCGGGACCGGAACGGTTTCTACGCCGTCGACGTCCTTCTGGATCTGATCCAGCAACGAACCTGGCTTGACCGGTTTTTCCGGTTTTGGCTTCTCGACGTTTTCTGCCGGGGCAGCCACTGTAGTGCCGCTGTCCTTGCTGAGAATGGCTTCGTCACGGCTCACGCCTGGCATGAAATCGCCGGAGAGGCTGACAAGCTGATCATTTGGGTTGAAGATAACGCTAATGCGTTCCTGTTGGCGTTCACCGCCACCCGGTTGCAGGCTGTACAGATAATCCCAGCGATCGGCATGGAACGTGTCAGTCAGCAGAGGGTTGCCCATGATAAACCGTACTTGCTTACGGGTCATTCCCGGGCGTAACTGGTCTATCATGTCCTGCGTGACGACATTGCCCTGCTGGATGTCGATTTTGTAAACCCCGGGGAATGAACAACCGGCGAGTGCGAGCAGTCCCACAAAGGTGAAACTGGTTAGCAAGAGCTTGGTGTTTTGCATCGGTGGGCGACTTCCACTATCTTGGCTGGGACAACGTAAACGCCGATCATACCCGCATTAAGAGAAGCTGCGAAGCAGCATCGCGAGAAAGCTGACCATGGTTGAAAATAGCGAACTACGCAAAGCCGGCCTCAAAGTGACCCTGCCACGGGTCAAAATTCTGCAAATGCTCGATTCCGCCGAGCAGCGCCACATGAGTGCCGAGGATGTCTACAAGGCCCTTATGGAGGCTGGTGAGGACGTCGGTCTGGCCACGGTTTACCGTGTTCTGACCCAGTTCGAGGCAGCTGGCCTTGTGGTGCGGCACAACTTCGACGGAGGCCATGCGGTCTTCGAACTGGACGACGGAAAGCATCACGACCATATGGTCAACGTCGAAACCAGCGAAGTGATCGAATTCTTCGACGAAGAAATCGAGCGGCTTCAGAAAGCAATCGTCGACAAGTATGGCTTCGAGATGGTTGATCACAATCTGGTGCTGTACGTGCGCAAGAAAAAGTAAGCATGTCGCGCGAACATTCAGTTTGCGAAACGAACGAAGGCGACCCCAGGGTCGCCTTCGTGCTTTCTGCCTTTATTCAGGCTTTTGCGGCCACCACCATTTTTTTGGCATGCGCCAGGGATTCCTTGGTGAGGTCGATGCCGCCCAGCATCCGTGCGACTTCTTCGACGCGGTCGTTTTTGCTCAATCTGGAAACGGCTGTACGGGTGGCATCCTCGCCGCGCACCTTGTGCACGAATAGATGCTGATGACCTTGCGCTGCCACTTGCGGCAAGTGGGTCACGGTCAGTACCTGCCCGCGCTCGCCAAGCCTGCGTAGCAACTGGCCGACGATTTCTGCGGTCGGGCCGCCAATGCCGACGTCGACTTCGTCGAATACCAGGGTCGGAACGCGGGAAGTCTGTGCGGTGATTACCTGGATCGCCAGGCTGATCCGCGACAGCTCGCCGCCGGATGCCACTTTTGCCAGGGCCTTCAGCGGCTGGCCAGGGTTGGCGCTGACCAGCAGTTCTACCTGTTCCAGGCCATTGGGCAGAAGCTCATCGCTGCTGTTGGGGCGCAATTCAATGGTAAAGCGCCCGCCAGGCATGCCCAGTCGCTGGATTTCCTGCTCCACGGCGCTGGCCAGGCTATTCGACGCCTGGTGCCTCAGGTCGCTCAGTTCCCGGGCCCTTTCCTGATAGTGCCGAGCATAGGACGACAGCTCATCGCTCAGTCGCTCGATGGATTCGTCGTTGGCGTTCAGGGTTTCGATTTCATCCAGCAGTTTCTGTTGCATCTCGGCAACTTCGGTTGGCTGGATGCGGTGTTTGCGTGCCAGGGTGTAGATCGCGTCGAGGCGCTCTTCTAGGTATTGAAGGCGCGACGGGTCGGCGTCGAAATTGTCGAGGAAGCGGTTCAGTTCACCTACGGCCTCTTCAACCTGAATCTGTGCACTGGTCAACAAGCTGCTGGCTTCGCCCAGAGCCCCGATCGAGCTGTTCACGCTCGACAGGCGGTTGAGACTGGCGGTGAGGGCGTTGAGGACATTTCCGGAATCACTTTCACTGCATTGCTCGACGACTTGCCGGCAGATTCCCAGCAGTGTTTCGGCGTTGGTCAGGTTCTTGTGTTCCTGTTCCAACTGCTCCAGCTCGTTGTCGCCAAGGCCGAGGTTTTCCAGCTCTTCGAGTTGATAGCTGAGCAACTGGTGGCGGGCGCGTTGCTCGTCGCCGGAGTTGGAGAGTCGCTCCAGTTCCTGGCGGGTCTGGCGCCAGCGTTGGGCGGCGAGTTGAACCTGGCGGGCAAGATCCGTCGCGCCGGCATATTCATCGAGCAGGCGACGGTGGGTATCGGTCTTGAGCAGCGATTGGTGTTCGTGCTGGCTGTGAATGTCGATCAACAGCTCGCCCAGCGCCTTGAGGTCGCCAAGCGGGCAGGGCGTGCCGTTGATGTAGCCACGCGAGCGTCCTTCGGATGTGATGACCCGGCGCAGGATGCACGGGCCGTCGTTTTCGAGGTCGCGTTCGGCCAGCCAGGCGCTGGCTTCCGGAATGTCGACCAGATCGAAGGTGGCCAGGATATCGGCCTTGTCGGCGCCGGGGCGGACCACGCCGCTGTCGGCGCGATCACCCAGGGTAAGGCCCAGCGCGTCGAGCATGATCGACTTGCCCGCGCCGGTTTCTCCGGTGATCACGCTCATCCCGCGATCGAGTTCGAGATCGAGATGTTCAACGATGGCGTAGTTGTGTACGGACAGGTGCACCAGCATATGGGCCGCTCCCAGGTGTTAGGTCTGGTTATTTATACAGTGTTTTGTTTCGGGCTGACAATGCCCCTCGTTAGCTCGATTCGCTCGGACCGACGAAAGCCTTATCGCGACCGGGAATGACAAAGCAGTTGTTTTTTGTAGGGTTAATCGTCGGCCCCCCTTGAAGCCGGATTTTGCGGCCCCATATAGCTGGGCAGACGCGCGAGTTGAGCTCGCGGACGAAATTGAAAGGAGAAATCTATGGCTGACGAACAGACAGTGGATACGCAAAACCCAGACGCCAACCAGGCGCCCGAGGCTTCGGGTGATGACCTGGCGGCTCGTGTACAAGTGCTCGAAGAGCAACTGGCAGGCGCTCAGGATCAGGCTTTGCGTGTAGCCGCCGATCTGCAGAACGTCCGCCGTCGCGCCGAGCAGGATGTGGAGAAGGCTCACAAGTTCGCACTGGAAAAATTCGCCGGCGACCTGCTGCCGATCGTCGACAGCCTGGAGCGTGGCCTGGAACTGTCCAGCCCGGACGACGAAAGCATCCGTCCGATGCGCGAAGGCATCGAGCTGACCCTGAAAATGTTCCACGACACTCTCAAGCGTTATCAGCTTGAAGCGATCGATCCGCATGGCGAACCGTTCAACGCCGTTCAGCATCAGGCAATGGCCATGCAGGAAAGCGCAGATGTCGAGCCGAACAGCGTTCTGAAGGTGTTCCAGAAGGGCTATCAGCTCAATGGTCGCCTGTTGCGCCCGGCGATGGTCGTGGTCAGCAAGGCGCCTGCGCCGGTTTCGCCTTCGATTGACGAGCAGGCTTGAAATCCGCCGCAAGGCCCCCATTTATAAGTCAAGCGTTTAAGTGCTACCGCAGTTAGCCACCACTGCTGCGGCAACCAAATCAAAGTTTCGGGAGAGTGAACATGGGCAAAATTATCGGTATCGACCTGGGGACTACCAACTCCTGCGTCTCCGTGCTGGAAAACGGCAAGGCAAAAGTTATTGAAAACGCTGAAGGCGCGCGTACCACGCCGTCGATCATCGCTTACGCCAACGATGGCGAAATCCTGGTTGGCCAGTCGGCCAAGCGTCAGGCCGTGACCAATCCGCACAACACCCTGTATGCGGTGAAGCGTCTGATTGGTCGTCGTTTCGACGAAGAAGTCGTGCAGAAAGACATTCAGATGGTCCCTTACAAGATCGTCAAGGCTGACAACAGCGACGCCTGGGTTGAAGTGAACGGCCAGAAAATGGCGCCGCCACAAATCTCGGCTGAAATCCTGAAGAAGATGAAGAAGACTGCCGAAGACTATCTCGGCGAGACCGTGACTGAAGCGGTGATCACCGTTCCGGCCTACTTCAACGACAGCCAGCGCCAGGCGACCAAAGACGCCGGCCGCATCGCTGGTCTGGACGTAAAACGTATCATCAACGAACCAACCGCAGCTGCTCTGGCTTACGGCATGGACAAGGCCAAGGGCGATCACACCGTGATCGTTTACGACCTGGGCGGCGGTACTTTCGACGTTTCCGTGATCGAGATCGCTGAAGTCGATGGCGAGCACCAGTTCGAAGTACTGGCCACCAACGGTGACACGTTCCTGGGCGGTGAAGACTTTGACATTCGTCTGATCGACTACCTCGTCGACGAATTCAAGAAAGAAAGCGGCATGAACCTCAAGGGCGACCCGCTGGCCATGCAGCGCCTGAAAGAAGCTGCTGAAAAAGCCAAGATCGAACTGTCCTCGAGCCAGTCGACCGACGTGAACCTGCCGTACATCACTGCAGACGCCACCGGTCCTAAGCACCTGAACGTGAAGATCTCCCGCGCCAAGCTCGAAGCGCTGGTGGAAGACCTGGTTCAGCGCACCATCGAACCTTGCCGCATCGCAATGAAAGATGCCGGTATCGACGTTGGCGCGATCAACGACGTGATCCTGGTGGGCGGTCAGACCCGTATGCCACTGGTTCAGAAGCTGGTAACCGAGTTCTTCGGTAAAGAAGCTCGTAAAGACGTCAACCCGGACGAAGCGGTTGCCATGGGTGCTGCCATCCAGGGTGCGGTACTGGCCGGTGACGTGAAGGACGTTCTGCTGCTCGACGTCAGCCCGCTGACCCTGGGTATCGAAACCATGGGTGGCGTGATGACCGCGCTGATCGAGAAAAACACCACGATTCCTACCAAGAAATCGCAAGTGTTCTCGACTGCCGACGACAACCAGGGCGCCGTGACCATTCACGTGCTGCAAGGCGAGCGTAAGCAAGCCGCACAGAACAAGTCCCTGGGCAAGTTCGACCTGGCCGACATTCCACCAGCTCCACGTGGCGTGCCGCAGATCGAAGTGACCTTCGACATCGACGCCAACGGCATCCTGCACGTAGGTGCGAAGGACAAGGCTACCGGCAAGACTCAGTCGATCGTGATCAAGGCCAACTCCGGTCTGTCCGACGAAGAAATCGAGCGCATGGTGCGTGATGCCGAGGCTAACGCCGAGGAAGATCGCAAGTTCGAAGAGCTGGCCGCTGCCCGTAACCAGGGTGATGCACTGGTTCACTCGACTCGCAAAATGGTCTCCGACGCCGGCGATAAAGTGACCGCTGAAGAGAAGACTGCAATCGAAGCTGCCGTAGTTGCCCTGGAAGCCGCCGTTAAAGGCGACGACAAGGCTGCTATCGACGCCAAGGTTGAAGAGCTGTCGAAAGTCTCCGCTCCAGTGGCGCAGAAGATGTACGCCGAACAGGCTCAGCCTGCTGAAGGCGCGGCACCGCACGACGACAAGGCGGAAAAGGCTGACGACGTTGTCGACGCCGAGTTCGAAGAAGTCAAAGACCACAAGTAAGTTGTTGGTCGGCCGGTTGACTGCCTTTAGGCGGTGACTGGTAGGATGTCGCCGCGCGGGAGCTTGCTCCCGCGTTGGCGTATCTGGAATACGCGAATTTTTACAGCATGCGACAGCGTTCACGTGCTGGTGGTATGGCCGGAAATGCTCCTGCTTTTCGTGCCGCAAGTACCGCAAGAATCAAAGACCAGGATCGTTGAATTGACGTGAGTTGGGTCCGGGCCTGTATTGGGGCTCAACGAGTTCGGCAAACTCAGGAGGGTTTTGTCGGACGTCCTCAAGAGTGCAAAGACTTATGGCAAAGCGTGACTATTACGAAGTGTTGGGTGTTGAGCGTGGCTCAAGCGAAGCGGACCTGAAGAAGGCTTACCGTCGCCTGGCGATGAAGCACCACCCGGACCGTAATCCCGATGACAAGGCGTCGGAAGAGATGTTCAAGGAGGCCAACGAGGCCTACGAAGTGCTGTCCGATTCCAGCAAGCGCGCGGCGTACGACCAGTACGGCCATGCCGGTGTCGACCCGAGCATGGGTGGCGGCGGTGCCGGTTTCGGCGGTCAGAACTTCTCCGACATCTTTGGTGATGTCTTCAGTGACTTCTTCGGTGGCGGTCGCGGCGGTTCCCGTGGCGGTGCTCAGCGCGGCAGTGACTTGCGCTACACCCTGGAGCTGGATCTCGAAGAGGCGGTGCGCGGTACGACCGTGAATATCCGCGTTCCGACGCTGGTCAACTGCAAGCCTTGCGACGGCTCCGGCGCCAAGAAAGGTTCTGCGCCGGTGACCTGCCCGACTTGCGGCGGTATCGGCCAGGTGCGCATGCAGCAAGGTTTCTTCTCGGTGCAGCAGACCTGCCCGCGCTGCCATGGCCAAGGCAAGATCATTTCCGATCCGTGCGATTCCTGCCACGGCGAAGGTCGTGTCGAAGAGTACAAGACCCTGTCGGTGAAGGTGCCGGCCGGTGTCGATACCGGTGATCGCATTCGTCTGTCCGGCGAAGGCGAGGCGGGTGCCCAGGGTGGCCCGACTGGCGACCTGTACGTGGTGATCAATGTGCGCGAGCACTCGATTTTCCAGCGCGATGGCAAGCACCTGTTCTGCGAAGTGCCGATCAGCTTCGTCGATGCGGCGCTGGGTGGCGAACTGGAGATTCCGACCCTTGATGGCCGGGTCAAGCTGAAGATCCCTGAGGGGACCCAGACCGGCAAGCAGTTCCGAGTGCGTGGCAAGGGTGTCGCGCCAGTGCGTGGCGGTGGTGCTGGCGACTTGATGTGCCGCGTGGCGGTCGAGACTCCGGTCAACCTGAGCCGTCGCCAGCGTGAAATGCTCGAGGAATTCCGTAGTTCGCTGGCGGATGACAACAGCCATTCACCAAAAACTACCGGTTGGTTCGAAGGCGTGAAGCGCTTCTTCGGCGATTTGTAAGGAGACAGGCATGCGACGTATTGCAGTGATGGGCGCCGCCGGGCGCATGGGCAAGACCCTGATTGAAGCCGTGCAGCAAACCCCGGGCGCCGGTCTGACGGCGGCGGTGGATCGTCCCGACAGCACGTTGGTCGGCGCGGATGCCGGTGAGTTGGCTGCGCTGGGTCGTATCGGCGTGCCTCTGTCCGGTGATCTGGATCGGGTGGTCGACGAGTTCGACGTGCTGATCGACTTCACGCACCCGACGGTGACCCTGAAGAACCTGGCTTTCTGCCGTAAACACGGCAAGGCCATGATCATCGGTACCACCGGTTTCAGCGTTGAAGAAAAGCAGCTGCTGGCGGAAGCGGGCAAGGACATTCCGATTGTCTTCGCGGCCAACTTCAGTGTCGGGGTCAACCTGTGCCTGAAGTTGCTCGACACGGCCGCTCGCGTATTGGGCGACGATGTCGATATCGAAATCACCGAAGCTCACCATCGGCATAAAGTCGATGCGCCGTCCGGCACTGCCGTGCGCATGGGAGAGGTGATTGCCGATGCGTTGGGTCGCGATCTGAAAAAGGTGGCGGTGTATGGTCGTGAGGGCCAGACCGGCGCTCGTGATCGCGAGACCATTGGTTTCGCCACTGTGCGCGCTGGCGACATCGTCGGTGATCACACCGTGCTGTTCGCCGCCGACGGCGAGCGTGTCGAGATCACCCACAAGGCATCCAGTCGCATGACGTTCGCCAAGGGTGCGGTGCGTGCTGCATTGTGGCTGGACGGGCGCGAGCCTGGCCTTTACGACATGCAAGACGTGCTCGATCTGCGTTAAGATGCACCCGAAATCGGGCTCGCGCACAGCGTTTGAGCCCGGTTTTGTTCCGCCAAGCGACGTCCTGTCGCATTCTCCAGCCTTTAAGGCTCATTGGCGGTAGACCAAAAAGGCCTTTTTCTGTAAGCTACAGCTTTAGTGTGTCCACTAAAAGCGCGCAGAATAATTCAGTGAAGAAGCGGGGTGACGTGTCCATACGTCACTCCGCTTTTTTACAACCTGCGATCGCCCTTTCAGGCTTTATTTACGGGAGGTCTTCTTGACTAAGCCAGCCATACTCGCCCTTGCTGATGGCAGCATTTTTCGCGGCGAAGCCATTGGAGCCGACGGTCAAACCGTTGGTGAGGTGGTGTTCAACACCGCAATGACCGGCTATCAGGAAATCCTTACCGATCCTTCCTACGCCCAACAGATTGTTACCCTGACTTACCCGCACATCGGCAACACCGGCACCACGCCGGAAGACGCCGAATCCAACCGCGTCTGGTCTGCCGGCCTGGTCATCCGTGACCTGCCACTGGTGGCGAGCAACTGGCGTAACACGATGTCCCTGTCCGACTACCTGAAGGCCAACAATGTTGTGGCCATCGCCGGTATCGACACCCGCCGCCTGACGCGCATCCTGCGTGAAAAAGGCGCGCAGAACGGCTGCATCATGGCCGGTGACAACATTTCCGAAGCCGCCGCCATTGCCGCCGCCCAGGCTTTCCCTGGCCTCAAGGGCATGGACCTGGCGAAAGTCGTCAGTACCAAGGAAAGCTACGAGTGGCGCTCGACTGTCTGGGATCTGAAAACCGACAGCCACGCGACCATCGAAGCTTCCGAGTTGCCGTACCACGTGGTTGCCTACGACTACGGCGTCAAGGTGAACATCCTGCGCATGCTGGTCGAGCGCGGTTGCCGCGTGACCGTCGTGCCTGCGCAAACGCCTGCTGCCGATGTGCTGGCGCTGAAGCCGGACGGCGTATTCCTGTCCAACGGCCCAGGTGACCCGGAGCCTTGCGACTACGCGATCCAGGCGATCAAGGACGTGCTGGAAACCGAAATTCCGGTCTTCGGTATCTGCCTCGGCCACCAACTGCTGGCCCTGGCCTCCGGCGCCAAGACCCTGAAAATGGGTCATGGCCACCACGGTGCCAACCACCCCGTCCAGGACCTGGACAGCGGTGTGGTGATGATCACCAGCCAGAACCACGGTTTTGCCGTAGACGAAGCGACCCTGCCGGCCAACGTTCGCGCGATCCACAAATCGCTGTTCGACGGCACCCTGCAAGGTATCGAGCGTACCGACAAGAGCGCCTTCAGCTTCCAGGGTCACCCGGAAGCCAGCCCTGGCCCGAACGACGTAGCGCCATTGTTCGATCGCTTCATCACCGAGATGGCCAAGCGACGCTGATCGCTCGCCCTGATGTAGCAAGGCTTGAGGGTGGTCCCGATACCGGCGGCCCCCTCAAGGCTTCAGATTGAACAAGACGGCTTGCCGACTGACCTGCGGATTTGAGTGACAAACCCATGCCAAAACGTACAGACATTAAAAGCATCCTGATTCTCGGCGCTGGCCCGATCGTGATCGGCCAGGCCTGCGAATTCGACTACTCCGGCGCCCAGGCCTGTAAAGCCCTGCGCGAGGAGGGCTACCGCGTCATCCTGGTGAACTCCAACCCGGCCACCATCATGACCGACCCGGCCATGGCCGACGCCACCTACATCGAGCCGATCAAGTGGCAGACCGTTGCCAAGATCATCGAAAAAGAGCGTCCGGACGCGCTGCTGCCGACCATGGGCGGCCAGACTGCTCTGAACTGCGCCCTGGACCTGGAGCGCGAAGGCGTTCTGGAGAAGTTCGGCGTAGAGATGATCGGTGCCAACGCCGACACCATCGACAAGGCTGAAGACCGTTCGCGTTTCGACAAGGCGATGAAGTCCATCGGCCTGGCGTGCCCGCGTTCCGGTATCGCCCACAGCATGGAAGAGGCCAATGCGGTCCTCGAGAAGCTCGGCTTCCCGTGCATCATCCGTCCGTCCTTCACCATGGGCGGCACCGGTGGCGGTATCGCTTACAACCGTGAAGAGTTCGAAGAAATCTGCGCCCGTGGTCTGGACCTGTCGCCGACCAAGGAGCTGCTGATCGACGAATCGCTGATCGGTTGGAAAGAGTACGAGATGGAGGTTGTCCGCGATAAGAAGGACAACTGCATCATCGTCTGCTCCATCGAAAACTTCGACCCGATGGGCGTGCACACCGGTGACTCGATCACCGTGGCACCTGCACAGACCCTGACTGACAAGGAATACCAGATCCTGCGTAACGCCTCCCTGGCGGTACTGCGCGAGATCGGCGTGGAAACCGGCGGCTCCAACGTTCAGTTCGGTATCTGCCCGAACACTGGCCGCATGGTCGTGATCGAGATGAACCCGCGTGTATCCCGTTCGTCGGCCCTGGCTTCGAAAGCCACCGGCTTCCCGATCGCCAAGGTTGCGGCCAAGCTGGCCGTGGGTTACACCCTCGACGAGCTGTCGAACGACATCACCGGCGGCAAGACCCCGGCGTCCTTCGAGCCGTCCATCGACTACGTCGTCACCAAGCTGCCACGCTTTGCCTTCGAGAAGTTCTCCAAGGCTGACGCGCGCCTGACCACTCAGATGAAGTCGGTCGGTGAAGTCATGGCCATCGGCCGGACCTTCCAGGAGTCCCTGCAGAAAGCCCTGCGCGGCCTGGAAGTCGGTGTTTGCGGTCTGGACGAGAAGGTTGATCTGGCCAACCCGGAAAGCATGAGCGTGCTCAAGCGCGAGCTGACCGTGCCGGGCGCCGAGCGTATCTGGTACGTGGCGGACGCCATGCGCGCCGGCATGAGTGTTGAAGACATCTTCGGCATGACCATGATCGATCCTTGGTTCCTGGTACAGATGGAAGACCTGATCAAGGACGAAGAGAAGGTCAAGACCCTGGGTCTGACCAGCATCGACCGCGATCTGATGTTCCGCCTCAAGCGCAAAGGCTTCTCCGATATGCGCCTGGCCAAACTGCTGGGCGTGACCGAGAAGAGCCTGCGTGCTCATCGTCACAAGCTGGAAATCTTCCCGGTCTACAAGCGCGTCGACACCTGCGCCGCTGAGTTCGCCACCGACACCGCTTACCTGTACTCGACGTACGAAGAAGAGTGTGAAGCGGCGCCATCGGGTCGCGACAAGATCATGATCCTGGGTGGCGGTCCGAACCGTATCGGCCAGGGCATCGAGTTCGACTACTGCTGCGTACACGCGGCACTGGCCCTGCGCGATGACGGGTACGAGACCATCATGGTCAACTGCAACCCGGAAACCGTATCCACCGACTACGACACCTCCGATCGCCTGTACTTCGAACCAGTGACCCTGGAAGACGTGCTGGAAATCGTCCGCGTCGAGAAGCCGAAAGGCGTGATCGTCCAGTACGGCGGCCAGACCCCGCTGAAACTGGCGCGTGCCCTGGAAGCCGCCGGCGTGCCGATCATCGGTACCAGCCCTGACGCCATCGACCGCGCGGAAGACCGTGAGCGCTTCCAGCAGATGGTTCAGCGCCTGAACCTGCGTCAGCCGCCAAACGCCACCGTGCGCAGCGAAGACGAAGCGATTCGTGCCGCCGCCAAGATCGGTTACCCGCTGGTGGTGCGTCCGTCCTATGTACTGGGCGGTCGTGCGATGGAAATCGTTTACGAAGAAGAAGAACTCAAGCGCTACCTGCGTGAAGCGGTTCAAGTGTCCAACGACAGCCCGGTGCTGCTGGACCACTTCCTCAATTGCGCGATCGAAATGGACGTGGATGCGGTCTGCGACGGCAAGGACGTGGTAATCGGCGCGATCATGCAGCACATCGAGCAGGCTGGTGTTCACTCCGGTGACTCCGCATGCTCGCTGCCGCCGTACTCGCTGCCGGCGCACATCCAGGACGAAATGCGTGAACAGGTCAAGAAAATGGCCCTAGAGCTGGGTGTAGTCGGCCTGATGAACGTACAGTTGGCGCTGCAAGGCGAGGACATCTACGTCATCGAAGTCAACCCGCGCGCCTCCCGTACCGTACCGTTCGTGTCCAAGTGCATCGGTGTTTCCCTGGCGATGATCGCGGCGCGCGTGATGGCCGGCAAAACCCTGAAAGAGCTGGGTTTCACCAAGGAAATCATCCCGAACTTCTACAGCGTGAAAGAGGCGGTGTTCCCGTTCGCCAAATTCCCTGGTGTTGACCCGATCCTCGGCCCGGAGATGAAGTCGACTGGTGAAGTGATGGGCGTGGGCGACACCTTCGGTGAAGCGTTCGCCAAGGCCCAGATGGGTGCCAGCGAAGTGTTGCCGACCGGCGGTACTGCGTTCATCAGCGTACGTGACGACGACAAGCCACTGGTTGCGGGCGTGGCCCGTGATCTGATCAACTTGGGCTTCGAAGTGGTCGCCACTGCCGGTACTGCCAAGCTGATCGAGGCTGCAGGTCTGAAAGTGCGCCGTGTGAACAAGGTGACCGAGGGTCGTCCGCACGTGGTCGACATGATCAAGAATGACGAAGTCACGCTGATCATCAACACCACCGAAGGTCGTCAGTCGATCGCTGATTCGTACTCCATTCGTCGTAATGCCCTGCAGCACAAGATTTACTGCACCACCACCATTGCTGCTGGCGAAGCCATCTGTGAAGCGCTGAAGTTCGGTCCCGAGAAGACCGTGCGCCGCTTGCAGGATCTACACGCAGGATTGAAGGCATGAGCATAACGAAGTACCCAATGACCGTTCAGGGCGCTCGCGCCCTGGAAGAAGAGCACACTCACCTGACCAAGGTCGTTCGTCCGAAGCTTAGCCAGGACATCGGTACGGCCCGCGAGTTGGGTGACTTGAAGGAAAACGCCGAATACCACGCTGCCCGTGAGCAGCAAGGTATGGTCGAGGCGCGGATCCGTGATATCGAAGGTCGCATGCAGAATGCGGTGATCATCGATGTGACGACCATTCCTCACAGCGGCAAGGTGATTTTCGGCACAACCGTCGAAATCGCCAACGTCGAAACCGATGAAAGCGTGACTTACCAGATCGTTGGTGAGGATGAGGCTGACATCAAGCTCGGCAAGATCTCTGTCGGCTCGCCGATTGCCCGCGCCTTGATTGCCAAGGAAGAGGGTGATGTGGTTGCAGTCAAAACGCCTGGTGGCGTTATCGAGTACGAGATTGTCGAAGTTCGCCACGTCTGAAGGCCGGCGCCCGTTTCGTGCGGGCGTCATGCTTTGGCAGCTGACCCAGATGTTGTGGGTCGGCGGCTTGTGGTTGTTGCACGTCGGTCTTTTGCCGGTGCTGGGACGAATTGGCCTGGCACCGCTGCTGATCGATGAAATCGCAGGCATGCTCAATACGCTGGTAGTGGGATTCGCTACGGCGTGTGTGATATTGCAGGCTTTGGTGCTGGTTAAGGCCGAGGGCCTTGTCAGTCTATGGCGCGATATTCGCGGGCAACTGCTGTTGATGGCGCTGTATGCGTGCGCGATGTACTTCGTGGTGCGTTTCGGCTGGCCGGATGCCGTGCGTTGGCAGGCGTTCAGCTATCTTGTTCTGGGCTTTACCGGGCTGGTGCTGGTGTTGCAGCCGATGCCGGGATGGAGTGGCAGGGTGCGCGAAGCACACCCTTGACCCTTGCCATCACTTGAAGCGATGGACGTTCGACAGCTGCTTGTTGACGCTGAAGTTCTTGCGGTAGATCAGTGCCATCTTGCCGATGACCTGGACCAGATCCGCTTTGCCGACCTTGCAGAGCTCTGCAATGGACGCCAGGCGCGATTCGCGATCGAGGATGTTGAGCTTGATCTTGATCAGCTCGTGATCCGCCAATGCGCGTTCGAGTTCGGCTAACACACCTTCAGTCAAACCATTGTCTGCCACAATCAGAACCGGTTTCAGATGGTGGCCAATGGATTTGTACTGTTTCTTCTGCTCTTGAGTGAGCGGCATAATCTGACCCCTGCGTCTGATCTTGTAAAAAGCGGCGGCCAGTTTACCCGAGCGAGTCCGGGACCGCCCAGTTAATCACGACCCGTTTTATTTTCGAGGTGGCCCGTGGCCCGTTCCAAGACAAGCCTTAACTGGCTGAAAGAACATTTCAACGACCCATTCGTCAAAATGGCACAAAAAGACGGGTATCGTTCCCGCGCCAGCTACAAACTGCTGGAGATCCAGGAAAAGGACCGTCTGATCCGCCCGGGCATGAGCGTAATCGACCTTGGAGCGGCCCCTGGTGGCTGGTCCCAGGTGACCAGTCGTCTGATTGGTGGGCAGGGGACATTGATCGCTTCTGACATTCTGGAAATGGACAGCATCCCGGACGTGACCTTCATTCAGGGCGACTTTACCGAGGATGCCGTGCTGGCCCAGATCCTCGATGCCGTCGGAAATAAGGAAGTAGACCTTGTGATTTCCGATATGGCCCCCAATATGAGTGGACTACCAGCCGTGGACATGCCGCGAGCGATGTTCCTGTGCGAGTTGGCACTGGATCTCTCGACTCGGGTGCTCAAGCCCGGTGGTGATTTTTTGATCAAGATCTTCCAGGGCGAAGGTTTCGACGAGTTCCACAAGAGCGTTCGCCAGCAGTTCGAGAAGGTGCAGATGCGCAAGCCGACTTCGTCGCGCGACCGTTCTCGCGAGCAGTACCTGCTGGGCCGTGGTTTCCGCGGACGCAGTGAGAGTTGAGTGAATTTTCGATCAAGGCGATAGGATTTTTGTATTACGCCTTGTCAGAATTAGCGAATATTGTGTAGGAAGTGTTTCACAAAGGGTTACAGACGGCGCCTGCCAAGTTGTAGGTAATGTAGTAAGTTAGGCCGGTGAATATCATGCGAAGCGCGCGCCAGTAGCGGAGCTTGCTTCAGAGGGTAGTTAATTGAACGATATGGCAAAGAATCTGATCCTGTGGTTGATCATCGCGGCTGTCCTGGTGACGGTGATGAACAACTTCTCCAGCCCTAACGAGCCGCAGACCCTCAACTATTCCGACTTCATCCAGCAGGTCAAGGATGGCAAGGTCGAGCGCGTAGCGGTTGATGGCTACGTGATTACCGGCAAGCGCAACGATGGCGACAGCTTCAAGACCATTCGCCCGGCGATCCAGGACAATGGCCTGATCGGCGACCTGGTGGATAACCACGTCGTGGTCGAAGGCAAGCAGCCTGAACAGCAAAGCATCTGGACTCAGCTTCTGGTTGCCAGCTTCCCGATCCTGGTGATCATCGCCGTGTTCATGTTCTTCATGCGGCAGATGCAGGGCGGTGCCGGTGGCAAGGGCGGGCCGATGAGCTTCGGCAAAAGCAAGGCGCGCCTGCTCTCCGAAGATCAGGTGAAGACGACCCTGGCTGACGTTGCCGGTTGCGACGAAGCCAAGGAAGAAGTCGGTGAACTGGTCGAGTTCCTGCGCGATCCGGGCAAATTCCAGCGCCTCGGTGGCCGCATTCCTCGTGGTGTGCTGATGGTGGGGCCTCCGGGTACCGGTAAAACCTTGATCGCCAAGGCCATCGCCGGCGAAGCCAAGGTACCGTTCTTCACCATTTCCGGCTCCGACTTCGTCGAAATGTTCGTCGGCGTGGGTGCCAGCCGTGTTCGCGACATGTTCGAGCAGGCCAAGAAACACGCTCCATGCATCATCTTCATCGACGAAATCGATGCGGTCGGTCGCCATCGTGGTGCTGGCATGGGTGGTGGTCACGACGAGCGCGAGCAGACGCTCAACCAATTGCTGGTTGAGATGGACGGCTTTGAGATGAATGACGGCATCATCGTGATTGCCGCGACCAACCGTCCCGATGTTCTGGACCCTGCACTGCTGCGTCCGGGCCGTTTCGACCGTCAGGTTGTAGTTGGTCTGCCGGACATCCGTGGTCGCGAACAGATTCTCAAGGTTCACATGCGTAAAGTGCCGATGGGCGACGACGTTGCCCCGGCCGTGATCGCTCGTGGTACTCCAGGCTTCTCCGGTGCTGACCTGGCGAACCTGGTGAACGAGGCATCGTTGTTCGCTGCCCGTGCCGGCAAGCGCATCGTCGAGATGAAAGAATTCGAACTGGCGAAAGACAAGATCATGATGGGCGCCGAGCGCAAATCCATGGTCATGTCCGAGAAAGAAAAGCAGAACACGGCTTATCACGAAGCGGGTCACGCCATTGTAGGTCGTGTCGTGCCTGAGCATGATCCGGTGTACAAGGTGTCGATCATCCCGCGCGGTCGTGCGCTGGGTGTGACCATGTTCCTGCCGGAAGAAGATCGTTACAGCCTGTCCAAGCGTGCGTTGATCAGCCAGATCTGCTCGCTGTACGGCGGTCGTATCGCTGAAGAAATGACCCTGGGCTTCGATGGCGTGACCACCGGTGCCTCCAACGACATCATGCGCGCCAGCCAGATTGCGCGGAACATGGTGACCAAGTGGGGTCTTTCGGAAAAGCTCGGTCCGTTGATGTACGCCGAAGAAGAGGGTGAAGTGTTCCTCGGTCGCGGCGGTGGCGGTCAGAGTGCAAGCTTCTCTGGTGAGACAGCCAAGCTGATCGATTCCGAAGTGCGCAGCATCATCGATCAGTGCTATGGCACGGCGAAGCAGATTCTCACGGACAACCGTGACAAGCTCGATGCGATGGCCGATGCCTTGATGAAGTACGAAACGATCGATGCCGAGCAGATCGACGACATCATGGCGGGTCGTACGCCTCGCGAGCCGCGCGACTGGTCGGGTGGTACGGGTACTTCCGGCACCCCTCCGGTGGTGCAGGATGAGCGTCCGGAAACACCGATCGGCGGTCCTGCTGCTGACGTATAAGGTTTTAAATGACTTCTGTTCAGTCCTCGACCCGGTTGCCTTGCGGCAACCGGGTTCTTGATTTGGCCCAGACGCATGTCATGGGTATTCTCAATGTCACCCCTGATTCTTTCTCCGATGGTGGCCAATACAGCCAGCTTGACGCGGCCATGCGCCACGCCGAAGCCATGGTGGCTGCCGGCGCGACGCTGATCGACGTCGGTGGCGAGTCCACCCGCCCTGGTGCCAGGGTTGTGTCGCCACTCGAAGAGCTGGAGCGCGTAGCCCCCATCGTCGAGCGCATCAATCGCGAGCTGGATGTGATCATCTCGGTCGACACCTCAACGCCTGCCGTCATGCGAGAAGCAGCGCGCCTGGGTGCGGGCCTGATCAACGATGTGCGTTCGTTGCGACGCGATGGTGCCCTGGATGCTGCTGCTGCCACCGGGCTGCCGGTTTGTCTGATGCACATGCTGGGCGAGCCGGGCGATATGCAGGACAATCCGCAGTATCAGGATGTCACCCGGGAGGTCGGCGAGTTTCTCGCCGAGCGCATGCATCAGTGTTCATTGGCGGGTATTCCAGCTGAGCGGATCATTCTTGATCCCGGCTTTGGCTTCGCCAAAACCTTGCAGCACAATCTGAGTTTGTTCAAACATATGGAAGCCCTGCATGTCTTGGGGCGGCCCCTGTTGGTCGGGGTTTCGCGTAAGAGCATGATTGGTCAGGCATTGAATCGTCCGGTGGGAGACCGGCTGTATGGTGGTTTGGCGCTCGCGGCGCTGGCTTTGGCGAAAGGTGCGCGTATATTGCGCGTCCATGATGTAGCCGAAACAGTGGATGTGGTGCGGATGATCGCCGCAGTGGAATCAGCCGAATAAGAATGAAGGAGCACTTATGAGCAAAAAATATTTTGGCACCGATGGTATTCGTGGGCGTGTCGGTGAGTACCCGATTACTCCTGATTTCATGCTCAAGCTCGGCTGGGCTGCAGGCATGGCTTTCCGCAAGATGGGCGCCTGCAAGGTATTGGTAGGCAAGGACACCCGAATCTCCGGCTACATGTTTGAGTCGGCGCTTGAAGCGGGGCTGACGTCGGCAGGTGCCGATGTGATGCTGCTGGGGCCGATGCCGACTCCGGCAATCGCCTACCTGACGCGCACTTTCCATGCCGAGGCAGGCATCGTCATCAGTGCGTCACATAATCCGCATGATGACAATGGCATCAAGTTCTTCTCCGGCCAGGGCACCAAGCTTCCGGATGAAGTCGAGCACATGATCGAAGAGCTGCTCGATACCCCAATGACTGTGGTTGAGTCGAGCAAGATCGGCAAGGTGTCGCGAATCAATGACGCGTCGGGTCGGTATATCGAATTCTGCAAGAGCAGTGTGCCGACCGGTACCAGCTTTACCGGCCTCAAGATTGTGATCGACTGCGCCCATGGTGCGACCTACAAAGTGGCGCCGAGCGTGTTCCGCGAGTTGGGCGCTGAAGTCGTCGTATTGTCGGCGCAGCCGAATGGATTGAACATCAACGACAATTGCGGTTCGACCCATATGGGGTCGCTGCAGGCTGCCGTTGTGGCCGAGAAGGCTGATCTGGGCATTGCCTTCGATGGTGATGGTGATCGCGTTCAGATGGTCGATCACACGGGAGCGGTGGTGGACGGCGACGAATTGCTGTTCATCATTGCCCGTGACCTGCATGAGCGCGGTAAGCTGCAGGGCGGCGTGGTCGGAACCCTGATGAGTAACCTGGGGCTGGAGCTGGCCTTGGCGGATCTGGGTATTCCATTGGTGCGCGCCAATGTCGGTGACCGCTATGTCATTGCCGAGCTGCTGGAGCGCAACTGGATCGTGGGTGGTGAAAACTCCGGGCACATCGTGTGCTTCAGCCACACCACCACGGGCGATGCAATTATTGCGGCGCTGCAGGTGTTGATGGCTCTGGGCAGGCGTGACGAAGGTCTGGCGCAATCGCGGCAGGCGCTGCGCAAGTGTCCTCAGGTGCTGATCAATGTGCGATTCGGCGGCGGCGCAAGCCCTCTCGAGCATCCGTCGGTCAAGGAGGCCAGCGAGCGTGTGACCAAGGCCATGGCAGGTCGCGGGCGTGTGCTGTTGCGCAAGTCCGGAACCGAACCGCTGGTGCGTGTGATGGTCGAAGGCGAAGACGAAACGCAGGTTCGTGGGTATGCCGAAGAGCTGGCAAAACTGGTTACTGAAGTTTCTGCCTGAATTCGGCTTGCCAGCCATGATTGTGTTGGGTAACATCTGCGCCCACTTTGACCGACGAGGTACAGCATGCGTCGCCCTATGGTAGCTGGTAACTGGAAGATGCACGGTACCCGCGCCAGCGTCGCAGAGCTGATCAACGGCCTTCGTGACTTGGCCTTGCCGAGCAGTGTTGATGTTGCGGTATTCCCGCCTTTCCTGCATATCAATCAAGTGATTGAAGGCCTGGAAGGAAAGTCGATTTCGGTCGGCGCGCAGAATTCTGCGGTGGAATCCGGACAAGGTGCGTTGACCGGTGAAGTTGCACCGAGTCAGTTGGTGGATGCAGGTTGTTCCCTGGTGCTTGTCGGGCATTCCGAGCGCCGCCAGATTCTGGGGGAGCAGGACGCAATGCTGATCCGCAAGTTCGCAGCGGCACAGGCATGTGGCTTGACTCCGGTGTTGTGCATAGGGGAGACCCTGGAGCAACGTGAAGCCGGAAAAACTCTTGAGGTTGTCTCGCGTCAGCTTGGCAGTATCATTGAGGAGCTGGGTGTCGGTGCCTTTGCCAAGGCAGTGATCGCTTACGAGCCGGTCTGGGCCATTGGCACGGGGCTGACTGCAACGCCGCAACAGGCGCAGGATGTGCACGCAGCCATTCGCGCCCAGTTGGCGGCAGAGAATTCTGAAGTCGCACAAGGTGTGCGGCTTCTATACGGCGGCAGCGTGAAGGCGGCCAATGCGGTCGAACTGTTCGGCATGCCGGATATCGATGGGGGTCTCATTGGTGGGGCTTCCCTGAATGCAGATGAGTTCGGTGCGATCTGTCGCGCCGCGGGAAACTGAAAAAATGCTGGAAACAGTCGTAGTCGTTTTTCATCTGCTGGGTGCATTGGGCGTAGTAGCTCTGGTTTTGCTGCAGCAGGGTAAAGGTGCGGATGCTGGCGCGTCTTTCGGAGCAGGTGCTTCAAATACTGTGTTCGGAAGCCAAGGTTCCTCTACCTTTCTTAGTAAGTTTACTGCTATACTTGCCGCAGGTTTTTTCATAACCAGCTTGGGGTTAGGTTACTTTGCTAAAGAGAAGGCTCACCAGCTGACTCAAGTAGGTCTCCCAAACCCAGCGGTACTGGAAGTTCCAAAGCAACAACCGGCTTCTGATGATGTCCCGGTGCTTCAAGAGCAAAAGTCGGCTACTCCAGCGACTGACGTGCCTCCAGCTCAAGAGCAGAAGTAAGAAGGGTTTCAAACGTAGTATTGCCGAGGTGGTGGAATTGGTAGACACGCAACCTTGAGGTGGTTGTGCCCATAGGGTGTAGGGGTTCGAGTCCCCTTCTCGGTACCAATTAGTCAGGAGAGCCCGCTGTTGCGGGCTTTCTTGCAGGTGGAAGGTTACATTGACCCTGTAGGGGATCGGTCGTATACTTCCGCCCCAGCTTTGTCGCGGGGTGGAGCAGTCTGGTAGCTCGTCGGGCTCATAACCCGAAGGTCGTCGGTTCAAATCCGGCCCCCGCAACCAGTTTAAGGAGCCCCTTTTAAGGGGCTTTTTGTTAGCTGGACACTTTCAACGCCGCTGTTCGACGGCGTTTCAAGGATGGGCGTTTCGCCCATTTTTTTATTTTGCATAGCATGCACATACATGCACTAGGGGGTTCAGGTGTCGAGCAAGCTAGAAGAGTTGCAGGCCTTGCTGGCCCCGGTGGTCGTGGCCCTAGGCTATGAATGCTGGGGTATCGAGTTTTCGGCTCAGGGTCGTCACTCGATGTTGCGCGTTTATATCGATAAAGAAGGCGGCGTGCTGGTGGACGATTGCGCCATCGTCAGCCGTCAGATCAGCGGTGTGCTGGATGTTGAAGATCCAATCTCCGTTGAGTACACCCTTGAAGTTTCCTCGCCTGGCATGGAACGCCCTCTGTTCACTCTTGAGCAGTTTGCAAAATTTGCCGGTGAACAAGTGAAGATCAAGCTGCGCTCGCCTTTTGAAGGACGACGCAACTTTCAGGGCCTTCTGCGCGGCGTAGAAGAGCAGGATGTCGTGGTGCAGGTAGATGACCATGAGTTCCTGTTGCCGATCGATATGATCGACAAGGCCAACATTATTCCCAGTTTTGACTGAGGCGTGCCAGATACTGCGGATCCCGCGGATCCAATGGCTTGCGAAAGGCGAGGCGTACGATGAGCAAAGAAGTACTGCTGGTTGTTGAGTCGGTATCCAATGAAAAGGGCGTACCGGCAAACGTGATTTTTGAAGCGCTGGAGCTGGCCTTGGCCACTGCTACCAAAAAGCGTTTTGAAGACGAAGTTGATCTGCGTGTGGAAATCAACCGCCACACGGGTGCATACGAGACATTCCGTCGCTGGACGGTCGTCGAAGAAGCAGACCTGGACGATCCGGCCATCGAAACCTGGCCGAGCAAGGTTGCTGAAACGCATCCTGGCGCCAAGGTCGGTGACGTCGTAGAAGAGAAGATCGAGTCCATCGAGTTCGGCCGCATTGCCGCACAGACTGCCAAGCAAGTCATTGTGCAGAAAGTTCGCGAAGCCGAGCGCGCTCAGGTTGTTGACGCTTACCGCGAGCGCCTGGGTGAAATCATCTCCGGCACCGTGAAAAAAGTTACCCGCGACAACGTGATCGTTGATCTGGGCAACAACGCTGAAGCGTTGCTGGCCCGTGAAGACATCATTTCTCGCGAAACTTTCCGGGTTGGCGTGCGTCTGCGTGCGCTGCTCAAGGAAATCCGCACCGAGAACCGCGGCCCGCAGTTGATCCTGTCGCGTACCGCGCCGGAAATGCTGATCGAGTTGTTCCGCATCGAAGTGCCGGAAATTGCCGAAGGCCTGATCGAAGTGATGGCTGCGTCCCGTGATCCGGGTTCGCGCGCCAAGATCGCCGTTCGCTCCAAGGACAAACGCATCGACCCGCAGGGCGCTTGCATCGGTATGCGCGGTTCGCGCGTCCAGGCAGTGTCGGGTGAGTTGGGCGGTGAGCGTGTTGACATCGTCCTGTGGGACGACAACCCGGCTCAGTTCGTGATCAACGCCATGTCCCCGGCCGAGGTTGCGGCAATTATCGTTGACGAAGATGCCCACGCAATGGACATCGCCGTTGGCGCAGACAATCTGGCTCAGGCCATCGGTCGCGGTGGTCAGAACGTGCGTCTGGCCAGCCAGTTGACTGGCTGGACCCTGAACGTGATGACCGAATCGGACATCCAGGCTAAACAGCAAGCAGAAACCGGCGACATCCTGCGCAACTTCATCGACGAGCTGGAAGTCGACGAAGAACTGGCTCAGGTGCTGGTTGATGAAGGCTTCACCAGCCTGGAAGAGATTGCCTACGTACCGTTGGAAGAAATGCTCAACATCGACGGCTTTGACGAGGAAATCGTCAACGAGCTTCGCGCTCGTGCCAAGGATCGCTTGTTGACCAAAGCCATCGCTACTGAGGAAAAGCTGGCAGACGCCCATCCGGCCGAAGACCTGCTCTCGCTTGAGGGTATGGACAAGGATTTGGCGATGGAACTGGCGGTGCGCGGCGTAATTACCCGCGAAGACCTGGCCGAGCAGTCTATTGACGACCTGCTCGACATCGACGGCATTGACGATGATCGTGCCGGCAAGTTGATCATGGCCGCCCGAGCCCACTGGTTCGAGTAATTAGGCGCGGCCTGAGGAGAGAAGTGCATGACGCAAGTCACGGTGAAACAACTGGCCGATGAGGTCAAAACACCGGTAGAGCGCCTGTTGCAGCAGATGCGTGAGGCAGGTCTGCCGCACACCGCCGCCGAAGAAAGTGTGACTGACAGTGAGAAGCAATCGTTGCTGACTCACTTGAAAAGCAGCCACAAGGCGAAAGTGGAAGAACCACGCAAGATTACGCTGCAGCGTAAAACCACCAGCACCCTGCGTGTTGCTGGCAGCAAGAGCATCAGCGTTGAAGTACGCAAGAAGAAAGTCTTCGTACAGCGCAGCCCGGAAGAAATCGAAGCCGAGCGCAAGCGTGAACTGGATGAACGTCGCGCAGTAGAAAATGCTGCTCGTCAGAAGGCTGAAGAAGAAGCCAAGCGTCGCGCCGAAGAAGAAGCGCGTCGCCAGCCTGCTGCTGCGCCGACCGCTCAAGCCGAACCTGTTGCAGCGCCTGCTGCGGTGGCCGAGCCAGTTCGCGAAAGCGCACCGGTTGTGGCGGCTGCTCCAGCTCCTGCGGCCGATACCCGCAAGCGCGACGAACAGCGCCGTCCGGACAAGCCACGTGCCGACGACAACAATCGTCGCGGTAGCGGCGATGGCGAGCGCAAAAACGCTCCGCATCGTGCTTCGGTCAAGGAAAAGGCTCCGGCTCCACGTGTTGCCCCACGTACTACCGACGAAGAAAGCGATGGCTTCCGTCGTGGTGGTCGCGGCAAGGCCAAGCTGAAGAAGCGCAACGCCCACGGTTTCCAGAGCCCGACCGGCCCTGTCGTGCGCGAAGTGAAGATCGGCGAAACCATCACTGTTGGCGATCTCGCCCAGCAGATGTCGGTGAAGGCTGCTGAAATCATCAAGTTCATGTTCAAACTGGGTACTCCAGCGACCATCAACCAGGTACTGGATCAGGAAACTGCCCAGTTGGTTGCCGAGGAGCTGGGCCACAAAGTGACCCTGGTCAGCGACACCGCCCTGGAAGATTCCCTGGCCGAGTCCCTGAAGTTTGAAGGCGAGGCAGTTTCCCGCGCACCAGTCGTGACCGTAATGGGCCACGTTGACCACGGTAAGACTTCCCTGCTCGACTACATCCGTCGGGCCAAGGTTGCTGCTGGCGAAGCCGGTGGTATCACCCAGCACATCGGCGCATACCACGTTGAAACCGACCGTGGCATGGTGACGTTCCTCGACACCCCTGGTCACGCCGCGTTTACCGCAATGCGTGCCCGTGGTGCCAAGGCGACCGACATCGTGATCCTGGTGGTTGCAGCGGACGACGGCGTGATGCCGCAGACCATTGAAGCCGTCCAGCACGCGGTAGCGGCTGGTGTGCCACTGGTTGTTGCAGTGAACAAGATCGACAAGCCAGGTGCTGACCTCGATCGCATCCGTAGCGAACTGTCGGTTCACGGCGTGACTTCGGAAGAGTGGGGTGGTGACACTCCGTTCGTACCGGTCTCGGCGAAGATGGGTACTGGCGTCGACGAACTGCTCGAAGCCGTATTGCTGCAAGCCGAAGTCCTGGAACTGACTGCAACTCCGTCGGCTCCTGGTCGTGGCGTCGTGGTTGAATCGCGTCTGGACAAGGGCCGTGGCCCGGTGGCTACCGTTCTGGTTCAAGACGGTACCCTGCGCCAAGGCGACATGGTCCTGGTCGGTTCGAACTATGGCCGTGTACGTGCCATGCTCGACGAGAACGGCAAGCCAATCAAGGAAGCCGGTCCGGCCATCCCTGTCGAGATTCTCGGCCTGGACGGTACCCCGGACGCTGGCGACGAAATGAGCGTGGTTGCCGACGAGAAGAAAGCCCGTGAAGTGGCTTTGTTCCGTCAAGGCAAGTTCCGCGAAGTCAAACTGGCTCGCGCTCACGCCGGCAAGCTGGAAAACATCTTCGAAAACATGGGTCAGGAAGAGAAGAAGACGCTCAACATCGTCCTCAAATCCGACGTCCGTGGTTCGCTGGAAGCGTTGAACGGTGCCTTGAACGGCCTGGGTAACGACGAAGTGCAAGTGCGCGTGGTCGGTGGCGGCGTCGGTGGTATCACCGAATCCGATGCCAACCTGGCACTGGCCTCCAACGCTGTACTGTTCGGCTTCAACGTGCGTGCCGATGCCGGCGCGCGCAAGATCGTCGAGCAGGAAGGTCTGGATATGCGTTACTACAACGTGATCTACGACATCATCGAAGACGTCAAGAAAGCCCTGACCGGTATGCTCGGCAGCGATGTTCGCGAGAACATCCTGGGTATCGCCGAAGTGCGTGACGTGTTCCGTTCGCCGAAGTTTGGCGCGATCGCCGGTTGCATGGTTATCGAAGGTGTTGTTCACCGTAACCGTCCAATCCGTGTACTGCGTGAAGACATCGTTATCTTCGAAGGCGAGCTGGAATCCCTGCGCCGCTTCAAGGATGACGCTTCCGAAGTACGTGCCGGCATGGAATGCGGTATCGGCGTGAAGAGCTACAACGACGTTAAAGTCGGTGACAAGATCGAAGTCTTCGAGAAGGTGCAGGTTGCTCGCAGCCTCTAACTCGCGCACTTCAGGAGCCGTGACGGGGCGTCGCATGCAAATGCGCAATTCGTCACCAGGACTCTAAACGCAACGCCCGGTCTGGCTTTTGTCAGGCCGGGCGTTTGCCGCTTTCAGACCTCACGGGTTTCACCGTGGGGCAGTAACAGGTAACAAGACATGGCAAAAGAATATAGCCGTACCCAACGCATCGGCGATCAGATGCAGCGTGAGCTGGCACAACTGATCCGTCGTGAAGTCAAAGACCCGCGCGTCGGCCTGGTCACCATTACCGCAGTGGAAGTCAGCCGTGACGTCGGTCACGCCAAGATCTTCATCACCGTGATGGGGCAGGACAGCGCCGAAGAAATTGCACAAAGCATCAAGGTGCTCAACTCCGCCGCCGGTTTCCTGCGCATGCAGTTGGCTCGCGAGATGAAACTGCGCAGCGTTCCACAGCTGCACTTCCACTACGACGAAAGCGTCGTGCGTGGTGCGCATCTGTCGGCATTGATCGAGCGCGCAGTGGCTGAAGACAATCAGCATCCGGTTGCGGCAGAAGCCGAAGACACCAAGGAGTAATCGGTGGCTCAGGTCAAACGTATCCGTCGTAACGTCAGCGGCATTATCCTTCTCGACAAGCCGCTGGGGTTTACCTCCAACGCGGCCTTGCAGAAGGTTCGCTGGTTGCTGAACGCCGAAAAGGCAGGTCATACCGGCAGTCTCGATCCCTTGGCCACCGGCGTGTTGCCGCTGTGCTTCGGCGAGGCGACCAAGTTCTCGCAATACCTGCTCGATTCCGACAAGGGTTATGAAACCCTGGCGCAACTGGGCAAGACCACCACCACGGCGGATGCCGAAGGTGAAGTTTTGCAGGAGCGCCCGGTGACCGTTGGTCGCACCGATATCGAGGCTGTACTGCCGAAATTTCGTGGGCAAATCAGTCAGATACCGCCGATGTACTCGGCGCTCAAGCGTGACGGCCAGCCGCTGTACAAGCTGGCTCGTGCAGGTGAAGTAGTGGAGCGCGAACCGCGTTCTGTTACTATTACGCGCTTGGAATTGCTGGCCTTCGAAGGAGATACTGCGCGGCTGGCGGTGGATTGCAGCAAAGGCACCTATATCCGTACCCTGGTGGAGGATATCGGTGAGCAACTCGGTTGTGGCGCTTACGTTGCAGAACTGCGACGTACCCAGGCCGGGCCATTCACCCTGGCGCAGACGGTTACCCTCGAAGAGCTGGAAGCGGTACATGCCGAAGGCGGCAACGAAGCGGTCGATCGTTTCCTGATGCCATCGGACAGCGGCTTGCTGGATTGGCCACTGTTGCAGTTCTCGGAAGCGAGTGCGTTCTACTGGCTCAACGGCCAGCCGGTACGTGCCCCGGATGCTCCGAAGTTCGGCATGGTGCGGGTACAGGATCACAATGGTCGCTTCATCGGTATCGGTGAAGTGAGCGAAGACGGGCGCATCGCGCCGCGTCGACTGATTCGGTCAGAATGACCGGACGAGGGTGGCTGTCAACAGGCACGGTCACTACTCATTTTTAGATACAGGGATTTGTCCCTGGCCTGTTGAAACTGTTTTTCTGAAACAGTTTCCTGATAAAAGGATTGCCTCATGGCTCTCGACGTTCAAGAAAAAGCTCAAATCGTAGCTGACTACCAGCAAGCTGTTGGTGACACCGGTTCGCCAGAAGTGCAAGTTGCACTGCTGACCGCCAACATCAACAAACTGCAAGGTCACTTCAAGGCCAACGGTAAAGACCACCACTCCCGTCGTGGTCTGATCCGCATGGTTAACCAGCGTCGTAAGCTGCTGGACTACCTGAAAGGCAAGGATCTGGGTCGTTATCAGACTCTGATCGGTCGCCTGGGTCTGCGTCGCTAATAAGCGATTGCGCTAGAGGTTGGTTGTCTGTCGTGCACCAGCGGGTTTCCCGCCGGCGCATGGCAGGCTCCCAGCCTCAAGTTTTATCTGGATACCTGCTTTGCCTGAGTAACACCTGGACAAACCAGTCGGGCCGATTCCCGGCGTTGCCCAAGAATTTCGTAAGAAACCAGTTCCCCCAAGAGCCACAAAGAAGGTAGGACACCGTGAACCCGGTAATCAAAAAATTCCAGTTCGGTCAGTCGACCGTTACCCTCGAGACTGGCCGTATCGCCCGTCAGGCCTCCGGCGCAGTATTGGTCACCGTTGACGACGACGTCAGCGTATTGGTGACCGTAGTCGGTGCAAAACAAGCCGATCCAGGCAAGGGCTTCTTCCCTCTGTCTGTTCACTACCAGGAAAAGACTTACGCTGCCGGTAAGATCCCTGGCGGTTTCTTCAAGCGCGAAGGCCGTCCTTCCGAGAAAGAAACCCTGACTTCCCGACTGATCGACCGTCCGATCCGTCCGCTGTTCCCGGAAGGCTTCATGAACGAAGTGCAGGTTGTCTGCACCGTCGTTTCCACCAGCAAGAAGACCGATCCGGACATCGCTGCGATGATCGGTACCTCGGCTGCGCTGGCGATCTCCGGCATTCCTTTCGATGGCCCGATCGGCGCTGCCCGCGTTGCGTTCCACGAAAGCACCGGTTACCTGCTGAACCCGACTTACGAGCAACAGGCTGCTTCGAGCCTGGACATGGTCGTTGCCGGTACTTCGGACGCTGTGCTGATGGTTGAATCGGAAGCCAAAGAGCTGACCGAAGACCAGATGCTGGGCGCGGTACTGTTTGCTCACGACGAGTTCCAGGTTGTGATCAACGCCGTCAAAGAACTGGCCGCTGAAGCTGCCAAGCCAACCTGGACCTGGGCGCCTGCGCCAGAAGCCACCGAACTGCTGGGCGCTATCCGTGCCGAGTTCGGCGAAGCGATCTCCCAGGCCTACACCATCACCGTCAAGGCTGACCGTTACGCTCGCCTGGGCGAGTTGAAGGATCAGGTCGTTGCCAAGCTGTCCGGTGAAGAAGGCCAGCCTTCTTCCAGCGAAGTCAAAGCAGCTTTCGGCGAAATCGAATACCGCACCGTTCGCGAAAACATCGTTAACGGCAAGCCACGTATCGACGGTCGCGACACCAAGACCGTACGTCCGTTGAACATCGAAGTCGGCGTTCTGCCAAAAACCCACGGTTCGGCTCTGTTCACCCGTGGCGAAACCCAGGCTCTGGTCGTTGCAACTCTGGGTACTGCCCGTGATGCACAGCTGCTGGACACCCTGGAAGGCGAGAAGAAAGACCCGTTCATGCTGCACTACAACTTCCCTCCGTTCTCGGTAGGCGAGTGTGGTCGCATGGGTGGCGCTGGTCGTCGCGAAATCGGTCACGGCCGTCTGGCCCGTCGTTCGGTTTCGGCCATGCTGCCTGCCGCTGACGTGTTCCCGTACACCATCCGTGTTGTATCGGAAATCACCGAATCCAACGGTTCGAGCTCGATGGCTTCCGTTTGCGGCGCTTCCCTGGCCCTGATGGACGCTGGTGTGCCGATGAAGGCGCCGGTTGCCGGTATCGCCATGGGTCTGGTTAAAGAAGGCGAGAAATTCGCCGTCCTGACCGACATCCTGGGTGACGAAGACCACCTGGGCGACATGGACTTCAAGGTAGCCGGTACCGCCAAAGGCGTCACCGCGCTGCAGATGGACATCAAGATCAAGGGCATCACCGAAGAGATCATGGAAATCGCTCTGGGCCAAGCCCTGGAAGCGCGCCTGAACATCCTCGGCCAGATGAACCAGATCATTGGCCAGTCGCGTACCGAACTGTCGGCCAACGCTCCGACCATGATTG
Organism: Pseudomonas sp. PDM30; assembly: GCF_019218985.1. Lineage (NCBI taxonomy): Bacteria > Pseudomonadati > Pseudomonadota > Gammaproteobacteria > Pseudomonadales > Pseudomonadaceae > Pseudomonas > Pseudomonas sp. PDM30. Next base: position 82,545 of record NZ_JAHUWM010000003.1, read on the forward strand.
CGATGAAGATCGACACCGACAAAATCCGTGATGTCATCGGTAAAGGCGGCGCGACCATTCGTGCGATCTGTGAAGAAACCAAGGCTTCGATCGACATCGAAGACGACGGTTCGATCAAGATCTTCGGCGAAACCAAGGAAGCGGCTGAAGCAGCACGTCAGCGCGTTCTGGGCATCACCGCTGAAGCCGAGATCGGCAAGATCTACGTCGGCAAGGTTGAGCGCATCGTCGACTTCGGCGCATTCGTCAACATCCTGCCGGGCAAGGACGGTCTGGTTCACATCTCCATGCTGAGCGATGCTCGCGTTGAGAAAGTGACCGACATCCTGAAAGAAGGCCAGGAAGTGGAAGTGCTGGTACTGGACGTGGACAACCGCGGCCGTATCAAGCTGTCCATCAAAGACGTGGCGGCAGCCAAGGCTTCGGGCGTTTAATCACGCCTCACGCCTGACCGCTTCAACGTTATAAAAAATGCCCCACCGTGAAAACGGTGGGGCATTTTTTTGTCTGTAGATCACAGAGTTGATTGACGACGTTGCCGTTGCTGAAACTCGGTGCTAGGTTTAGCCCACCGCCCGTGTAGCTCAGCCGGTAGAGCAGCGCACTCGTAACGCGAAGGTCGCAGGTTCGATTCCTGTCTCGGGCACCATATCTCCCTCGCTTGTTTCACCTTTCCGCTCAGGTTCTCGAGTTCGCCGTCCTGATCGCTGTTTGAATTTATGTTCCCGCCGCCATCAAAACATCGTGTGCACAACTTTTTGTGGGGAGATGTAAAGAGACGTGTAAATCCTCAGCCAAACGTCCTATATTCGGAGTCTGCCTGAGCAACGCCCAGCAGTTTTCAGATGATCCAGAATGGTTCTGAAGGCCAGATAAACCGGGCTTGATCCGGTTTTTTGTGTCAGAGAGATCCTTGAAGATCCAGATCCATCTTCCATTCCCAGATCAGCGAGAACGCCATGACTGTTAAAGAGATGACCCAGGAAGCCCGACACGAAGAAGCGCTGAAGAAGTATGTGCTGGATGCCCCCGAGTTGATGGACGAGATCAAGGACTTGTCCGCCGACGATCAGAAAGACCAGATCCAGTGGGCGTTCGAGGATGAAGCCGAAGCCCAGGGCTTGCAACCGTGGGAACTGACGCTCAAGTACACATCAACCCCGGAAGAATACGAGACCGAACGCCTGAAACTGCACAAGGAAGCTGCCGAGGTGTTGGGCGTCGAGTGGGAAGAGTACTGCGAGATGAACAATCTGGTGGTCTGACACTCATGTAGGAGCGAGCTTGCTCGCGATGTTCGTTAACGATAACGCGTGTTTACTGGTTAAACGTGGCGCTCTCAGGTACATCGCGAGCAAGCTCGCTCCTACAGTTTTGGCAACTCACATACGTGTGATCAGAGACTCAGGCGCATCGACAGATCGACCGCCTTCACATCCTTGGTCATCGCACCGATCGAAATGTAATCCACCCCAGTCTGTGCAATTGGCAGCAACGTACTTTCGTTGATCCCGCCGCTGGCCTCCAGCTTGGCCTTGCCGGCATTCAGGCGCACGGCTTCACGCATGTCGTCCAGGCTCAGTTCGTCGAGCATGATGATGTCGGCACCGGCCGCCAGCGCTTCCTTGAGTTCATCCAGGCTTTCCACTTCAATCTCGACCGGTTTGCCCGGGGCGATCTTGTGCGCGGCGGCAATGGCCTGCGCGATGCCGCCGCTGGCGGCGATGTGGTTTTCCTTGATCAGGAAGGCGTCATACAGGCCGATGCGGTGGTTATGGCAACCGCCGCAGGTCACGGCGTACTTTTGCGCCAGGCGCAGCCCTGGCAGTGTTTTGCGGGTGTCGAGCAGCTTGACCTGAGTCTCGGCCACGAAGTCCGCCAGGTATTGCGCGCGGGTCGCCACGCCGGAGAGCAGTTGCAGGAAGTTCAGGGCGCTGCGTTCGCCGGTCAGCAGTGAGCGCGCAGGGCCTTCGAGGTGGAACAGCACCTGATTGGGCGTCACCCGTTCACCGTCGGCAACCTGCCAGTGCACCGCCACCCGCGGGTCCAGTTGCCGAAACACGTTATCGACCCAGGCGGTGCCGCTGATGACGGCCGCGTCGCGGGTAATGATGGTGGCTTTGGCCAGGCGTTCGGCCGGGATCAGCTGCGCGGTGATATCGCCGCTGCCGATGTCTTCATGCAGCGCACGGCGCACGTTGGCTTCGATTTCGGCGGTCAGATCGGCGAGACGTAGATTCGGCATAACAGACTCCACAAACAAAGTGGCTCGATTATAGGGCCATGCCACCGACCAACCCAAGGCATCAGAGCGTTACGTTTGCGCTGGCACCTGTATTTGGTCGAATCCCTGACGTTGCCGGCGTTGGTTGTCGATTCCGAACATACGCCTGTTTTAGATCGACAACCTCAAACGCGGCAAGTGATCGCGTCCTGGGGGATTATCGCGGCATACTGTGCCAATACAGTCGACGTTGAAGGAATCGGTATGCAGTTGGACCCCGCGAGCGGTTGGATTCAGGGTGTGCATGTCTGCCCCTCTCCCAACTTCAATGCGCGCCCCACAGGCGAAATTTCCCTGCTGGTGATCCACAACATCAGCCTGCCGCCGGCGCAGTTCGCCACCGGCAAGGTGCAGGAGTTTTTCCAGAATCGTCTGGATGTCACCGAACATCCCTATTTTGAAGGGATTGTGGACTTGCGGGTGTCGGCGCACTTTCTGATCGAACGTGACGGTACCGTTACCCAGTTTGTTTCGTGCCTTGAGCGTGCGTGGCATGCGGGCGTCTCGAGCTTCGAGGGGCGGGAAACCTGTAACGATTTTTCCGTGGGCATCGAGCTCGAAGGCACGGATGATCTGCCGTTCACCGACGCGCAATACCGCGCGTTGACAGCCCTGACGCGCCAGTTGCAACAGGCGTTCACGGCAATCACCACAGAGCGTATCTGCGGGCACAGCGACATTGCACCGGGGCGCAAAACCGATCCAGGGCCGGCGTTCGACTGGGCACGCTATCGTGCCGCCCTGGCACAAGAGGAAGGACGATGAGTTTTCTGGTGTTGCTGTTGGCGGTGTGGATCGAGAAGTTCTCGGCCCTGCGCCATCGGGTTCAGCGTGACAATGGCTGGACACACGAGCTGAACAAGCTTGAGGCCAGCCCGCGATTTTCAAACCGACCATGGCTGGTGCTGTCGATACTGGTCTTGTTGCCGGTGGCGTTGCTGGGGTTGCTGCTGGTCGTCATCGAGCCGGTGGCCTATGGCTTGCTGGCGTTGCCGATCCATATGCTGGTAGTCATCTACAGCCTGGGGCGCGGTGATCTACTGGGCGATCTCGGGCCGTTCCGCGATGCCTGGCGTCGGGAGGACCTGCAAGCGGCGGCCCATGTCGCCCAGCGCGATCTGGATATCTGCGCAGACAATGGCGAGCAGCTGCTGGAGCAGGTCGAAGGGCATTTGCTGTGGGAGGCCTACCAGAGCTTTTTCGCGGTGATTTTCTGGTACTTCCTGTTGGGTCCGGTTGCGGCGCTGAGTTATCGGTTGCTGGCGCTGGCCGAAGAACACGGGAAAACCCCTGCAGTGGTCGAGCGCGCCGGGCAACTGCGTCACGCCTTCGACTGGTTGCCGGTGCGTCTGCTGGCCGCGAGCCTGGCGTTGGTCGGCAATTTTGTCGCGGTCAGTCGGGTGATGCTGCATGAGCTGCTGAACTGGAACATCAGCGCCGCGCAATTGATCGTGAAAGTCGGGCTGGTGGCCGGTGAAATTCCGGCGCCGGTGACCGGCGCGGAAGGTATCAACAATCTGGACCGCATCTGGGCGCTGCTGCTGCGTGCGGCGGTGCTCTGGTATGCCGGCTTTGCGTTGTGGACGGTCCTGCATTAGCCCGGCTGTCTGAGCCATTGTGGCGAGGGGGCTTGCCCCCTCGCCACATTGAGTTCGCTTCGTATCGCTCGCGGACTTCTGTCGTTAACCTTAAGTTACAAAACCTCCTGCCGATTTAAGTTATACAGAGATAGCGTCGAATAGTGGCTATCTGCTTTCTGTCTGCGCCTGCCAATAAAAAAAATAAGAAACTGAAGGGAGACATCCAGTGAAGAGCTTGCTCTATCCCGCTGTCGCACTGATGAACCGTCTGAGCTTCGGTATGAAGTTCAGCCTGATCAGCGTACTGTTCCTGGTGCCGATGCTGGTGACCAACTTCTATCTGGTGCGTGACTCCTACCGCGAATTCCAGGGCACGCGCATCGAGCTGCAAAGTCTCGACCTGTTGGGCAGCAGCCTGACGTTGCGGCGCGATCTGGAAACCCTGAACAACCTGGTGCAGATCAATGTCAGCCTCGGCCAATCCGGCAAGGCCGGCAATGTCGAATCGAAAATCAGCGCCCTTGAGCAGAATATTCTGACTCGCCTGCAAGGGCTGACGGCGATGACCAGCGACCCGGAGCAGGTTGCGGTGTTTGATGGCAAACGCGATGAAATGATCGCCGCGTTCAAGGCCCAGCAAACGGAAAATTCCCTGCAAAGCAAAAGTGCCTTGATCGGCAAGCTGGTGGGCAGCGCGCAGATTTTCAGCCAGCTCATCACCAGCCAGTCCGGCCTCAGTCGCGACAACCAGAGCGACATGCGCCAGTTGAGCGAGCTGGTCACCCTCGTCACGCCACGGGTCACCCAGATACTGGGCGAAGGTCGGGCAATGGGGTCTTACTCGTTGGGGCAGGGATTCATCAACTCGGCTTCGAGTACCCGTTTCGATGAATTGCTGGCGCAGATTGAAAAGCTCCAGGCCGAGTATGGCCTGAAGTTGCAGGATGCCTTGGGTTCCAGCAAGGCTGCGCGCGATACCCTGGCCGCTCAGGCCGACAGCAGCCGGGCATCCCTGAAGAAAGCCAGCGAGCTGTTCGAAGAACAAGTGGTCATGGCGGATACCCTCGACGCGCCGTGGCAGGGCTTTTACGATCAGGTCAGCGCCCTGATGGACCAGACTTACCAACTCAACGAGGCGGTCCTGAAGTATCTCGGCCCGCAATTGCAGCAGCGACTTGAGCAGAATCGCACGCACATGGTCTTGCAGGCCGTGGCGCTGTCAGTCGTCTTTGTGTTGATCTTTTATCTCTACGGCGCTTTCTATGCCTCGACCCGCACCACGCTCAAGCGCCTGGGGGCGGTGATGGACAAGGTGGCGGCCGGCGACATGACAGTGACCTTCAGCGCCCACAGCCGCGATGAGCTGGGGGAGCTGGGCGAAGTGTTCAACGGCACGGTGAAAAAGATCCATGACCTGATCGAGCGGGTGGGGCAGACCGTCAGCGAAGTCGAGCGTCAGGCCGGCCAGGTGGAAAGCGTTTCCGCGCAAAGCAACCAGGCCGTCGCCGGGCAGCGCACGCAGATCGAACAAGTGGCCACGGCGATGAACCAGATGTCGGCCACTTCCCAGGAAGTGGCGCGCAGTGCCGCCGCGGCGGTGAGCAGTGCCCACAGTGTCAACGATGAGACCATCAGTGGTCGTGGCCTGGTGGAGTCACAGCAAGGCAGCATTGCCGCGCTGGCCAGCGAGATCGATCAATCGGTACTGGTGATCAACCAACTGGCCAGCGACAGCCAGTCCATCAGCCGTGTGCTCGAAGTGATCAAGAGTATCGCCGAGCAGACCAACCTGCTGGCGCTCAATGCTGCCATCGAGGCGGCACGGGCCGGTGAGCAGGGCCGTGGTTTCGCCGTGGTAGCCGACGAAGTCCGGACCCTGGCCAAACGAACCCAGCAATCGACCGAAGAAATCGAGCAGATGATCACCAGGCTCCATGACGGTGTCGGCGCGGCGGTCAAGGCCATGGGCACCAGCCATGAAATGGCCAATGGCACGGTCGGGCAGTCGGAAAAGGTCCAGCGGGCGCTGGAAAACATCTTGGGAGCGGTCGGCATGATCGTCGACCAGAACCAGCAGATTGCCGCCGCAGTGGAGCAACAAACCGCCGTGGCTCACGACATCGACCAGAACATCGTCGAGATCAATCGCGCTGGTGAGCGCACCGCTGAAGGTGCGCATCAGACCGAAGATGCCAGCCGGGCGTTGTCGGCCCAGGTCGTGGAGTTGAAACAGTTGATCAGCGCATTTCGGGTGTAGCGGTCGCCTGATACCACAGGATTTGATTCACCAGTTGAACAACTCGCAGGCATTGGCCGTACTGGCCGCAGCCAATTGCTCGGGGCTGATCGCCATGATGTCGGCCAGTGCCGCGCAGATCGCGGGCAGATGCGCGGGGCTGTTGCGTTGGCCGGGGAACATGGCGGGCGCCATGTCCGGGGAGTCGGTTTCCAGCACCACAGAATCCAGCGGTAGCTCGGCGAGCACTCGGTGCATGCGCAGTGCTTGAGGCCAGGTCGCGGCGCCGCCCAGGCCGAGTTTGAAACCCAGCTTGATGTATTCCCGGGCTTCTTCCTGGCTGCCGGCAAAGGCGTGGATGATGCCGGCCCGTTTCAGGCGAAACCGTTTGAGCGTGGCAATCACCGCCGCATGGCTACGCCGCACATGGATCAGTGCTGGAAGATTGAAGTCCGCCGCCAGTTGCAGTTGTGCGTCGAACAATGCCTGCTGGCGCTCACGGTCCAGGGTTTCGATGAAGTAGTCCAGGCCGATCTCGCCGACGGCACACAGTTGCCGATGGCCAGCCAGGCGGGTCAGCCAATCGCCGAGTTCGCTCAAGTCTTCAGGGCGATGATCGTCCAGATACACCGGATGCAATCCGAACGCCGCATGCAGGTCGGGATCGTTTTGCACCAGCTCCCAGACCCGCTGCCAATTGGCCTGATAAACCCCCAGCACCACGATCCGCCGCACCCCGAGGGCGCGGCTTTCGGCCAGCAGCGCCTGACGGTCGGCGTCGAAGTCCGGAAAATCCAGATGAGTGTGGGTGTCGATCAGCTCCACGGTTCAGTCCTGGCGAATACGCTGCTTGAACGTGCGCGCAATGGCTTGCACACCGGGCCGGTAATCCGACTGCTCGATGGCTGCCAGGGCCAGCGCGAGGGCCTTGTCGGCGATCAACTGGTGCTGCTGGGCCATGGCGTTGACCGGCAGCGGCAGGAAGTCCAGCAACTGAGTGTCGCCGAACGTGCCGAGGCGCAGCGGGCGGTTTTTCAGCGGGAAGTCGTGCAGCGCATCGAACACGCCTTGAAGCAGCACGTAGGATGTGGTCACCAGGGCATCGGGCAAATGGCCCAGGCGCTGCAGCAATTCTTCCATCAATTGTTTGCCGCACTCGCGGCTGAAGGATTCGCCTTCTTCAATCAGCACCTCACCGTTGAACCCGGCGAGCGCCTCTTTGAAGCCGGCGCAACGTTCCTGGCTGATGCTCAGCTCCGGGCGGGCGCCGATCAGCGCGATCTGTTTGGGCAAGGGGTCGAGCAGGCTGCGGGTCAGTTGCAGGCTGGCCTCGCGGTCGTCACTGATCACCGAGCAGAAATGCTCGGGTTCCATGACCCGGTCGATGGCGATGATCGGAATGCCCTTGGCCTGCAATTGGCGATAGCTGTCGTCGCCGGGCGGCAGGCAGCTGGCAACGATCAGTGCGTCGCAGCGCCGGGCGCGGAACAACTGCAGCAATTGCCGTTCGCTGTCCGGCGCATCGTCGGAACTGGCGATCAGCAACTGATAACCCCGGGCCCGCGCACCTTGTTCCAGCAATTTGGCGATTCGCGCGTAACTGGGGTTTTCCAGATCCGGCAGAATGAACCCCAATGTGCGGGTGTGTCGGCTGCGCAATCCGGCGGCCTGTGGGTTAGGCGTGAAGCCATGTTGTTCGACGACCGCGCGCACGCGTTCGACGGTAGCGCTGCTGATGCGCTGTTGTTCGGCCTTGCCATTGATGACATAGCTGGCGGTGGTGACGGACACACCGGCCAACTGGGCGATATCACTGAGTTTCAACCCGCTGTTTCCTTGTTTTTTCGAGATTGCCTCGACATTTTCGTCAATCCTAACCGATTAAGGCAGGCGACCATTGTCGCAACGCATCCGACAAGTTGGACTTCAAGGATGGGCCAATTTCGAGTAACGTGCCAATCGATATGGATTAAACGTTTCAGCAAGCGTATTTTCTACGTTTTAGGCGCCTTTGGCCGGTTCTGCCGTGAAACCGCCAAAAGCGATGACCAAGCGCCTAAGCTGACTCATTCAAAACAATACCTGGTGCCCCAAGGCGCCAAAAAGGAGAAAGCATGCTCGAGCTCACTGTAGAGCAGATTTCGATGGGCCAGTCGGCTGTGGATAAGTCCGCAGCCCTGCAATTGCTGGCCGGGCATCTGGTCGCCGACGGCCTGGTTGCCGAGGGTTATCTCGCCGGCTTGCAGGCGCGGGAGGCTCAGGGCTCGACCTTTCTCGGTCAAGGTATTGCCATCCCCCACGGTACGCCCGAAACCCGCGACCTGGTGTTCACCACCGGTGTGCGCCTGATGCAGTTCCCCGATGGCGTGGACTGGGGCGATGGTCATATCGTTTACCTGGCGATCGGTATCGCCGCCAAATCCGATGAACATCTGCGCCTGTTGCAATTGCTCACCCGCGCCCTCGGCGAGACTGACCTGGGCCAGGCCCTGCGTCGCGCCGGTTCCGCCGAAGCCTTGCTGAAGTTGCTGCAAGGCGCGCCGCAGGAGCTGGCGCTGGATGCACAGATGATCGGTCTCGGTGTGGCGGCCGAAGATTTCGAAGAGCTGGTCTGGCGCGGCGCACGTTTGCTGCGGCAGGCCGACTGCGTGAGCAACGGTTTCTCCGCCGTGCTGCAGCAGGTTGAAGCGCTGCCCTTGGGCGATGGCCTGTGGTGGCTGCACAGCGAACAGACGGTGAAGCGTCCGGGCCTGGCCTTCGTCACCCCGGACAGACCGCTGCGTTATCTCGGCCAGCCACTCACTGGACTGTTCTGCCTGGCCAGCCTCGGTGAGGCCCATCAAGCCCTGCTCGAACGCCTGTGCGCGTTGTTGATCGAAGGGCGTGGCCATGAGTTGGGGCGCGCCACCAGCAGCCGCAAGGTCCTCGAAGTGCTCGGTGGTGAAGTGCCCGCCGACTGGCCCAGCGCGCGAATTGCATTGGCCAACGCCCACGGCTTGCATGCGCGCCCGGCGAAAATCCTCGCGCAACTGGCAAAGAGTTTTGAAGGTGACATCCGCGTACGCATCGTCGATGGCCATGACAGTGCGGTGTCGGTAAAGAGCTTGAGCAAGTTGCTCAGCCTCGGCGCCCGTCGGGGGCAGGTCCTGGAAATCATCGCCGAACCGGGCATCGCGGCGGATGCGTTGCCGGCCTTGTTGGCCGCCATCGAAGAAGGCCTCGGTGAGGAAGTCGAACCGCTGCCGCCGGTAAGTCAGACGCGTGAAGTCGTTGCCGATATGACCGAAGTGGTCCTCGCCCCGTTATCTGGCAGTGTGGTTCAGGCGATTGCCGCCGCTCCGGGGATCGCCATCGGCCCGGCGCATATTCAGGTGCTGCAAACCATCGATTACCCGTTGCGCGGCGAGTCCGCCGGCATCGAGCGCGAGCGCCTCCAGCACGCCCTGGCGCAGGTACGCCGTGACATCCAGGGCCTGATCGAGCGCAGCAAGAGCAAAGCCATTCGCGAAATCTTCATTACCCACCAAGAGATGCTCGACGACCCGGAACTGACCGATGAGGTCGATACGCGCCTCAAACAGGGCGAAAGCGCCGAGGCGGCGTGGATGGCCGTGATTGAAGCGGCGGCTCGGCAACAGGAAGCGTTGCAGGATGCCTTGCTCGCCGAGCGTGCGGCCGACTTGCGCGACATCGGGCGTCGGGTGTTGATGCAGCTCAGCGGCATCGAAACCCCGAGCGAACCGGATCAACCGTACATTCTGGTGATGGACGAGGTCGGCCCGTCCGACGTCGCGCGTCTCGACCCGGCTCGCGTGGCGGGGATTCTCACCGCTCGGGGTGGTGCTACGGCGCACAGTGCGATTGTTGCCCGGGCGCTGGGTATTCCGGCCTTGGTCGGCGCCGGTCCCGGCGTGTTGCTGCTGGCACCGGGTACGGCTTTGCTGCTCGATGGCCAGCGTGGTCGTCTGCATGTGGACGCTGACGCGGCGACCTTGCAGCGCGCCACGGCCGAACGCGATACCCGCGAGCAACGCTTGAAGGCGGCTGCTGAACTGCGTCATCAACCGGCATTGACCATCGATGGCCACGCCGTCGAAGTGTTCGCCAACATTGGTGAAAGCGCCGGCGTCACCAGTGCGGTGGAGCAGGGCGCCGAAGGCATTGGCCTGTTGCGCACCGAACTGATTTTCATGGCCCACCCGCAAGCGCCCGACGAGGCGACCCAGGAAATCGAGTACCGCCGCGTTCTCGACGGTCTGGCCGGGCGGCCGCTGGTGGTGCGCACCCTCGATGTCGGTGGCGACAAACCGCTGCCGTACTGGCCGATTGCGAAGGAAGAGAACCCGTTCCTCGGCGTGCGCGGCATTCGCCTGACCTTGCAGCGTCCGCAGATCATGGAAGCGCAACTGCGCGCCTTGTTGCGGGCTGCCGACAACCGGCCGCTGCGGATCATGTTCCCGATGGTGGGCAGCGTCGACGAGTGGCGCCAGGCCCGTGACATGACCGAACGCCTGCGCCAGGAAATCCCGGTCGCCGACCTGCAACTGGGGATCATGATCGAAGTGCCGTCGGCGGCATTGCTGGCACCGGTCCTGGCCAAGGAAGTCGATTTCTTCAGCGTCGGCACCAACGACCTGACCCAGTACACCCTGGCCATCGACCGTGGCCATCCGACGCTGTCGGCCCAGGCCGATGGCTTGCATCCGGCGGTGCTGCAACTGATCGACATCACCGTGCGCGCGGCCCATGCTCACGGTAAATGGGTCGGTGTGTGCGGCGAGCTGGCGGCCGACCCGCTGGCGGTGCCGGTGCTGGTCGGCCTCGGAGTGGATGAGCTCAGCGTCGGGGCGCGCAGCATTGCCGAGGTCAAGGCGCGGATTCGCGAACTGGGCTTCACTCAGACTCAAACCCTTGCCCGACAGGCCCTGGCCGTGGGCAGCGCCAATGAAGTGCGCGCATTAGTGGAGGCCCTGTAATGGCCCGGATACTTACCCTAACCCTTAACCCGGCGCTGGACCTGACCGTCCAGTTGCCGCGCCTTGAAGCCGGCCAGGTCAACCGCAGCGATGTGATGCACACCCACGCCGCCGGCAAAGGCGTGAACGTGGCGCAAGTGCTGGCGGACCTCGGGCATCAGCTGACCGTTAGTGGCTTTCTTGGCGAAGACAACCCGCAAGCGTTCGAAACATTGTTCGCCAAACGCGGTTTTGTCGATGCCTTCATCCGCGTTCCGGGCGAAACCCGCAGCAATATCAAACTGGCGGAAAGCGACGGCCGCATCACCGACATCAACGGGCCGGGGCCGCAGGTCAGCGAGGCGGAGCAGCAGGCCTTGATGGATCGGCTGGAGCAGATTGCTCCGGGGCACGATGCGGTGGTTGTCGCCGGAAGCTTGCCGTTGGGCGTCAGTGCGCAATGGTTGCAGGCGTTGATCTTGCGCTTGAAGAACCTGGGGCTGAATGTCGCCCTCGACACCAGCGGCGAGGCATTGCGCGCAGCGCTGAAAGCGGGGCCGTGGCTGATCAAACCCAACACTGAAGAGCTGGCCGAGGTGCTGGGCTGCGAGGTCGTGTCGGTCAGTGCCCAGGCCTTGGCGGCGGAGCGTTTGCATGCCCAGGGTATCGAGCATGTGGTGATTTCCCATGGCGTCGATGGCGTGAACTGGTTCAGCGTCGGCTCGGCGCTGCATGCCACACCACCCAGGGTCAACGTCGCCAGCACGGTGGGTGCGGGTGATTCGTTGCTGGCGGGGATGCTCCACGGTTTGCTCAGTGCCGATACGCCGGAGCAGACCTTGCGCACCGCCACGGCGATTGCCGCGATGGCAGTGACCCAGATCGGATTCGGCATTGGCGATGCAGCGCAACTGGCGCAGCTCGAACAGGGTGTGCGCGTGCGTCCCCTGACAGAACAATAAGAGGGATTGTCATGAAGTTAGCCATCGTTACGGCCTGCCCGAACGGCATGGTCACCAGTGTGCTGTGTGCCCGGCTGCTCGATGCCGCGGCCCAGCGCCAGGGCTGGAGCACCAGTGTCGAAGTCACCGATGCCGCGCATCCTGAAAAGCAACTGTCGGCGGCCACCCTCGACGCGGCTGAGTGGGTGCTGCTGGTGACCAGCGCGCCGGTGGAAATGTCGCGCTTTGTCGGCAAGCGGGTGTTCCAGAGCACCCCGGCCCAGGCCCTGCAAGACGTGGAAGCCGTGCTGCGCCGTGGAGCGCAGGACGCTCAGGTTTACGCCGCCGAAGAGGCCGTCGTCGAACCTGTGGCGGTTGTCCAGAACGCGCCGCGACTGGTGGCCGTTACCGCGTGCCCGACGGGTGTCGCTCACACGTTCATGGCCGCCGAAGCCTTGCAGCAAGCGGCCAAGCGCCTGGGCTATGAGCTGCAGGTGGAAACCCAGGGCTCGGTCGGCGCGCGCAATCCATTGAGTGCGCAAGCGATTGCCGAGGCCGATGTGGTGCTGCTGGCGGCCGATATCGAAGTCGCCACCGAGCGTTTCGCCGGCAAGAAAATCTATCGCTGCGGCACCGGCATAGCCCTCAAGCAAGCCGAAGCGACGTTGAAAAAGGCCTTGGCCGAAGGTCAACAGGAAAGCGCATCGAGCGCTGCCAAAACAACGGCCAAACAGGAGAAGACGGGCGTCTATAAACACTTGCTGACCGGCGTGTCCTTCATGTTGCCGATGGTGGTGGCCGGCGGCTTGATGATCGCCTTGTCGTTCGTGTTCGGCATCACCGCGTTCAAGGAGGAGGGCACGCTGGCGGCGGCGTTGATGCAGATCGGTGGCGACAGCGCGTTCAAGCTGATGGTGCCGCTGCTGGCAGGCTATATCGCCTATTCCATCGCCGACCGTCCGGGCCTCGCGCCGGGGATGATCGGCGGACTGCTGGCGAGCACCTTGGGCGCCGGTTTCATCGGCGGGATCATTGCCGGCTTTCTTGCCGGTTATGCGGCCAGGGCGATCAACCGTTATGCGCGATTGCCGCAAAGTCTTGAGGCGCTCAAGCCGATCCTGATCATCCCGCTGCTGGCGAGTCTGTTCACCGGTCTGGTGATGATCTACGTGGTCGGCAAACCGGTCGCCGGGATGCTTGCCGGGCTCACGAACTTTCTCGACAGCATGGGCACCACCAACGCGATTCTGCTCGGTGTGTTGCTGGGCGGCATGATGTGCGTCGACCTCGGCGGGCCGATCAACAAGGCGGCCTATGCGTTTTCGGTGGGGTTGCTGGCGTCGCAGAGCTACGCGCCGATGGCGGCGACCATGGCGGCCGGCATGGTGCCGCCGATCGGCCTGGGCATCGCCACGTTCATTGCCCGACGCAAGTTCGCCCAGACCGAGCGCGAGGCCGGTAAAGCAGCGCTGGTGCTGGGGCTGTGCTTTATCTCTGAAGGGGCGATTCCTTTTGCGGCGAAAGATCCGCTACGGGTGATTCCGGCGAGCATCGCCGGCGGTGCGCTGACGGGTGCGTTGTCGATGTATTTCGGCTGCAAATTGATGGCGCCCCATGGTGGGTTGTTCGTCCTGGCGATCCCGAATGCAATCAACCATGCGCTGCTCTACCTGTTGGCGATTGTGGCGGGGAGTCTGTTGACGGCGGTGGCGTATGCGCTGGTGAAACGGCCGGAGGTGGTGGAGTTGGCGGTAGAACCCGTCACCGCCTGACACCTGACCCTGTGGGAGCGAGCTTGCTCGCGATGACGGATTCACACTCAACAAGTATGTTGGCTGAACGTCCGCTATCGCGAGCAAGCTCGCTCCCACAGGGATCTTCAGCGCTGGGAAGATTTGTGTCATGCCAGGGTCATAGGGTCATGCTTTAGTTTTTCCTTTTCCAGGGAGAACACCATGAGCGATTTCAACCTCGGGCGCCGTCGTGTCATGCAAGCGGTCGGCGCCGGGCTGTTGTTGCCGGGGCTGGCGCCGGCGGTGATCGCTTCGGTCAAGGATCGGCCGCAACTCACCGACGGCGTACAGTCCGGCGACCTGCTGGGCGACCGGGCGATCATCTGGAGCCGCTGCGACCGCCCCGCGCGGATGGTGGTGGAGTGGGACACCCGCAGTCTGTTTCCCAACCCACGGCGTTTCGTCTCGCCCCTGGTCGATGCGCGCACCGATTTCACCGCCCGGGTCGAACTCACCGGGTTGCCCGCCGGTCAGGCGATTTTCTATCGCGTGCAGTTTGAAGACGCCCAGAGCGGTATCGCCAGCGAGCCCTGGTTCGGTCACTTGCGCAGCGCGCCGCAGGCCCGCCGTGACATCCGTTTTGTCTGGAGCGGCGACACCGTCGGCCAGGGCTTCGGCATCAACCCCGACATTGGCGGCATGCGCATCTACGAAGCAATGCGCCTGCGTCTGCCAGACTTTTTTATCCACAGCGGCGACACCATTTACGCCGATGGTCCGATCCCGGAACAGCTCATCACAGAAGGTGGCCGTGTGTGGCGCAACATCACCACCGAGGCCAAGAGCAAAGTCGCCGAGACCCTTGATGAGTACCGCGGCAATTACCGCTATAACCTGATGGACGAAAACATCCGTCGTTTCAATGCCGAGGTCCCGCAGATCTGGCAGTGGGACGACCACGAAGTGGTGAACAACTGGTCGCCGGGCAAACAGCTGGATGCGCGTTACCAGGACAAAGATATCCACAGTCTGGTGGGCCGCGCACGCCAGGCCTGGCTTGAATATGCGCCGATGCGTTTGCAGAGTGCCAATGGCGGCGGGCGGATCTATCGCAAGCTTGGTTACGGGCCGCTGCTCGATGTTTTTGTACTGGACATGCGCAGTTATCGCGGGCCCAACGATGACAATCAGGGCGCTGAAAAACCTTTCCTCGGGCGTGAGCAACTGGACTGGCTCAAGCGCGAAATGCAGGCCTCGAGCGCGCAATGGAAAGTGATCGCCGCCGACATGCCCATTGGCCTCGGCGTGCCCGACGGCGAGGTCAGCCCTGGTGTCGCGCGCTGGGAGGCCGTGGCCAACGGTGAACCCGGCCCGGCACAGGGGCGTGAACTGGAGATCGCAGAACTGCTCGGCTTTCTGCGGGCGCAACAGGTGCGCAATTTCCTGTTCCTGACCGCGGATGTGCATTACTGCGCGGCCCATCATTACCATCCGGATCGGGCGGCGTTTCAGGATTTCGAACCGTTCTGGGAGTTCGTCGCCGGACCGCTGAATGCCGGTAGCTTTGGACCGAACTCGCTGGATAAAACCTTTGGTCCTGAAGTGGTGTTCGAGAAGGCGCCACCCGCGCAGAACGTCTCGCCGTTTGCCGGGTTTCAGTTTTTTGGCGAGGTGAACATTGATGGGCAGAGCGGGGAGTTGAGCGTGGTGTTGCGGGATCTGGACGGGGTGTCTGTATTCGAGCGCAAGTTGCAGCCGGTTTGAGATGGAGATGGATGCATGAACCCTTGTGGGAGCGAGCTTGCTCGCGATGGCGGTATTACATTCAACACATTGGTTGACTGATAGACCGTAATCGCGAGCAAGCTCGCTCCCACAGGGAACTCAGTGAATCAGTACACGTCGCGGCGGTAGCGGCCCTGTTCGATCAGACGCTCCACTTCGGCGCTACCCAACACTTCGTTGAGCACCTGATCCACGCCCGAAGCCATGCCTTGAAGGCTGCCGCAGATGTAGATCACCGCATCGTCCGCCAGCCACTTCTTGAGCTCGGCCGCCGATTCACGCAGGCGATCCTGTACGTAAATCTTTTCGGCCTGGTCGCGGGAAAATGCCAGGTCGAGGCGCGCCAGATCACCATTGATCAGCCACTCCTCCAGCTCCTTTCGGCACAGGTAATCGTGCTCGCGGTGGCGCTCGCCAAACAGCAGCCACTGGCGTTGCTGACCATCGGCA
The DNA here is from genome assembly GCF_019218985.1 of Pseudomonas sp. PDM30. Classification (NCBI taxonomy): domain Bacteria; kingdom Pseudomonadati; phylum Pseudomonadota; class Gammaproteobacteria; order Pseudomonadales; family Pseudomonadaceae; genus Pseudomonas; species Pseudomonas sp. PDM30. Next base: position 98,509 of record NZ_JAHUWM010000003.1, read on the forward strand.
ATCCGGGCCTTGAGCAGGCTGCGCAACCCGGCCAGGCCCGTGCCATTGCCCAGCAGGATCATCGGCACCGGTTGGGCCGGCAGATGGAAACCACTGTTGCGCCGCACGCGCAGGCTGATGGAACTGCCCACCGGCGCGTGTTCGGTCAGCCAGCCGGAACCGACACCGAGGTTGCCGTCGGCATGCACTTCCTGACGCACGATCAATTCCAGCACGCCATCGGCCGGGATCGACGCAATGGAATACTCGCGCATCGCCAGCGGCACGAGGGCCTCTGCCAACGCTTGGGCGTGCAGGCCGACCAGGTGGGCGCGGTTCTCCGGCAACTGGCGGCTGGCCAGGGCCTGTTCGAGGGTTTCTTCCAGGCCGTTGAGTTGCACCTTGGTTTCACCGTGAATCCCCATGCCATCGAGGAAGTGCTCGATGGCCCACGGGCAGTTGCGCGGCATCACTTCCACCAGGTCGCCCGCCAGCCAGCTGCTGGTGGAAGGAGGCTTGAGGCCCAACAAGTACACCGGCGAGCCACTGCTGTCCGGATTGAGCAGTTCACGATGCAGCAGGGTCCAGTTGTCGTAGCTGGGCGCTTGCCAGGTATCCACGGGGGCCTGGCCGGTCAACAGGCCCAGTTGCTGTTGCCAGTGGCGCAAGGCGTAAGGGTCACCGCTGTCGACCTCCACCGGGGCGAACAGGGTCTTTGCGCCATGTTCGCCCAACCAGGCGTGCAGGCGTTTGGCGAAACCGCAGAAGTGTTGATACTGCCGGTCGCCCAACCCCAGGACGGCGTAATTCAGGCGTTCCAGGCTCGGTGTCCGGCCCAGTACCTTGCGCTCGAAACTGCGGGCGCTGTCCGGTGCTTCGCCGTCGCCGAAGGTGCTGACGACGAACAAGGCATTGTTCGATTCATGCAAGTCCTGCTCGCTGACGTCCGCCAATGGCTGCACTTTGACCGGCAAGCCTGCGGCCTGCAATTGTCCGGCGGTTTGCCATGCCAGCTGTTCGGCAAAACCACTTTGGCTGGCGAAGCCGATCAGCCACGTCGGCGCGTCGCTGGCGGTTTGCACGAGATCTTTGCGCGCATCCTTGATCTGGCGTTTTTTGCGCCGACGATCCAGGTACAGCATCCAGCCGGTGATGAAGAACAGCGGCATGGTCAGCGAGGCGATGGTCAGGATAATGCGCCCGACGATGCCGAAGTAACTACCGACGTGCAGCGCATAGATGCTGGTCAGCAGTTGCGCCTTGAGGCTCTTGTCGCTGTAGCGATCAACCCGTTTGACCACGCCGGTGGCCGGGTCGAGGGTGATCTGGTTCAGGGCGCGGTCGTGAGGCGAAGTTTTCAGCAGGAAGTAAACGGTCGCCGGTTGGCCGGCCACGGGCGGCATGCGCACGTTATAGGAGCTGAGTTGCGGGCCGGCCGCACTGTAGATGCTGCTCCACATCGCCGCGTAATCGGCCGTCGGTGCCGGACCGCTTGGCGCAGGGCCGCGTCCGCCGCGCACGCGTTCGCTCTGTGGTGAGTCGGAGAGCAACCGGGTCAGGCCTTTGTTGTACCACTCGTAGGACCAGGACAACCCGGTCAGCGCCGCCAGGAGGTAAAACACCAGGCACCAGGTGCCGGCCACCGAGTGCAGGTCCCAGTTGAAGCTGCGGCCCTTTTTCTTCCAGTCCAGGGTCAGCCAGGTCCGCCAGCTTTTCCACTGGCGAGGCCAGCGCAGGTACAGGCCGGACAGGCAGAAGAACACCAGGATCAGCGTGCACGCGCCGGTGATCTGCCGACCCGTGTCGCCCATGGCGAGGAAACGGTGCAGTTGCAGCATCAGGCCGAAAAAGCCCTGGCCGTTGGCGTCGCCGAGGAACTCGGCGGTGTACGGGTCGAAGTAGCGCATCTCGCCACGGCGTTCACCCGGCGGCGGGGTGAACCACACTTTGGCGGCGCTGCCGCTGTCGGTTTCCACCGTGAGCATCGAGACTTTTTTGCCCGATGCGGCTTCGATTCGCTCCACCAGTTCGACGGGCGGCAGCACACCGGCGACCTGTTTCTCGACCTGCAACACAGAAGGATTGAGTGTGCTCAGGATTTCATCCTGAAACGACACCGCCGCCCCGGTGATGCCCATCAGGGCCAGGACCAGCCCGGCGCTGATGCCGAAAAACCAGTGCAACTGGAACAGGGTTTTCTTCAACACGTCGCTCGCCTTGTTCGTTCAAGTTGATTCATCACGGCGCGCATTATGCCGTGGGGTTGTCGAGAAGCATTCTTTTTTACGCACAAAGGCCCCGTTCATGTGGATGAACGGGGCCGGGTCTGATTTCAGCATTCACCCTCTCCTGTGGGAGCGAGCTTGCTCGCGATAGCGGTGTGTCGGCCAACATAAATGTTGAATGTGGCGACGTCATCGCGAGCAAGCTCGCTCCCACAGGGATTGCAGTGTGAGTGGCAATCAGAAGTGGAAGTTGGTGCTCAGCAAAGCGGTACGACCGGCCGCCTGGTTGGCGAAGTGAGTCGAGAACGCCTTGTCGTAGTAGGTTTCGTCGGTCAGGTTCTGTACGTTCAGTTGCAGGTCGACGTTCTTGGTCAGCTTGTACGCCGCCATTGCGTCGTAACGAACGTAGGAATCGACCATGGTGGTGTTGGCGGCACTGCCGAACACGTCATCGACATAGAACGCACCGCCACCGATGGTCAGCCTTGGCGTGACCTGATAGGTCGTCCACAGGCTGGCGCTGTTTTTCGGCGTGTTAGGCAGTTCGTTGCCGTTGTTGGCTTTGTTTGCCGGCAGGTCGCCGCCATCGACTTGCTCGCTGTCCATGTAGGCGTAACCGGCGAAGACCTGCCATTTGTCGGTGAGCTTGCCGGTGGCCGACAGTTCGATACCTTGAACGCGGGTTTTGCCGACGTTTTCAAACGTAGTGGTGTTGGTTTGCACACGAGCGTTTTCTTTCTCGGTGCGGAAGATGTCGGCAGTCAGGGACAAACGATCGTTCAGCAGATCCCACTTGGTACCGATTTCGTAGTTCTTGGTGGTTTCCGGCTCCATGTCGCTTTTGAGCAGGTTGCCGTTGCGATCCGGCGTGCCGCCCAGCGGGTTGCCTTCCGCGCCATCGCCGAGGGTGTTGCCCGGTGGAGTGGCAGATGTCGCGTAGGACGCATAGATGCTGCCGTTTTCGGCTGGTTTGTACACCACACCGAACTGACCGGTAACGAACTCGCTGGTGTCATCGCCCTTGGACGTGGTCACGCTGGAACCGTTGAAGGTTTTGTAGTCGGTGTCGAAATGGTCGTAGCGCAGGCCCATGTTCACCAGCCACTGCTCGGACAACGTCAGGGTGTCGAATACATACAGTGCGTAGGTGTTGGCCTTGGTATCGGTGCCCGCGTAGTTGCGGGAGATGGCACCGCTCCACGGATCATTCGGCGTCGGGTTGGACAGCGAGGTGCAGTTGTAACCGCTTGGCGCGCCGATCAGTGCCGGCGAGCAGTTGTTGGTTACCGCTGCCGTTCCCGGGGTAGTGTCCGTGTTGACGTTGTACGAGGATTTTTCACTTTCCTCGTGGGTGTATTCGACACCGGTGGAGAAGCTGTTCTTGAACCCGGCGATGTAGATATCACCAAACAGGTCGGTCTGGTTGGTGGTGGTCTCGGTGTTGCTCACGCGGGTGTTCGCCCGGCGCCAGACGCTGCCGTTGTTGACGTTGCCTTTACTGTCGTCCGGCTGGGTCAGGATGTAATCCTGCATGCTGGTGCCGTGACGCAGGGTGTTCTTGATGGTCAGCGAGTCGCTCAGGTCGTGCTCGATGGCGAAGGTCGCGGTGTCGGTGCGGGTCTTGCGGAAGTCGCGGTCGGTCAGACCATAGAAATTGCTGCTGTCGCCGCCGTCATTCGGCTTGTCCGGGTTGGACTTGGTGCGTCCAGCCGCGAGAGTGGTCGGGATCGAGTACGGAATGCCCGAATCCGGCGTGTCGTTGCTTTCGAGGTGGTAGTAGTCGAGGTTGACGCGAGTGTCTGTACCCAGGCCGAAAGCCAGGGACGGTGCGACACCCCAGCGGTCGTAGTCGACGCTGTCACGTCCGGCGACGTTGCTCTCATGGCTCATCAGGTTCAGACGGCCAGCGGCAGTGTCGGTGAACTGATAGTTGCCGTCCATGGTGTAGCGCTGGGTCTGGTCGGAGCCCCAGGTGAAACCACCATCGAACGAATTGCCCAGGTGAGCTTTCTTGCTGACCAGGTTGATGCTGCCGCCTGCAGCGCCACGACCGCCGATGGCAGAGTTCGGGCCTTTGCTGACTTCGATCGATTCCACGGCGAAGATCTCGCGGCTCTGGGAACCGGTATCGCGAACGCCGTCCAGGTAGGTATCGCCCTGGGCGTCAAAGCCGCGAATGAACGGACGGTCGCCCTGTGGGTTGCCGCCTTCACCGGCACCGAAGGTGATGCCTGGAATGGTGCGCAGGGCGTCCTGCATGTTCATGGCGCCCGTGTCTTTCAACACTTGTTGCGGAATGACGGTGATCGAGCGCGGTGTGTCCACCAGCGGCGCGGTGTACTTGGGCGAGGAGGCTTTCTCTACGTTGTAGGTCGTCTCGTCCTGAGCTTCGCCGGTGATGGCGGTGGCGCCCAGCGAAATCACATTGCCCGGTGCTTTTTCGTCGGCTTTTTCCGCCGCGAAAACCATGTGGCCCGCAGAGCCGGCAGTAATCGCCATGCCGATGGCCGATGCGAGCAGACGTGGTGAACTGACCGGTACTTGTGGTTGTTGACGCGACATTTGAGTTCCCCTCCCCAAGGATTTGAGGCCGCGGAATATAGGGTAAACACGTATTCGTATCAATTGCGAAACATTACTATTCGCACTGAATTTACATTCTTTACAATTTACCCTTACGGTTTCTGCTGACTCATTCGTCAGATGTGTTTTACACAGTCAATAAGAATCAATACCATTGGCATCCCTTTGGTTTCAGGTGCCTTTGTCATGCTGCTGCACATTCCCGGCCTGTTTGAAAAAGACGAGGTGCAGCGCATTCGCGAGGCTCTGGAGCAAGCCGATTGGGCCGATGGCAAGATCACCGCCGGCTACCAGTCGGCGAAGGCCAAACACAATTTGCAGTTGCCGGAAGGTCACCCGCTGGCCAAGGAGATCGGCGCGGCGATGCTGGAGCGGCTGTGGAAAAATCCGCTGTTCATGTCAGCAGCGTTACCGCACAAAGTCTTCCCTCCGTTAGTGAACTGTTACACCGCCGGTGGCAGTTTCGACTTCCATATCGACAACGCGGTACGTCAGCCAAAAGGCAGCATCGAGCGGGTGCGTACGGATTTGTCCGCCACGCTGTTCTTCAGCGAGCCGGAGGATTACGACGGCGGCGAGCTGGAGATCCAGGACACCTTCGGCACCCAACGGGTGAAGCTGCCTGCCGGCGACATGGTGCTGTATCCCGGCACCAGTCTGCACAAGGTCAATGCGGTGACACGCGGAGCGCGACTCGCCTCGTTTTTCTGGACGCAAAGCCTGGTGCGTGAAGACAGCCAGCGCGCCCTGTTGTTCGAGATGGACGGGGCAATCCAGCAACTGACCCAGGACATGCCCGACCACCCTTCGCTGATTCGCCTCACCGGCACCTATCACAACCTGTTGCGTCGCTGGGTCGAGGTATGAGTTATCAACTGCGCCGCGAAGAAGTACTCGACGGTGACCGGCTCAAAGCCATGCTCGACGAAAGTCCGGCCCGTGCGGCCCAGGCCATCCTGATTGCCGCACGAGAAGGAGAGGTCGAAGCCCAGGCCTTGCTCGGGCAGATTCTGCTCGACGGCCAGGGGATCGCGCAGGACCAACCGCTGGCGCTGAGCTGGTTCGGCATCGCAGCGCGCCAGGGGCACCTCATGGCGCGCAACATGCTCGGTCGTTGCCATGAGCATGGTTGGGGCTGCGCTGCCAATGCATCGCTAGCGGCCAGGCATTACCGACTTGCGGCCACTGCAGGGCTGGATTGGGCGATGTACAACTACGCCAATCTGCTGGCGACCGGTCGCGGGGTGGTTGAGGATCAGCTTCAGGCACTGAGTCTCTATCGCCGTGCGGCTGAGTTGGGCCATGCAAAATCGATGAATCTGTTAGGGCGGTATCTGGAAGAAGGGCGGTTCTGTCCTGTGAATCCGGCAGCGGCTCGTAACTGGTATCGACGTTCGGCCGAAGGCGGGGATTTTCGCGGGCAGTTCAGCTTTGCTGCGGTCTTGACCGACGAAGGGAATATCGAGGATGCGTTGGTCTGGCTGCGCAAGGCGTTGGCCGGTGGCAACCTGAATTTTCTGCGAGTGGCGAGTCAGGCGCTGATGGGCGCGGACGATCCGAGGATCCAGGCACTGGCCCACGAATTCCATCATCGTGCCGAAGAATTAACCCCAGTCTCTTGAGCCTTTGTGGGAGCGAGCTTGCTCGCGATGACGTCATGACATTCAGCATCAATGTTGATTGAGCTATCGCCATCGCGAGCAAGCTCGCTCCCACAGAGGGGGGCGTAAATGAAAAAGCCCATGACAGGTCATGGGCTTTTTGTTTTCTACGCAGTATTTACACGTAGAACGACTTCAGCGGCGGGAAGCCATTGAACTCGACGGCGCTGTAACTGGTGGTGTACGCACCGGTCGACAGCCAGTACAGGCGATCACCGATGGCCAGGTTCAGTGGCAGGCCGTACTTGTAGTTTTCGTACATGATGTCGGCGCTGTCGCAGGTTGGACCGGCGATGACCACTTCTTCCATTTCGCCTTTCTTCTCGGTCCAGATCGGGAACTTGATGGCTTCGTCCATGGTTTCGATCAGGCCGGAGAACTTGCCCACATCCGTGTACACCCAACGCTCTACCGCGGTACGGGATTTACGTGCAACCAGTACCACTTCGCTAACCAGGATGCCGGCGTTGGCGATCAGCGAGCGGCCTGGCTCCAGGATGATTTCCGGCAAGTCATCACCGAAGTCTTCCTTCAGGAAGCGGATGATTTCCTCGGCGTAGGTTTCCAGGCTATTGGTGCGGGTGATGTAGTTGGCCGGGAAGCCGCCACCCATGTTGATCAGCTTCAGGTGGATGCCGTCTTCTTCCTTCAGGCGTTCGAAGATCACTTTGACCTTGGCGATCGCCGCGTCCCAGACGCTGATGTCGCGCTGCTGCGAGCCGACGTGGAACGAGATGCCGTAAGGCACCAGGCCCAGGTCGCGAGCGAGGATCAGCAGGTCCATGGCCATGTCGGTCTGGCAGCCGAATTTGCGCGACAACGGCCAGTCGGCGGTGGTCGAGCCTTCGGTCAGGATACGCACGTAGACTTTCGAGCCCGGTGCGGCCTTGGCGATGTTGCGCAGGTCGGCTTCGGAGTCGGTGGCGAACAGGCGCACGCCCTTCTCGTAGAAGTAGCGGATGTCCTTGGATTTCTTGATGGTGTTGCCGTAGCTGATCTGGTCGGCGCTGACGCCGCGACCAAGCACTTTGTCCAGCTCGTAGATCGAGGCGATGTCGAAGCTCGAGCCTTTCTCTTTGAGCAGGTCGATGATCTCGACGGCCGGGTTGGCCTTGACCGCGTAGTAGACCTTGGCGAATTCGAAACCGGCGCGCAGGTCGTCATAGGCCTGGCTGATCATCGCGGTGTCGATCACCACGAACGGGGTTTCCTGTTTGTCGGCGAACGCCTTCATTTTCTGAAAGGTTTCACGCGCGAAATAGTCTTCGACCTGGATCGACATACCTGGGAGCTCCTAAAGGCAAACGTTGTTAATCAATGGGTGCAAATGAACGTCCTCCGTATCCCCACTTTGGTTCGCCTACTTCCCAAGGCATGTCGCCGAAAGCAAAAAGGCCATGGGAAGTGCAGCTTTCCCTTGGCCTTGCTGTCTCGTCGTCAGTACTTGAGCCGGATGGATCGTTTCCAGCATGGACGTTCGGCGCGAACTTTAGGGCGTGAGGGGCTTGAGATCAACAAAAAATGTCGCGTTTTTGCACTCTTCTGACGCGCGTTGCAGGCATCACTCTTTGTAACCGACACAGATGACAGTCGGATGTTCCCGAGGATTTATGGAGTGTTAAAAATACCTGCACGTTCGACGCTTTTGTGTGCAAAGTCGCTAGTAACTACGATAGCGTCAACATCGGCGAAGTTGGCTGCGAAAAGGTGGGCTGAGAGGGGGTTTTACTATTCAGGAGCGTGTTTTCGGATGGTTTTTACAGACGCTACTGTTGATATTTTTTTCCGGCCTGCGAATCACTGGAAAATCGCATCGAACCTGTGGGAGCGAGCTTGCTCGCGATGACATTTTCACAGCCAGCATCGTAGTTGCCTGAAATGACGCCATCGCGAGCAAGCTCGCTCCCACAGGTTTTGTGTTTTTACCTGGTTATGTGAGCTGTCAGGCGACCACCGCCTCGGCTGGCGAGACGATATTGGTCTTCATTCCACGGGAGCGACCGGAGCTCAAATAAGCCGCTATCGACTCCTGCGTCACCTCGCCCAAAAACACCCGCTCGGCATCCATCACCGGCAACCACGCCCGATTGAACTCGTACATGCGCGACAGCAGGATGCGCAAATGTTCGTCGTACGCCGCCGTGGCGTTGAACTCGCGTTGGTACTGCGCGCAGGTGCCGGCCTGACGGTGCAAGTCGCGACGTCGTACATAACCCAGGGCTTTATTCTCGGCACAAGTGACCACCACATAGCGTCGGTCATGCTCGTCCATCAACTCCAGCGCTTCGGCCACCGGGGTATGCGGGCTGACGGAAGGCGCGTTGTCCGCCGCATCTTCGGCTTTCACCAGCAGCAGGCGTTTCAGTGTGCTGTCCTGGCCGACGAAGTTGCTGACAAACTCATCCGCCGGATGCGCGAGCAAAGTGTCCGGGTGATCGATCTGCAGCAGCTTGCCGGCGCGGAAAATCGCGATCTTGTCGCCGAGCTTGATCGCCTCGTCGATGTCGTGGCTGACCATGATCACGGTCTTGTTCAGCGCCCGCTGCATTTCGAAGAACTCGTTCTGGATCATCTCGCGGTTGATCGGGTCGACTGCCCCGAACGGCTCGTCCATTAATAGCAGTGGTGCATCGGCGGCCAGTGCGCGAATCACGCCGATCCGCTGTTGCTGGCCACCGGACAGTTCTCGTGGATAGCGATGCAGATATTGCTTGGGTTCGAGCTTGATCATGCTCATCAACTCGCGGGCGCGGTCGTGGCATTTCTGCTTGTCCCAGCCGAGCAGTTTCGGCACCACGACGATGTTCTCCTCGATGGTCATGTTCGGGAACAAACCGATTTGCTGGATGACGTAGCCGATGTTGCGGCGCAGCGTCACTTCGTCGAGGCCCGTGGTGTCTTCACCGTTGATCAGGATCTTGCCCGAGGTCGGTTTGATCAGGCGGTTGATCATTTTCAGCGTGGTGCTTTTGCCGCAACCCGATGGCCCGAGGAACACGCAGATTTCGCCTTCATTGACGGTCAGGCTCACCGAGTCCACGGCTTTCACATCTTTGCCGTTGCTTTGGAAGGTCTTGCTGAGGTTTTGAAGTTCGATCATTTCAGGAGTCCTTTTGGAGTCAGCGAACGTTGCAGCACTTGCAGGATCAGGTCGGCGATGATCGCCAGAACACTGACCAGTACAGCGCCGACAATCAGCATCGACATGTCGCTGCGGCTGATGGCAGCGAGGATGAGTACGCCCAGGCCACCGGCGCCGATGGTCGCGGCGATGGTCATGACGCCGATGTTCATGACCACGGCAGTGCGCACACCAGCGAGGATCACCGGCACGGCGATGGGTAATTCGACCATGCGCAGGCGCTGGCCGAAGGTCATGCCGATGCCGCGCGCGGCTTCACGGATGCCCGGTTCGACGTTGGTCAGGGCCAGGTAGGTGTTACGCATGATCGGCAGCAGCGAATACAGAAACACCGCGGTGATTGCCGGCATCGGGCCCAGGCCCTGGCCGAACTTGGAGTAGAACGGCAGCAGCAGGCCAAACAGGGCAATCGATGGCACGGTCAGCAGTACCGTGGCGCTGGCTTGCAAAGGCCCGGCGAGGCTCGGGAAGCGTGTCATCAGGATGCCCAGCGGCACGCCAACCACAATCGCCAGGGTCACGGCGATGCCGACCAGGGTGATGTGTTGGCCGGTCAGCTGTATCACCTGCTGCCAGTCGAGGTGGGAAAAGGCGTTGAGAAATTCCATGGCTTTTCCTCCTTATTTGATTGGATGCTGGCGCAGGAAATCTGCGGCAACGGACGAAGGGCTTTGGTGATCGACATCGACCCGCGCATTGAGCTCGCGCATGGTGTTGTCGTCGAACAGCTCAGCCAGAGGCTTGAGTTGTTCGGCCAATTGCGGATGAGCATCGAGGTAGGCCTGACGCACCACCGGTGCGGCGGTGTAGTCGGGGAAGTAATGCTTGTCGTCTTCCAGCAGTTTCAGCTTGAAGGCGTTGAGGCGACCGTCGGTGGTGTAGACCAGACCGGCAAACACCTGGCCGTTGCGCAGGGCGGTATAAACCAGACCGGCATCCATCTGGCGGATGTTCTTGCGGCTCAGGTTCATGTCGTAGAGCTTGACCATGCCATCAAGGCCGTCCGAGCGGTTGGCGAACTCGGTATCCAGCGCCACCAGATTGTTGGTCTCGGCTTCCTTGCGCAGCACCGAGTTCAGCTCGCTGATGGTATTGATCTGCGGGTATTGGTCGGCAACGTTTTTCGGCAGTGCCAAGGCATAGGTGTTGCTGAATTTCGACGGTGTCAGCCAGACCAGGCCTTTTTTCGCGTCGAGTTCTTTTACTCGTAAGTAGGACTGTTCGCTGTCGAGTTTTTCAGTGACATGGTTGTAGGCCACCAGCGAAACGCCGGTGTATTCCCAGAGCATGTCCAGTTGGCCACTTTCATGGGCGCTGCGGGCCAGATTGCTGCCCAGGCCGCCGGTCACCTGCACCTCGTAACCCTTGGTGCGCAGGTACTGCGAGGTGATTTCCGCCAGCAGGGTCTGTTCGGTGAACACCCGGGCGCCGATGCGGATCAACGGTTTTTCCGTGGCTTGGGCAAATCCTGCGAACAGCAGGACGCAGCCTAGTAAAAAGCTTGAAGTCTTCATGACGATTCCTTTGCCGAGGCTTAAGACGGGCGCAAGCCGCGTTCGAGCCAGAGACGGCTGGCGAGTGTCACCAGGCCGTCGAGCAACAAGGCCAGCAGGGCGGTGCAGGCCGCGCCGAGCAGCAATTGCGGCTGATTGTTCAGGGCGATGCCGGGGAAGATCAGGCTGCCGAGACTGTTGGCGCCGATCAGGAACGCCAGCGGCGCCGTCCCGACATTGATCGCCAATGCCACACGCACACCACCGATGATGATCGGCACCGCGTTGGGCAATTCGACTTTCCACAGCACCTGGCGCGGGGTCATGCCGATGCCGACGGCGGCTTCCTTGAGCGAACCCTGAACGTTTTTCAGGCCTTCGTAGGTGTTGCGCACGATGGGCAGCAAAGAGGCGAGGAACAGGGCGAAGATGGCAGGACCGCTGCCGATGCCGAGGATGCCCAAGGCGATGGCCAGGACGGCCAGGGGCGGAATGGTGTTGCCAATGTTGAAGAACTGCATGAAGCGTTCGGCACGGCCGATCATGGACGGGCGGCTGAGGAGGATGCCGGCAGGAATGCCCACGACAAGGGCGGCCAGCATGGAAGCGAGGACGAGAACCAGATGAGCTTGCAGGTAAAACAACAAATCGTCGCGGTAGTGTTCGATCGTGTTGATGCCGATCCATTGGATCAGCAGGGCCAGAAGGGCGAATACCAGCGCGCCTCCTATCAGCCCTTTGCCATAGTGGATAGCCACAGGCGGACTCCTTTTTTCAGTCGGCGAACACTTTCTCGTGTGGCAACGCCATTCCTGGCTGCCGAAAAAATGATCGCGATAAGCAGCTCATGCCGAGCGCGTTTCACTGTAGGAGCGAGCTTGCTCGCGAAAAACTTCAAGACAATGCGTACCTTCAGGTACCCAGCATTATCGTTGACGTCCATCGCGAGCAGGCTCGCTCCTACAGGGGGAAACGCACGGCAATCGAGCCATGAGCACAGCCTCGTCAGGCCGAATTGCAGGTGTTTCAGGCCCCCGACGAGTGGTCGTAACGGGGGAGTGGACGTCTCCGTGCTTTAAAAGGTTCCCATCTGCGCAAGCATTTGGCCACCCCAAATGTGCTCAACGGTTCGGTTCTTGGATCAACTTGGGCTATAATCTGCGCCCTTTTTTGAATCACCTGCCAGGCGATTTCCCATGACCAAACAGGCCGCCGAAGTCGCGAAACGCCGCACTTTCGCCATTATTTCCCACCCCGATGCCGGTAAGACCACCATCACCGAGAAGCTCCTGCTGATGGGCAAGGCGATTGCGGTAGCCGGTACGGTGAAATCTCGTAAATCCGATCGCCATGCCACCTCCGACTGGATGGAAATGGAAAAGCAGCGGGGTATCTCCATTACCACGTCGGTCATGCAGTTCCCGTATCGCGAACACATGATCAACCTGCTCGACACCCCGGGCCACGAAGACTTCTCCGAAGATACCTATCGCACCCTGACGGCGGTGGACTCGGCGTTGATGGTTCTCGACGGCGGTAAAGGTGTAGAGCCTCGGACCATCGCCCTGATGGACGTCTGCCGTCTGCGTGACACGCCGATCGTCAGCTTCATCAACAAACTCGACCGTGACATCCGCGACCCGATCGAACTGCTCGACGAAATCGAAGCCGTCCTCAAGATCAAGGCTGCGCCGATCACCTGGCCGATTGGTTGCTACCGTGACTTCAAAGGCGTGTATCACCTCGCCGATGACTACATCATCGTGTACACCGCCGGTCACGGCCACGAACGCACCGAAACCAGGATCATCGAAAAGCTCGACTCCGATGAAGCCCGCGCCCACCTGGGTGACGAGTACGAGCGTTTCATCGAGCAGCTGGAACTGGTGCAGGGCGCCTGCCACGAGTTCAACCAGCAGGAGTTCCTCGACGGTCAACTGACTCCGGTGTTCTTCGGTACGGCACTGGGCAACTTCGGTGTCGACCACGTCCTCGACGCCGTCGTTGATTGGGCGCCGCGCCCACTGGCACGCGTGGCCAACGAGCGCACCGTGGAGCCGGTGGAAGAGAAGTTCTCGGGTTTCATCTTCAAGATCCAGGCGAACATGGACCCGAAGCACCGCGACCGCATCGCCTTCATGCGTATCTGCTCGGGCAAGTACGAAAAAGGCATGAAGATGCGCCACGTGCGCACCGGTAAGGACGTGCGGATCGGCGACGCGCTGACCTTCTTCTCCTCCGAGCGTGAGCAACTGGAAGAGGCGTTTGCCGGCGACATCATCGGCCTGCACAACCACGGCACCATCCAGATCGGCGACACCTTCAGCGAAGGCGAAGTCCTGGGTTTCACCGGCATTCCACACTTCGCCCCGGAACTGTTCCGTCGCGTACGCCTGAAAGATCCGCTGAAATCCAAGCAACTGCGCCAGGGCCTGCAGCAACTGGCCGAAGAAGGCGCGACCCAGGTGTTCTTCCCGGAACGCAGCAACGACATCATCCTCGGCGCCGTCGGTGTGCTGCAGTTCGATGTGGTCGCCAGCCGTTTGAAAGAGGAATACAAGGTCGAGTGCTCCTACGAGCCGATCACTGTTTACTCTGCGCGCTGGATCGAATGCAGCGACAAGAAGAAGCTTGAGGAATTCTCCAACAAGGCTGTGGAAAACCTGGCGCTGGACGGCGGTGGTCACCTGACCTACCTCGCACCGACGCGGGTCAACCTGGCCCTGATGGAAGAGCGCTGGCCGGACGTGAAATTCCGTGCGACCCGTGAGCATCATTAAGCGCTGAGCTGCAAAATCCCAAAACCCCGTTGCGAAAGCTGCGGGGTTTTTTATTGCCTGGCGCAATTCCCTGTAGGAGCGAGCCTGTTCGCGATGAATCCAGCCGCGCTGCGTTTATCCAGACAGAGCGCGTCATCGTTAGCCTCCATCGCGAGCAGGCTCGCTCCAACAGGGGGCTTCGGTGTTAGTTGAGTTGTGAATAACCCCTATTCCAAACCAGTCTCCAAACCCGCTGCATTTTCCCCCGCCAGATAGCGTCCAATCTGGAGAACCCGGCTGATCGGAACTAGATTTGACTCAGCACCAGACAGGCACTCAACGAAAGGAAGGAATCGGCTATGAACAGGTTGTTTCGCGTTTTACTGCTGTTGAAGGTGATGGTGATGCTCTCGCTCGGAGCTTCGACGGCGTGGGCCGAGTGTATCGATCACGGGGAGCAGGCTTCGAGCGGGCAGGCGGGTTATGCGGGGTTGATGATCGCCAAGTCCGAATCGGAACCGGGAGATCAGGGGCAGGGCGGTGCGGACAACGACGATGACTCGACCACCGACGAACCGGACTCCGATGAGGAAGAGGGCGACAGCCAGACGTAGTCGCTCTATTGCAGGCAAAAGAAAACCCCTTCTGCCTGAGTGATGCGCATTCGAGGCGGAAGGGGTTTGGTTAACGCGTAATTACTTGAGCTACTCAATCCCTGTGGGAGCTAGCCTGCTAGCGATTGCGGTGTGCCAGTGAGCAGAAATGTTGACTGGTATACCGCTATCGCCAGCAGGCTAGCTCCTACAGTTTTTTATGCCGCGCCGTCGAGGAATTGCTCGGCGTAGTGGCAAGCCACCTGGCGGCCGGCGAGCAGGCGCAGGGCCGGCTCTTCAGTACTGCAACGCTCGGTGGCGTACGGGCAGCGCTTGTGGAAGGCGCAGCCGGACGGCGGGTTCAGCGGGTTGGGCAATTCGCCTACGATCTTGATTTTCGGCTTGTCCGGATCCGGGTGGATGGCCGGCGTCGCCGACAGCAGTGCCTGGGTGTAGGGGTGCAGAGGTCGGGAGTAAATGTCCTCTTTCGTGCCCATTTCCACCGGACGACCGAGGTACATCACCATCACATGGTCGGCAACGTGGCGTACCACTGCCAGGTTGTGGGAGATGAACACATAGGCGGTGTTGAACTCTTGCTGCAAATCCATGAACAGGTTGAGCACCTGTGCCTGAATCGACACGTCCAGTGCCGAGGTCGGTTCGTCCGCCACCAGCACTTTCGGTTGCAGCATCATCGCGCGGGCCAGGGCGATCCGCTGGCGCTGGCCACCAGAAAACATGTGCGGATAACGTTGATAGTGCTCGGGACGCAAACCCACCTGCTTCATCATCGCCTGGACTTTCTCGCGACGCTCCGCGGCGCTCAGGTTGGTGTTGATCAATAACGGCTCTGCAAGCTGATCACCGACTTTCTGCCGAGGGTTCAACGAGGCGTACGGGCTCTGGAACACCATCTGCACGTCTTTGCGCAGTTGTTTGCGCTGGGCCTTGTCGGCACCGGCGACTTCCTGCCCGGCAATTTTCAAGGAGCCGGAGGACGGCTCTTCGATCAGGGTCAGGGCACGGGCCAGGGTGGATTTGCCGCAACCCGACTCGCCTACGACAGCGAGGGTCTTGCCGGCTTCCAGTTCGAACGACACGCCGTTGAGGGCGCGCACGGTGGCGTGACCCTTGAACAGGCCTCGGGACACCTCGTAGTGACGGGTCAGGTCGCGGGCGGTAAGAACGACGGCCATTACGCCACCTCCTGGTTCAGCGGGTAGAAGCAGCGAGCGAGGCTGTTGCTTTTCTGGTCAAGGGCCGGACGTTGTTGACGGCAGTTGTCTTTCACGTACGGGCAGCGTGGCGACAGCAGGCAACCTTGCGGGCGGTCGTAGCGACCGGGAACGATGCCCGGCAGGGTCGACAGGCGCGAGGCACCCAGGCTGTGTTCCGGAATTGCCTTGAGCAACGCTTCGCTGTACGGATGTGCCGGAATGTCGAACAGTTGCGGCACCTGGCCGACTTCGACCGCCTGGCCGGCGTACATCACGCACACGCGCTGGGCGGTTTCGGCCACGACGGCGAGGTCGTGGGTGATCAGCACCAGGCCCATGTTCTGCTCTTTCTGCAACGCCAGCAGCAGGTCCATGATTTGCGCCTGGATGGTTACGTCCAGCGCCGTGGTCGGTTCGTCGGCGATCAGCAGTTTCGGTTCGCCGGCAATCGCCATGGCAATCGCGACACGCTGGCTCATGCCCCCGGACAGTTGATGCGGGTAGGCGTCCATACGGCTGGCGGCACCCGGGATTTCAACTTTTTCCAGCAGTTCGATGGCGCGCTTGCGCGCAGCCTTGCCGGACATTTTCAGGTGCAGGCGCAGCACTTCTTCAATCTGGAAACCGACGGTGTAGCTCGGGTTCAGGGCAGTCATCGGATCCTGGAAGACCATGGACAGGTCTTTACCCACGATCTGGCGACGCTGGCGATTGTTGAGCTTGAGCATGTTCTTGCCGTCGAAATTCAGGGCGTCAGCGGTGACGATCCCCGGATGCTCGATCAGGCCCATCAGCGCCATCATGGTCACGGACTTGCCGGAACCGGACTCGCCAACGATGGCCAGCACTTCGCCCTTGTCCACTTGCAGGTCGAGACCATCGACGACTGGCGTGGCGTTTTTGTCGCCGAAGCGAACGTTGAGATTCTTGATTTCTAGCAGTGACATGGGAATCTCCTCAGGCGGCGTTCTTGAGTTTCGGGTCCAGCGCATCGCGCAGGCCGTCGCCCATCAGGTTGATTGCCAGCACGCTGAGCAAAATGGTCAGACCAGGCAGGCTCACTACCCACCAGGCGCGTTCGATGTAGTCGCGGGCCGAAGCCAGCATGGTGCCCCACTCAGGGGTTGGCGGTTGTACGCCAAGGCCGAGGAAGCCCAGTGCGGCGGCATCGAGGATCGCCGAGGAGAAGCTCAGGGTGGCCTGAACGATCAGCGGCGCCATGCAATTAGGCAGCACGGTGACGAACATCAGGCGCGGCAGACCGGCACCGGCCAGGCGCGCGGCGGTTACGTAGTCGCGGTTCAGTTCGCCCATCACCGCAGCGCGGGTCAGACGAACGTAGGACGGCAGGGACACCACGGCGATGGCGATCACGGTATTGATCAGGCCAGGGCCGAGGATGGCGACGATCGCCACGGCCAGCAGCAGGGACGGCAGGGCCAGCATGATGTCCATCAGACGCATGATGCTCGGGCCAAGTATGCGCGGGAAGAACCCGGCGAACAGACCCAGCAGGATCCCAGGGATCAGCGACATCACCACCGACGACAAACCGATCAGCAACGACAGGCGCGAGCCCTGGATCAGGCGCGACAGCAGGTCGCGACCCAGTTCATCGGTGCCGAGCAGGAACTGCATCTGTCCACCTTCCAACCAGGCCGGCGGGGTCAGCAGGAAATCACGGTATTGCTCGCTCGGGTCGTGAGGGGCAACCCACGGGGCGAAGATGGCGCAGAAAATCACCAGCAGCATGAACATCAGGCCGGCGACGGCACCTTTGTTCTTGGAAAACGCTTGCCAGAATTCTTTGTACGGAGACGGGTACAGCAGGCTTTGATCGACTGCTACCGATGGAATTGGAGTGGTCATGGTCATGATCTCAGCGCTGATGACGGATGCGAGGGTTGGCAAAGCCGTAGAGGATGTCCACTACGAAGTTGACCACAATCACCAGGCAGGCGATTAACAGGATGCCGTTTTGCACAACGGGATAATCCCGGGCGCCAATGGCTTCGATCAGCCATTTGCCGATGCCGGGCCACGAGAAGATGGTTTCGGTCAGGACCGCACCGGCCAACAGGGTGCCGACTTGCAGGCCGACCACGGTGAGCACCGGGATCAGCGCGTTGCGCAGGCCGTGTACGAACACCACGCGTGCCGGCGACAGGCCTTTGGCCTTGGCGGTGCGGATGTAGTCTTCACGCAGCACTTCGAGCATCGACGAACGGGTCATCCGCGCGATCACGGCCAGCGGAATGGTGCCGAGCACAATGGCCGGCAGGATCAGGTGGTGCAGGGCGTCGAAGAAGGCGTCCGGCTCGTCGGCCAGCAGCGTATCGATCAGCATGAAGCCGGTGCGTGGCTCGATGTCATACAGCAGGTCGATCCGCCCGGATACCGGGGTCCAGCCCAGACTTACCGAGAAGAACATGATCAGGATCAGGCCCCACCAGAAGATCGGCATCGAGTATCCCGCCAGGGAGACACCCATCACTCCATGGTCGAACAGGGATCCTCGCTTGAGTGCCGCGATCACCCCGGCCAGAAGGCCCAGGATGCCGGCGAACAACAGGGCGGCCATGGACAGTTCCAGGGTCGCGGGGAACAGGGAGGTGAATTCGCTCCACACGCTTTCACGGGTACGCAGGGATTCCCCGAGATCGCCGTGGGCCAGCTTGCCGATGTAATCCAGGTACTGGGCATACAGGGGTTTGTTCAGACCTAGGCGTTCCATTGCCTGAGCGTGCATTTCGGGATCGACCCTACGTTCTCCCATCATGACTTCTACGGGGTCGCCCGGGATCATGCGAATCAACGCGAAAGTCAGCAAGGTGATGCCGAAGAACGTGGGGATCAGTAACCCCAGTCGGCGGGCAATAAAACTAAACATCGTGTGTTGTACCTCATCAGCCGGTTAGGCGTGCCCGGCATGCCTGGGTCAGGAATGCCGGGAGTTTTCTTATTACTTCACCTGGGTGGTGGCGAAGTTATTCGTGGTGAGGGGGCTAATGTGATAGCCCTCTACGTTGTTGCGCATTGCGGTAAACATTCTAGTGTGCGCCATGCTGATCCACGGCTGGTCCTGGTTGAAAATAACCTGGGCCTGTTCGTAGAGCGCTGCGCGTTCGGCCGGATCGGTTTTTTCCCGGGCCTGGTCGAGCAGCGCCTGGAACTTGTCATTGCACCAGCGTGCGTAGTTTTCTCCGTTCTTGGCCGCTTCACAACTGAGCATAGGCGTCAGGAAGTTATCCGGGTCGCCGTTATCACCCGCCCATCCGGCGGAAACCATGTCGTGCTCGCCGTTTTTGGCGCGTTTGAGCATTTCGCCCCATTCCATCACGCGGATGTCGATCTTGATCCCGACCTTGGCCAGGTCGGCTTGCATCATCTGCGCGCCGAGCATCGGGTTCGGGTTGGTCGGACCGCCACCGTTGCGGGTGAACAGGGTGAAGGTGGTGCCTTCCGGTACGCCGGCTTCCTTGAGCAGGGCGCGAGCCTTGTCCAGATCACGGGCCGGGTTTTTCAGGCTGTGGTTGTAGCCCAGCAGGGTGTCCGGGTACGGGTTGACCGCGGCGGTCGCATTGCCCTTGCCGAACAACGCATTGACGTATGCCTCTTTGTCGAAGGCGATGTCGATGGCTTTGCGCACCCGCACATCACTCATGTATTTGTGCGTGGTGTTCATGGCGATGTAGGAAACGGTCATCGCGTTCAGTTCATCGACTTTCAGCTTGTCGTCTTTCTTGATGCTCGGAATGTCATCCGGCTTTGGATAGAGCGCGACCTGGCACTCGTTGGCCTTGAGCTTCTGCAGGCGCACGTTGTTGTCGGTGGCGATGGCCAGGATCAACGCATCGGCTGGCGGTTTGCCACGGAAGTAGTCCGGGTTGGCCTTGAAGCGGACCTGGGCGTCCTTGTTATAGCGCTGGAAGACGAACGGGCCAGTGCCGATCGGCTTGTTGTTCAGGTCGCCGGTCTTGTTCGCTTTGAGCAACAGGTCGGCGTACTCGGCGGAGTAGATCGAGGAGAAAGCCATGGCGATGTCGGCCAGAAACGGTGCTTCGCGACGGGTCAGGGTGAACTTGACCGTGTTGTCGTCGACTTTCTCGACGCTCTTGAGCAGTTCCTTGAAGCCCATGCTTTCAAAGTACGGGAAGCCCACGCTCGACAGCTTGTGCCACGGATGATTCGGGTCCAGCTGACGCTGGAAGCTCCAGACCACGTCGTCGGCATTCATGTCGCGGGTCGGCTTGAAGTATTCGGTGGTGTGGAACTTTACGCCTTTACGCAGATGGAACGTGTAGGTCAGGCCGTCTTCGCTGATGTCCCAGGAGTCGGCCAGTGCCGGAATCACGTCGGTGGTGCCGGGCTTGAAGTCTGCCAGGCGATTGAAGATGGTTTCGGCCACGGCATCGGCGGTGACTGCAGTCGTGTACTGGACCATGTCGAAGCCTTCGGGGCTGGCTTCCGTGCAAACCACCAGGGGCTTGGCCGAAACACCGACAGCGACACTGAGCAACGCGGCCGCGATGGCCGCACGTAGGGGAAGCATTTTCATCAAGAACCCTCTGCAATCAGTTAAAGGACAAAAGCCGAACGGCCGATTCGTCACTGAATCAGCCGTTCGGCACGGGCATTACAGGATGTTGAACGGAACCGTGGTCACGAGGCGGAACTCGTTGATGCTGCCGTCAGCCTGGTTTTCGCTGGCACGGTGAGCGGTGTAGGTGCCGCGAATCGTGGTGGCCTTGAGCGGGCCGCTCTGCACGGCGTAGGTCGCGCCGATGCCGTATTCATAATGGTGTTCGCCATCCTGGGACTGGATGCCGTCGTAACCCTTGCCTGCCACGCCGCCGTTGCCGGTGTAGTGAGTGCCGTCGATACCCCAGCCGCGAGCCTGGTAGATGTTGAACTTCAGGCCCGGCACGCCGTATTCGGCCATGTTCAGACCGTAGGCAACCTGGAACGATTTTTCGTTCGGGCCGTTGAAGTCCGACAACAGGGAGTTGGCCAGGTAGATGCCGTTGGTTTCGTGCAGGTAGTCGAAGTACTCGTTACCGTTCACTTCCTGGTACGAGAAGGTCAGGGTGTGGGCCTGGTGGGTCAGGCCGAACGACAGCGAGTAGGTGTCGTTGTCGATGTCGCCGATCAGGGCTTTACCGGTTTCCTTGGTTTTGTAGTAGTTCAGGCCGGTGGTCAGGCTCAGTACCTGGCTGTCGCCCAGTACGTGAGAGGCGCCGAAGTAGTACTGGTTCCAGATATCTTCAGCCTGGGTCGCCCAGAGACTGGTGGTCAGGCTGGCGAACGGGTTGTAGGTGATACCGCCGGTGTAGACGTGGTCGGTTTCGACGATGCCGTTTGCGTATTCGGTGCGGAATTTGCGCTGGCTTTCTTCGGTACGCGGTGAGTTGCGGTCGAAGGTGGCCAGGTCGAAGGCCAGGTTGTTCAGCTCTTCGCTGTGGAGGGCTACGCCCTGGAAGCTCGAAGGCAGTGCACGGTTACCGATCACGTCGACCATCGGGCTGCTGAAGTTCATGCGGCCGGCGGTCAGGGTGCTGTTGGAGACACGAGCCTTGACGTTGGCCAGGCCCAGTTTGCTCCACTGGCCTTGAGCGTCGCCGCCCTCTTTGGTCAGGGTACGGTTGTTGCCCGCGCCTGGACGAGTGCCCGGTGCGCCGCCGTTGTTGGACGCCAGGTCTTTGCGGTCCTGGTCCAGTGCGATGGCGTTGTACGCCGCCACCTCAGTGCTGAAGCCAACGGTGCCTTCGGTGAAGCCCGAGTTGTACTTGAGGATGGTGCCCTGGACCCAGTTGATCCGGCGATCGGTCGGGGTCGAAACGCCGTCTTTTTTGTAGGCGAACTTGGCGCCGCGTTGCAGTTGTTCGTTGGCGTACCAGTTGCGCGTGGTGCCGGTGATCGACTGGCCTTCGATAAAGCCGGTGGCTTCGCTTTGGGCGCTTTTCTCGTTCACGGTAACCGGGGTGAAAGCCTGGCTTTGGGTTTCTGCGTAAGCCGTGGCGGTTACGCTGCTGATGGCCATGGCCAATAACGCGGTGCTGCTCAGTTTCATGGGTAAAGCTCCTTACTTTCTTTTTTTTATGCCGGTCTTTTTTTGTGATCCGGCTATTGGTTTAGAACTCATTCACGGCATCGCAAACGTTTGCTGTCAGCCAAATTGGCAAAAGACGGCAAAGCGTCTGCGTGAGGGCGGAAAATCCGCCCTCCGGCATTTCTGGCTAATCGGTTATTTTTCTATGCTGACACCCGAGAAAACATTGCGACCGAACGGGCTCACCTTGAACCCTTCGATTTTGGCGCTCAGCGGCTGGTTGACCGTCGAGTGGGCGACTGGCGTCATCGGCACTTGCTGCTTGAGCAATTGCTGCGCCTGTTTGTAGAGCAGGGTGCGCTGGTCGCGGTCGGTGACGACCTTGGCCTGCTTGATCAGCTTGTCGTAAGCCGGATCACACCACATCGAGTAGTTGTTGCCGCCAATGGCGTCACAGCTGTAGAGCGTGCCCAGCCAGTTGTCCGGGTCACCGTTGTCGCCGGTCCAGCCGATCAGGCTGATGTCGTGTTCGCCATTCTTGGTGCGCTTGATGTACTCGCCCCACTCATAACTGACGATCTTGACCTTGAGGCCGATCTTCGCCCAGTCAGCCTGGAGCATCTCGGCCATCAACTTGGCGTTGGGGTTGTACGGACGCTGGACCGGCATGGCCCAGAGGGTGATTTCGGTGCCTTCCTTGACGCCGGCAGCCTTGAGCAATTCCTTGGCTTTTTCCGGGTTATAGGCGGCGTCCTTGATAGTCTCGTCGTAGGACCATTGGGTCGGCGGCATGGCGTTTACCGCCAGTTGCCCCGCGCCCTGGTAGACGGCATTGAGAATGCCTTGCTTGTTCACCGCCATGTCCAGCGCCTGGCGTACTTCAAGCTGGTCGAACGGTTTGTGGCGCACGTTGTAGGCGATGTAGCCAAGGTTGAAACCGGGCTTCTCGATCAGTTGCAGGGCCGTGTCGTTCTTCAGTGCGGGCACATCGGCAGGGCGCGGGTGCAGGGTGATCTGGCACTCGCCGGCCTTGAGTTTCTGCACGCGCACCGAGGCGTCGGTGTTGATGGCGAAAATCAGGTTATCGAGCTTGACCCGGTCAGGGGCCCAGTAATGCTTGTTGCCGGTGTAACGGATGTTCGAGTCTTTCTGGTAGCTCTTGAACACGAACGGCCCGGTGCCGATCGGCTTCTGGTTGATGTCGCTCGGCTTGCCTTCGGCCAGCAGCTTGTCGGCGTATTCGGCCGAAAGGATGGCGGCGAAGCTCATGGCGATGTTCTGGATGAACGCGGCGTCCACGCTATTGAGCATAAAGACCACGGTCAGTGGCCCGGTCTTTTCGACCTTGGCGATGTTCTTGTTCAGGCTCATGCCGTTGAAGTACGGAAACTCTGTCGGATAAGCCTTACGGAAAGGTTGCTGCGGGTCGAGCATGCGATTGAAAGTGAACAGCACGTCGTCGGCGTTGAAGTCGCGGGTCGGCGTGAAGTATTTGGTGGTATGAAACTTCACCCCTTCGCGCAGGTGAAACGTGTATTTGAGGCCGTCCTCGGAAATATCCCAGCTCGTGGCCAGGCCCGGTACGACGTTGGTCGCGCCTTTTTCAAACTCAGCCAACCGGTTGTACAGCGGCTCGGCGGCGTCGTTGTCGGTCGCAGTGGTGTACTGCGCCGTGTCGAAACCGGCGGGGCTGCCTTCGGAGCAGAACACCAGGCTGTTGTTGGCGGCCTGGCTGATGGAAGTGGCGACCAACAGGCCGGTGCCCAGCAATGCGGATAAAACCAAGGTATGGCGCATAACGCTCCCTTCTCTCTCAAAGTGTTTTCAATGAGTCGCCGTCCCGTCCGCGGACGTAGAGGCATCACTGATTTCAAGCCATGCGCGCAGCATTAACCGATGACCCACGCGTGCACTGGTCAGATCCCGACGGTATGAGCCACGGGTCCGGCAGTAAATGCGTAGAGTCCTAAAGACTCGTAGGAAATGGCAACGCGTCCTCGCCCGATGCTGTAGTCAGCTGCGGACTAGGATGTAGGCGAATTCCTGCTTTCTCGGAAGATAAAGCAACGGCGACGTCAGGAACGTCGCCGTTGCAAAACCTTATTTGCTGACGCTGACGCCGTAGAAGGAGTTCAAGCCAAATGGGCTGATCTTGAAGTCCTGCACGTTGGCGCGCATGGGTTGGAACACCGTCGAGTGAGCGATAGGTGTCATAGGCACAGCATCCTTGAGGACGTGTTGCGCCTGTTTGTACAGTTCGGTGCGTTTGCTTTGGTCCGAAGTGCGCTTGGCTTGCTTGACGATGTCGTCAAACTTCTTGTCGCACCATTTGGAGAAGTTGTTGCCTTCCAGCGAGTCGCAGCCGAACAGCACGTTCAGCCAGTTGTCCGGGTCACCGTTGTCGCCGCTCCAGCCAATCAGCATCGCGCCGTTCTCGCCGCCCTTGGAGCGCTTGATGTACTCGCCCCACTCGTAGCTCTGGATCTTGACCTTGAGGCCGATCTTGGCCCAGTCGGACTGCAGCATTTCTGCCATCAGCTTGGCGTTCGGGTTGTACGGACGCTGAACCGGCATCGCCCACAGGACGATTTCGGTACCTTCCTTGACGCCGGCTTCCTTGAGCAGCTCCTTGGCTTTCTCGGGATCGTACTTGGCGTCCTTGATGGTGGTGTCGTAGGACCACTGGGTCGGCGGCATGGCGTTGACCGCCAGTTGGCCGGCGCCCTGGTACACGGAGTCGATGATCTGCTGCTTGTTGACGGCCATGTCCATGGCCTGGCGCACTTTCAACTGCGACATCGGGTTTGGCTTGTCGTCGCCCTTGATCTTGTCCATCACGTTGTAGGCGATGTAGCCCAGGTTGAACCCCGCCTGCTCAGGCATCTTCAAGGACTTGTCTTCCTTGAGCGCCTTCAGGTCGGCCGGACGAGGGAACAGGGTGACCTGGCACTCGTTCTTCTTCAGCTTCTGGATGCGTACCGACGGGTCGGTGGTGATGGCGAAGATCAGGTTGTCGATCTTCACGTCGTCAGGCTTCCAGTAGTCCTTGTTTCCTGTGTAGCGGATGTTGGAGTCTTTCTGGTAGCTCTTGAACACGAACGGGCCGGTGCCGACCGGCTTCTGGTTGATGTCGGCGGCCTTGCCTTCCTTGAGCAGCTGGGCAGCGTACTCGGCGGACTGGATCGAGGCGAAGCTCATGGCCATGTTCTGGATGAACGCGGCATCAACGTCCTTGAGGGTGAACTTGACCGTGTGGTCGTCGACTTTATCGATCTTGGTGATGTTGGTATCCATCCCCATGTCGGTGAAGTACGGGAATTCGGTCGGGTACGCTTTGCGGAATGGATCATCCTTGTTAATCATGCGATTAAAGGTGAACAGCACGTCGTCGGCGTTGAACTCACGAGTCGGTTTGAAATACGGGGTAGTGTGGAACTTGACGCCTTCACGCAGGTGGAAGGTGTAGGTCAGGCCGTCATCGGAAACGTCCCACTTGGTCGCCAGCCCAGGAACCACGGCGGTGCCGCCACGTTCGAACTGGGTGAGGCGGTTGAACATGGTTTCTGCAGAGGCGTCGAAGTCGGTTCCGGTGGTGTATTGACCTGGATCGAAACCGGCCGGGCTCCCTTCGGAGCAGAACACCAGGTTAGTCGCTGCTTGGGCGAACGGTGCGCTGGCTAACAAGCTTGCGCCAACTAAGAACGGAATGACCGCGTGTTTAAGCATGGTGGCCTCATGATTTGTTGTCATTTTTGGAATTAGAGGACGACCTCGTGAGTCGTGCCTGCGGATACTTATGCAGGGGCCATACCCAATGCAAGATCCAGAGTGACTACAAGCCTTAAACGGTGGCACGAACGTACCTTAATGTCGCATTTGTATAATTCCTGACGCATTTGACCGTTTGCGCGGCGTTTTTATGGTGCAAATGACGCACTTTTACAGTGCGCTCCTGACTCGGGTTGCTCCCGCGTGGGGCGGGGTGTTACTTATTCATACCCCGGATTGAGGGGTGGGCATGGCGTGAATAAGAGTGGTTATTGTTGTACCGATAGTGGCCAATCGACGGCTTTTCTCGGGGGACCTATCCAGTTATAGCTCATGCCTGAAAACTGCCAAAAAAAACGGCGATCATTTTCATGATCGCCGTTTTTGTTTACGGGCTACCGATTCAAGGCATCAGCACTTCAATCGAGCCATCGGCGGTCATGCTGACCTGGCTGGTGCCGGCCTCGACATCCGGCGTCACCGGTGCGCTGTCCATGGCGGCGGCTTTCATCATCATCGGCGCGCGCATGTAAGGCTGTGGATAACCGTTGCTGTTGAGGTTCAGGTTGACGATTTTGTAGCTCTTGCCGCCAAGGGCGTCGGTGGCCAGTTGGGCGCGGGCCTTGAAGGCGGTCACGGCGTCCTTGAGCAAGGCGTCTTCGCTGGCCTTGCGGGTCGGGGTGGCGATAGCGAAGTCCATGCCGCCCATTTTCAGGTCGGTGAGCAGTTCGCCGGTCAGCTTCGACAGCGCAGCGAAGTCCGGGCTTTCCAGGCGCAATTCGGCGCGCTCGCGCCAGCCGGTGATTTTCTGGCCCTTGGTGTCATAGATCGGGTAGCTGTTGCGGCTGCCCTGGCGCAGAGTGATGTCCTTGACTTGCTTGGCCTTGGCCAGCGCCTTGTTCATGGTGGTGCTGACATCGGCGGCGAGTTTGGCCGGGTCGGTGTTCTGTTCTTCGGTGTAGAGGGTCACGATCATCAGGTCGCGGGCCACTTCCTGACTGACTTCGGCGCGCAGGGAAATCTGGTTGTAATGAAGCTCGTCGGCGGCCAGGGCCGGGAGGCTGGCGACGGTGCCAACGCTCATGGCGAGGAGGGCGGCGCTGCGGCGGAATGTGTGCATGAAGGCTCCTTGAAAGGTGCGCAGGGGTATGGTCCGGACCTGCGTGAAACCATCAGACTCTAGCTTTTAAGCTCCGGTTCGCACAGTTACAACTTCTATACAGATGGAACTCAGGTGGCCCTGTGGCGAGGGGGCTTGCCCCCGTCGGACTGCGCAGCAGTCCCAAAACCTGCACCGCGTTATGACAGTTAGATCGCATCGACCTATTTGCGACTGCTTCGCAGCCGAACGGGGGCAAGCCCCCTCGCCACAGTTGTCATCGCCCGCGAAATTTTGGGTAGCACTGTGGCCGTTTGCCGCACTTTTGCCTGTCAGCCCCCGCGCTTGGTTATACTCCCTGCGATCCGCCTGGAGCGCTCATCAGGAGAGCTCATGCTCGCCCCCGTTCAAATCACTTCCGCCACTCGCCAGAACCTCTGGCGGCTGACGTTCATCCGCACGTTGGTGCTGGCCGCCCAGGCCGGTTCCGTTGGCCTGGCCTACTGGCTCGAATTGCTGCCGCTGCCCTGGTTTCAATTGGCGGCGACGCTCGCATGTTCAATGCTGCTGTGCGTGTTCACGGCCATTCGCCTGCGTACCTCGTGGCCGGTGACCGAGCTCGAATACGCCGTGCAACTGGCCTGCGATCTGTTTATCCACAGCGCATTGCTGTATTTCTCCGGTGGCTCGACCAACCCCTTCGTCTCCTATTACCTGGTGCCGCTGACCATTGCCGCCGTGACCTTGCCGTGGCGTTACTCGGTGATCCTGTCGGGTATCGCGTTGACGATGTACACGCTGTTGCTGGCGCAGTTCTATCCGCTGCAAACCTTCCCGATCGCCCGGGAAAACCTGCAGGTGTACGGAATGTGGCTGAGCTTCGCCCTGGCTGCAGCGGTGATCACGTTTTTCGCCGCGCGCATGGCCGAAGAGCTGCGTCGTCAGGAAGAGTTGCGCGCCATTCGCCGCGAAGAAGGCCTGCGCGATCAGCAACTGCTGGCCGTCGCCACCCAGGCCGCCGGTGCGGCCCATGAACTGGGCACGCCGTTGGCGACCATGAGTGTGCTACTCAAGGAAATGCGCCAGGATCATCATGATCCGATGTTGCAGGACGACCTGAGCGTGCTGCAGGATCAGGTCAAGCTGTGTAAAGAGACCTTGCAGCATCTGGTACGCGCCGCCGAGGCCAATCGTCGGTTGGCGGTGGAGATGCAGGACGTCACCGATTGGCTTGATGAAGCCCTCAATCGCTGGCACCTGATGCGTCCGGAAGCCAGTTATCGCTTCCAGCGCCTCGGCCAGGGCCCGGTCCCCCGGATGGCGCCGCCGCCGGACCTGACCCAGGCTTTGCTGAATCTGTTGAACAACGCTGCCGATGCCTGCCCCGAAGGGCTGCAAGTGACGCTGGACTGGGATTGGGAAAACCTCACCATCAGCATTCGTGACCATGGCGCCGGTGTGCCGCTGGCCATCGCCGAGCAAATCGGCAAGCCGTTTTTTACCACCAAGGGCAAAGGCTTCGGCCTGGGCCTGTTTTTGAGCAAGGCCAGCGTGACACGCGCCGGCGGCTCAGTGAAACTCTACAGTCATGAGGAAGGTGGCACGCTCACCGAGCTGCGCCTGCCCCGTGTCGCCCGAGGAGACGAACATGAGTGAAGAGATCCAAGTCGAAGGCGAAGAACTGCCGCATTTGTTGCTGGTCGATGACGACGCCACATTCACCCGCGTCATGGCCCGCGCCATGGCCCGCCGCGGTTTTCGCGTCAGCACTGCCGGTTCCGCCGAGGAAGGCCTGGAGCTGGCCAAGGCCGATCTGCCGGATTACGCCGCCCTGGACCTGAAGATGGACGGCGATTCCGGCCTGGTGCTGCTGCCCAAATTGCTGGAAATGGACCCGGAAATGCGCGTGGTGATCCTCACCGGTTACTCGAGCATTGCCACTGCCGTCGAGGCGATCAAGCGCGGTGCCTGCAACTACCTGTGCAAGCCGGCGGACGCCGACGACGTGCTGGCGGCGCTGCTGTCCGAGCACGCCGACCTCGACAGCCTGGTGCCGGAAAACCCGATGTCCGTGGACCGCCTGCAGTGGGAGCACATCCAGCGCGTGCTGACCGAACACGAAGGCAACATCTCCGCCACCGCCCGTGCCCTGGGCATGCACCGCCGCACCCTGCAGCGCAAACTGCAGAAGCGTCCCGTTCGCCGCTGAACCTGCGCTGAACGAATGCGGGCCGTATCTCGCGAAAAACCGGGCCGATCATCTATGATCGGTTCGTGTGTGTACTTTTTTCTATCGAGCCTTATCCATGAATCAGAACGCTGAGTATTCCGCGGTCAACGACGCTGTGCGCGGGCAGTTTTTTCGCAAAGTGTGGGCGATGATCACGCCTTACTGGCGCAGTGAAGAAAAGGTCAAAGCCTGGACTCTGCTGATCGCCGTGATTGCGCTGTCGCTGATCAGCGTAGGGATCTCGGTGTGGTTCAACACCTGGTACAAGGATTTCTACAACGCGCTGCAACAAAAGGACGAGGAGGCATTCTGGCGGCTGATCCTGTATTTCTGCGGGATTGCTGCGGTGGCGATCGTCGGCGCGGTGTATCGGCTGTACCTGACGCAGATGCTGACGATCCGCTGGCGGGCATGGCTCACCGAAAAGCATTTCACCCGCTGGCTGGGTGACAAAAACTACTACCAGCTGGAGCAGGGCGGTTACACCGATAACCCGGACCAGCGGATTTCCGAAGACCTCAACAACTTCACCTCCAACACCCTTGAGCTGGGTATCGGGCTGCTGCGCAATATCGTCAGCCTGGTGTCGTTCTCGATCATCCTGTGGGGTGTGTCGGGCAGTATTGAAGTATTCGGCATCACCATTCCCGGCTACATGTTCTGGTGCGTGCTGGTTTACGCGGTGGTCGGCAGCTGGTTGACGCATTTGATCGGTCGTCGCCTGATCGGCCTGAACAACCAGCAACAACGCTTCGAAGCTGACCTGCGTTTCTCCATGGTGCGAATTCGCGAGAATGCCGAAAGCATCGCGTTGTACAACGGAGAGCCGAACGAAAACCGCCGGTTGAGCAGCCGCTTCGGGATGGTCTGGCATAACTTCTGGGACATCATGAAGGTGTCCAAGCGCCTGACGTTCTTCACCGCAGGTTACAGCCAGGCCGCGATCATCTTCCCCTTCATGGTTGCCGCCCCGCGTTACCTTTCCGGCAAGATCGAACTGGGCGAGCTGATGCAAATCAGCTCGGCGTTCGGCAATGTGCAGGAGAGCTTCAGCTGGTTTATCAGTGCCTACCAGAGCCTCGCTTCCTGGCGCGCCACCTGCGATCGTCTGTTGAGCTTCCACCAGGCCATGCGTGACAACGAAGAACGTGCGCCGGCCATCGACGTCCAGAATTCGGGCTCGGTGCTGAAGGTGCACAACCTCGGCCTCGACCTGGCTGAAGGTCGTCACCTGCTGACCAACGCCGACATGACCGTGAAGGAGGGCGAGCGTGTGATGCTCAGCGGTCGTTCCGGCAGCGGCAAGTCGACCCTGCTGCGGGCGATGGGGCATCTGTGGCCGACCGGCCACGGCAGTATTCGCCTGCCATCGGCGCGCTACCTGTTCCTGCCGCAAAAACCGTATTTGCCGATTGGCACCCTGCGTGATGTCCTCAGTTATCCACAGCCCGGCGATACCTATCCGAACGAGCGCTACGCGCAGGTGCTGGAAACCTGCCGCTTGCCGCACCTGATTGCCCGTCTCGACGAAGCCAACCACTGGCAGCGCATGTTGTCGCCGGGTGAGCAGCAGCGCCTGGCCTTCGCCCGTGCGCTGCTTTATGCACCGCAATGGCTGTACATGGATGAGGCCACCTCGGCGATGGACGAAGAAGACGAGGCCACGCTTTATCAGGCGCTGATCGACGAATTGCCGGGGCTGAGCATCGTCAGTGTCGGCCATCGCAGCAGCCTGAAGCGCTTCCACCCTCGGCACATTCGTATCGAGAATGGCCATCTGGTGGACCAGGCTGTGACTGCATAACACCACAATCCCTTGTAGGAGCGAGCTTGCTCGCGATGGTGGCTAACGATAACGCGTGCTTCCTGAAGACACGCGGCGCTTGCCAGTCCATCGCGAGCAGGGGTGGTGGTGATCGTACAACCGCGTTGCGCTATGATGCGGTTTCAGCCGCCGATTTTTTCGAGACAGATGTTCACCATGGAAAACCCGAACGACGTACCACGCCTCCCACGCAAGCGCCGCAGCCTCGCTCAGGAACTGGTGACGGTGCTGTCGGAGCAGATCCGCGACGGCCATCTCAAGCGTGGCGACAAGTTGCCCACCGAGTCGGCCATCATGGATGCCCATGGTGTCAGCCGCACGGTGGTGCGCGAGGCGATTTCCCGTTTGCAGGCGGCAGGGCAAGTGGAAACCCGCCACGGTATCGGCACCTTCGTGCTCGACACGCCGAGCCCGAGCGGTTTCCGTATCGACCCGGCGACTGTGGTAACCCTGCGAGATGTGCTGGCGATCCTGGAACTGCGCATCAGTCTGGAAGTGGAGTCTGCTGGGCTGGCGGCGCAACGTCGCAGTCCGGAACAACTGGCCAACATGCGCGCCGCCCTCGATGCGTTGAATGAAAGTGCCGCTCACGCCAGTGACGCCGTGGCTTCGGACTTCGCCTTCCACCTCGAAATCGCGCTGTCCACCGGCAACCGCTACTTCACCGACATCATGACCCACCTGGGCACCAGCATCATTCCGCGCACACGGCTGAACTCCGCGCGTCTGGCCCATGACGACCAGCAGCACTACATGAGTCGCCTGAGCCGTGAGCACGAAGAAATCTACGACGCCATTGCCCGTCAGGATTCCGATGCGGCGCGGGCCGCCATGCGTTTGCACCTGACCAACAGCCGTGAGCGGTTGCGTCATGCCCATGAAGAGGCTGAGGCGCAGCGCGGATAAGAAATCTGACTCCGGTAATCCCTCGCCTGATCTGCCGCCATCGCGAGCAAGCTCGCTCCCACAGTGTCTTGTGTCGATCGTAGAGTCGAGATCACACACAGCCCCCTGTGGGAGCGAGCTTGCTCGCGATTGGGCCGTAAGCCACACCAGAAAAAGCCTCGTTCCTACTGATTTCTCTTCTGACAACGTATCTCTGATACGCCTACGGTCGCGACTTTTTTCCTCCGCGCTCTTAGGTTGGAGAGCCTCTGATTTGCTGGTTTCCTGATCCGTTTGTCCAACAATTTTCACCCGCAGCGATGAAATGCAGTTGACGGTTGTATTTTAAGTTGTACGATGACCTACAACTTCAGCGCAGGCTGAACGGTTTTCTCACACAACGTCGCAATCCAGGGTGTTCGAATAATGAATCCACAAGAACTGAAGTCCATCCTCTCTTCCGGTCTGCTGTCTTTCCCGGTTACCGATTTCAATGCACAGGGCGACTTCAACCGCGCGGGTTACATCAAGCGTCTGGAATGGCTGGCCCCATACGGTGCCTCGGCTCTGTTCGCCGCAGGCGGCACCGGTGAGTTCTTCTCTCTGGCGGCCAGCGAATATTCGCAAATCATCAAGACTGCGGTCGACACTTGCGCCACCAGCGTGCCAATCCTGGCGGGTGTCGGCGGTTCGACCCGCCAGGCGATCGAATATGCACAGGAAGCCGAGCGTCTGGGCGCCAAAGGTCTGCTGCTGCTGCCGCACTACCTGACCGAAGCCAGCCAGGACGGCGTTGCCGCCCACGTTGAAGCCGTGTGCAAGTCGGTCAACATCGGCGTGGTGGTCTACAACCGTAACGTCTGCCGCCTGACCGCGCCGCTGCTGGAGCGTCTGGCCGAGCGCTGCCCGAACCTGATCGGCTACAAGGATGGCCTGGGTGATATCGAGTTGATGGTGTCGATCCGTCACCGCCTCGGTGATCGCTTCAGCTACCTGGGTGGCTTGCCGACCGCCGAAGTCTACGCCGCGGCCTACAAGGCACTGGGCGTGCCGGTCTACTCCTCGGCGGTGTTCAACTTCATTCCGAAAACCGCGATGGACTTCTACCACGCGATCGCTCGCGAAGATCACGCCACCGTCGGCAAGATCATCGACGACTTCTTCCTGCCGTACCTGGACATCCGTAACCGCAAAGCCGGTTATGCCGTAAGCATCGTCAAGGCCGGGGCAAAAATTGCCGGCTACGACGCAGGTCCTGTGCGTGCACCGCTGACCGATCTGACCGGCGAAGAGTACGAAATGCTCGCCGCGCTGATCGACAAGCAGGGTGCGCAGTAACACATCCGTTCAAGTAAGGCCGCTGAGCAATCAGCGGCCTTTTGCGTGAGGAGATCTCAAAGTGGCAGATACAAAGCGTTTCGATAACTACATCAACGGCGAATGGGTTGCCGGTGGCGATTATTCGACCAACATCAACCCGTCCGAACTGACCGACGCCATCGGCGACTACGCCAAGGCTGATCTGGCTCAGGTCCACGCTGCCATCGACGCCGCCCGTGCCGCGTTCCCGGCCTGGTCCACGTCCGGCATTCAGGCGCGTCACGATTCCCTGGATAAAGTCGGCACTGAGATCCTCGCCCGTCGCGAAGAACTCGGCACCCTGCTGGCCCGGGAAGAGGGCAAGACCCTGCCTGAAGCCATCGGCGAAGTGACCCGCGCCGGCAATATCTTCAAGTTCTTCGCTGGCGAGTGCCTGCGCCTGTCCGGCGACTACCTGCCGTCGGTGCGTCCGGGCGTCAACGTTGAAGTCACTCGCGAAGCTTTGGGCGTGGTCGGTCTGATCACCCCGTGGAACTTCCCGATCGCCATCCCGGCATGGAAAATCGCCCCGGCCCTGGCCTACGGCAACTGCGTCGTGCTCAAACCCGCAGACCTGGTTCCAGGTTGCGCCTGGGCCCTGGCCGAAATCATCTCCCGCGCAGGCTTCCCGGCCGGTGTGTTCAACCTGGTGATGGGCAGCGGTCGCGTGGTGGGCGATGCACTGGTCCACAGCCCGAAAGTCGACGGCATCAGCTTCACAGGCTCCGTGGGCGTGGGTCGTCAGATCGCTGTCAGCTGTGTATCGCGCCAGGCCAAAGTCCAGTTGGAAATGGGCGGCAAGAACCCGCAGATCATTCTCGACGACGCCGACCTCAAGCAAGCGGTCGAGTTGTCAGTGCAGAGCGCGTTCTACTCCACCGGCCAGCGTTGCACCGCTTCCAGCCGCTTTATCGTCACCGCCGGGATTCACGACCAGTTCGTCGAAGCCATGGCCGAGCGCATGAAGTCGATCAAGGTCGGCCATGCATTGAAGGCGGGTACCGATATAGGTCCGGTGGTCTCGCAAGCGCAACTCGAGCAGGACATGAAGTACATCGACATCGGCCAGTCCGAAGGTGCGCGTCTGGTCAGCGGCGGTGGTCTGGTGACGTGCGACACCGAGGGCTACTTCCTCGCGCCAACCCTGTTTGCCGACAGCGAAGCTTCGATGCGCATCAGCCAGGAAGAGATCTTCGGCCCAGTGGCCAACATCGTCCGCGTCGCCGATTACGAAGCCGCGCTGGCCATGGCCAACGACACCGAGTTCGGGCTGTCGGCGGGCATTGCCACCACCTCGCTGAAGTACGCCAACCACTTCAAACGCCACTCCCAGGCCGGGATGGTGATGGTCAACCTGCCGACCGCCGGTGTGGATTACCACGTTCCGTTCGGTGGGCGTAAAGGTTCATCCTATGGATCACGTGAGCAAGGTCGCTATGCGCAAGAGTTCTACACGGTCGTGAAGACCAGCTACATCGGTTCGTAACAAGAAACACCGCGGTATTGGCAACGATACCGCGCCCCCTGTAGGAGCGAGCTCTGCTCGCGATGGTCTCGAGATCGCGAAGTTCAGCCTGATGCCCAGCGTCATCGTTGACGACCATCGCGAGCAAGCTCGCTCCTACAAAGCACCGTTATTACCCGCATAAAAATAATCAGTGGGAGTACATCTACATGCAATCGACCCAGAAGCCGACTCACGTCCGCTATTTGATCCTGCTCATGCTGTTTCTGGTGACCACAATCAACTACGCCGACCGGGCTACCATCGCAATCGCTGGCTCCAGCCTGCAAAAAGACCTCGGCATCGACGCCGTGACCCTCGGCTACATCTTCTCCGCATTCGGTTGGGCCTATGTGGCCGGGCAAATCCCCGGCGGGTGGCTACTGGACCGTTTTGGCTCGAAAAAAATCTACGCATTGAGCATCTTCACCTGGTCGCTGTTCACCGTGCTGCAAGGCTTCGTCGGTGAATTCGGCATGTCCACGGCGGTGGTTGCGCTGTTCATGCTGCGCTTCCTGGTGGGCCTGGCTGAAGCGCCGTCTTTCCCTGGTAACGCCCGAATCGTTGCGGCGTGGTTCCCGACTGCTGAACGCGGTACGGCCTCGGCGATCTTCAACTCGGCGCAATACTTCGCCACCGTGCTGTTCGCTCCGCTGATGGGCTGGATCGTCTACTCCTTCGGCTGGGAGCACGTGTTCATCGTCATGGGTATCCTGGGCATCATCTTCTCGCTGGTCTGGCTGAAAGTGATCTACAGCCCGCGCGAACACCCACGGATCAACGATGCTGAGTTCAAGCACATCTCCGAAAACGGCGGCATGGTCGACATGGACCAGAAGGGCAAGAAGTCCGACGGTCCGAAGTGGGATTACATCCGCCAATTACTGACCAACCGCATGATGCTCGGCGTGTACCTGGGCCAGTACTGCATCAACGGCATCACTTACTTCTTCCTGACCTGGTTCCCGGTGTACCTGGTGCAGGAGCGCGGCATGACCATCCTCAAGGCCGGTTTCATCGCGTCCTTGCCGGCAATCTGCGGCTTCATCGGTGGTGTGCTCGGCGGGGTGATTTCCGATTACCTGTTGCGCAAGGGCCATTCCCTGACCTTCGCCCGCAAGGCGCCGATCATTGCTGGCCTGCTGGTTTCCAGCAGCATCGTGGCGTGCAACTACGTGGACGTAGAATGGATGGTCGTCGGCTTCATGGCCCTAGCGTTCTTCGGCAAAGGCGTCGGCGCACTGGGCTGGGCCGTGGTGTCCGACACTTCGCCGAAGCAGATCGCCGGTCTGAGCGGCGGCCTGTTCAACACCTTCGGTAACATTGCTTCGATCACCACTCCAATCGTGATCGGTTACATCATCAGCTCCACCGGTTCATTCAAGTGGGCGTTGGTGTTCGTCGGTTGCAACGCACTGGTTGCGGTGTTCAGCTACCTGGTGATCGTGGGCCCGATCAAGCGCGTGGTGCTCAAAGAGCCACCAGCGAACGGTACTGAAGCCCCAGGCAAATTGTCTCAAGCGCATTCCTGAGGAGCGGCGTCATGCAGTTGATTGAACATTCCGACTCGCCGCGCTACATCCGCATGCACGAGCGGGACAACGTAGTGATCGTGGTCAATGATCAGGGTGTACCGGCCGGCACCGAGTTTGCGGACGGTCTGGTTACCGTGGATTTCGTGCCGCAGAGCCACAAGGTCACCCTGGAAGACATTCCCGAAGGTGGCCAGGTGATTCGTTATGGCCAGGTCATTGGCTATGCCTTGCAGCCGATTCCCCGCGGCAGTTGGGTCAAGGAAGATCAACTGCGCATGCCGACCGCGCCACCGCTGGACAGCCTGCCGCTGTCCACCGACGTGCCGGCCGCGCAGGCACCGCTGGAGGGCTTCACTTTCGAGGGTTATCGCAACGCCGACGGCACCGTCGGCACGCGCAACATTCTCGGCATCACTACCACCGTGCAGTGCGTGACCGGAGTACTGGATCATGCGGTCAAGCGTATCAAGGACGAGTTGCTGCCCAAGTACCCGCACGTCGATGACGTGGTGGCGCTGACCCACAGCTACGGCTGTGGCGTGGCCATCACCGCCACCGACGCGTACATCCCGATCCGCACCGTGCGCAACCTGGCACGCAACCCGAACCTGGGTGGCGAAGCCTTGGTGATCAGTCTGGGCTGCGAGAAATTGCAGGCTGGGCAAGTGATGCACGAGAACGACAGCTCGGTGGATTTGAGCGAGCCATGGCTGTACCGCTTGCAGGATTCCAGTCACGGCTTCACCGAGATGATCGAGCAGATCATGGAACTGGCCGAGACGCGCTTGAAGAAGCTCGATCAACGTCGCCGGGAAACCGTGCCGGCATCCGAGTTGATCCTGGGCATGCAATGCGGTGGCAGTGATGCGTTCTCCGGCATCACCGCCAACCCGGCGCTCGGTTATGCCTCGGACCTGCTGCTGCGGGCCGGTGCGACGGTGATGTTCTCCGAAGTCACCGAAGTGCGCGATGCGATTTATCTGCTGACCTCCCGCGCGGAAAACCAGGACGTCGCCCAGGAACTGGTGCGGGAAATGGACTGGTACGACCGCTACCTGGCCAAGGGCGAGGCGGATCGCAGTGCCAACACCACGCCGGGCAACAAGAAGGGCGGGTTGTCGAACATTGTCGAGAAATCCCTGGGCTCGATCGTCAAGTCCGGCAGCAGCGCGATCAACGGCGTGCTTGGCCCTGGCGAGCGATTCAAGCGCAAAGGCCTGATCTTCTGCGCGACCCCGGCCAGCGACTTTGTCTGCGGGACCTTGCAGTTGGCGGCGGGGATGAACCTGCACGTGTTCACCACCGGTCGTGGCACGCCTTACGGGCTGGCCATGGCGCCGGTGGTGAAGGTATCGACCCGGACCGAACTGGCGCAACGCTGGCCGGACCTGATCGACATCGACGCCGGGCGTATTGCCACCGGCCGGGCTTCCATCGAAGATCTTGGCTGGGAGTTGTTCCACTACTATCTGGACGTGGCCAGCGGCAAGAAGCAGACGTGGGCCGAGCAGCACAAGCTGCATAACGACATCACCTTGTTTAACCCGGCGCCGATCACCTAAGACCGAGTCGCCTTCATCGCGAGCAAGCTCGCTCCCACAGTGGATTTTCGCCGTGCACAGATTTTGTGTTCGGCACTGGAAAAATGTGGGAGCGAGCTTGCTCGCGATATCGGTCTAACAGACGCCAGGGGACTTGGTGGCTTATCATTAGCCCCCTAACGACACCCACCCCCCAAGGTCATCCCGGCATGCTGGCAATTTTCCTCGAAACCCTGAACATCACCGCGCCGGTGTTCGTCATGCTGTTTCTGGGGGGGCTGCTCAAGCGCATCGACTGGATCAACGACAATTTCATCCACACCGCGTCAGAATTGGTGTTCAACGTCACCATGCCGGCGTTGCTGTTTTTGGGCATCCTGCATGCCGACCTGCACGCGGCATTGCAGCCGGCGCTGCTGATCTATTTTTCCCTTGCGACCCTGGTGTGTTTTGCCATCGCCTGGGTTTGGGCGATCTGGAAGTGCCCGCGGGAAGATCGGGGGATCTACACCCAAGGTGCCTTTCGCGGTAACAACGGGGTCATTGGCCTGGCGCTGGCGGCAAGCATGTACGGCGACTACGGGATTTCCCTCGGAGCGATCCTGGCGGCGCTGGTGATCCTGTTCTACAACACCCTTTCGACCATCGTGCTGGCGGTGTACAGCCCGGTGATCAAGTCCGATCCGTGGAGCATCTGCAAAAGCGTGTTCAGCAATCCGCTGATCATCAGCGTGATTGCGGCTGCACCCTTCGCCTATTTCAAGATCGGCTTGCCCGGCTGGCTGGAAACCTCCGGCCAGTACCTGGCGCAAACCACGTTGCCGCTGGCGCTGATCTGCATCGGCGGCACGCTGTCGCTGGCGGCGCTGCGCAAAAGCGGTTCGATGGCGTTCAGTTCGAGCCTGGTGAAAATGCTCGGTCTGCCGATCCTGGCGACACTCGGTGCGTGGCTCTGGGGCTTCCGTGGTGCGGAGCTGGGGATTCTGTTTTTGTACTTCGGCAGCCCGACGGCAGCGGCCAGTTTCGTCATGGCCCGGGCGGCGGATGGCAATCATGAACTGGCGGCGGCGATTATCGTGATCACCACGTTGATGGCGGCGGTGACCACTAACGTCGGGATCTTCTTTTTGCAGTGGGGTGGCTGGATTTAACGCCTCTGTTCATCGGCCAGGGTTTTGCACGCCGGTTCGATAACCGGAGGCGCCTGGGTCGGATAGTGCGTGGGTATGACCTGAACCGGGGTCGTCACGACGAAGCCATCGGCAAAAGTCGTTTCGACAAAGGTCGCTTTCCAGCCATTTTCCGGTGTGTCGATCTGCATGTCGGCGTTGAACGGGTCCGTGAGTTTTACGTCTTCAGGCGCGTACTGGATGCCACAGGGGTGACGAAAGTCCCGGGCGACCGGATTTACCGCCGTCCACTGAACCACTCGCACCGGTGTCTCGGAAAAGTGCAGCCCCATCCCTTGTGATGAAACGTGCGGGTTCGAGCGCATGGAAATGACCGGCAAAGGCTTGTCCTGTTGCCAGCGATTGATGACCGGTATCAGCGAGTTCTCGATGAACCGGTTGATACCGTAGTGGCTCGCATTGGGAGCGACTCGCAAAGCTTTCGGACCTGGCAATTGATCGAAGAAATACTGCGAATTGTCTGGCAGGAAAAAATCGTCGCTGCTGGCATTGACGATGTATTTCGGAATCGCCAGGCGATCGGCATAGCGGGTTTGCAGGTAGCTTAACGGGTCTTCGATTTTCATCAGGTGTGCGAAGTTTTCAGTCTTGATCTGTTGGGTGATGCCCTCGTGATGGTAGTCAAAAAATGCCAGTGGCCAGTTCTTTCCATAGGCTTGCCAGGTATGTTCAAGCACATTGTCCGTGCCCAGTACGTCGATCACAAAAGGCACGATGGCCATGATCCGGTCATCTGCAATCGCCGCCAGCCAAGTGGTCCAGCCACGTTTTGATGCGCCGCTGGCAATGAAACGGTCTATTCCCCAGGGTTGCAGCTCCTTTTGCGCGAGGTCCATGGCCTTGACCATCGACACCACCATGGGCAGGCGCACCGACATGTACGGGCGCTGGTGCGGGGCATCGAGAAAGAGTTTCCAGCTGTGGGCGACACTGGCATCTTCCGTGCGCGCTATGCCGTCGTCGGCATAGGTCAGGTACTGGTTCGGAACGTTGCTGACTGAAATGACAATCGTGCGTGTTTTGCGCGCCACTTCAAGTGCCATGGCTTCGGTAAAGTCCGTCGGATCGTCGGCGTTGTTCTGCCCTGCGTTGGGGGTTCCGTTATTGGCCACCAGCAGTGACTGGGCGCGCAGGGCATTGTCCGGGATGTAGATGTCCACGGTGTGTTTCCACTGCGCGGGGCTGACCAATCCCTGCGGCGACCATTGCTGGGAGGACAGGTCGAAACTGCGCTTTTCCACACCTGGAAATGTCGTGTTGCCTTTGGCGGTGTAAACCAGTGGATTGGCGTCTTCGGCTTTCTTGTAGCAGGCAAGCACTTCGCTGAAGTCTTGATTGCTGGCCTCG
Source organism: Pseudomonas sp. PDM30 (assembly GCF_019218985.1). Taxonomy (NCBI): domain Bacteria; kingdom Pseudomonadati; phylum Pseudomonadota; class Gammaproteobacteria; order Pseudomonadales; family Pseudomonadaceae; genus Pseudomonas; species Pseudomonas sp. PDM30. Next base: position 138,496 of record NZ_JAHUWM010000003.1, read on the forward strand.
AAACACGCCTGGGCAGAGGCATGTATCGAGCTGCTGACGAGCAGACTGGATAACATCAATTTCGACAATACGTACCGGGCGGGCAATCCCATGGGAACCTTCCTTGTAAAGCCGGGGGGGCTGGGTACAACGAAGATGCGCCGGCCTTCCCCTGGCGGTTTTTAGTCGGCGCAGTGTGTCGAAAGGAGGTGTGGATGAACAGGTTTGGCGGGGCGCCTTTTATTGTCGAAATATGTGGTTGAGCCGTTCAGTCACGAGCGTTACCGAGGGCTGTGGTCCGCTCTGGCGATGGTGATCACTCCGGCTTCTGGTAACTGTCGATCACTTCCTGCGCCGCCCGAAACGCATCGATCGCCGCCGGCACACCGGCATACACCGCGCAATGCAGCAGCGCTTCGCGAATTTCATCCACAGTGCAGCCGTTGTTCAGCGCACCGCGTACGTGACCTTTCAGCTCCTGCGGGCACTTGAGTGCGGTCAGGGCGGCAAGGGTGATCAGGCTGCGGGTTTTCAGCGGCAGGCCTTCGCGATTCCACACGCCGCCCCAGGCGTGCTCATTGACGAAGTCCTGCAGCGGCTGGGTGAACTCGGTGGCGTTGCCCAGTGCGCGGTCGACGAAGGCGTCGCCCATCACTTGGCGGCGGACTTCAACGCCGGGTTTTTTATTCTCGGTCATGGGACTTCCTTCTTATGGTGTTGGCGACGCCAGGCGCGAAGTGACGTGAACAGCAAAAACGCTACCAGCGCTGGCAGGACGAATAACAGCATCAAGTGTTCCAGCTTGCCGGCCAGTGGCATGCCGGTGGTGAACGACACCACGTGCAGCCCATACGCCAGGTACAAACCCAGAAACAGCAGGCCTTCGGCGCGGGTCACCCGATAGCCGGAGTAGAACACCGGCAGGCACAGCGCCGCGATGCCGAGCATCACCGGCAGGTCGAAATCCAGGGCGTTGGGCGACACCGACAGCGGTGACGGTGCCACGAGCGCGGTAAAGCCGAGCACGCCCAGGAGGTTGAACAGGTTGCTGCCAATCACGTTGCCCACGGCAATATCGCGTTCGCCGCGTATAGCCGCGATCAACGAAGTGGCGAGCTCAGGCAGTGAGGTGCTGACGGCGACGATGGTCAGGCCGATGATCCGCTCCGACAACCCAAGGTCGGTAGCGACCGCAACGGCCGCCCCCAGCAGCAAGTGCCCGGCGTACACCAGCATCGCCAGTCCGGCGACGATCATCAGCAGGCTGCTCAGCCATGGCGCCTGGCCGTTGTGATCATGGCTCGATACCGGGCGTGCCGAGTGTCGCGACTGACGCAGCAACAAGCCCAGGTAAATCGCCAGCGCCGTCAGCAACATCACGCCGTCGGCCCGGGTCAGATCTTCATTCCAGGCGAGTACGAACACCAACAGGCTGGCGCCGATCATCAACGGAATATCCAGGCGCACCAATTGTCGGGAAACCCGCAGCGGAATGATCAGCGCAGACAACCCGAGGGTGACGAGGATGTTGAAAATGCTGCTGCCGATCACACTGCCGACGGCGATGTCGGCATTGTGCGCCAGGGTCGCTTGCAGGCTGACCGCCATCTGCGGTGCGCTGCTGCCGAGGGCGACGATAGTCAGGCCGATGATCAGCGGTCGTACGTGCAATCGCGCGGCGATGCGTACGGCGGCGCGCACCATCAATTCGGCGCCGACAATCAGCAGGAGCAATCCGCTGAGCAATTCGATCACGCTGATCAGGGGTAAATCGGCTAATCCGAAAATGGTCGGGGCTCCATCGGTCAGTCGTCGAGGGCTTGCACGCGAACCCGCGCGGTGCCGCTGCGCAGCATGCCCAGGCGCTCGGCGGCTTCCTTGGACAGGTCGATCAGGCGGCCCCGGGTGTGCGGCCCGCGATCATTGATGCGCACCACGCAGGATTTGTCGTTATTCAGATTGGTGACCTTCACCCGTGTACCGAAGGGTAGCTGGCGATGGGCGGCGGTCATGGAATTCATGTTGAAACGCTCGCCGTTGGCGGTGCGTTTGCCTTGGTGTTTGGCGCCGTAGTACGAAGCCACGCCGGTTTTGTCGTAGCCATGCGGATCGACGGTGTCGGTGCTGGCGCAACCGGCCAGGAGCGAAAGGAGGGCGCAAAGTCCAAGTAGACGCTTCATTTGAAAGCTTCCGAAAACAAATGTGGGAGCGAGCTTGCTCGCGATTGGCATTCTGACAGTCAACTTTGTGTTGAGTGCCGGACCGCTATCGCGAGCAAGCTGGCTCCCACAGGGAATGGAGCCAGATTTTAGAGCTGGCTCCATTCTCATCAGCCTTCGAGCTTGCTTTTGAGCAGTTCGTTGACCTGTTGCGGGTTGGCCTTGCCTTTGGAGGCTTTCATGGCCTGACCGACGAAGAAGCCGAACATCTTGCCGCGCTTGGCTTCGTCTGCCGCGCGGTATTGTTCGACCTGCTCGGCGTTGGCCGCGAGCATTTCGTCCAGCACCGCCGAGATGGCGCCGGTGTCGGTCACTTGCTTGAGGCCGCGCTTGTCGATGATCTCGTCTGCGCTGCCTTCGCCGTTGGCCATCGCTTCAAACACCACCTTGGCGATCTTGCCGGAGATAGTGTTGTCCTTGATGCGCAGCAGCATGCCGCCCAGAAGCTCGGCGGAAACCGGCGACTCTTCGATGTCCAGGCCTTGCTTGTTGAGCAGGCTGCCCAACTCGACCATCACCCAGTTCGCCGCCAGTTTGGCGTCGCCGCCGATGCTCGCGACTTTCTCGAAGTAATCGGCTTGCTCGCGGCTGGTGGCCAGCACGCTGGCGTCGTAGACCGACAGACCGAACTGCTCCTGGAAGCGCTCGCGCTTTTGCGGTGGCAATTCCGGCAGGGTGGCGCGCACGTCGTCGAGGAACGAGTTCTCGATGACCACTGGCAACAGGTCCGGATCGGGGAAGTAACGGTAGTCGTTGGCTTCCTCTTTGCTGCGCATCGGACGGGTCTCGTCCTTGTTCGGGTCGTACAGGCGGGTCTGCTGGATCACCTTGCCGCCGTCTTCGATCAATTCGATCTGACGCTGGATTTCGCTGTTGATCGCCTTCTCGATGAAGCGGAACGAGTTGACGTTCTTGATCTCGCAGCGGGTGCCGAACTCGGCCTGGCCTTTCGGGCGGATCGATACGTTGCAGTCGCAACGCAGCGAACCTTCGGCCATGTTGCCGTCGCAGATCCCTAAGTAACGCACCAGGGCGTGGATCGCCTTGACGTAGGCCACGGCTTCCTTGGCACTGCGCATGTCCGGCTCGGAAACGATTTCCAGCAGCGGCGTGCCGGCACGGTTCAGGTCGATGCCGGTGGCGCCGCTGAATTCTTCGTGCAGGCTCTTGCCGGCGTCTTCTTCCAGGTGCGCACGGGTGATGCCTACGCGTTTGACCGTGCCGTCCTCGAGGGCGATGTCCAGGTGGCCCTTGCCGACGATCGGCAGCTCCATCTGGCTGATCTGGTAGCCCTTGGGCAAATCCGGGTAGAAGTAGTTTTTACGGGCGAACACGTTGTGCTGGCCGATCTCGGCGTCAATCGCCAGACCGAACATCACCGCCATGCGTACCGCTTCCTGGTTCAGCACCGGCAATACGCCCGGCATGCCCAGGTCTACCAGGCTGGCCTGGGTGTTCGGCTCGGAACCGAAGGTGGTGGAACTACCGGAAAAGATTTTCGACCGGGTGGTGAGCTGGGTATGAATCTCCAGCCCGATCACGACTTCCCATTGCATGTGTGTCTCCTCAGAAGCCGGTTGGGGTGCGGGTGTGCCAGTCAGTGTTCAACTGATACTGGTGGGCAACGTTCAACAGGCGACCTTCCTGGAAATACGGAGCGAGCAATTGCACGCCGACCGGCAGGCCGTCGACAAAACCGGCCGGCATCGACAGGCCGGGCAGGCCTGCGAGGTTGGCGGTGATGGTGTAGACGTCTTCCAGGTACGCAGCGACCGGGTCGCTGTTCTTGGCGCCAAGCTTCCAGGCCGGGTTCGGCGTGGTTGGGCCGAGGATGATGTCGACCTCATTGAAAGCGGCCATGAAGTCGTTCTTGATCAAGCGACGAATCTTCTGCGCCTTCAGGTAGTAGGCGTCGTAGTAACCGGCGGACAGGGCGTAGGCACCGACCATGATCCGGCGCTGCACTTCTGTCCCGAAACCTTCGCCACGGGAGCGCTTGTACAGGTCTTCCAGGTTTTTCGGGTCTGCGCAACGGTAGCCGAAACGTACGCCGTCGAAACGCGACAGGTTGGAGGACGCTTCCGCCGGGGCGATCACGTAGTACGCAGGAATCGCGTGCTGCATGTTCGGCAGGCTGATTTCCTTGAACACGGCGCCGAGCTTTTTCAGCTCTTCGACGCTGGCCATGACCAGGTCGGCAATGCGCGGGTCGAGACCGGCGCTGAAGTACTCTTTCGGCACACCGATACGCAGGCCTTGCAGCGAACCGTTGAGGCTGGCGCTGTAGTCCGGCACGGGTTCGTCGATGCTGGTGGAGTCATTCGGATCAAAGCCAGCCATACCTTGCAACAAAATTGCGCAGTCTTCGGCCGTGCGCGCCAACGGGCCGCCCTGATCGAGGCTGGAGGCGTAAGCGATCATGCCCCAGCGCGATACGCGACCGTACGTCGGTTTCAGGCCGGTGAGGTTGGTCAATGCCGCTGGCTGGCGGATCGAGCCGCCAGTGTCGGTGCCGGTAGCCGCAGGCAGCAGACGAGCGGCAACCGCCGCCGCCGAACCGCCGGACGAACCGCCTGGCACGTGTTCCAGGTTCCACGGGTTTTTCACCGCGCCGTAGTAGCTCGACTCGTTGGCCGAACCCATGGCGAATTCGTCCATGTTGGTCTTGCCCAGGGTCACGGCGCCGGCAGCGGCCAGCTTGGCGACGACGGTGGCGTCGTACGGGGCCTTGAAGTTGTCGAGCATCTTCGAGCCGCAGCTGGTGCGAATGCCCTGGGTGCAGAACAGGTCCTTGTGGGCGATCGGCGCGCCGAGCAGGGCGCCGCTCTCACCATTGGCCCGGCGGGCGTCAGCGGCTTTCGCCTGCGTCAGCGCCAGGTCTTCGGTGAGGCTGATGAAACTGTTGAGCTGCGGATCGAGCTGGGCGATGCGCGCCAGCAGGACCTTGGTCAGCTCTTCGGAGGAAAACTTTTTATCGGCGAGTCCGCGGGCGATCTCGGCCAGAGTCAATTGATGCATTGCAGGCTCTTTCCCTATTAGTCGATGACTTTCGGAACCAGGTACAGGCCGTTTTCGACCGCTGGTGCGATGGACTGGTAGGCCTCGCGGTGATTGGTCTCGGTCACGACGTCTGCGCGCAGGCGCTGGCTGGCTTCCAGTGGGTGGGCCAGCGGTTCGATACCATCGGTATCGACCGCCTGCATTTCGTCGACCAGCCCGAGAATGCTGTTAAGGGCCGAAGTGATGTGTGGAAGATCGGCATCATTAAGGCCAAGGCAGGCCAGATGAGCGATTTTTTCCACGTCGGAGCGTTCAAGCGCCATTGGGATTCTCCAGTGGAAAACAAAACGGACGGCGTCCGTGTGTTAGATTGTCGGAACACTACCGCACTTCTACGGTCATAAGGCCGCGATTGTGGGGCTTGGTGCACAGAAAAGCGGCCAATTTAACATATTGGCGCCTTGCCCAAAATCCCTGTCGTTGTTAGAGTTTGCCGCACTTTTTTACCCACGCGTTGCCTAGGGTCCCTTTCCCATGTTCAAGAAACTGCGTGGCATGTTTTCCAGCGATCTTTCCATTGACCTGGGCACTGCCAACACCCTTATTTACGTGCGCGAGCGCGGTATCGTCCTGAATGAGCCCTCCGTTGTGGCCATTCGGACACACGGTAACCAGAAAAGTGTCGTTGCTGTCGGCACCGAAGCCAAGCGCATGCTGGGTCGTACGCCGGGCAACATTGCTGCCATTCGTCCGATGAAAGACGGCGTGATCGCCGACTTCAGCGTGTGCGAAAAAATGCTGCAGTACTTCATCAACAAGGTTCACGAAAACAGCTTCCTGCAGCCTAGCCCACGCGTGTTGATCTGCGTTCCATGCAAATCCACCCAGGTTGAGCGTCGTGCCATCCGTGAATCGGCCCTTGGCGCCGGTGCCCGTGAAGTGTTCCTGATCGAAGAGCCAATGGCCGCTGCGATCGGTGCCGGCCTGCCGGTTGAAGAAGCTCGCGGTTCGATGGTCGTGGATATCGGTGGCGGTACCACTGAAATCGCGCTGATCTCCCTGAACGGTGTGGTTTACGCCGAATCCGTACGTGTGGGCGGCGACCGCTTCGACGAAGCGATCATCACCTACGTGCGTCGCAACTACGGCAGCCTGATCGGTGAATCCACCGCCGAGCGCATCAAGCAGGAAATCGGTACCGCGTATCCGGGCGGCGAAGTTCGCGAAGTCGACGTTCGCGGCCGTAACCTGGCCGAAGGCGTTCCACGCGCATTCACCCTGAACTCCAACGAAGTGCTGGAAGCTCTGCAAGAGTCCCTGGCAACCATCGTTCAGGCCGTGAAAAGCGCCCTGGAGCAATCGCCTCCGGAGCTGGCTTCCGATATCGCCGAACGTGGCCTGGTACTGACCGGTGGTGGCGCCTTGCTGCGTGACCTGGACAAATTGCTGGCCCAGGAAACCGGTCTGCCGGTGATCGTTGCCGAAGACCCGCTGACCTGCGTTGCTCGCGGCGGTGGCCGTGCATTGGAAATGATGGATAAACACACCATGGACCTGCTTTCCAGCGAATAAGTCGCCGGATTGCCTCTATGCTGTTGAGCGCGCAGGCGGCACTTTGCAGTGCTGCCTGTTCGCGTTTATCTTCTGTCAGTCTGCATCCAGGCCGGATTGCTGTCGTATGAATAAACAGAACATTTGCCTGGGAGGAGCGGCTTATTAAACCGCTTTTCACCAAGGGCCCTTCACTTGGCGTGCGCCTGTTGGTGCTGGTCGTGCTATCGGTCGCGCTGATGGTGGTCGATGCCCGTTTCAGTCTGCTCAAGCCTGCACGCAGCCAGATGTCGCTGGTGCTGATGGACGCCTACTGGATCACCGACCTGCCCGGACGGTTGTGGGAAGGCGTTGCCAGTCAGTTTGGCAGCCGGACCGAACTCGTCGCCGAAAACGAAAAACTCAAGACCGAGAACCTGCTGTTGCAGGGGCGCATGCAGAAGCTTGCCGCCCTGACCGAGCAGAACGTTCGGCTGCGCGAGTTGCTCAACTCTTCGGCCCTGGTCAACGAGAAGGTCGAAGTGGCCGAGTTGATCGGCATGGACCCCAACCCCTTCACCCATCGCATCATCATCAATAAAGGTGAGCGCGATGGCGTGGTCCTCGGTCAGCCGGTACTCGATGCCCGTGGCCTGATGGGGCAGGTGGTCGAGTTGATGCCCTACACCTCCCGCGTCTTGCTGCTGACCGATACCACCCACAGCATTCCGGTGCAGGTGAACCGTAACGGTTTGCGGGCGATTGCCAGCGGCACCGGCAACCCGGAACGTCTCGAGTTGCGGCATGTGGCCGATACCGCCGACATCAAGGAGGGCGACCTGCTGGTCAGCTCCGGCCTCGGTCAGCGTTTCCCGGCGGGTTATCCGGTGGCGACGGTCAAGGAAGTGATTCACGATTCCGGCCAGCCGTTTGCCATTGTCCGCGCCGTTCCGACCGCCGCCTTGAACCGTAGCCGTTACCTGTTGCTGGTGTTCAGCGACAACCGGACTGCCGAAGAGCGCGTCAACGCTGCCGCCCAGGCCCAGGAAAGCCTGGATGCGCAGGGCGGTGGGCCGATCATTCCGTCGACGGTTCCGAAACCGGTCAGCCCCGCGGTACCCGCTGTACCGGCCGCCGCACCGGCGATTCCTGCGACGGCGGCGCCTGCGGCCACCGCGCCAGCCAAGCCAACCACCACGCCAGCCAAGCCTGCGGCGGCTAAACCGCCGGCGGCGCAACCCGCTGCCGCGAAGCCTGCCGCCAAACCGCCAGTGTCCGCGCCGGCCACTCCAGTGGGGAGAGAATAATGGGCGGTGTGAAAGCATCCCGAAACGGCTGGATAGTCTGGCTGACGTTCGCCGTCGGTCTGCTGTTGAGCGTTTCGCCTCTGCCGCAATTCATGGAAATCCTGCGCCCGCTGTGGCTGGCCTTGTTGCTGGCATTCTGGGCGTTGAACCTGCCGCAGACCGTCGGGATGGTGACGGCGTTTTGCCTGGGGCTGGCTGAAGACGTTCTCTACGGTACCTTGCTGGGTCAGAATGCCTTGATCCTGACGCTCATCACCTATCTGGTGCTGGCGCTGCAGCAACGCCTGCGGATGTTCCCGATGTGGCAGCAGAGCCTGGTGATCCTGGTGATCTTCGGCCTCGCCCAGCTAGTACAGCTGTGGCTCAGTGCCTTGACCGGCAATCGTCAGCCGACGTTGGCGCTGGTGCTGCCGGCACTGGTCAGTGCGCTGCTCTGGCCCTGGATCAGTTTCGGTTTGCGCGGACTGCGTCGACGCTACAAAATTAATTAATTCGCTCAGGCATTGGACAGGGAGAGGTCTTGATGAAACGGTTGTACCTCGCCTCTGGTTCGCCGCGTCGACGTGAATTGCTCACGCAGATCGGCGTTGCGTTCTGCGCCGTCAATGCGGACATCGATGAAACTCCTTTAGCTCAAGAATCCCCATCGGCCTACGTCGAGCGTCTGGCACGCGGCAAGGCCGAGGCCGGGCGCGGCGGCGTCGTGTCTGACGAACCATTCTGCGTGCTCGGTGCCGATACCGCCGTGGTACTCGATGGAAAAATTCTCGGCAAACCGGTTGATCAAGCGGATGCGTGCGCCATGCTGACGATGCTGTCAGGGTGTGAACATGAAGTCCTGACCGCGATTGCCGTGCTCGATGGCGGACGTTGCGAATCCCGGGTTGTCACCAGCCGGGTACGTTTTCGAGATATCAGTCGTGAGGAAGCCGCAGCCTACTGGGCCAGCGGCGAACCACGGGACAAGGCGGGCGGTTATGGCATTCAAGGACTGGGTGCGGTGTTTGTCGCCGGGCTCGATGGAAGTTATTCAGCGGTGGTCGGACTACCGCTTTGCGAAACCGCGGAACTGCTCGGCCATTTCGGCATACCCTGTTGGCAACCCCGGAACGCACACCAAGCAACGTTCTGAACAGATGCGGCCATTATCGTGAACATGCCTGAACGAGACCCTGCCATGAGTGAAGAGATTCTGATCAACATCACGCCGATGGAGTCGCGCGTGGCGGTGGTCGAAAACGGTGTCCTGCAAGAGGTCCACGTCGAGCGTACGCAAAAGCGCGGGATCGTCGGCAACATCTATAAAGGCAAAGTCGTGCGGGTATTGCCTGGAATGCAGGCGGCATTCGTCGATATCGGCCTGGACCGTGCCGCGTTCATTCATGCGTCGGAAATTTCCCTGCGCGAAGGCCCGGCGGTCGAGAGCATCAGTGCACTGGTGCACGAGGGCCAGAGCCTGGTGGTGCAGGTGACCAAGGATCCGATCGGTTCCAAAGGCGCACGCCTGACCACCCAGCTTTCGATTCCTTCACGCTATCTGGTGTACATGCCGCGCACGGCCCATGTCGGCATTTCTCTGAAGATTGAAGACGAAGCCGAGCGCGAACGCCTCAAACAGGTGGTCACTGATTGCGTGGCCAAGGAAGGTATCAAGGAAGCTGGCGGTTTCATCCTGCGCACGGCAGCCGAAGGCGCCGGCGCGGATGAAATCCTCATGGACATCCGTTATCTGCGCCGTCTCTGGGATCAGATCAACGCCCAGATCAAAACCATCAGTGCGCCTAGCGTAATCTACGAAGACCTTGGCCTGGCGCTGCGCACCCTGCGTGACCTGGTGAGCCCGAAAATCGAGAAGATCCGCATCGACTCCCGGGAAACCTTTCAGAAAACCACGCAATTCGTCGCTGAACTGATGCCCGAGATTGCTGACCGCCTGGAGCATTACCCGGGCGAGCGGCCGATTTTCGACCTGTATGGCGTCGAAGACGAAATCCAGAAGGCACTCGAACGCAAGGTCCCGCTCAAGTCCGGCGGTTATCTGGTGGTCGATCCGGCGGAAGCCATGAGCACCATCGACGTCAATACCGGGGCGTTCGTCGGCCACCGCAATCTCGAAGAGACCATCTTCAAGACCAACCTCGAAGCCGCGACGGCCATCGCCCGTCAATTGCGCCTGCGTAACCTGGGCGGAATCATCATCATCGACTTCATCGACATGGAAGATGAAGAGCACCAGCGCCAGGTGTTGCGCACGCTCGAAAAGCAACTGGAGCGCGATCACGCCAAGACCAACATCATCGGTATCACCGAGCTGGGCCTGGTGCAGATGACCCGCAAGCGCACCCGCGAAAGCCTTGAACAGGTGTTGTGCGAGCCGTGCAATGCCTGTCAGGGACGGGGCAAGCTCAAGACCCCGGAAACCGTTTGCTACGAAATCTTCCGTGAAATCTTGCGCGAGGCTCGCGCCTATCAGGCGGAAGGCTATCGTGTATTGGCAAACCAGAAAGTGGTGGACCGCCTGCTCGACGAAGAGTCGGGCAACGTTGCCGAACTGGAAGGGTTTATCGGGCGCACCATCCGCTTCCAGGTCGAAACCATGTATTCCCAGGAACAATACGACGTGGTGCTGCTCTGAAGCGTTTTGTTTTGATTGTTCGAGAATGGCTGGCCTCAGCTTTTTGCAAAACTTTTGCCATGGGAGCCACCTGACATGGACCGTCTGACACGCATATTGGCCGCACTGACCCGCTGGGGTCTGGGCCTGTGCGCGTTGGTTTTGGTGTTGATGGCGCTCTACGTCAGCCTTGGCCGGGAGCTGACGCCGTTAGTCGCCGAGTACCGCGCCGACATCGAAACCAAAGCCAGCGATGCCTTGGGCATGCCGTTGCAGATCGGCGAGCTTGAAGGCAACTGGAGTGGATTCGCCCCTATATTGATGGCCCGCGACGTGACGGTCGGCGACGGCGCCAATGCCTTGCACCTGGATCAGGTGCGCGCGGTGCCGGACCTTTGGGCCAGCTTGTTGGCCCGCCAGGTACGCATCGCTCATCTGGAGTTCAGCGGCCTCAAGATCAACCTCAGGCAAGGTGAGGGCGGTCAGTGGGCTCTGGAAGGTTTGCCGATGCGCCAGGACCAGCCCACCGATCCGGAGCAACTGCTCAATCAGATGCAGATGATCCAGCAACTGTCGGTGCTCGACAGCCAGGTGACCTTGCAGCCGTTTGGCGAATCGCCGCTGACCCTGACTTATGTCGGCCTGAGTCTGAAAACCGGAGCGTCACGGCAGCGGCTCGACGCACGGCTGACCCTGCCGGACGGGCAACCAGTGGCCATGAGTCTGCGTACCCGTATTCGAGCCAGCCAATGGAAGGACGGTGAAGCCGAGGTCTACCTGAGCCTGCCGCAAAGCGACTGGTCGAAGTGGTTGCCTGAACGTCTGACCCAACAGTGGAATTTTTCCGAGATCAAGGCCGGCGGCGAGCTGTGGGTGACTTGGGGCAAAGGCGCCTTGCAAAGCGCTGCGGTGCGCGTGAACGCGCCACAACTCAAGGGCGCCTACGCCGAGCGCAAGCCGATCCAGATCAATAACCTGGCGCTCAATGGTTACTTCCAGCGCAGTGCCAAAGGTGCGTCAGTGACTCTGGACTCCCTGGCGATGAACTTCGGCGAGACTCGCTGGGAAACGCATCTGCAGCTCACGCAAAACGCCGCCACCGATAAAACCGAAGAACTCTGGCACCTGCAAGCCGACCGGGTTGATCTCACGCCGCTGACCCCGCTGCTCAACGCCCTGGCGCCGTTACCAGAGGGTTTTGCCACGGTCGTCGAGCGGCTCAAGGTCACGGGTGGCCTGCGTAACGTGCTGATCGACTTCCGCCCCAATGCCACCGACGACAGCAAGTTCGGGTTTGCCGCCAACCTCGACCAGGTGGGCTTCGACGCCTATCACGGTGCGCCGGCGGCGCGAAATGTCAGCGGCAGCATCAGCGGTGATCTGGGGCACGGCGAACTGCGCATGGACAGCAAGGATTTCATGCTGCACCTGGACCCGATTTTCGCCAAGCCATGGCAGTACATTCAGGCCAATGCGCGGCTGACCTGGAAACTCGATAAAGAAGGTTTCACCCTGATCGCGCCGTATCTGAAAGTGCTGGGCGAGGAAGGCAAGATCGCCGGCGACTTCCTGATTCGCCTGTATTTCGATCACACCCGGGAAGACTACATGGACCTGCGGGTCGGCCTGGTGGACGGTGACGGTCGCTACACCGCCAAGTACTTGCCCACGGTCCTCAGTCCGGCGCTGGACGAATGGTTGCGCACGGCGATTCTCAAGGGCGCGGTGGATCAAGGCTTCTTCCAGTATCAAGGGTCGCTCAGCCCCGGTGCCGCGGATGTCGATCGCAGCATCAGCCTGTACTTCAAGGTTCACGATGCCGAACTGGCCTTCCAGCCGGGCTGGCCCCATGTCAGCAAGGTCAGCGGCGATGTGTTTGTCGAAGACAGCGGCGTGCGGATTCTGGCCAGCACGGGCCAGTTGCTCGACACCCAGGTCAACGATATCTACGTCGACATTCCCCATGTGCCGGCCGGGCAGAACGTTCATTTGTTCCTCGATGGCGGATTTGCCGGCGGTTTGGGCGATGGCCTGAAAATCCTCCAGGAAGCACCGATCGGCACCGCAGCAACCTTTGCCGGCTGGGAAGGCGAGGGTGACCTGCAAGGCAAGTTGAAACTCGATATTCCCCTGGCAAAAGGCGAGGAGCCGAAGATCCTCGTCGATTTCAAGACCGCCAGGGCGCGCTTGAAGCTGGCCGAACCTGCGCTGGAACTGACCCAACTCAAAGGTGATTTCCGTTTCGACAGCGGCAAAGGCCTGACCGGGCAGAACATCAGCGCCCGGGCGTTCGACAAACCGGTCACCGCACAGATATTTGCCGATGGCAGCCCGGGCAAGCACAGTACCCGGGTGGCCGCGTCAGGGCAGGTCGAGGTCAAGAAACTGACCGACTGGCTGAAGGTCACCCAGCCTCTGCCGGTGAGCGGTGTGATCCCGTATCAACTGCAACTGACCCTGGACGGCGCCGACAGCCAGTTGATGGTCAATTCCAGCCTCAAGGGCGTGGCCGTCGATTTGCCTGCACCGTTCGGCATTACCTCCGAGGCCGGGCGCGACACCACGTTCCGCATGACCTTGCAGGGCGCCGAGCGGCGTTATTGGGTCAACTACGGGGACTTGGCGAGTTTCACGTTCGCGGCCCCGGCCAGTAGTTTCGCCGACGGTCGCGGGGAGTTGTTCCTCGGTGGCGGCGAGTCCGTCTTGCCTGGTACCAAAGGCTTGCGGATACGGGGCGTGCTGTCGGAGCTGGACGTTGGCCCGTGGAAGGATCTGGTGGACAGATACGCCGGACAAGACCCCGGCGGCAGCGCCAGGCAACTGCTCAGCGGCGCGGATTTCAAGGTGGGCAAACTCAGCGGTATCGGCACCACCCTCGATCAGGCCTCGATCCAGCTGGCGCGCAAGCCTTCCGCCTGGGCGCTACAACTGGGCAGCCAGCAGATCAATGGCAGCGCCAGCCTTCCCGATGCGAAAGCCACGCCGATCACGATCAATCTGCAAACTGTGCGCCTGCCCGCACCGGACCCGACCGTGCTGGCCGATGAAAACTCGCCGGATCCGCTGGCGTCGGTGGACCCGACAAAAATCCCCGCGATGGACATCACCATCAATCAGCTATTCCAGGGGCAGGATCTGGTGGGGGGCTGGTCGCTGAAAATTCGTCCGACGCCCAAGGGCATAGAGTTCAACTCCCTGGACCTGGGCCTCAAGGGCATGCTGTTGGTGGGCAGCGGTGGTTGGGAAGGCGTGCCTGGCGCCAGCAACAGCTGGTACAAGGGTCGTATCAGCGGCAAGAACCTCGCCGATGTGCTCAAGGGCTGGGGGTTTGCGCCGAGCGTCACCAGCCAGGACTTCTATATGGATGTCGATGGCCGCTGGCCTGGCTCACCGGCCTGGGTGGCGACCAAGCGTTTCTCCGGCACGCTTGATGCGACCCTCAATCAGGGTCAGTTCGTCGAGGTTGAGGGCAGTGCCCAGGCGCTGCGGGTATTTGGCTTGCTCAACTTCAACTCCATCGGCCGGCGCCTGCGCCTGGATTTCTCCGACCTGTTCGGCAAAGGCCTGAGTTATGACCGGGTCAAGGGGCTGCTGGTCGGGACCAATGGTGTGTATGTCACCCGTAAGCCGATCCAGCTGACGGGCCCGTCGAGCACCATTGAACTCGACGGCACCCTGAACATGGTGGCCGATCAGATCGATGCGAAACTGATGGTGACCTTGCCGGTGACCAATAACCTGCCGATTGCCGCATTGATCGTCGGTGCACCCGCGGTCGGCGGGGCGCTGTTCCTGATCGACAAGCTGATCGGAGACCGGGTCGCCCGTTTCGCCAGTGTGAAGTACACCGTCAAAGGGCCTTGGAAAGAACCGAAGATTGCCTTCGACAAGGCTTTTTGAAACGCCATCCTTCGGGCCTATGGAGTAGCATGGCCATTGCGGCTCGCCCCCTGTAGGAGCGAGCCCGCTCGCGATGGACGTGAACGATGACGCAGGCTGTCTGAAAAAACGCGTCGCATTCAAACTCATCGCGAGCAAGCTCGCTCCTACAAGGTCTGTGTTGGTTTCAATAAGGAAAAGGCCATGTCTCTAGCGGTGATTCAAATGGTCAGCCAGAGCGATGTGCTGGCCAATCTGGCCCAGGCCCGTCGGCTGCTCGAGCAAGCGGCCGCCGGTGGCGCGAAGCTCGCGGTATTGCCGGAAAACTTCGCCGCCATGGGCCGGCGCGACATTGCCGACATCGGGCGCGCCGAAGCACTGGGCGAAGGCCCGATCCTGCCCTGGTTGAAACAGACCGCACGCGACCTCAAGTTATGGATTGTGGCCGGCACGTTGCCGTTGCCGCCGGTGGATCAACCGGCGGCCAAGGTGCATGCCTGTTCGTTGCTGGTCGATGACCAGGGTGAAACGGTGGCGCGCTACGACAAGCTGCACCTGTTCGACGTCGACGTGGCCGACAATCGCGGCCGTTATCGTGAATCCGATGACTATGCTTATGGCAGTGGGGTCGTGGTGGCGGACACACCGGTTGGGCGGGTTGGCCTGACGGTCTGTTACGACTTGCGCTTCCCGGAGCTGTACAGCGAATTGCGCGCGGCCGGCGCGGAACTGATTACCGCCCCTTCGGCTTTCACGGCGGTGACCGGCGCGGCGCATTGGGATGTGCTGATTCGCGCACGGGCCATCGAGACACAATGTTATGTGCTCGCGGCTGCCCAGGGTGGGACGCATCCGGGGCCGCGGGAAACTTTCGGTCATGCTGCCATCATCGACCCGTGGGGGCGTGTGCTGGCACAACAGGATCAAGGCGAGGCCGTGCTGCTGGCCGAACGCGACAGCAGCGAACAGGCGTCCATCCGGGCGCGGATGCCGGTGTCCAGTCACCGGCGCTTTTTCTCGCAGGGCGCCCAGCGACCTGCATCAGAACGACGAATTTAAGGCGTAAAGCATATGAGCGAGTTGTTGTCCTCAGTCAGTGAACACCTGCTGGCGCCCGGTGGCGTCACGATCGAGAGCCTGCAAGGCGTGCTAGGCGACCTGGCCGGGCCGGGCATCGATGCGGCCGACCTGTATTTCCAGGGGCAGATCTCCGAGTCCTGGGCGCTGGAAGACGGCATCGTCAAGGAAGGTAGCTTCAACCTTGACCAAGGTGTGGGCGTGCGCGCGCAATCGGGTGAAAAAACCGGTTTTGCCTACAGCAATGCCATCACCCTGGAAGCCCTTGGCGCGGCGGCGCGGGCCGCCCGTTCGATTTCCCGCGCTGGCCAGAATGGCACTGTGCAGGCATTCACCAGCCAGGATGTCGCGCAGTTGTATGCGCCGGACAATCCCCTGGAAGTGCTGACCCGTGCCGAGAAAGTCGATTTGCTCAAGCGAATCGATGCCGCGACCCGCGCCCTCGACCCTCGCATCCAGCAAGTCACCGTGAGCATGGCCGGTGTCTGGGAACGGATTCTGGTGGCTTCCACCGACGGCGGTCTGGCGGCGGATGTACGGCCGCTGGTGCGCTTCAACGTCAGCGTGATCGTCGAGCAGAACGGTCGCCGCGAGCGCGGGGGGCATGGCGGTGGCGGTCGGACCGATTACCGTTATTTCCTCGGCGAAGACCGCGCCATGGGCTATGCCCGTGAAGCGTTGCGCCAGGCGCTGGTCAACCTCGAAGCCATTCCGGCACCGGCCGGTACCTTGCCGGTGGTGCTCGGTTCCGGCTGGTCGGGCGTGTTGCTGCACGAAGCGGTCGGTCATGGTCTGGAAGGCGACTTCAACCGCAAGGGCAGTTCGGCCTACAGCGGTCGCATGGGCGAGATGGTTGCGTCGAAGCTGTGCACCATTGTCGATGACGGCACCCTGGCCGGTCGCCGTGGCTCGTTGAGTGTCGACGACGAAGGCACGCCGACCGAGTGCACCACGCTGATCGAAAACGGCGTACTCAAAGGCTACATGCAGGACAAGCTCAACGCCCGCCTGATGGGCGTGGCACGCACCGGTAACGGCCGTCGCGAATCCTACGCGCACCTGCCGATGCCGCGCATGACCAACACCTACATGCTCGCCGGCGAAAGCGACCCGGCGGAAATCATCGCTTCGGTGAAGCGCGGCATTTACTGCGCCAACCTGGGTGGCGGTCAAGTGGACATCACCAGCGGCAAGTTCGTGTTCTCCACCAGCGAGGCGTACCTGATCGAGGACGGCAAGATTACCGCTCCGGTCAAGGGCGCGACCCTGATCGGCAACGGGCCGGAAGCCATGAGCAAGGTGTCGATGGTCGGTAATGATCTGTCGCTGGACAGCGGCGTGGGTACGTGTGGCAAGGATGGGCAGTCGGTGCCGGTGGGTGTCGGCCAGCCAACGCTGAAGATTGATGCGATCACCGTGGGTGGCACGGGGTCGTAAGAAGTGAGGCTGCGGGTGAGCTGCGAGGCAGCTCACCCGCTTCGAGAATTAACGCAGACCGCGTTGAGTCTCGTCCAGCTCACGGATGTACTTGAAGATTTTACGGCTGGAAGCAGGAGGTTTGTTTTGCGCAACCTCATGCTGGGCCTGACGGATCAGGGAGCGCAATTGCTGGCGGTCCGCGTCCGGGTAGTCGACGACGAATTTTTCCAGTACGGCATCGTCGCCGGCAATCAGACGATCGCGCCAGCGTTCCAGGTTATGGAAGCGTTCGTTGTATTGACGGGTGGAGGCATCGAGTTGATCGAGCAGAACCAGAATGGCGGCAGTGTCCTGATCGCGCATCAGTTTGCCGATGAACTGAAGGTGCCGTTTTCGCGCGATGTTCGCGGTGTGCTTGGGCGCATCGGCCAGAGCCCGACGCATTCCGTCGGTCAAGGGCAGTTTTGCCAGCAAGTCAGGCTTGAGTGTTGTAAGGCGCTCGCCAAGGTCAACCAGAGCATGCAGCTCGCGTTTGACCTGGGATTTGCTTTTTTCTCCCGTATCGAGGGAGTCGTCGTAAGAATCAACCATGGTGGCCGTCCGCAAAGAAACGCCGCCATGATAACCAGTCGGGGGCCGCTTGTCCGGCCCGGTCGCTCGATGACCGTTACCGAAAGCAGAATTTGAGTGGAGAACAGCATGAGTGCAGTTGAAAGCGTCGGCCCACAAGCGTTGCCGGCACTGCAGGAACAAGTCGAGCAGATCATCGCTGAAGCCAAGCGCCAGGGGGCCAGCGCCTGTGAAGTGGCGGTGTCGCTGGAGCAGGGGTTGTCGACTTCGGTGCGCCAGCGTGAAGTCGAAACCGTTGAGTTCAACCGCGACCAGGGGTTTGGCATCACCTTGTACGTGGGGCAACGCAAAGGCTCGGCCAGCACTTCGGCCAGCGGTCCTGATGCGATTCGCGAAACCGTCGCCGCTGCACTGGCCATTGCCAAACACACTTCGGAAGACGAAGCCTCGGGCCTTGCGGATGCCGCGCTGATGGCGCGCGATATTCCGGATTTCGACCTGTTCCACCAATGGGACATCA
Source organism: Pseudomonas sp. PDM30 (assembly GCF_019218985.1). Taxonomy (NCBI): domain Bacteria; kingdom Pseudomonadati; phylum Pseudomonadota; class Gammaproteobacteria; order Pseudomonadales; family Pseudomonadaceae; genus Pseudomonas; species Pseudomonas sp. PDM30. The sequence goes on from NZ_JAHUWM010000003.1 coordinate 156,610, forward strand.
CTCCGGAACAAGCCATCGAACAGGCCCTGGCCTGTGAAGCCGCGGCGTTTGCCGCCGACAGCCGGATCAAGAACGCCGACGGCACCACCCTCAGTACCCATCAGGGCTGCCGCGTTTATGGCAATAGCCACGGCTTTATCGGCGGTTACGCATCGACTCGGCACAGCCTGAGCTGCGTGATGATCGCCGAGGCCGATGGCCAGATGCAGCGCGATTACTGGTACGACGTGAACCGCCAGGGCAATCTGCTCGCCGACCCGGTGAGCATCGGTCAACGCGCTGCGCAACGGGCGGCGAGTCGTCTGGGCGCGCGTCCGGTGCCGACTTGCGAGGTGCCGGTGCTGTTTTCCGCAGAGTTGGCTGGGGGGCTGTTCGGCAGTTTCCTGTCGGCGATTTCCGGCGGCAGCCTGTATCGCAAGTCGTCCTTCCTTGAGGGCACTCTCGGGCAGAAGCTGTTTCCGGAGTGGCTGACCATCGACGAACGTCCGCATCTGATGCGTGCCATGGGCAGTGCAGCGTTCGACGGTGATGGTTTGGCAACCTACGCCAAACCGTTCGTCGAAAAGGGCGAGTTGGTGTCTTACATCCTCGGCACCTATTCCGGCCGCAAGCTCGGTATGCCGAGCACGGCCAACGCCGGCGGCGTGCACAACCTGTTCGTCACCCATGGCGACGAAGACCAGGCGGCGTTGCTGCGGCGCATGGGGCGTGGCTTGCTGGTGACTGAATTGATGGGGCAGGGCCTCAACATGGTGACCGGCGATTACTCCCGTGGTGCAGCGGGTTATTGGGTCGAGAACGGTGAAATCCAGTTCGCGGTCCAGGAGGTGACCATCGCCGGCAACATGCGCGACATGTTCAAGCAGATCGTTGCCGTGGGTAATGATCTGGAACTGCGCAGTAACATTCGCACGGGCTCGGTGTTGATCGAGCGGATGACGGTGGCGGGTAGCTAAGCCTCGGCCGCTTCACCAAAAGGCGCGCCACCCATTGGGTGGCGCGCCTTTTTTGTTGGCTACAACTCAGATCCCCTGTGGGAGCGAGCCTGCTCGCGATAGCAGCGTGTCAGACGAAATCAATGTTGAAAGTGATGACGCCTTCGCGAGCAGGCTCGCTCCCACAATGGATCTGCCATGTCGGCACGGCCTTGTTTTGGTTCTCATTATCATATAATAATAAATCTCATTACCGAATGAGCCCCGGATCATGAGTTCTGCCTTGCACGAGCAGCCTTACCTCGAAAGCTGGCGCTGGATGAGTCGCCAGATCCGTTGCGCGATGAACCCCGACGAGCCTCGCCTGATCGACCACTACCTGGCCGAAGGCCGGTACCTGGCGTGTTGCACGGCCACCTCACCCTGGACCGTCGCCGAAACTGCCTTCCGATTGTTGCTCGATACCGCCGCCGATGTCGCGCTGCCGTGGCATTGGCGCACTTACTGTCTTGACCAGGCCTGGCGCCCGCTGCGCGAACTGGAACGCCTCTCGTTGTGCAAATGCCGCCTCAAGCGCTGGCAGAGCTACACCTGGCAACTCGCTACCTGTGAGTTGCAGCCCTCGATTCCTCTCATAGAACTGATGCAAGGATCTCCCGATGAGTAATACCCGTATCGAACGCGACAGTATGGGCGAGCTTCAGGTCCCGGAAGACGCCCTCTACGGCGCACAGACCCAGCGTGCGGTGGATAACTTCCCGATCAGCGGCAAACCGATGCCGGTTCAGTTCATCCGCGCGTTGATCCTGGCCAAGGCAGCGGCCGCCCGCGCCAACGTCGAGCTCAAGCAGATCGGCGAAGCCCAGGGCAAAGCCATCGTCGACGCAGCCCAGGGCTTGCTCGAAGGTGATTTCATGCAGCACTTCCCGGTGGATGTGTTCCAGACCGGTTCCGGCACCAGCTCGAACATGAACGCCAACGAAGTGATCGCCACGCTGGCCAGCCGTTTGCTGGGCGAGGCGGTGAACCCCAACGATCACGTCAATTGCGGGCAGAGCAGCAACGACATCATCCCGACCACCATTCACGTCAGCGCAGCACTGGCGCTCCATGAGCAACTGCTGCCGGCGCTGACACATCTGGTGCAGGTCATCGAGCGCAAGGCCGAGCAGGTTCATCACCACGTCAAAACCGGGCGTACGCACCTGATGGACGCCATGCCGGTGCGCATGAGCCAGGTGCTCAACGGTTGGGCGCAGCAGCTCAAGGCCAACATCGGCCATCTGCAGGGCTTGCAGCCAAGCCTGCAATCCCTGGCTCAAGGCGGCACGGCGGTGGGCACGGGTGTCAACGCCCACCCCGAGTTCGCGGCGCGTTTCAGCCAGCAGCTAAGCAAATTGACCCGGGTCGAGTTCCAGCCAGGCAAGGACCTGTTCGCGCTGATCGGCTCCCAGGACACTGCCGTTGCCGTCTCCGGACAGCTAAAGGCCACCGCCGTATCGCTGATGAAAATCGCCAACGATCTGCGCTGGATGAACTCCGGCCCACTGGCCGGCCTTGGCGAGATCGAACTGCAAGCCTTGCAGCCGGGCTCTTCGATCATGCCGGGCAAGGTCAACCCGGTCATTCCAGAGGCCACCGCGATGGTCGCGGCTCAGGTCATCGGCAACGACAGTGTTATCACCATCGCCGGTCAGTCGGGCAATTTCGAACTGAACGTGATGCTGCCGATCATCGCCCAGAACCTGCTGAGCAGTATCGAGTTGCTGGCCAATTCCAGTCGTCTGCTGGCAGACAAGGCCATCGCCAGCTTCAAGGTCAACGAAGGCCGGATCAAGGAAGCTCTGTCACGCAACCCGATTCTGGTTACCGCGCTCAACCCGATCATCGGTTACCAGAAGGCTGCCGAGATTGCCAAGAAGGCCTATCAGCAAGGTCGGCCGGTGATTGACGTCGCACTGGAACATACCGACCTGACGCGCAGCCAGCTGGAAGAATTGCTCAACCCGGAAAAACTCACTGCGGGCGGCGTCTAAGCCCCGTTACCGCTTTGGAGGCGCACCATGGAGCACTGGAAACGCACGATCGAAAGAGCCAATCGCTTTTTCATGCTGGGTGAACTGGTCGATGCCCGCGAGGCGTACCTGCAGGCATTGGCTCTGGCCCAGGTGCTGTTCGAGCGCTGGGCGGATGCCGACGAAGCGGTAGCGGCCTGCGTGATTTCCCATCACAACCTGGCGGACCTGCACTTGCGTCTGAATCAGCCGGAGGAGAGCGCCGAATACTTGTGTGCCATCCACCAACGGCTGTTGCACACCATGCAGGACCCACGGCTACCTCAAACATTGCGAGAAGCCGCGTTGCGCCAGAGCAGCAAGACCTACGTCGAGCTGCTGAATTTCATCAGTGAGCACGGCGAGTATCCGCGTACCCATCGGCTGCTGCACATCGATGCCGCTTCGCCTGCGCCTCATCATCATGGAGTCCATTGAACATGGCTTTTACCTTGCCTGCCTTGCCGTACGCCTACGACGCCCTGGAGCCGCACATCGATGCGCAGACCATGGAGATCCACTACACCAAGCATCACCAGACCTACATCAATAACCTGAACGCGGCTGTTGAAGGCACCGAGTATGCCGAGTGGCCCGTGGAGAAGCTGGTGTCCGCCGTTCAGCAACTGCCGGAAAAACTACGGACGGCGGTGATCAACCAAGGTGGCGGCCACGCCAATCATTCGTTGTTCTGGGAAGTCATGGCGCCCGACGGTGGTGGCGAGCCCGAAGGCGTGTTGGCCAAGGCCATCGATGAACAACTGGGCGGTCTCGACAGCTTCAAGGAAGCCTTTACCAAGGCCGCGTTGACCCGCTTCGGCAGCGGCTGGGCCTGGCTGAGCGTGACCCCGCAAAAGACCTTGGTGGTGGAAAGCAGCGGTAACCAGGACAGCCCGTTGATGAACGGCAATACCCCGATTCTGGGCCTCGACGTCTGGGAGCACGCCTATTACCTGCGTTATCAGAACCGTCGTCCGGAGTACATCAGCGCGTTCTACCGCGTGATCAATTGGCCGCAAGTCGCTGCGCGCTATCAGGCCGCACTGGTTTAAGTCTTCCATAAAAACAATCCAAGACTGGACTATGGGCACTGAAACACTGGCGATCGGAAATGGACGGATGTTTCGTTACGCGTTTGGATCGCTGTTACTGCTGGCGGGAATGAGCCTTTTGGTTGCCCATGGGCTGGCATGGCTCGACCTTGAGCCGAAGTTGCTGCGCGCACTGCAGGGCGGTGCGATCTGCGCCTTGGGTACCGCGTTGGGCGCGGTGCCGGTGTTGGTGATTCGGCGGATGCCGCAGATGCTCAGCGACACTTTGCTTGGCTTTGGTGCTGGCGTGATGCTGGCTGCGACGGCATTTTCGCTGATCGTTCCGGGCATCTCTGCCGCCGAAGGGCTTGGACTGTCACCTTGGGCGTCCAGTGGGCTGATCAGCTTCGGCATTATGCTCGGCGCCTTCCTGTTGTTCCTGGTGGATCGGAAGGTCTCTGGCGCCAGCCCGGACATGCTGGTCGGCACGCTGGAACGACCGGTCATTGCTCCGCGGATCTGGCTGTTCGTATTTGCCATCATCGCCCACAACATCCCGGAAGGCATGGCGGTAGGTGTTTCGGCCGGTGGCGCAATGCCTGACGCCGACAGCCTGGCCATGGGCATTGCCTTGCAGGATGTACCGGAAGGGTTGGTCATCGCTTTGGTGCTGGCCGGGGCAGGGATGTCCCGGGGCAAGGCGTTCCTGATCGGTGCGGCGTCAGGTTTGGTAGAACCGGTGTTCGCACTTCTATGCGCGTGGCTGGTGAGCCTGGCCGAACTGCTGCTGCCTTTGGGATTGGCGCTGGCGGCGGGGGCGATGCTGCTGGTGGTGACCCACGAAGTCATTCCCGAGTCGCGCCGCAATGGTCATGACAAGCTTGCCAGCCTCGGGCTGCTGATGGGGTTCTGTTTGATGATGGTGATGGATACGGCCCTCGCTTGATTTGTGGTGAGGGGCTTTTGTGGTTGTATTACTCGCCTTCGTCGAAGAAGTTGTTGATCAACGCCACCAGAGCATCCAGCGCTTCCTGTTCCTGCTCGCCTTCTGTGCTCAAGTGGATCGTGGTGCCTTTGCCGGCGGCCAGCATCATCATCGCCATGATGCTTTTGCCATCGACCATGGACTGTGGTGTACGTCCGGCCCTGATCTGGCACGGGAACTGACCTGCTACCCCAACGAATTTTGCAGAAGCGCGAGCGTGCAGACCCAGTTTATTGATGATTTCGATTTCCAGAGCAGGCATCGCGATGTGAATCCTTTAGCTGAGGTCGCGGTGGCGGACCTGGACGTTCTTCAGGGATTGTTGCAGCGTTTGCCCCAGACGCTCGGTCAGGTAGACGGAACGGTGATGTCCGCCAGTGCAGCCAATGGCAATGGTGACGTAGGCGCGGTTGCTGGCGGCAAAGCGAGGCAGCCACTTTAGCAGGTATGTGGAAATGTCCTGGAACATCTCTTCGACATCCGGCTGAGCCGCCAGGTATTCGGCAACCGGTTGATCGAGCCCGGACTGTTCGCGCAACTCCGGTTTCCAGTAAGGGTTGGGCAGGCAGCGCACATCGAACACCAGGTCGGCGTCCACCGGCATGCCGCGCTTGAAGCCGAAGGATTCCACCAGGAACGCAGTACCGGGTTCCGGTTGATTCAACAGGCGCAGTTTGATGGCATCGCGCAGTTGATACAGGTTCAGGCTGGTAGTGTTGATCTTGAGATCGGCGAGGTCGGCAATCGGCCCGAGCAGGACGCTCTCGACGCTGATGGCTTCGGCCAGCGAGCGGTTGGCGTTGGTCAGGGGGTGACGTCGGCGGGTTTCCGAGAAACGCTTGAGCAGGGTTTCTTCGTCGGCGTCCAGGTACAGCACATCGCACTGGATGTGGCGGGCACGGACTTCCTCGAGCAGGTCGGGGAAGCGTGACAGGTGGCTGGGCAGGTTGCGCGCGTCAATGGAAACGGCGACCAGCGGCTGCAACATCTCGGTATGAACCAGGGCGCGTTCGGCCAGCTCCGGCAGCAGACCGGCTGGCAGGTTGTCGATGCAGTAGTAGCCGCTGTCCTCAAGAACGTCGAGGGCGGTACTTTTACCTGAGCCGGAACGGCCACTGACGATGATCAAGCGCATGATTACTGACCGTTTTGCTCGTCAAGGACAACCTGATACAGGGCTTCGTTGCTTGCAGCACTACGCAGCTTTTCGCGAACTTCCTTGCGGTCGAGCATGCTGGCGATCTGTCGCAGCAGCTCAAGGTGCGCATCGGTGGCGGCTTCCGGGACCAACAGCACGAACAGCAGGTCAACCGGCGCGCCGTCGATGGCGTCGAAATCGATAGGGGCGTCCAGGTGCATCAATGCACTGATGGGCGAAACACAGCCCTTGAGACGGCAATGTGGAATAGCGATGCCATTGCCAAACCCGGTGGAGCCGAGTTTTTCACGGGCGATCAGCGCCTCGAAGACATCTTGCATCTCCAGGGCCGGCACTTCGCGGGCGATAAGATTGGCAATTTGTTCGAGGGCTTTCTTTTTACTGCCTCCCGGCACGTTCACCAGGGAACGGCCGGGGGTCAGGATACTTTCAAGTCGGATCATGGGTTGGGAGTGTTAACGACCGGTTGCGCCCTGGAGGAGGCTCTGGGTCTTTTCCTTATGCTTTTTGAGTTGTTTATCCAGCTTGTCGGTGAGTGCGTCGATCGCGGCATACATATCGGTATGTTCCGCGTTGGCGACCACTTCATTCCCGGGAATATGCAGCGTGGCTTCGATTTTCTGCTTCAGTTTTTCGACGGTCATCGTGACCTGCACATTAGTGATCTTGTCGAAATGTCGCTCCAATCGTTCGAGTTTTTCGCCGATGTAGGTGCGAAGAGGTTCGGTCACTTCCAGTTGGTGTCCACTGATGTTGACTTGCATACAGCTTCTCCTTCGTTGCCAGTGCATAAAGCGGTAGATCAGATGATCTACCACTGGAACGCTGTGGCGTGGCCCTACATCAACCGCTTGCGTTCGCTCGAAGGCGCGATCCCGAGGGATTCGCGGTACTTGGCGACGGTGCGGCGAGCCACCTGAATGCCTTGTGCCTCCAGTAAACCAGCGATCTTGCTGTCACTCAACGGCTTTTTCTGATTTTCCGCTGCAACCAGTTTTTTGATGATCGCCCGGATCGCCGTGGACGAGCATTCGCCGCCTTCGGAGGTGCTTACGTGACTGGAAAAAAAGTACTTCAGTTCATAAATGCCCCGGGGGGTGTGCATGAACTTCTGGGTGGTCACCCGTGAAATCGTCGATTCATGCATGCCGACCGCTTCGGCGATGTCATGCAGGACCAGCGGCTTCATGGCTTCGTCGCCGTACTCCAGAAAGCCGCGCTGATGCTCGACGATCTGGGTGGCAACCTTCATCAGGGTTTCATTGCGGCTTTGCAGGCTCTTGATGAACCAGCGGGCCTCCTGCAACTGATTGCGCATGAAGGTATTGTCGGCGCTGGTGTCGGCGCGGCGCACGAAACCGGCGTACTGGGCATTGACCCGCAGCCGTGGCACCGACTCCTGATTGAGCTCCACCAGCCAGCGCTCGTTGTCCTTGCGCACGATGACGTCAGGAACGACGTACTCGGCTTCGGTGGACTCGATCTGCGAGCCCGGGCGCGGGTTGAGGCTCTGGACCAGCTCGATGACCTGGCGCAGCTCATCTTCCTTGAGCTTCATGCGACGCATCAACTGGCTGTAGTCGCGGCTGCCAAGCAGGTCGATGTAATCGGTGACCAGGCGCTTGGCCTCGGCCAGCCAAGGGGTCTTGGCAGGCAGCTGGCGCAATTGCAGCAGCAGGCATTCGCCCAGGTTGCGGGCGCCGATGCCGGCGGGCTCGAATTGCTGGATGCGGTGCAGGACGGCTTCGATTTCGTCCAGTTCGATGTCCAGTTCCGGGTCGAACGCTTCGAGGATTTCCTCGAGGGTTTCGTCCAGGTAGCCCTGATTGTTGATGCAGTCGATCAGGGTTACGGCGATCAGGCGATCGGTGTCGGACATCGGGGCCAGGTTCAGTTGCCACAGTAAGTGGCTCTGCAGGCTTTCGCCGGCCGAGGTGCGGGTGGTGAAGTCCCACTCGTCATCATCATTGCTGGGCAGGCTGCTGGCGCTGGTCTGGTAAACGTCTTCCCACGCGGTGTCGACGGGGAGTTCGTTGGGGATACGCTCGTTCCAGTCACCCTCATCGAGGTTATCAACCGTCGGGGCGCTTTCCTGGTAGGAGGGCTCCTGGATGTCGGTGTTGGGCTTTTGTTCGGCGTTATCGGCCAGGGGGTCGGAATTGTCGAAGTCGTCGCCTTCTTCCTGGCGTTCGAGCATCGGATTGGACTCCAGGGCCTCCTGGATTTCCTGTTGCAGGTCCAGGGTCGACAATTGGAGCAGGCGGATGGCCTGTTGCAGCTGCGGTGTCATCGTCAGCTGCTGGCCCATTCTCAAGACTAGCGATGGTTTCATGGCAGGGGCTTAACACCTTATTCGCCGGCGCACATGCGCCATCCACTACAGGGCGCCGGGGCGCCAAACTTAAGCAAATTATATGCCTGAAACTAAAGGGTTTGCCTAGAGCGCTGTAACAATAAAAAACTATAAAGCGGTGTTGCTGCGCTGCCCTTGTCGAGGGCTGACCACGCTTGTCGGCACGGAGGCGCTGGTGAGTGGCTGCTCAGGTGCCCGGGCAACTGCCTGGGCACGGCTCAGCGCTTACAGACGGAACTCATGGCCCAGATACACTTCCTTGACCAGGTCGTTGGCCAGGATGGTCTCTGCGTCGCCTTCGGCAATCAGTTGGCCGTCATTGACGATATAGGCGGTTTCACAGATATCCAGGGTTTCACGAACGTTGTGGTCCGTGATCAGCACGCCAATGCCCTTGGCCTTGAGGTGGTGAATGATCTGCTTGATGTCGCCGACCGAAATCGGGTCCACGCCGGCGAAGGGCTCGTCGAGGAGGATGAATTTCGGGTTGGTGGCCAGGGCGCGGGCGATTTCCACGCGACGGCGCTCACCACCGGACAGGCTCATGCCCAGGTTGTCGCGGATGTGGCTGATGTGGAATTCCTGCAGCAGGCTTTCCAGCTCCTTGCGACGACCGGCCTTGTCGAGTTCCTTGCGGGTCTCGAGGATGGCCATGATGTTGTCGGCCACCGACAGTTTGCGGAAGATCGATGCTTCCTGCGGCAAGTAGCCGATACCGGCCTTTGCGCGACCGTGCATCGGTTGGTGGCTGACGTCCAGGTCATCGATCAGGACACGGCCCTGATCGGCTTGCACCAGGCCGACGATCATGTAGAAGCAGGTGGTCTTGCCGGCGCCGTTCGGGCCAAGCAGGCCGACGATCTGGCCGCTGTCGATGGACAGGCTGACGTCACGCACGACCTGGCGGCTCTTGTAGCTCTTGGCCAGATGCTGAGCTTTCAGAGTTGCCATTACTGGGCCTTTTTCTCGTCGGTTTTCTTCTTCGGCTGGATCACCATGTCGATACGCGGACGCGCCTCGGTGACTTTGCTGCCTGTGGCGCGACCGGCGCTGGCGAGTTTCTTGTCCGTGTCGTAGACAATTTTCTCGCCTTGGGTGACGTTGTTGTCCTTGTCGACAACTTTGGCCTTGTCGATCAGTACGACGCGATTTTGCGAAGCGTGATACTGGATCGTCACGCCCCAACCCTGGACAGGCTTGGTATCGCCAGCCGTTTGCAATTGCTCGAAGTACGCCAGGTTGCCCACCGAGGTCACTACGTCAATGTCGCCAGCCGGGGTGCGGGTGATGGTAACGGTGTTGCCTGTCACCTTCATCGAGCCTTGGGTGATGATCACGTCACCCTTATAGGTAGCAATACCTTGCTTGTCGTCCAGTTGGGCATCGTCGGCCTGAATACGGATAGGCTGCTGTTGGTCTTCCGGCAGAGCCCAGGCGCTCACGCTTCCCAGTGCTGCGCCCAGACTGAGCAAAATCGGGAGGGTTTTAACGAGCCTCATACTGTCCTCTTACGTTCGATAGCAGGTGTATCCTGCTTTCTTTCAAATACGCTTTCATTCCCTTGCCAGTCGATACACCGCCAGCGCCGTCGATTCTAACGTCTTGCTCGGTCTGCGCATATTGCTGCTGCGGGAACACGGTCATGCGGGTGCTGGTGATCAGGGTTCTACGGTTTTTCTCGTCGAAGCGCGTGATGCGCACGTCATCGATCAGTTCGACCTGTGTGCCATCAGGGTTGACCTCGCCGCGCAGGCTCTGGACGTGCCACGGGAATTCAGTGCCGCGGAACACATTCAGGTCGGGGTTGGTCAGCAATGTCACCTCGGTCGCTTTCACGTGCTCGACCTTGTCGGACACCAGATCATATTGCAGCTTGCCGTCGGGCAGGTACTGCACGCTGTGGGCGTTGATGGCGTAATAGTCGATCGCGCTTTCATCGACCGGCGTTACCGGCTTGTCGAGGAAGCGTTCCGGGCTGATGTTCCAGTAGCCAACCGCAGCGAATATCGCCGCGATGCAACTGAACATCAGGGTGTTGCGAAATTTTTTGCTCAGCATAGTGGGCTCACAGGTACGCCGCATTGGCCGCGTCGAGGCGGTCCTGGGCGCGCAGGATCAATTCGCAGAATTCGCGAGCGGCACCTTCGCCGCCACGGGCGAGGGTGATGCCGTGGGCGTGTTCACGCACGAAGCTGGCGGCATTGGCCACCGCCATGCCCAGGCCGACGCGGCGAATCACCGGCAGGTCCGGCAGGTCATCGCCGAGGTAGGCCACCTGTTCATAGCTCAAGTTGAGTTGGGCCAGCAGTTCGTCGAGTACCACCAGTTTATCCTCGCGCCCCTGATAGAGGTGCGGGATACCGAGGTTTTTGGCCCGCCGCTCGACCACCGGGGTCTTGCGGCCACTGATGATGGCGGTCTGCACGCCGGCGGCCATCAGCATCTTGATGCCCTGGCCGTCGAGGGTGTTGAACGTCTTGAACTCGCTGCCGTCTTCGAGGAAGTACAGGCGCCCATCGGTCAGCACGCCATCGACATCGAACACCGCCAGCTTGATCTGTTTGCCGCGTTGCAGCAGGTCCGCACTCATCACATTACTCCTGCACGCAGCAAGTCGTGCATGTTCAAGGCGCCAACCGGGCGGTCTTCACTGTCGACTACGACCAGCGCGTTGATTTTATGGTCTTCCATGATTTTCAGCGCTTCGGCGGCGAGCATCTCGGCGCGGGCAGTCTTGCCGTGTGCTGTCATGACCTGTTCGATGGTAGCGCTATGGATGTCGATGCTACGGTCCAGCGTGCGACGCAAGTCACCGTCAGTAAAGATCCCGGCCAGTTTTCCGTCGGCTTCCAGGATCACGGTCATGCCCAGGCCTTTGCGGGTCATTTCCATTAGCGCGTCCTTCAGCAGGGTGCCGCGCTGTACCTGCGGTAACTCTTGCCCGGCGTGCATGACATTTTCCACTTTCAGCAGCAGGCGTCGGCCCAGGGCGCCGCCGGGATGGGAAAAGGCGAAGTCTTCCGCGGTAAAGCCACGGGCTTCCAGCAGCGCGACTGCCAAGGCATCGCCCATGACCAGGGCGGCGGTGGTCGACGAGGTGGGGGCCAGGTTCAACGGACAGGCTTCGTGCTCGACGTGAACATTCAGGTTGACCTCGGCGGCCTTGGCTAGCGGCGAGTCAGGCTTGCCGGTCACGCTGATCAACTGAATGCCCAGGCGCTTGATCAGTGGCAGCAGGGTCACGATTTCATTGGTGGAGCCGGAATTCGAGAGCGCCAGAATGATGTCGTCGCGGGTAATCATGCCCATGTCACCGTGGCTGGCTTCAGCCGGGTGCACAAAAAACGCCGTGGTGCCGGTGCTGGCCAAGGTCGCGGCAATCTTGTTGCCGATGTGTCCCGACTTGCCCATGCCGACCACGACTACGCGGCCTTTGCTGGCCAGAATCATCTCGCAAGCGCGTACGAAATCTGCGTCGATATGGGGTAGCAGGCCTTGCACGGCTTCTACCTCGAGGCGGATGGTGCGTTGTGCAGATTGAATCAGGTCGCTGGATTGGCTCATGTCAGAAATCGTATAGCCTGATGAAAAGGCGGCGATTATAACGGTTATGATCGAATCCCTCACGCTAGTTCGTCGCGCATTGCCATCCTTGTTGCCGGAAACCCTCTAAACGGGGCCTTCAACCTGTCGTGCAGTTGAACATGACCTGGCTTTGGCCTTGGGCGCGCAGCCGTTGCAGTGATATAGTTCGCCGCCAGTTCGGCCTGCCCGGGAGGTATGTGCTTTTGTCAGAAAGCCAGGCGTCCGAGTGAGAGGCTGCATCGCAAGGAGTTTAGATGAGTGCCGATAACGCCTACGCGGTCGAGCTGAAGGGACTGTCCTTCAAGCGCGGTGCGCGCAGCATTTTCAATAATGTCGATATCCGTATCCCGCGCGGCAAGGTCACCGGCATCATGGGGCCTTCCGGGTGTGGCAAGACCACGCTCTTGCGTCTGATGGGCGCCCAGTTGCGGCCCACCAAGGGCGAAGTCTGGGTCAACGGTCAGAACCTGCCAAAACTGTCGCGCAGCGACCTGTTCGACGCGCGCAAGCACATGGGCGTGCTGTTTCAGAGCGGCGCACTGTTTACCGACCTCGATGTCTTCGAGAACGTCGCTTTTCCGTTGCGTGTTCATACCCAACTGCCGGATGAAATGATCCGCGACATTGTCCTGCTCAAATTGCAGGCCGTGGGCTTGCGCGGTGCCATAGAACTGATGCCCGACGAGCTTTCCGGCGGCATGAAGCGCCGTGTTGCGCTGGCCCGGGCGATTGCGCTCGACCCGCAGATCCTCATGTACGACGAGCCCTTTGTCGGCCAGGACCCCATCGCAATGGGCGTTCTGGTGCGCCTCATCCGGTTGCTCAACGATGCGCTGGGCATCACCAGCATCGTGGTATCCCACGACCTGGCCGAGACCGCGAGCATTGCCGACTACATTTATGTGGTGGGCGATGGTCAGGTGTTGGGGCAGGGGACGCCTGACGAGTTGATGAATTCGGATGAACCGCGCATTCGTCAGTTCATGACCGGCGAACCCGATGGCCCGGTTCCGTACCACTTTCCAGCGACGGATTACCGCGCAGATCTTCTGGGGAAGCGCTGATGCGCAGAATTTCATTGATGGAGCGCGTTCGCCGCTTCGGCCAGGCCGGCATCGATGTGCTGGCGGTGTTCGGGCGTTCGAGCCTGTTCCTGTTCCATGCCTTGCTCGGCCGGGGCGGTATCGGTGGCGGCTTCGGGCTGCTGGTCAAGCAGTTGCATTCGGTGGGCGTGATGTCCCTGGTGATCATCGTGGTCTCCGGGGTGTTCATCGGCATGGTGCTGGCGCTGCAGGGCTTCAACATTCTTTCCAGCTATGGTTCGGAGCAGGCTGTCGGGCAGATGGTGGCGCTGACGCTGCTGCGTGAACTGGGGCCGGTGGTGACCGCCTTGCTGTTCGCCGGGCGCGCAGGTTCGGCGTTGACTGCCGAAATCGGCAACATGAAGTCTACCGAGCAGTTGTCCAGCCTGGAAATGATCGGGGTCGACCCGCTCAAGTACATCATCGCGCCACGCCTGTGGGCCGGTTTCATTTCCCTGCCGGTGCTGGCGATGATTTTCAGCGTGGTGGGTATCTGGGGCGGCTCGTGGGTAGCGGTCGACTGGCTGGGGGTCTATGAGGGCTCCTACTGGTCGAACATGCAGAACAGCGTGACGTTCGCCGACGATGTGCTCAACGGGATCATCAAAAGTATCGTCTTTGCCTTTGTCGTGACCTGGATCGCCGTATTCCAAGGCTATGACTGCGAACCCACTTCCGAGGGGATCAGTCGTGCCACTACCAAGACCGTTGTATATGCCTCGTTGGCAGTACTCGGCCTGGACTTTATTCTGACCGCCTTGATGTTTGGAGATTTCTGATGCAAAACCGCACCCTGGAAATCGGTGTCGGCCTTTTCTTGCTGGCTGGCATCCTGGCTTTGCTCTTGTTGGCGTTGCGGGTCAGTGGCCTGTCCCCGACTCCGAGCACCGACACGTATAAACTTTACGCCTACTTCGACAATATCGCCGGTTTGACGGTCAGAGCAAAGGTGACCATGGCCGGTGTGACCATCGGCAAGGTCACGGCCATCGATCTGGATCGCGACAGTTTCACCGGTCGGGTGACCATGCAGCTGGAAAAACGCATCGATAATCTGCCGGCGGACTCCACTGCATCTATCCTGACTGCTGGCCTGTTGGGCGAGAAGTACATCGGTATCAGCGTGGGCGGGGAAGACACCCTGCTCAAGGATGGTGGAACCATCCATGACACGCAGTCATCGCTGGTGCTCGAAGACCTGATCGGTAAATTCCTGCTCAATACCGTTAGCAAAGAAGCTAAATGAGGAACTGTTAAATGATCTCTATCTTGCGACGTGGCCTGTTGGTAATGCTCGCGGTGTTTCCGTTGGTGTCCCACGCCGTAGCGGCGACTTCGGCGCACGATCTGGTGCAGGACACAACCAACCGTATGCTCGCGGACCTGGCGGCAAACAAAGAGAAGTACAAGCAGGATCCGCAAGACTTTTATGCGGCGCTGAACACCATCGTCGGGCCGGTCGTGGATGCCGAGGGTATTTCCAAAAGCATCATGACGGTCAAGTACTCGCGTAAAGCTACGCCTGCACAGATGAAGACCTTCGAAGAAAACTTCAAGAAGGGTCTGTTCCAGTTCTATGGCAATGCCTTGCTGGAGTACAACAACCAGGGCATCACCGTTGAACCGGCCAAAGACGAGTCGGGCGACCGTACCAGTGTAGGCATGACTGTCAAAGGCAGCAGCGGCGCGATCTATCCAGTGTCCTACACGCTGGAAAAGATCAACGGCGAGTGGAAACTGCGTAACGTCATCATCAATGGCATCAATATCGGCAAGCTGTTCCGCGATCAGTTCGCCGATGCGATGCAGCGCAATGGCAACGACCTGGACAAGACCATCAATGGTTGGGCCGGGGAAGTCGCCAAGGCCAAGGAAGCCACCGACAAGAAACCAGAGCAGTCAGCCCAATGAGTGAGTCGGCAGTCCAGATGGACGAAGCGGGCGAGCTGCGACTCAGTGGCGTGCTGGATTACCGCACCGGCCCTGGCCTGCGCGAGCAGGGCAAGGCGCTGATCAAAGCCAGCAACGCTGCAGCGCTGGTGGTCGATTGCTCGGCGGTAACCAAGTCCAGCAGTGTCGGTTTGTCGTTGCTGCTGTGCTTTATCCGTGATGCGCAGGAGGCCGGCAAGGCCCTGAGCATCCGTGGGATGCCGGAAGACATGCGTGAAATCGCTCAGGTCAGCGAGCTGACCGAGCTGTTGGCGCATCCCTAACCCGCATCTATGAATAAGCCCCCCGTCTGAGTCCTGCTTGGCGGGGTTCGCAGGCGCGGGGCTTTTTTGTATGATGTCCGACCCGCGCGCACAGGGCGCCGATTGAGGTTGAGCATGCAGGCCAACGAAGTTAAGAGCTTTCTTGAAGGAAAGCTGCCCGGAACGAAAGTAGAAGTCGAGGGCGAAGGCTGCAATTTCCAGCTGAACGTGATTAGCGATGAACTGGCGGCGTTGAGCCCGGTCAAGCGTCAGCAGCAGGTCTATGCCCATTTGAACCCATGGATCACCGATGGCAGCATCCATGCGGTCACTATGAAATTTTTCAGCAGCGCGGCCTGGGCCGAGCGCACCTGAGCCCAAGGGCGTCGAGATTCTTATGGATAAATTGATTATTACTGGCGGTGCTCGTCTTGACGGCGAGATCCGCATCTCCGGGGCAAAGAACTCTGCCCTGCCGATCCTGGCGGCTACCCTGCTGTGCGATGGCCCGGTGACTGTGGCCAACCTGCCGCACCTGCACGACATCACCACCATGATCGAGCTGTTCGGGCGCATGGGTATCGAACCTGTGATCGACGAGAAGCTGGCCGTCGAAATCGACCCGCGCACCATCAAGACCCTGGTCGCACCTTACGAACTGGTTAAAACCATGCGTGCGTCGATTCTGGTACTCGGTCCTATGGTTGCTCGTTTCGGTGAAGCCGAAGTCGCCTTGCCTGGCGGTTGCGCCATCGGTTCGCGTCCGGTTGACCTGCACATCCGTGGCCTGGAAGCCATGGGCGCCGTCATCGACGTCGAAGGCGGCTACATCAAGGCCAAGGCGCCTGAAGGTGGCCTGCGCGGTGCGCACTTCTTCTTCGATACCGTCAGTGTGACCGGTACCGAAAACATCATGATGGCCGCGGCCTTGGCCAAGGGCCGTAGCGTCCTGCAAAACGCCGCTCGCGAGCCTGAAGTGGTCGACCTGGCGAACTTCCTGAACGCCATGGGCGCCAAGGTTTCCGGCGCCGGTACCGATACCATCACCATCGATGGCGTCGAGCGTCTGCACACCACCACTTATAAAGTAATGCCTGACCGCATCGAAACCGGCACCTATCTGGTGGCGGCGGCGGTGACCGGTGGTCGTGTGAAGGTCAAGGATACGGATCCGACCATCCTCGAAGCCGTTCTGGAAAAACTCCGTGAGTCCGGTGCCGAAATCACCTGTGGCGAAGACTGGATCGAGCTGAACATGCACGGTAAGCGTCCGAAAGCCGTCAACGTGCGGACCGCTCCGTACCCGGCGTTCCCGACCGACATGCAGGCGCAGTTCATCTCCCTCAACGCCATTGCCGAAGGCACCGGCGCTGTGATCGAGACGATCTTCGAAAACCGCTTCATGCACGTCTACGAGCTGCACCGCATGGGCGCCAAGATCCAGGTCGAAGGCAACACCGCCATCGTCACCGGCACCGAAAAGCTCAAGGGCGCGCCAGTGATGGCGACCGACCTGCGTGCTTCGGCCAGCCTGGTGATCTCGGCCCTGATCGCCGAAGGCGACACGCTGATCGACCGCATCTACCACATAGACCGTGGCTACGAGTGCATCGAAGAAAAACTGCAGATGCTGGGCGCCAAGATCCGCCGCGTTCCGGGCTAGTCCCTGCTGTATGGGCATAAGGACATGCCCGTTGATTTGTTGAAGTCGAGCCGTTTTCGGCTCGATGTGTGTCCGGCGCCATTTGCGACCGGGCATGAGTACCTTGATAAGGACTGACGTTTCCCATGTTGACCATCGCACTGTCCAAGGGCCGCATCCTTGACGACACCCTGCCGCTTCTGGCTGAAGCGGGCATCGTGCCGACCGAGAATCCGGACAAGAGCCGCAAGCTGATCATTCCCACGACCCAGGAAGATGTACGCCTGCTGATCGTGCGTGCCACCGATGTGCCGACTTACGTCGAGCATGGTGCCGCCGACCTCGGTGTCGCCGGTAAAGATGTGCTGATGGAGTACGGCGGCCAGGGCCTGTATGAGCCGCTGGACCTGCAAATTGCCCAGTGCAAGCTGATGACCGCCGGCAAGGTCGGCGCGGTCGAGCCCAAGGGCCGCCTGCGTATCGCCACCAAGTTCGTCAACGTTGCCAAGCGCTACTACGCCGAACAGGGTCGTCAGGTCGACATCATCAAGCTCTACGGTTCGATGGAGCTGGCGCCGTTGATCGGCCTGGCGGACAAGATTATCGACGTGGTCGACACTGGTAACACGCTACGGGCCAACGGTCTGGAGCCACAGGATTTCATTGCTGCCATCAGCTCCCGGCTGATCGTCAACAAAGCTTCGATGAAGATGCAGCACGCCCGTATCCAGGCGTTGATCGACACCCTGCGCAAGGCAGTGGAGTCTCGACACCGCGGCTGATTCACCTGCGCGACGTTAAGTCGCGCCCGTCTATCCGCCTCATAGCCAGAATTCTCAGGTGCCCAAGCGGAAACGACTGCTAAGTTAGGGCGCCTGAGTTTTTGCCATTCCTATGAGGCTCTCGCTATGACCGCACCGACTGCAATTCGCCGACTCAACGCTGCTGACCCGGATTTCGCGCATCATCTGGATCATCTGCTGAGCTGGGAAAGTGTGTCTGACGACTCGGTCAATCAGCGGGTGCTGGACATCATCAAGGCTGTGCGTGAGCGTGGCGACGCGGCACTGGTGGACTTTACCCGCCAGTTCGACGGCCTGGACGTGAAGTCCATGGCCGACCTGATCCTGCCGCGTGAGCGTCTGGAATTGGCACTGACGCGCATTACCGTGGCTCAGCGCGAAGCGCTGGAAGTCGCCGCCGCCCGTGTGCGCAGCTATCACGAAAAACAGAAGCAGGACTCCTGGAGCTACACCGAGGCCGACGGCACCGTGCTGGGCCAGAAAGTCACGCCGCTGGACCGTGCCGGCCTGTACGTACCCGGTGGCAAGGCGTCGTACCCGTCGTCGGTGTTGATGAACGCGATTCCGGCCAAGGTCGCCGGCGTCACCGAAGTGGTCATGGTCGTGCCGACCCCGCGCGGTGAAATCAATGAACTGGTGCTGGCCGCTGCCTGCATCGCCGGCGTCGACCGTGTGTTCACCATCGGTGGCGCTCAAGCCGTTGCCGCATTGGCTTACGGCACCGAAAGCGTGCCGAAGGTCGATAAAGTGGTCGGCCCGGGCAACATCTATGTCGCCACCGCCAAGCGCCACGTGTTTGGCCAGGTCGGAATCGACATGATCGCCGGTCCCTCCGAGATCCTGGTGGTGTGCGACGGCCAGACCGATCCGGACTGGATCGCCATGGACCTGTTCTCCCAGGCCGAGCACGACGAAGACGCCCAGGCGATTCTGGTCAGCCCCGACGCCGAATTCCTCGACAAGGTCGCCGCCAGCATCGCCAAGCTGATGCCGACCATGGAGCGCGCCGCGATCATCGAAACCTCGATCAATGGCCGTGGTGCACTGATCAAGGTGCGCGACATGGAGCAAGCCATCGAAGTGGCCAACCGCATCGCGCCGGAGCACCTCGAATTGTCCGTTGCCGATCCACAAGCCTGGCTGCCGCAGATCCGCCACGCCGGCGCGATCTTCATGGGCCGCCACACCTCTGAAGCCTTGGGCGACTACTGCGCAGGTCCCAACCACGTATTGCCGACCTCCGGCACCGCGCGTTTCTCCTCGCCGCTGGGTGTGTACGACTTCCAGAAACGCTCGTCGATCATCTTCTGTTCCGAGCAGGGCGCTTCCGAGTTGGGCAAAACCGCTTCCGTGCTGGCCCGTGGCGAATCGCTGACCGCCCACGCGCGTAGCGCCGAGTACCGCATCGTCGACGAAGACTTTCCACAAGGGCAGGGGAACTGAACATGAGTAAATTCTGGAGCCCGTTCGTCAAGAATCTGGTGCCTTACGTCCCGGGCGAGCAGCCGAAGCTGGCAAAACTGGTGAAGCTCAACACCAATGAAAATCCGTACGGTCCATCGCCCAAAGCCTTGTCCGCGATGCAAACCGAACTGAACGACAACCTGCGTCTGTACCCGGACCCGAACAGCGATCTGCTGAAGAACGCGGTCGCCAGGTACTACGGTGTGCAAAGTAATCAAGTGTTCCTCGGCAACGGTTCCGATGAAGTGCTGGCGCACATCTTCCACGGTTTGCTGCAG
Organism: Pseudomonas sp. PDM30; assembly: GCF_019218985.1. Taxonomy (NCBI): domain Bacteria; kingdom Pseudomonadati; phylum Pseudomonadota; class Gammaproteobacteria; order Pseudomonadales; family Pseudomonadaceae; genus Pseudomonas; species Pseudomonas sp. PDM30. The sequence goes on from NZ_JAHUWM010000003.1 coordinate 176,173, forward strand.
CACGATCAGCCGCTGTTGTTCCCGGACATCAGCTACAGCTTCTACCCGGTCTACTGCGGTTTGTACGGCATCAAGTTCGACGCGGTGCCGCTGGACGAGCAGTTCCAGATCAACCCGGCGGACTATGCCAGGCCGAACGGCGGGATCATCTTCCCCAACCCGAACGCGCCGACCGGCTGCCTGTTGGCGCTGGAAGCGGTGGAGCAGATTCTCAAGGCAAGCCCGGATTCGGTGGTGGTGGTCGACGAGGCCTACATCGACTTCGGTGGCGAGACGGCAATCACCCTGGTGGACCGTTATCCGAACCTGCTGGTGACCCAGACCCTGTCCAAGTCCCGTTCCCTGGCGGGCCTGCGGGTTGGATTGGCGGTCGGCCATCCGGACCTGATCGAGGCGCTGGAGCGGATCAAGAACAGCTTCAACTCCTATCCGCTGGATCGCATGGCGAATGTCGGCGCTGCCGCCGCGTTCGAGGATCGCGAGTATTTCGACAAGACCTGCCGGTTGGTGATCGAGAATCGCGAGAAGGTCGTTGCACAGCTGGAGGAGAAGGGTTTTGAAGTGCTGCCATCGGCGGCGAACTTCATTTTTGCCCGTCACCCCCGGCACGATGCGGCGGGGCTTGCGGCGAAGCTGCGCGAGCAAGGCGTGATCGTTCGGCACTTCAAGCAGGAGCGGATTGCCCAGTTCCTGCGGATCTCCATCGGCACGCCGGAGCAGAATCAGGCGCTGATCGACGGTTTAGGCGATCTCTAAACCATCCCCCGAACCTGTGGGAGCGAGCTTGCTCGCGATGAGGCCATAACATTCAATATTTTGTTGAATGTCACACCGACATCGTCGGAACGCCGCCCGGAGCAAGCTCGCTCCCACAGTGTTTAGTGTCGCTTTGACTTATTCGTGATGCGGCTCGCCCAGGAACGTCAGTGAACTGAACAGCCCGCGACTATTCACATCAATGCTGTCCTTCACCGGCACTTCCACCTGCGCCGAAATCACGTTCAAGCCTTCATTGCGCACCAGCACCTGCGCCCGGCCGTTTGCATCGGTTTCGGTGCTCAAGGTATTCGGTGCGTTGCGATAGTCCCCCACCAGCTTCACGCCCGCAGCGGGTTTGCCATCCAGTAACACTTGGACTGGCAGCGACTGGCCCGGCCCTACGGTCAGCGGATCGACCTCAGGCAGAATCAGCAATTTCATTTGATCCAGCTTGGGCAGCTTTGCACCCGGCTGATAGATCGCCAGGCTGTACTTGAACGTCTGCGTCGCCTCGATCGCTCCCGGCACTTTGCTGCGTCCTTCGTTGATCCATTTCTTGTCGGCGGTCTGCGACCACATCCCATTGTCGAGCGCCACCGCCATCACGGCGGGTGGTTTAAGCGGTTGCAGGCGCGCGTGATCAGGCAGGCGCTGCACCGTCACCGGAATCATTTTTCCATTGACGTCATAGGCCCAGGCACCGCTGATTTTCTGTGCCTTGAAGGTGTTGTCTTCGGCGCCGTGCCCGTAAATGACCTCGATGTTTCCACGACGTTGTTCGGTCCACAGGCCGTGGGCCGAGACCTCGGTGGCAAACAGCAAGCCGAGCAGTGCCAGGGGTTTGAGTGGGTGCATGGGGACGTCCTTTTACAGAGTGAGTGTCAGGCTGACGGTGAAATTGCGCGGCTCGCCGGGGTTGACCCAGTAGTTGCTGTAGGAGCGCTCGAAATACTTTTCGTCGAAAATGTTGTTCAGGTTCAGGCCCACCGTGATGTTGTCGCTGGTCTTGTAATGGGCCAGCAGGTCGACGGTGTGATACGCGGGTAACTCAAAGTCGCTGCCAGCTTCGCCCGAGCGATCGCCGACATAAGTGAACGCGGCGCCAAGGTCCGAGCCGCGCAGTCGACCGTCCTGGAACTCATAAACACCCAACAGGCTGCCACTGCGTTTGGCCACGCCGAGAATGCGGCTGCCGGCGGGAATGACCTTGTCGCCCTCAGTGACTTCAGCGTCGATGTAGGCGAAGGCGCCAATCACGCGAACAGCGTCGCTGACATGTCCGGTGACTTGCAGATCGATGCCCTGACTGCGTGCCTTTCCCATGGCGCGGCTGGTGTCTGTACCCGGGTCGAGGGCGAGGACGTTTTCTTTCTCGATATGGAAAGCGGCGAGGGTGCTGCTCAAACGGTCATCGAACAGCTCGCTCTTGATCCCGATTTCGTAGCCGATGCCTTCTTCCGGGTCGAAGGATTTACCGGCCGCGTCCAGGCCATTGTTCGGCTTGAACGAGGTCGAGGCGTTGGCGAACAGGCCGACTTCAGGTGTCAGTTGATAAAGCAAGCCGGCCCGTTGGGTCAGCGCGTCGTGGCTCTGAGTGCTGGTAGCGCCACGGGTGTGATCGTCGATGTGTTGCTCGAAATGTTCGAAGCGCACACCGAGCATGCCCCGCAGCTTATCGGTGAAGATGATCTGGTCCTGCAGGTTCAGTGCATGGCTTTCGACGTGTTCGAAGAAATCCGTGCCAGAGCGCGCGCCGTTGGGTTTTGGCTGGCCATAGACCGGTTGGTAGATGTCGATGGCGTAGGGGCTGCCGGCAATGGTCGTCACCCGTTCGTTCTTGCGGTAGTTCTCGTATTCGCTGCCGATCAACAGTTCGTGCTGCAAACTGCCGGTGTCGAAAAAGCCGCGCAGTTCGAGTTGGGTAATGCTGTCGTGCCAATCGTTGTCACGCTCGCGATAGCGGCGGTTGACGGTACGGCCGTCGGCATTCAGCGGGCGCGCTTCTGACGCGAAACCCCAGAGTTTGCCTTCCTTGTAATGGCTGGCCAGGCGCAGTTTCCAGCTGTCGCCGAGCTGATGTTCGAGGGCGGCCTGCAGCATGTTGTTGTGGTTGTCGATGTCTCCATCATCGGGTTCGCCGAGGAAGGTCGAACGGGAGACGCCGCTCCAGGTGTTGTTGGGGGCGACGATGCCGCGATCGAAGGTCGAGCTGTGGCGAACGAATTCGCTTTCCACCAACAGGCTCGTGTCCTGGTTCAGTTGCCAGCTGAAGGAGGGCGCGACAAATACGCGCTGGCTGTCGACGTGATCGCGGAAGCTGTGGTTGTCCTCTATGGCCAGGTTGACCCGCGACAGCACGTTGCCTTGGTCATCCAGTGGCGTGTTGACGTCCAGCGCCGTGCGATAACGATCCCAGCTGCCCGCGCTGGTGTTCAGGGTCGCGAAGGCTTCGGGCTGAGGTTTCTTGGTGACGATGTTGACTGTGCCGCCCGGATCACCTCGGCCATACAAACTGGCGGCGGGGCCTTTGAGCACCTCGATGCGCTCGATGTTCGCCACATCCGGCGTGCTTGGGTAGCCACGGTTGGCGCTGAAGCCGTCCTTGTAGAACTCCGACGTGGTGAAGCCGCGTACGCTGTATTCGTATAGCGTCAGGCCACCGAAGTTGTTCTGCTTCGAAACGCCGCCGGCAAAGTCCAGCGCGCGCTCAACGCTGGTGCTGCCCAGATCGTTGAGCACGCTGATGGGGACCACGCTGATCGATTGCGGGATGTCGCGAATGGCGGTGTCGGTTTTGGTCGCGCTGGCGGAACGGGTGGCGCGGTAGCCAGCGACAGGCCCGGTAGGGGATTCGTAGTCGGAAGTGACGCTGATGGCATCCAGTTCCAACGCTTGGGGTTCTTCGGCGAAGGCCGGTTCTCCCAACAGCCCGAGGGCAAGACTTGCCACCGAGGCCTTTATTCGAGACGACATGTTATGTTGTTCCAATTTCAAGAATTGAAACAACATAACATAACTAATGAGAATGTCTTCCATCGACCCGAAATGATCGGGTCTGGCTTATTCCTCTTCTTTTTCCTTGATCGGAGCCGGCGGCGGACGCAGGCCGACTTCAGCCATCAGCTTGAGCTCCTTGCCGTTGCGCATCACCTCGATCGCGACCTTGTCGGTCGGCTTGATCCGCGCTACCTGATTCATCGAGCGACGGCCATCACCGGCCGGTTCGCCATCGATGGCAAGAATCACATCACCCAGTTGCAGACCGGCCTTCTGTGCCGGGCCATCGCGGAAAATTCCCGCCACGACAATGCCTGGACGACCGGACAAGCCGAACGACTCGGCCAGTTCCTGGGTCAGCGGCTGCACCTCGATACCCAGCCAGCCACGAATCACCTGGCCGTGCTCGATGATCGACTTCATCACTTCCATCGCCAGCTTCACGGGGATTGCGAACCCAATGCCCTGGGAGCCCCCGGACTTGGAAAAGATCGCCGTGTTGATGCCGGTCAGGTTGCCGATGGCATCCACCAGCGCACCGCCAGAGTTGCCCGGGTTGATCGCCGCATCGGTCTGGATGAAGTCTTCGTAGTTGTTCAGGCCCAATTGATTGCGCCCGGTGGCGCTGATGATGCCCATGGTTACGGTCTGGCCGACGCCGAACGGGTTGCCGATGGCCAGCGCGACATCGCCGATGCGGATGTTGTCGGAACGCCCCACGGTGATCGCCGGCAAGTTTTTCAAGTCGATTTTCAGAACCGCGAGGTCAGTCTCCGGGTCGCTGCCGATCACTCGCGCCAGGGTTTCCCGGCCGTCCTTGAGCGCCACCACGATCTGGTCGGCACCGCTGGTCACGTGGTTGTTGGTCAGGATGTAGCCTTCCGGGCTCATGATCACGCCGGAACCGAGGCTCGACTCCATGCGTTTCTGCTTGGGCGAGTTATCGCCGAAGAAGCGACGAAACTGCGGATCTTCGAACAGCGGATGGTTGGGTTTGTTGATGACTTTGGTGGTGTACAGGTTCACCACCGATGGCGCGGCAGTGGATACCGCTTCGGCATAAGACACCGGACCCTGCTGCATGCTGGTGGTTTGCGGCGCCTGTTGCAGATTGACGTCGAGGCTCGGGAGCCCGACCCATTGCGGGTAACGCTGGATTATCAAAAGAGCGACAAGCACGCCGGCCAACAGCGGCCAGCCGGAAAAACGCAGCGCCTTGAGCATTAAGCAGTTCCTGAGAGAGTTGCAGGCGGTCTGAGACCGCTCATAATGACGCGCATTATACGAGGCCGCACGCGCCTCTGAACGGGATATTTAGGAGTCTTTTATGGCCGTCGCCCTGAGCACCCTGGTCGAAGAAGCCGACCGCTACCTCAACAGCGCCAAAATCGCCGATTATTGCCCCAACGGCCTGCAGGTCGAGGGGCGGCCACAAGTGATGCGCATTGTCAGTGGGGTCACCGCCAGCCAGGCCTTGCTCGATGCGGCCGTGGAGGCCAACGCAGACCTGGTGCTGGTGCATCATGGCTACTTCTGGAAAGGTGAAAACCCGTGCATCACCGGCATGAAGCAGCGCCGCTTGAAGACCCTGCTCAAGCACGATATCAGCCTGTTGTCCTATCACCTGCCGCTGGACCTGCACCCGGACGTCGGCAATAACGCGCAGCTCGCGCGACAGCTCGACATCACCGTCGAAGGACCGCTGGATCCGGACAACCTGAAGATTGTCGGCCTGGTCGGCTCGCTGAACGAGCCAATGATGCCCCGGGATTTCGCCCGCCGCGTCCAGGAAGTGATGGGGCGTGAGCCGCTGTTGATCGAAGGCAGCGCCATGGTACGCCGCGTCGGCTGGTGCACCGGTGGTGGCCAGGGTTACATCGATCAAGCCATTCTGGCGGGTGTCGATCTGTACCTCAGCGGCGAGGCTTCCGAGCAAACCTTCCACAGCGCCAGGGAAAACGACATCAGCTTCATCGCCGCCGGTCACCATGCGACCGAGCGCTACGGCGTTCAGGCGCTGGGGGATTATCTGGCCCGCCGGTTTGCGCTGGAGCACATCTTCATCGATTGCCCGAATCCGATCTGACGAAACGCTATCCCTGTAGGAGCGAGCCTTGCTCGCGATGTACCCGAGAACACCGCAGGGTGTCAGGCTCCCAGCGTTATCGTTGACGACCATCGCGAGCGGGCTCGCTCCTACAGGCCAAACAGGCAGGCATATTCATATGCTCTTTCGATCTAGTTGGCGTCCTGATTAGAAGGGGGCGCTGTGCTAGGATCCCCGCTCGAACACGGCCCGGTGGCCGTTCATAAGAAAGTTTTCGTGAGTAGCCATGGTCGACAAACTGACGCATCTGAAACAGCTGGAGGCGGAAAGCATCCACATCATCCGCGAGGTGGCCGCCGAGTTCGATAACCCGGTGATGCTGTACTCCATCGGTAAAGACTCCGCCGTGATGCTGCATCTGGCACGCAAGGCGTTCTTCCCGGGCAAGCTGCCGTTTCCGGTGATGCACGTCGACACTCGCTGGAAATTCAAGGAGATGTACAGCTTCCGCGACAAGATGGTCGCCGAGCTGGGCCTCGACCTGATCACCCACGTCAACCCGGACGGCGTGGCGCAGGACATCAACCCGTTCACCCACGGCAGCGCCAAGCACACCGACATCATGAAGACCGAGGGCCTCAAGCAGGCACTCGACAAGTATGGTTTCGACGCAGCATTCGGCGGCGCTCGTCGCGATGAAGAGAAATCCCGCGCCAAAGAGCGCGTGTACTCGTTCCGCGACAGCAAGCACCGCTGGGATCCGAAAAACCAGCGCCCCGAGCTGTGGAACGTCTACAACGGCAAGGTCAACAAGGGCGAGTCGATCCGCGTCTTCCCGCTGTCGAACTGGACCGAGCTGGACATCTGGCAGTACATCTACCTTGAAGGCATCCCGATCGTTCCGCTGTATTTCGCCGCCGAGCGTGAAGTCATCGAGAAGAACGGCACGCTGATCATGATCGACGACGAGCGCATCCTCGAGCATCTGAGCGACGAAGACAAAGCGCGCATCGTCAAAAAGAAAGTGCGTTTCCGTACCCTTGGTTGCTACCCGTTGACGGGCGCGGTGGAGTCCGAGGCCGAAAGCCTCACGGACATCATTCAGGAAATGCTCCTGACGCGAACTTCCGAGCGCCAGGGCCGTGTCATCGACCACGATGGCGCAGGCTCGATGGAAGACAAAAAACGTCAGGGTTATTTCTAAGGGGTTGTCATGTCGCACGCATCTGATTTGATCAGCGAGGACATCCTCGCCTACCTGGGCCAGCACGAACGTAAAGAGCTGCTGCGCTTTCTGACCTGCGGTAACGTCGACGACGGCAAGAGCACCCTGATCGGGCGCCTGCTGCACGACTCCAAGATGATCTACGAAGATCACCTGGAAGCCATTACCCGCGATTCGAAAAAAGTCGGCACCACCGGCGAAGACATCGACCTGGCGCTGCTGGTCGACGGCCTGCAGGCCGAGCGTGAACAAGGCATCACCATCGATGTCGCGTACCGCTACTTCTCCACCGCCAAGCGCAAATTCATCATCGCCGACACCCCTGGCCATGAGCAGTACACCCGCAACATGGCCACCGGTGCCTCCACCTGTGACCTGGCGATCATCCTGGTCGACGCCCGTTACGGCGTGCAGACCCAGACCCGTCGCCACAGCTTCATCGCCTCGTTGCTGGGCATCAAGCACATAGTCGTGGCCATCAACAAGATGGACCTCAAGGACTTCGACCAGGGTGTGTTCGAGTCGATCAAGGCCGACTACCTGCAGTTCGCCGAAGGCTTGAAGCTCAAGCCCACCAGCATGCACTTCGTGCCGATGTCTGCGCTGAAAGGCGACAACGTGGTGAACAAGTCCGAGCGCTCGCCGTGGTACACCGGCCAATCGCTGATGGAGATCCTCGAGACCGTGGAAGTGGCGGGCGATCGCAACTTCACCGACTTGCGTTTCCCGGTTCAGTACGTCAACCGTCCGAACCTGAACTTCCGTGGCTTCGCCGGCACCCTGGCCAGCGGCATCGTCAAGAAAGGCGACGAAGTCGTGGTCCTGCCGTCGGGCAAGAGCAGCCGCGTGAAATCCATCGTCACCTTCGAAGGTGAACTGGAGCACGCAGGTCCTGGTCAGGCTGTAACGCTGACCATGGAAGACGAAATCGATATTTCCCGTGGCGACCTGTTGGTACATGCCGACAACGTGCCGCCAGTCACCGACAGCTTCGAAGCGATGCTGGTGTGGATGGCTGAAGAGCCGATGCTGCCGGGCAAGAAGTACGACATCAAACGCGCCACCAGTTACGTGCCTGGCTCCATCGCCAGCATCGTCAACAAGGTCGACGTGAACACCCTGGAAGAAGGTCCGGCCAGTGCGTTGCAGCTGAACGAAATCGGCAAGGTCAAGATCGCGCTCGATGCGCCGATTGCCCTCGACGGTTACGACAGCAACCGCACCACCGGCGCCTTCATCATCATCGACCGCTTGACCAACGGCACCGTTGGCGCGGGCATGATCGTCGCCCAGCCTTTGGCCCATGGCACCAGTACGCACCACGGCAAACTGGCCCACGTTGCCACCGAAGAACGCGCACAGCGCTTCGGCCAGCAACCGGCCACCGTGTTGTTCAGCGGCTTGTCGGGCGCGGGCAAAAGCACCCTGGCGTATGCGGTTGAACGCAAGTTGTTCGACATGGGTCGTGCGGTGTTCGTGCTCGATGGCCAGAACCTGCGTCACGACCTGAACAAAGGTCTGCCACAGGATCGTGCCGGGCGTACCGAGAACTGGCGTCGTGCCGCGCACGTGGCGCGTCAGTTCAACGAAGCCGGCCTGCTGACCCTCGCTGCGTTCGTTGCCCCGAGTGCCGAAGGGCGTGAACAGGCCCGGGAACTGATCGGCAAGGAGCGTCTGCTGACGGTCTACGTCCAGGCTTCGCCGACGGTCTGCGCCGAGCGTGATCCGCAAGGTTTGTATGCGGCGGCCGGGGATAACATCCCGGGCGAGTCCTTCCCGTACGATGTGCCGCTGGATGCCGACCTGGTGATCGACACCCAGTCCGTGTCGCTGGAGGAAGGCGTCAAGCAAGTGCTGGGTCTGCTGCGTGAGCGTGGCGCGATCTAAGCGCTGACCGGTAAAAAGAAACCCGTCGATGAGTGATCATCGGCGGGTTTTTTTGTGTCTGGTAATCAGTCAAAACAAACACTAAACCTGTGGGAGCGAGCTTGCTCGCGATAGCGGCGGATCAGTCGACATCAATGTTGAATGTCAGTCCGAAATCGCGAGCAAGCTCGCTCCCACAGGGGATTAGTGTTTGCCTGGGAATTCGTGGTGCATCTGGTCCAGCAACGCATCCTTGTCCTGCCACAACTGATTGATCCAGCCCTGAAACTGCAGGCGGTATTCACCGTCCTGGTCGTAGTTCCTGCCGATGAACTGCGGCGGGATCTTCAGCTCTTCGAAGTGCACCACCACGTCCGCAACGTTCCCGCACAGCAAATCCCAGAAACCCGGGCGCCCGGCGGGGTAGTGGATGGTCACGTTGACCAGGGATTCAAGCTGCTCACCCATCGCATCCAGCACAAAGGCAATGCCGCCGGCCTTGGCCTTGAGCAGGTACTTGAAGGGTGACTGCTGTTGCTTGTGCTTGCCCTCGGTGAAGCGCGTGCCTTCTACGAAGTTGAAAATGCCCACCGGGTTGTCGCGGAATTTCGCACAGGTCTTGCGGGTGGTTTCCAGGTCCTTGCCTTTCTTCTCCGGGTGCTTTTCCAGATAGGCCTTGGAGTAACGCTTCATGAACGGAAAGCCCAGCGCCCACCAGGCCAGACCGATCACCGGAACCCAGATCAGCTCCTGCTTGAGAAAGAACTTCAGTGGCTGAATGCGCCGGTTTAGCACGTATTGCAGCACCAGGATGTCGACCCAGCTCTGGTGGTTGCTGGTGATCAGGTACGAATGCTGATAGTCGAGGCCTTGCAGGCCGCTGACGTGCCAGCGTGTGCGGCGCACCAGGTTCATCCAGCCTTTGTTGATGCTGATCCAGGCTTCGTGGGTATGGCTCATCAGCCAGCCCGCGAGGCGCTGGGTGAGGGCGAACGGCAATACCTTGACGAGTGCCACGCAGAACAGGAATGAGCAGAGCAGAATCGTGTTCAATGCCAACAGCAGCGAGGCGATCACGCCCCGCAGCGCAGCAGGTAAGAAATCCAGCATTTACACATCCATAGGTCGGTTGGCGGCTTGAATCGCGGTCAGGGCGATGGTGTAGACGATGTCATCGACCTGCGCGCCGCGCGGCAAATCGTTCACCGGTTTGCGCAGGCCTTGCAGCATCGGGCCGAGGCTGACGCAGTCGGCGCTGCGCTGTACGGCCTTGTGCGTGGTATTGCCGGTGTTGAGGTCGGGGAATACGTACACCGTGGCACGACCGGCCACCTGACTGTTCGGCGCCAGTTGCCGAGCCACGCTTTCGTTGGCGGCGGCGTCGTACTGCAAGGGGCCGTCAATCAGCAGCGAGTGCTGTTGTTCGTGGGCGAGCAGGGTTGCCTCGCGGACCTTCTCGACTTCTTCACCGCTGGCCGACTCACCGCTGGAGTAGCTGATCATCGCCACCCGTGGCGTGATGCCGAACGCGGCGGCCGAATCAGCGCTTTGCAGGGCGATCTCGGCCAGTTCACTGGCGCTCGGGTGCGGGTTCATCACGCAGTCGCCGTAGACCAGCACCTCTTCCGGAAACAGCATGAAGAACACCGACGACACCAGGGTGCAGCCTGGCGCGGTTTTAATCAGCTGCAGGGCCGGGCGGATGGTGTTGGCTGTGGTGTTGATCACGCCCGATACGAGGCCGTCGACTTCATCCAGGGCCAGCATCATGGTGCCGATCACCACGGTGTCTTCCAGTTGTTGCTCGGCCATCGGCGCATTGAGGCTTTTGCTTTTGCGCAGCGCGACCATCGGCTCGACATAGCGTTCGCGGATCGAGTCCGGATCAATGATTTCCAGGCCCGGTGGCAACTCGATGCCCTGGGCACGGGCGACGGCCTGCACGTCCTCGGGCTTGGCCAGCAACACACAGCGAGCGATGCCACGGGCCTGGCAGATCGCGGCAGCCTGCACGGTGAACGGCTCGCTGCCTTCGGGCAACACTATGCGTTTGTTGGCCGCCTGGGCGCGCTGGATCAGTTGATAGCGGAACACCGCTGGCGACAGGCGCATCTCCCGTGGTGTGCCGCAGCGCTGATGCAGCCAGTTGGCATCGAGGTGGCTGGCGATGAAATCGGTGATGATTTCGGCGCGCTCGCGGTCATCGATGGGGATTTCCTTGTTCAGGCCATTGAGCAGGTTGGCGGTGTCGTAGGAGCCGGTACTCACCGACAGCACCGGCAATCCGGCCTGCAGGGCACCGCGACACAGGTCCATGATGCGTGGGTCGGGCAGGGTGTCGCTGGTCAGCAGCAGGCCGGCCAGAGGCACGCCGTTCAAGGCCGCAAGGCTGACGGCGAGGATGATGTCGTCGCGGTCGCCAGGGGTCACCACCAGCACGCCGGGCTTGAGCAACTCCACGGTGTTACGCATGGTGCGGGCGCAAATGATGATCTTGGTCATGCGCCGGGTTTCGTAATCACCGGCGTTGAGCACTTGCGCGCCCATCAGGTCGGCGACGTCGCGGGTGCGCGGGGCGTTCAGTTCCGGCTGGAACGGAATGCAGCCGAGCAAGCGGAAATCACCACTGCGCAGCAACGGCGAATGCTCTTTCAGGCGCGTGGCGAAGGCCTCCATGCTTTCTTCGGTCTTGACCTTGTTGAGGATCACACCGAGGACTTTCGGGTCTTTCGGGCCGCCGAACAACTGCGCCTGCAACTCGACGCGACCGGAGAGCTCGGTCAGCACTTCGTTTTCCGGTGCCGAGACCAGGATCACCTCGGCGTCGAGGCTCTTGGCCAGGTGCAGGTTGACCCGCGCGGCATAACTGGCGCTGCGGGTCGGCACCATGCCTTCGACGATCAGCACGTCCTTGCCGATGGCAGCCTGCTGATAAAGGGTGATGATTTCTTCGAGCAACTCATCGAGCTGGCCGTCGCCGAGCATGCGCTCGACATGGGCCAGGCCCAGGGGCTGCGGCGGTTTCAAGCCGTGGGTACGCGCCACCAGTTCGGTGGAACGTTCCGGGCCCGTGTCGCCCGGATGCGGCTGGGCAATCGGTTTGAAAAAACCGACCTTGAGCCCGGCCCGCTCAAGGGTGCGTACCAGCCCTAGGCTGATGGAGGTCAGACCCACACCAAAATCGGTGGGCGCGATAAAAAAAGTTTGCATGCGGATTCTCTGAAGGAGCATGGCAAAGGTGATCATCTATATCTGACGATCTACCGAAATTCAGTCGCCAAGGTTATCGCTAACCGAGCCCTGTGCGCACCAACCGCAAGCAAAGGGCTGGCCTATTTTTTCAAGGCGTTGCACAGGGTCCATGACCCAGGCGCGGGATTGCCAGGGTGGCTGGTGCCGCAGGTGCTGGGTGTGGCCGCAGGAAAGCTCGGCCACCCAGTGTCCGTCCTCGTCCTGATGGAAGCCTGTGATCGTCGAATCCCGTCTGTCCGGGTTGTGTTCGCTTTCGGACGATTGCTTCGCTAAACTTGGCCTTTCAATTTTCCTATGCAAAAGGTCTCGCCCCATGCTGATCGCCGCCAATAAGGCTGTCTCCATCGACTATACCCTGACCAACGACGCTGGTGAGGTCATCGACAGCTCCGCCGGCGGCGCGCCGCTGGTCTACCTGCAAGGTGCAGGCAACATCATCCCGGGCCTGGAAAAGGCTCTGGAAGGCAAGGCTGTCGGCGACGAGCTGACCGTAGCCGTTGAACCGGAAGACGCTTACGGCGAATACGCCGCCGAACTGGTCAGCACCCTGAGCCGCAGCATGTTCGAAGGCGTCGACGAGCTGGAAGTGGGCATGCAGTTCCACGCTTCCGCTCCGGACGGCCAGATGCAGATCGTGACCATCCGTGATCTGGACGGCGACGACGTCACCGTTGACGGCAACCACCCGTTGGCCGGTCAGCGCCTGAATTTCCAGGTCAAGATCGTTGCCATCCGTGACGCCAGCCAGGAAGAAATCGCTCATGGTCACGTCCATGGCGAAGGTGGCCATCACCACTGATTTCTGCGCTAAGCTCAGATAACTGGAGAGGCGCCTTGTGGGCGCCTTTTTAGTCTGCGGCCGTCCCTGATGACACCGCCAAGTGGCTGTTTCGAGAAGAACACGGGAATCTGGAGTACGCCATGAGTGCTTTTCACGACCTTAAATTGACAGCCCTGGATGGACAGGAGCTACCTCTGGCGCCTTTCAAAGGCCAAGTCGTACTGGTGGTCAACGTCGCCTCCAAATGCGGCCTGACCCCGCAGTACGCGGCGCTGGAAAACCTCTATCAGCAATTCAAGGCCAAGGGCTTCAGCGTCCTGGGCTTGCCGTGCAACCAGTTTGCCGGGCAGGAACCGGGGACCGAGCAGGAAATCAAGGATTTCTGCAGCCTCAACTATGGCGTGACCTTTCCGTTGTCCAGCAAGCTGGAAGTCAACGGGCATGAACGTCATCAGTTGTATCGCCTGCTGGCGGGAGAGGGCGCGGAATTTCCCGGCGATATCACCTGGAACTTCGAGAAGTTCCTGCTGGGCAAGGACGGGCGTGTGCTGGCACGGTTCTCGCCACGCACGGCGCCGGATGATCCGACCATCGTTCACGCGATTGAAAAAGCGCTGAGCTGATATCCCCCCCTGTAGGCGCGAGCTCGCTCGCGATGGTTGTAGGAACACCGCGGGGCATCAGACCGCCAGCGTTATCGTTGACCACCATCGCGAGCAAGCTCGCTCCTACATCACCCAAATCAATAGTGCTGTTCAGTACGTGCGAACCTCCATATTATCGCCGTCATAAAGTCATTTCTGTGGAGCGTCCCATGCCCGTCAAAGCCCTGTTCAAACCGTTCCACCTCGGCACCCTCGAACTGCCGACCCGCGTCGTCATGGCGCCGATGACCCGCTCCTTTTCCCCAGGTGGCGTGCCTAATTCCAAAGTGATCGAATACTACCGTCGCCGCGCCGCAGCCGGCGTCGGCCTGATCATCACCGAAGGCACCACCGTCGGTCACAAGGCTTCCAACGGCTACCCGAACGTTCCGCATTTCTATGGCGAAGCAGCCCTGGCCGGTTGGAAGAAAGTCGTCGACGCCGTTCACGCCGAAGGCGGCAAGATCGTTCCGCAGTTGTGGCATGTGGGCAGCGTGCGCCGGATCGGCACCGAGCCGGACGCCAGCGTGCCGGGTTATGGCCCGTCGGAAAAACTGAAGGAAGGTCAGGTCGTGGTTCACGGCATGACCAAACAGGATATCCAGGACGTGATCGCCGCGTTCGCCCAGGCCGCCAGGGATGCCCAGAGCATCGGCATGGACGGCGTGGAAATCCACGGTGCCCACGGTTATCTGGTGGACCAGTTCTTCTGGGAAGGCAGCAACCAGCGCACCGACGAATACGGCGGCAGCCTGGCCAACCGTTCGCGCTTCGCCATTGAATTGGTTCAGGCCGTGCGTGCCGCGGTCGGTGAAGGTTTCCCGATCATCTTCCGTTTCTCCCAGTGGAAGCAGCAGGACTACACCGCACGTCTGGTGCAAACCCCTGAAGCCTTGGGCGAGTTCCTCAAGCCGTTGGCCGACGCGGGCGTGGACATTTTCCATTGTTCGACCCGCCGCTTCTGGGAGCCGGAGTTCGACGGTTCCGAGCTGAACCTGGCTGGCTGGACCCGCCAACTCACCGGCAAGCCGACCATCACCGTGGGCAGTGTCGGCCTGGACGGCGAGTTCCTGCAGTTCATGGTTAGCACCGACAAGGTCGCGCAGCCTGCCAGCCTGGAAAAACTGCTGGAGCGCCTGAACAACGATGAGTTCGACCTGGTGGCGGTCGGTCGTGCCTTGCTGGTGGACCCGGACTGGGCGCAGAAAGTGCGCGACGGCCGTGAAGAGGACATTCTGCCGTTCAGTCGTGAGGCGTTGATGACGCTGGTTTAAGCGGCGACCGGGAAGGCCTCATCGCGAGCAAGCTCGCTCCCACAGGGTGTGCGTTGTACACAAATCCTGTAGGAGCGAGCTTGCTCGCGATGACTGACTCAAGATCACTGAAAAATCAGAGCACAGTCGGCGCATTCGGCACCACCATCTCCCCGGCACAGGCACCGCGCAACTGTCCCTCGAACTGCTCGATAATCGTCGCCCAACCCTGGCGACTGGCATGCTGGCGCGCATTGAGCCTGACATTGCGCAAGGCTTCCCTTTCCTCCAGCAGCCATGCCGCTGCATCGCAGAACGCTTCTTCATCCCCCGGCATCGCCAATACGCCGTTGTAGCCATGACGAATATGCTGGGCCGCCGCCGCCTGGTCGTAGGCCACCACGCCGAGCCCCGAGGCAAGTGCTTCAAGCACCACATTGCCAAAGGTTTCGGTCAGGCTCGGAAACAGAAACACGTCGCCTGACGCGTAGTGACACGCCAGGGCTTCACCCCGTTGGGTGCCGCAGAAAATCGCCTCGGGCATTTCGTTTTCCAGTTCCTGGCGCTGCGGGCCATCGCCGACCACGACCAGTTTCAGCGTGCGCTGGGGATAACTCGCCTTGAGGGTATTGAAGGTGCGCTTGAGCAGGCCGAGATTCTTTTCCGGGGCCAGGCGTCCGACATGAATGACGGCGATGTCTGCCTCGGCCAGCCCCCATTGCTCGCGCAGGGCATTCAAGCGTTTGGCCGGGTGAAACAATTCGCTGTCGACCCCTCGGGACAGCAACGCCAGGCGCTCGAAATGCCGCCGCTCCAGTTCCATGCGTTGGCTGACGCTGGGCACCAGGGTCATGGTCGAGCGGTTGTGGAACCAGCGCAGGTAGTGAGTCAGCAGGCGCGTGAGCAAACCAAGCCCGTACTGGTTGGAGTACTGTTGGAAATTGGTGTGGAAACCGCTGACCACGGAAATTCCCAGTCGCCGTGCCGCACGCAACGCAGAGAGCCCCAGCGGGCCCTCGGTGGCGATGTAGAGCACATCCGGGCGGTGACGCGTCCAGCGCCGCAGCAGCTTGTGCATCGACGACTGACCCCATTGCAGGCCGGGATAGCCCGGCAGTGGCCAGCCGCGGCACAGCAGCAATTCATCGTCGCTGCCCAGTTGCTGGTCGCAGCCCTGACGCGGCCGCACCAGCTCCACTTGATGCCCGCGCGCGCGCAAACCGTCGCACAAGCGACCAAGGGTATTGGCCACGCCGTTGATTTCCGGTGGGAAGGTTTCGGTGATCAGGGTGATATGCAGAGCTGTCGTCATGACCCCAGTGTCGGCTGGGGCCATGTCGTCAGTGTGACGTCGGGATGATGGATTTGTGACTCAGCGCTGGGTCACCAGGTTTTCTGCCCCGCGCTCACGCACCCAGAACAGCGTCGCCCCGGCCACGGCAGCCGGCATCATCAGAATGTTCACCACAGGGATCAGCAGCACCAGGTACACGCTGCCGCCGAAGCTCATGCTCTGCCAGCGCTTCTCGCGCAGCCAGGCGAGCATCTCGTTCCAGCCCAGCTTGTGGTTGTCCGCCGGGTAGTCGATGTACTGGATCGCCATCATCCACACCCCGAACAACAGCCACAGCGGCGCGGCGATGATGTTCACCACCGGGATGAACGAGAGGATGAACAACCCGATCGCCCGGGGCAGAAAATAGCCAAGCTTGCGCATTTCCCGGGCCAGGGTACGCGGAATCATGGCGATCAACTCGCCCCAACTGAAGGCCGGGAAGTCGTCGGTGCCGCGTACCACCACTTCGACTTTTTCTGCGAGGAAGCCGTTGAACGGCGCGGCAATGACGTTGGCGAGCATGGTGAAGGTGAAGAACACCATCAACACCACCAGCACCACGAACAATGGCCAGAGGATGTAGCTGAGAAAACTCAGCCAGTCGGGCAGCGATGGCATCAAGGTGTCGACCCACAGGCTGAATTGATGGCTGGCCAGGTAGATCAATCCGACGAACAGCACCAGGTTGATTGCCAACGGCAACAGCACAAACAAACGCAGGCTGGGGCTCAACACCAGCTTGAGGCCTTCGCGCAGGTATTGCGGGCCGGACAGTACAGGGGCGGGCATAAGGTGCTCCGAGCAGAGGGAAAACGCGCCGACCTTACCGGCTTTGCCTTGCAGGCGAAAGCGCGGTGGCGGTATCGACATTCACTGTAACAAAGACGTCGATATCGTCGGTCAGATGCCATAGAGACCACCTATGAGCTGGATTGTTAAACCGTATTTCCTTAATCTTCGCCCCCTCGATACGCTGCACCCAATCTTTTTACAGGACGGTCGGGTCAAGCCTTCCCCAAGTGCTTTCAACCGTTCTTTTTTATTCCAGCCGGCAATCCGGCGTTCCGTGCCAGGTAATCCGGGCCGGTCAACAGGAGCAGGTCATGTCTGAAGTCCGTCATTCGCGAGTGATTATTCTCGGTTCCGGCCCTGCCGGTTACAGCGCCGCGGTCTATGCCGCCCGTGCCAACCTCAAGCCACTGCTGATCACCGGCATGCAGGCCGGCGGTCAACTGACCACCACCACCGAAGTCGACAACTGGCCGGGCGACGTCCACGGCCTGACCGGCCCGGCGCTGATGGAGCGGATGCGTGAGCACGCCGAGCGCTTTGAAACCGAGATCGTTTTCGATCACATCAATGCCGTCGACTTCGCCGCCAAGCCATACACCCTGACCGGCGACAGCGCGACTTACACCTGTGACGCCCTGATCATCGCCACCGGCGCCAGCGCTCGTTACCTGGGCCTGCCATCGGAAGAAGCGTTCATGGGCAAAGGCGTTTCGGCCTGTGCGACCTGCGACGGTTTCTTCTATCGCAACAAGCCGGTGGCCGTGGTCGGCGGCGGCAACACCGCTGTTGAGGAAGCCCTGTACCTGGCCAACATCGCCAGCAAAGTCACCCTGATCCACCGTCGTGAAACTTTCCGCGCCGAGAAGATCCTGATCGACAAGCTGAACGCCCGTGTCGCCGAAGGCAAGATCGAGCTGAAGCTGAACGCGACCCTGGACGAAGTGCTGGGCGACAACATGGGCGTGACCGGTGCCCGCCTGAAGAACAACGACGGCAGTTTCGACGAAGTGAAAGTCGACGGCGTGTTCATCGCCATCGGCCACACCCCGAACACTTCGCTGTTCGAAGGCCAGTTGACCCTCAAAGACGGCTACCTGGTTGTGCAGGGCGGCCGTGACGGCAACGCCACTGCCACCAGCCTCGAAGGTATCTTCGCCGCTGGTGACGTGGCTGACCACGTGTACCGTCAGGCCATCACCTCGGCTGGCGCAGGTTGCATGGCGGCACTGGATGCCGAGCGTTACCTGGATAATCTGCAGAACGCTTGATTCTGTAGAAACGAAAAACCGGCTTCGGCCGGTTTTTTTGTGCCTTCGGAAAATACACATGTCCCTGTAGGAGCGAGCGCGCTCGCGATGGTCGTCAACGATAACGCTGGGAGCCTGACACCCCGCAGGGCTCTCAGGTTCTTCGCGAGCATGCTCGCTCCTACAGTGGGCGCTGGATCAGGCCAATTTCTTCAGACACGCCTCAAGGATATCCAGCCCTTCCTCCAGCACCGCAGCCTCGATGGTCAGCGGCGCCAGCAAGCGAATGATGTGCCGCGACTTGCCGCTGGGCATCAGCAGCAAACCGGCGTCGCGCGCCAGTGCCAGCAGTTGGGTCAATTGTGTCGGTGCGGGCGAGCCATCGGCGTTGATCAGCTCGATACCACGCATGGCGCCGACGCCGGTCAGGCGTCCCAGGTACGGCGTCAGGTTGTTCGCGCGCCAGGTTGCATGGCGACCGACAATCGCTTCTTCCTGTTGGGTGCCCCAGGCATGCAGGTTGGCATCGGTCATTTCGTCCAGGGTTGCCAGTGCCGCTGCACAGGCGATGGGATTGCCGGAGTAAGTGCCACCGAGTCCGCCCTTGGGCAAATTGTCGAGCAGTGACTTGCGCCCGACCACCGCACCCAGCGGCACGCCGCCGGCGATGCTTTTGCCGAGCAGGATCAGATCGGGCTCGATGCCCAGTCGCGAGAACGCGAAGCGCTGGCCGGTACGGCCGAAACCGGACTGGATTTCATCGGCGATCAGCACAATGCCCTTGTCGTCGCAGAACTTGCGCAGCGCCTGGGCGAACTCGACGTCCATGGCCAGGAAACCCGCTTCACCCTGCACCGGTTCGACGATAAAGCAGGCGACGTCTTCGACATCGATCTCGACGCTGAACAGGCGCTCCATGGCCTTGAGGGCCTCGGCACAGGTGACGCCGTTGTCCCGGCTGGGGAAGGGCAAGTGAAACACCGGCCCCGGCAACACGCCGACTTTTTGTTTGTACGGCGCGACTTTGCCATTGAGGTTGAGGGTGGCCAGTGTGCGGCCGTGGAAAGCGCCGTCGAAGGCGATGACCGCGCTGCGGCCGGTGGCGCCACGGACGATCTTCAGGGCGTTTTCCGCCGCTTCCGCGCCGCTGTTGGTGAGCATGCCGCTGACCGGGTAAGCCACAGGCATGAATGCGCTGAGGCAATCCATCAGTTCGAGGTAAGGCTCATGGGGTGCAGCGTTGAACGCGTAGTGGGTCAGACGGGTGGCTTGTTCGCGAATGGCTTCGACGATGCGCGGATGGCAATGGCCGAGGTTCAACACGCCGATGCCGCCGACAAAGTCGATGTAGCGTTTGCCATCGGTGTCCCAGACCTCGGCATTCTTGCCGTGGCTGAGCGTGACAGGGTGAACGATGTTGATCGACTGGCTGATGGTTTCGCTGCGCATGAATGACCGGCTCGGAAGAAGGAGGACTTCTTTTTATCTAAGCCGTGAGCGGTGGTACGGGGCAAACGAAATAAAGTTGCCGGGTCAATCTTAAAAGTCGGGTTGTGCTTGTGATCAATTGCGCGCCATGAACGCAAAACCTGTAGGAGCGAGCTTGCTCGCGATGGTGGTGAACGATGACGCTGGGAGCCTGACACCCCGTGGCGTTCTTCAGTCCATCGCGAGCGGGCTCGCTCCTACAAATCAAATCAGCGGCGTGTCAGCGGCTGTTGAGCGAACTTCACACCGGCCAGACCATGGGCGATCAGCGCGCGGATGTTGCCGTGGTCGCTGCCTTCCGGCGTTGCCAGCACCGAGCGGTAATGCTCGCCGAAAGCCAGCAGGGCTTCTTCATCGCTCAAGCCTTCGAGCAGCGCCAGGCCCAGGGTCTTGCACGAGCCTTCGTTCTGCCCGGCCGCGTTTTCCACACCACCGTTGTTGAAGGCCTGAGGCTGGTAGTCGTATCCGGCGGCAATGAACGCCAGGGTGTCGGCGAAGGCGTGTTCGCCGGTCTTGAGGCTGGCGCGCAGGGTGTTCAAATCACTCATTGGGTTTTCCTTTGGCGAACGCCGCTTGCTGGTCGGCGCTGGCTTCTTGCTGATATTGGGCTTTCCATTCGGCGTACGGCATGCCGTAAACCACTTCGCGGGCTTCGTCGAGGCTGACCTCGATCTGGCGGTCGTCGGCCGCGGCCTTGTACCACTTGGACAGGCAGTTGCGGCAAAAGCCCGAGAGGTTCATCAGGTCGATGTTCTGCACATCCTTGCGGCTGTCCAGGTGGGCCACCAGCCGACGAAAGGCGGCGGCTTCGAGTTCCAGGCGTTGTTGATCGGTCATGGCGGTCTCTGCGAGACAGCTTCAAGCGGCAGGCTTGAAGCTGCAAGTTGGATGGCGGTGGCTTGAAGTCTACCGCTTGCGGCTTGAAGCTTGAAGCTCAGCGGCTTGCCGCGAGTGTGATCGACACCGACTCGGCGAATCGCAGCGCGTGGGGCTTGTCGACCTCGACCTCGGCGTACAGCACCGATGCATTGGCCATCACCAGGTCGAGAATTTCCTGGGTCAGGCGTTCGAGCAGCGCAAAGCGGTTGCCTTCCACATGGGCGATGATTGCCTTGGTAATGGTCCGGTAGTTCAACGCGTGATCGATGTCGTTGTCCCGTACCGCTTCCTGGGCTGCGTACAGAATGGTGAGGTTGATCAGCACATCCTGCTTGTTGAGGATTTCATCCTCGTTGATGCCGATGAAGGTACGCAGGCACAGGTCTTTGACCCGGATGCGTGCCATGCCTGGCTGAAGTTGTGGCATTGCTACTTGCTCCGTCCAATCAATTGCAGGAACTCCTGGCGGGTATTGCTCGACTCGCGGAAGGCACCGAGCATCACCGAGGTGTTCATGGTCGAATTCTGTTTCTCGACGCCGCGCATCATCATGCACATGTGCTGCGCCTCGATGACCACTGCGACGCCTGCCGCGCCGGTCACTTGCTGCACCGCGTCGGCGATTTGCCGGGTGAGGTTTTCCTGGATTTGCAGGCGCCGGGCGAACATGTCCACCAGCCGCGCGATCTTCGACAGGCCCAGCACCTTGCCGGTTGGAATATAAGCCACATGCGCCTTGCCGATGAAGGGCAGTATGTGGTGTTCGCACAGCGAGTACAGCTCGATGTTGTCGACGATTACCATTTCATCGTTGTCGGAGGCGAACAGCGCGCCATTGACGATCTCTTCGACACTTTGCTCATAGCCATGGCAAAGGTACTGCATGGCTTTGGCTGCACGCGTCGGCGTATCGAGCAAGCCCTCGCGGTCGGGGTTTTCACCGAGACCGATGAGGATCTCTCGATAATTCTGGGGCAGGGATAACGTCATGGAAAATCCTCGCGGGACACTATTTGATGTGCCTTCCGCCATTGACGGTCAGGGTGGTGCCGGTGACATAAGGGTTGTCGAGCAGATAGCGCAGGCTCTGGTAGATCACTTCGCAACCGGGTTCGATGCCCAGCGCGGACTTGGCCAGCGCCTTGGCGCGGTAGGCCGCGTCGTCTTCAGGGTTGAACAGTAGCAGGGCCGGCGCGATCCCGTTGACCTTGATGGCCGGCGCGTACCGGGCGGCGAAGGACAGGGTCAGGCTGTCGAGCCCGGCTTTGCTGGCGCAATAGCCGATATGCCTGCTGCTGCCCTTGCGGGTCACGTCATCGCTGATGTGCACGATGTCGGCGGGGCTCGAGCGTTGCAGCAGGTCGGCGCAATGCAGGTTGATCAGGTAGGGCGCCAGCATGTGCACGCTGAACATGCGGGTGAATGCCGCGGCGTCGGTGTCCGGCGTTTCAGCCAGCCATTCGGAAGCGTTGTGGACGATTGCCCGCAGGCTGTCGGTATGGGTTTTCAGCTCGTTGATGAAGGCGAAGATCCCGGCCTCGCTGGCGAAGTCCGCGAACACAGCGGTGGCCCCCAGGTCGCGCAGGGCTTGTACGCCGGGACGCTCGCTGCGGTAGCTGAAAATCACCCGATGGCCATCTTCCAGCAATCGCCGGGCGCAGTGCAGGCCGACACGCTGGCCGGCGCCGGTAATGAGGACAGGGGCTGCGGAAGAAGTCATGAACGGCTCGCATCGCGGTGAGAGCAAAACTATACCAGCGACGGGAGCGCTCTACCTATTGCGAGGGAAACAAGTGTGGGAGCGAGCTTGCTCGCGATTGCGGACTGTCAGACGACACATATGTTGACTGACACGCCCTCATCGCAAGCAAGCTCGCTCCCACAGAAGGGATCAATGATTCTGTGTGGAGGGTTCGGCACGCAATGGGCGTGCCGGCGTGCTGTTCAGCCAGCCGGCCAGCAAACGGGTCGACAATGGAATGAACAGGTAAACCATCAGCGGCGTCAGGCACAGGGTGCTGATGAAAACCCGCGGCAGCAGGCTCATGTCACTCAACAGCGGCCCCAGCACAAAGTTGAACAGCAGCGAGACCGGAAAGAACGCCAGCCAGATCGCCACGGCCTGTTTCCAGCGTGGCGGGCGTTGACCGACGGCACCGAACCAGCCCTCGATGCCGCTGACCCGGTGTTCTGTCGGGTGGGCGAACAAGTCGCCGCCACGTCCGAGCCAGGCGCTGCGCGAAGCGGAATGTTCCCAGGCCTGCAGGGTCTGCTCGTCGGCGAAGCGGAAAATGATCTGGAATTCGTCATCGCCGGGCGGCGGAGCGAGCACACCGGAGCCGAGATAACCGGGAAAATCGGTGGCCAGTTGTTCGCCTTCGCGCAGCCAGGCGATCAGGTCCTGGTAGCGTCCATTGGCAACGCGGCGTGCAACCATCAGCGTGACGGGAGGGCTAGACATTGTGTATCTCCGTAAGGCATTTGCGTCGCTCCGGATAGGAACTTCGCCAGGCACAGCGCCGGGGTGGTGGGCTGCGACTCGAAACAAGCAAGGATTATTCCTGATTCAGTCAATCGCGTCTGCGGCGTTTTTCGCTCGTTCGCGGCATGGAATTTTTTTACGGAAACTTTACGGGGCAGGGGCGTTAGAATACGCCTTGGACGATACAAGGATGTTTCAACAGGATGCCCATGTTCACAGACGTCGCTTCAGGCTCCACGCAGGCCGTCGCTCTCGAACAGGAAGAGCTCTTTCCCATTCGTGAGGTGGCGCGACTGACAGGTGTAAACCCGGTCACGCTTCGAGCCTGGGAGCGACGATATGGCCTGATTGTTCCAACGCGCACCGACAGTGGGCATCGACTGTATTCGATGTCCGATATTGAGCGTGTCCATAGCATTCTCGGCTGGATCGAGCGCGGGGTTGCCGTCAGCAGGATCGGCAAGATCCTGGCCAGGACCGAGCCACTCCAGGCGTTGTCGCATATCATCCCCAACAACCTCGTGGAAGCCGATTACGCGCAGTGGCGGCAGCAGATTCATGTTGCGGTCAACGGGTTTGACGAGCTTCGGCTGGAGGAGCTCTACGGGCAAGTCTTTTCCAGCTACTCCCTGCCGGTGGTGTTCCAGGGCATTCTGATGCCCGTCTGGAAGCGGTTGTTGCAACGCCAGGACCAGTTCGGCGGCACCAGCGAGTGGCTGTTCCTGGATGGTTTTTTGCGTTCCCGGGTGTTGCAGCGTCTGTTGTTGATGCGCGAAAAACAGCCGCGTCGCGTGGTCATCTGTGCCCTGGATGGCAATTGCCGGGAACTGGAACTATTGGTCGCCGCCCTGTTCCTGAGTTCCGGGCCATTGGCCGTTCGCGTACTGAACATGGGCCAGCCATTCGAGGAACTGGCGCTGATGTGTGAAAGGATCAAGCCCCTGGCTCTGGTGCTGTTTTCCAATCATGTGCCGGCTCCCGAGTTGCCGCGGCGTCTGAATCGCCTGGCCATGAGTCTGGAGTGCCGATTGTTGTTGGCCGGCGATGCTTCTGATCTGGCACAGGAAAGCCTGGCCGGGTCATCGATCGGTTGCCTGGGCAATGAAGGGGAGGTCATGAGCCAGCGTCTGAAGCAGTTCCTGGCGGGTACTCTGGATACTTGACGTTCAGAGATGCAGCGCGGGATGAGTCAAACGATGCTGTTGCAGGATGAACTGGCGCAGACGCTCGGCTTCATCGGTATCGCTCAGGCTCAGTTGATAGGCGTAGAAGCCCTGTTCGTTTTCTTTCTCGAAAGTACCGCGCAAGGCAATCCGCTCGTAGCCTGAGGGGCTGAACCACAAGGCGAAATGCTTCGGTGGTTTGGTCCTGTTGCGAGCTTCCAGCAAAACCCCTTTGCACGACACTTCGTGTACCCACAGGGTGCCGGGTTGACCCTTGGCGTTTTCCAGCGCTACCGGTTCGTCCAGTACCAGGCGCCAAGGCCGGACCATCGGCCCGTCTTCATAGATGCTGGGCACGCCGAGGCGCAAATGCAGCGCATGGAACTCGTCTTCCACCAAGTGCAGGGGAAAGGTCATTTGCTGGTTTTCGAAGCTGGCTTGAATGGTGACCTGCTCATGGGCCGCCAGGCGGGTGAGCAGGTCACGGATTTGCGACCCACCGTTGACGAGCAGGCTCGACGTCGCGTCCCGCACATTGAGTTGCGGGTTGTGTTGCATTGTCTGGATGAAATCCAGCTCATCCTGGGTCAGGAGCGCGTCGCGTTGCATGGCCAACTCGAAAGATGTAGTTACAAAGTCATTGGTGATTGTAATTACTGACCATTAATTCTGAGTTTCGTTTGCGCCGTTCGTCGCCTTGAGCGCAGCAAGCTCGGCCTGGAGTTCAGCCAACTGCCTCTCCAGCTGTGCCACGCGCTGTTGCGCCTTGATCTGCACAGTGACGTCTTTCTGTACGCCGACAAAATAGGTTTGCCCGTCCGCTGGATTTTTCACCGTTGAAAGGGACAGCTCGTTCCAGAACGGCGTGCCGTCCTTGCGGTAGTTGCGCAGTATTTCCCGGCAGGATCCTTCACGGTTCAATGCATCGCGAATCAGCGGCAGCGCTTGCTGATCGCGGTCCCCCGACTGCAGGAAGCGACAATCCTGATAGAGGATTTCTTCACTGGAGTACCCCGTCAGGCGTTCGAACGCGGGGTTGACGTAAATGAGGATCTTGTCCTGATCGCCTTCCTTTTCGGCAATCACGATACCGTCGTTGGAGGCGTTGATCACCATTTGCAGCAGTTGTGCATTAATCATCGGAGTATCCTTTCCTGATTGATTGTCAATTGCATTCTAAAAGAATAATCACAACCGTGGTGTTAATATCCGGGTCTTTCACTCGGATTCAGGATCAGCTCGATGAAAGTCGCCATCATTTCCGGCTCGGTGTACGGCACGGCCGAAGAAGTTGCCCGCCACGCAGCCAACCTGTTGAACGCCGCCGGTTTCGAAACCTGGCACAACCCGCGTGCGACCCTCGCCGACATCCAGGCGTTTGGCCCTGAAGCCTTTCTGGCGGTGACCTCGACCACCGGCATGGGTGAGCTGCCGGACAACCTGCAGCCGCTGTATTCGACCATTCGTGATCAATTGCCAGCAGCCTGGCGCGGTTTGCCGGGCGCGGTGATCGGATTGGGCGATGCGAGTTATGGCGATACTTTTTGTGGCGGCGGCGAGCAGATGCGCGAATTGTTCGCTGAGCTTGGCATTCGCGAAGTGCTGCCGATGCTGCGCCTGGATGCCAGCGAAACGGTGACCCCAGAGACGGACGCCGAGCCTTGGCTGGCGGACCTGATCAGTGCACTGCGCGACTGAGCGTTGCCCCGGCCCTATGCCTGTCAGACCCCTGCTGGCGCCGGTCGTTTGACATGGAACCAGGACGGCAGGGCGGCTGACTCGCTGGGCCATCAAGCTGGCTGCCAATGCAACTACACGAACCTCAAGGGCTGACTAGACTCGGTGGACATAGGAAACACTCCATAATAAAAACACCGAGGCTCCTTGCCGTGACTGTCCCTCCCGTCCAATCGCCACCCAGTGTCAAAGACCAGGTCAGTGCTGCCGAGTGGCAGACCCGCGTCGACCTGGCAGCCTGTTATCGCCTGGTCGCCCAACATGGCTGGGATGACCTGATCTTCACCCATATCTCCGCCAAGGTGCCTGGCACCGAAGATTTCCTGATCAACCCGTTCGGGTTGATGTTTCACGAAATTACCGCGTCGAGCCTGGTCAAGGTGGATCAGGCCGGCAACAAGTTGATGGACAGTCCTTACGAGATCAATCCGGCGGGTTACACCATCCACAGTGCCGTGCATGAAGCCCGTCACGATGTCGTCTGCGTGCTCCACACCCACACGGCTTCGGGGGTGGCGGTGTCGGCGCAGAAGCAGGGTGTTTTGCCGATCAGCCAACAGTCGTTGTTCGTGCTTTCCAGTCTGGCCTACCACGCCTACGAAGGCGTGGCGCTCAACCATGAAGAGAAAGTGCGGCTACAGGCCGACCTCGGTGAAAACAATTTCCTGATGTTGCATAACCACGGTCTGCTGACCTGCGGCAGCACCATCGCCGATACGTTCCTGATGATGTTCACCTTTCAGCGTGCCTGCGACATTCAGGTCATGGCGCAAAACGGTGCCGCTGAACTGATCGCCATCGAACCGCAGATTCTGGCCGGCGCCAAAGCCATGATCGCGGGTGTCACCCGAAGTGCTCAAGGAATGGGCGGAGCGCTGGCCTGGCCGGCACTGCTGCGCAAACTCGATAAACTGGACCCGGGTTATAAACTCTGATGGAGCTCGCCGAGATCCCCTTGTGTGTCTGGCGCAAACGCAGCCAGACGTTCGTATTCCGTGGCCAGAGCATCCGCTACTGGGCAGCAGGCCAGGGTGAGCCGCTGTTGCTCATTCACGGCTTTCCATCCGCCAGTTGGGACTGGCATTACCTGTGGCAGCCATTGGCCCAGCGCTTTCGCGTGATCGCTTGCGACATGCTGGGCTTCGGCGATTCGGCCAAACCGGCGAATCACGAATACAGCCTGCTGGAACAAGCGGATCTGCAACAGGCACTGCTTGAACACCTGAATGTCGAGCAGCCAGTGCACCTGCTCGCCCACGATTACGGCGACAGCGTGGCTCAGGAACTGCTGGCCCGGCATTACGAATCGCGGGTGGAGCTGGCCAGTTGCGTGTTTCTCAATGGCGGGTTGTTTCCGGAAACCCACCGCCCGGTACTGATGCAAAAACTCTTGCTCAGCCCTTTGGGCTGGATGATCGGCCGCGCCTTCAGCCGTGATGGCCTGGTAAGAAGCTTTCGGCAGATTTTCGGTCCGCAAACCCGTCCCAGTGAAAGCCAGATGGATGATTTCTGGAGTCTGGTCGAAAGCCATCAGGGGCCACGGATCATGCACAAATTGATCGGCTACATCCCGGAGCGACGCGTCTGGCGCGACCGCTGGGTGAGCGCGATGCAACGCGGTGAAGTGCCGCTGCGAGTGATCGATGGCGGGGTCGATCCAGTCTCCGGCGTGCACATGGTCGAGCGTTACCGGGAGTTGATCCCGGAGGCGGACACGGTAGTGTTGCCCGACATTGGCCACTACCCGCAGATCGAGGCGCCCTGCGAGGTGCTCAAGCACTACCTGGCGTTTCGCGATCAATTGCTCTTGCCGCCGCGCAAGGTGGCGTGTTCCTGAACCTTAAGATGAACTGTTGTGGCGAGGGGGCTTGCCCCCGTTGGGCTGCGCAGTGGCCCCAAACCATACGGCGCAGTGATTCAGGTATAACGCGTTTAGCCGGTTTACGACTGCTTCGCAGCCGAACGGGGCGATGCGGCGATCCGACAAGCCCCCTCGCCACAGGGTTCATGCCTGTTTCTCTTTCAATCATCCCCCTGCCTTATCGCGCACCATTCAGCCTCTCCCGTGTTCATTGTGACCCGCTGCGCTGTGCCTGAAACTCGGACTCACTGTCCTTTGGCCTGCTGGAGTCCCCCCATGAATGAGTCTGTGCGCTTCGAAGATAAAGTCGTGATCATCACCGGAGCCGGTGGCGGCCTGGGACGGACGCATGCACTGTTGTTCGCCAAACAGGGCGCCAGGGTGCTGGTCAACGATCTTGGCGGCTCGGCCCAGGGCGAAGGCGCCAATGCCTCGGCCGCCGACCGCGTGGTCGCGGAGATTCGCGAGGCCGGCGGCATTGCCGAAGCCAACCACGACTCGGTCACTGACGGTGACAAACTGGTCCAGCACGCCCTGGATGTCTTCGGTCGCGTCGACGTGGTGGTCAACAATGCCGGGATCCTGCGGGACAAGACCTTCCACAAAATGGATGACGCCGACTGGGACCTGGTTTACCGCGTCCACGTCGAAGGTGCCTACAAAGTCACCCGCGCCGCCTGGCCGCACATGCGCGAGCAGAATTACGGCCGGGTGATTTTCACCGCGTCGACCTCGGGCATCTATGGCAACTTCGGCCAGTCCAACTACGGCATGGCCAAACTCGGCCTCTATGGCCTGACCCGCACCCTGGCCATCGAAGGCCGCAAGAACAACATCCTGGTCAACGCCATCGCCCCCACCGGCGGCACGCGCATGACCGAAGGCCTGATACCGCCGCAAGTCTTCGAACAGCTCAAGCCCGAACTGGTCAGCCCGCTGGTGGTGTACCTGGCCAGCGAGAACTGTCAGGAAACCTCCGGTCTGTTCGAAGTCGGCGGCGGCTGGATGGGCAAGGTCCGCTGGGAGCGCAGCCTCGGCATCGGTTTCGATCCACGGGCCGGCTTCTCCCCGGAAGACGTGGCGGCGCACTGGCAGCAGATCTGCGACTTCGAGGGCGCGGCGCATCCGAAGGACAACATCGAAGCGCTGAAGGAAATGATGGGGAATTTGCAGAAATATACGCTTTGATACCACCGGCAAGGTCACATTGACTGACCTTGCCGGTTGTTGCATTTGTCGGCTGCAAAGCGGTTTGCCAATGGTCAGCAGGGAAAGTATTTGACGACCAGCGCCTTCAGGTTGGCGGCTGTTTGCGCGTCCATTTTTCCATCGAAGTTTTCCGGGCGAAAATGCATCTGGAATGCCCGCACCAATTGTTGAAAACCGCCTTCCGTGGACGCTCCCGAAACATCGTATCCATAGGATTTGAACAGCCCCAGCAATTCGCTTCGGGCTGGAACCCCCGATGTGTTGTATTGGCGCAGATACTCGTCCCGAGTGGCTTCATCGAACCAGGCGCCGACGCCTTTCAAGTACAGTTCCCGCCAGGGAAACATCGGCCCCGGGTCACTTTTGCGGCCGATCGAAACATCGGAGTGGCCCAGAACCTGCGTCGGCGTGATATCCGGGTAGCGCATGAGGATATTCAGCGCCAGCTGTTCAATCGCAGCAATCTGCTCGGGGTGATACGGCGGAAAGGTGAATTCGCCCTTGTTGTCGGTCGCCAGGTTGACGATTTCAATGCCGATGGACGTATCGTTCAGATTGCTGCGGCTACCCCACTGACTGACACCTGCGTGCCACGCGCGATAGGTTTCATCCACCAGGCTGAAAACTTCCTGCCCGGTATGGCCGGCCTTCAGGTAACTGGGGTCCGTAATATCCGGAACCAGATAGTGCGCGCTGACATTGGGGCCGGTCAGGGCACTGACAGAACTTGAAAAGTCAGCGGCTGTGTAGTGAAGAATCAGAAAGCGTATTCGACTGTTGAAACTTCTGGTTGAGCGATACCGGTTGTAGTTGATGGGTTTCATGGTTGCACTCGCAATAAGTAGGTTTGAAGTCGGACGAAGATAAAAAGTCGTTCGCCGACGTGCTGTTCAACTTAAAGACTCGAGTGCTTTTGGTGTTTACCCATGCTTGTAGGTACTTTCTGAAAGAAATGTAGGCATGCGAAGTTTTACCTGGATGCTCCGGGGGGGCACTGACTGGCAGCTGTTAATTATCAAAAACCATCGCCCATAAAAAAGGCCGCTGCAAACGCAGCGGCCAAAGTAAGACGTTGGATCAGGAGCTACAAATCAACGTCAGTGAACACAGGGCGACGAACCGAATCCTCGATTCATCTGAAATCTTTCAGTCACGGCGCAGGCCGGTACAGGGTGCCTGCGGTGGTTTACTGTGACAGTGAGGTAAGAATAAGCCCTCGACGCTGTAGGAAAAATACCAATTCCCGACATGCACTGTTGCAGCCCCGGCAACAGTCAGGATTCGGGTGCTCGTCGTCTGTGCCAGTCATCCTTTAGAGGTACACCACGAATACCTCCTTGGTGCGCTTATCGACCCCGGTGCCCGGCAGTAGGGTGAGGCCTTCTGTCACTCACCGGGGAAGACGCATGACAAAAACAACAATGCGCGCCATCTTCACACCGCAGGCGTTGGCGGTTGCGGTCGCATTAGGCTGTTGCGCCCAGGCGCAGGCCCTTTCATTCAACATCGGGGAGATCGAGGGGACGTTCGACTCCTCGTTGTCGGTCGGCGCGAGCTGGGGCATGCGTGACGCGGATAAATCCCTGGTGGGCATCGTCAACGGCGGCTCCGGCCAGTCTTCGACCGGTGACGACGGGCGATTGAATTTCAAGAAAGGTGAAACCTTCTCGAAGATCTTCAAGGGTATTCACGACCTCGAACTGAAGTACGGCGACACCGGTGCGTTTGTGCGTGGCAAGTACTGGTACGACTTTGAACTCAAGGATGAAAGCCGCCCCTTCAAGGACATCAGCGATCACAATCGCAAAGAAGGCGCCAAGTCTTCAGGCGGACAAATCCTCGACGCTTTCGTCTATCACAACTACTCCCTCGCCGATTTGCCGGGCACGGTCCGCGCCGGCAAGCAGGTGGTCAGTTGGGGGGAGAGCACGTTCATCGGCAACTCGATCAACAGCATCAATCCGGTTGACGTCTCCGCGTTCCGTCGTCCTGGCGCCGAAATCAAGGAAGGCCTGATCCCGGTCAACATGTTGTTCGCCTCCCAGGGGCTGACGGAAAAGCTGACCGTGGAAGGCTTCTATCAACTGGAGTGGGACCAGACGGTCGTCGATAACTGCGGCACTTTCTTTGGTGTCGATGTGGTGGCGGACGGCTGCAACAAGGGCTACACCGTCGCCAGCCCGGCCATTGCACCCTTGCAGCCGATTGCGGCTGCCTTTGGTCAGGGCTTCGAGGTCAGCAAGGAGGGGGTGATCGTGCCCCTTGGCGGTGACCGCGATGCCCGGGATTCCGGGCAGTGGGGTACGGCGCTGCGCTGGCTGGGGGACGACACCGAGTACGGCCTGTACTTCATGAACTACCACAGCCGTTCACCGAATGTCGGGACCACCACCGCCGGCCCCGGTACGCTGGCAAGCATTCCGGGAATCGTTGCCACCGCCAACCGCATCGCCCCCGGCAGCGGTTCGGGCCTGGCCCAAAGTGTGATGCTCGGTCGCGGCCAGTATTACCTCGAATACCCGGAGGACATCCGCCTCTACGGCGCCAGCTTCGCCACCACGTTATCCACCGGCACCGCGTGGAGCGGGGAAATCAGCTACCGTCCCAACGCCCCGGTGCAGGTCAACACCAATGACCTGACCCTGGCCTTGCTCAACCCTATCGCGGGCGGAGCAGCATCGCCCATTGCCACGTCACCGGGGGCCGACAACAAAGGCTACCGCCGCAAGGAGGTGACGCAGATCCAGAGCACCCTGACGCACTTCATCGATCAGGTCGCGGGTGCAGATCGCCTGACCCTGGTAGGCGAGGCGGCAGTGGTTCGGGTCGGTGGTCTGGAAGCACGTACCAAACTGCGCTACGGCCGCGACTCGGTGTATGGCCAGTATGGATTCGGCGGCGATACCGACGGTTTCGTGACCTCGACTTCATGGGGTTATCGCGCCCGGGCCATCCTCGACTACAACAACCTCATCGCCGGGATCAACTTCAGACCCAACCTCTCGTGGTCCCACGACGTCGCAGGCTTTGGCCCTAACGGTCTGTTCAACGAAGGCGCCAAGGCCATCAGCCTCGGAGTCGATGCGGACTATCGCAACACCTATACCGCCAGCCTCAGTTACACCGACTTTTTCGGCGGCGACTACAACGTCCTCGCCGACCGTGACTTCGTGGCGTTGAGCTTTGGTGTGAACTTCTGATCTGGCTGAAAAGGATGAATTCAATGCGCAAGATGATTCTGCAATTGGGCACCGTTCTGGCCCTGAGTCTGCTGGCCGCCAACGTGATGGCGGCGGTGTCGCCGCAAGAAGCCGGCCTTCTCGGCACCAGCCTTACACCGCTCGGTGCCGAGAAGGCCGGCAATGCCGATGGCTCGATTCCGGCCTGGACCGGCGGCATCCCGAAAAACGCTGGCGCGGTGGACAGCAAAGGTTTCCTGGCCGACCCGTTCGCCAACGAAAAGCCGTTGTTCGTGATCACCGCGGCGACCGTCGACAAGTACAAGGACAAGCTCTCCGACGGCCAGATCGCAATGTTCAAGCGCTATCCAGAGACCTACAAGATTCCGGTCTACCCGAGCCATCGCACCGTGGCGTTACCGGCAGAAATCTATGAGTCGGCCAAGCGCAGTGCGCTGAACGTAACACCGATCAACGAGGGTAACGGTCTGGCCAACTTCACTGGTAATCGCTACTACGCATTCCCGATTCCGAAGAATGGCGTGGAAGTGATCTGGAACCATGTCACTCGTTACCACGGCGGCAATCTGCGACGCACCATCACCCAGGCAACACCGCAGTCCAATGGCGACTTCACGGTGATCCGCTTCAAGGACGAAGTCGCCGTTCCGTCGTTGCTCAGCGATCTGAAACCGGGCAGCGACGATAACGTCCTCAACTACTTCAAGCAGGAAGTGACCGCGCCGGCGCGGCTGGCGGGCAACGTGTTGCTGGTCCACGAGACCCTCGACCAGGTCAAGGAGCCACGCAAGGCCTGGATCTACAACGCTGGCCAGCGCCGGGTACGGCGTGCGCCGCAGGTCGCTTATGACGGTGTCGGCACCTCATCCGACGGCCTGCGCACTACCGATAACTTCGACATGTTTTCCGGCGCGCCGGATCGCTACGATTGGAAACTGATCGGCAAGAAGGAGATGTACATTCCCTACAACAGCTACAAGCTCGACTCGCCCAACCTCAAGTACACCGATGTGATCAAGGCCGGGCACATCAATCAGGACCTGACCCGCTACGAGTTGCACCGTGTCTGGGAAGTCGTCGCCACGGTCAAGCCGAGCGAGCGTCACGTGTACGCCAAGCGCCACATGTACATCGACGAAGACAGCTGGCAAGTGGCGCTGGCCGACCACTACGACGGGCGTGGCCAACTCTGGCGCGTCGCCGAAGGGCATGCCCAGTTCTACTACGATCACCAGGTGCCGGCCTACACCGTCGAAGCGCTGTATGACCTGATCGCCGGTCGCTATATCGCCCTGGGAATGAAGAACGAAGAGAAGCGCAGCTTCGAATTCAATATCGATGCAAAAGCGGGGGACTACACGCCAGCAGCCTTGCGGAGCACGGGAGTCAGGTAGGTTTCCTACAGGGTCTTACACAAAAGGGTGACTTTGCGGTCACCTTTTTTATAGCGGTCGATCAGTGTGTTGAATACTTCTTCAACAAGCGCTCGGGAGGGGGCTAGGGTGGCGCCAGAATTATAAAAAAGGCGCACCACAATGACTGCAATGACGCACTGTCTGGACCGCCCTGGCTTCCTGCCCCGACTGTCGTCCCATCATCTGTCCCGCGAGCGACTGATCGAGCCCATGCTGGTCTCGGTTGCGCGGGTGAAGTTGCTTTGCGCACCGGCCGGTAGTGGCAAGAGCGCGTTGCTCACCGAATGCCTGCTGCGGGCGCCGGAGCACGCTCGGATCTGTTGGCTGCCGCTGGCGGGGGCGTCGTTGAGTGCAGCCGATTTACTATTGCGCCTGACGCAAGCGCTGGGTCTGCCCTCGACGGATGAGCCCGGGCTGTTGGCGCATCTGGCCCGATTACAGGCACCGACCTGGCTGTTTATCGATGATTACTGTCGAGCACCCAATCCGGAACTCGACCGGATGCTCGATCGCCTGTTGGCCGTCGACAGCCCGGCGCTGACCTGGTGGCTGAGCTCCCGTCGACGACCACCCTGCAACTGGCCGCGGCTGCTGCTCGATGATGAGTTGTACGAGTGCGAAGGCCGGACGCTGGCGTTTACCGAGGCCGAGGTCGGGCAGTTGCTCGGTCATGTCGAGCCGGCCCTGGCGGCACAAACCGCCAAAAGGGTGGCTCAGCGCAGTGGTGGCTGGTGCGCTGGCGTGCGGATCGCATTGCTTAATGGTTGTCCGTGGTCGGGTGAGCAGGGGCGTTCGGCGACATTGCTCGATTATCTGCAACACGAGTTGTTCAACACCTTGCCGTCGGAGTTGGTTGAGGTCTGGAAGGTGTTGGTTCATCTGCCACGCTTCAACGCCAGCTTGTGCGAGCATCTTTTCGGTACGGGTGAGGGCGCGCAGTGGTTGCACGCGTTGCAGGACATGGGCTGCTTCATTGAACCCTGGGAAGACTCCGTCGAGTGGTTGCGGGTCTTCGAGCCACTGGCCCGGGAGATGCGTGAAGAACTGACCCCGGCCGGGCGGTCCTGGCATCGCCGCGCGTGCCAATGGTTCAGCGCCGAAGAAGACTGGCAGGGCGCCTTCGAGCAGGCGTTGCTGGCGCAAGAGCACGAGGTCGCGGTCAGCCTGTTGCAACACTTCAGTTTTGAGCATCTGTTCAAGCGTCAGAACGTCAGCTGGTTACTCAAACTGCACGAGCAGCTGGGTGAACAGTTGACCCTGGGCACGCCGCAACGGGTGGGGTTGATCACCGCGGCGTTGCTGTTTGCCGGGCGTTTCGAGCAGGCGGCTGCCTGCATTGGGCAACTGTCCCGATTTGCCCCGCAACCGACGGCATCCTTGCAACGCCAACTGCTGGCGCGTTGGCAGGCGCAACAGGGTTGGTTGCTGCATTTGCAGGGACGCCTGCCGGCGGCACGGGCGCATTTTATCGAGGCGCTGGACGAACTGGCGGCCGAGGCGTGGCCCGCACGATTGTTGTGTCTGTCCGGGCTGACCCAGCAGGCACTGCTCAACGCCGACCTCGATGCCGCCCAGGCCTTCAATCGTGATGCCCTGTGCCTGGCGCGGGCGCAAGGCTCGTTGCTGTTTGAAGGCTTGCTCGAACTCGATCATGCGCAGTTGCTGGAGCAGCGTGGCGCACCGCGGCGAGCAGGGCAGTTGCTGGCCGACATCCATGAAATGCTCGGACGGCAGGCTGATCGACCGACGCCGCTGCTGGGACGAATCGCCCTGCGGCGTGGGCGCTTGGCCTTGTGCCAGGGCCAGGATGAATTGGCCGGTGAATGTTTTCAGGCGGGCCTCGATGACTGCCTCCACAGTCAGGACAAGCATGTCCTGTACGGGTTTCTCGGGCAGGCGCAACTGGCGGCCAACCAACGTGATTACGCCCATGCATTTGATCGTCTGCGCGAGGCCGAACGGTTGATGCAGCAACGGCAGATCCCCGACACGGTTTATCGCGGCGTGCTGCTGCAAATCAGCAGTCATTTCTGGCTGCAACAAGGGCGCCCGGAGCTGGCCCGGGAAGCGCTGACCCGGGTCTTGCGTCATTATCGTGGGGCCAACGCGCGCCAGGCACCGCCGGCCACGCTGCAACTGATTGCGCGTATCGAATACCAGTTGGTGTTGGCCGAGACTCAACTGCAACTGGTGCAACGTCCACTGGATCGACTCAGGGCGTTACTCGAACACGCGCAACAACACGCCATGCTGGCGCTGGAAACGGAGCTGCAATTGGCAATCTGCGAAGTGGCGGACCTGACGGGTGAGCCGGACACGGCTCACGCAGCGCTGGAGGCCGGGCTGGCGTTGGTCAAGCGTTGTCAGGGACAACAGGCATTGCGTGATTTGAACTTGCGACAGCCGAACCTGATCTGTCGTTTGCAAGGAGAGGAGACGGTGACCGCACTGACCCTGGATGCCAGCCTGCTAAGTTGTCGGGAGCTGGAAGTGCTCGGCCTGATTGCCCAGGGTAATTCCAATCAGCAAATTGCCGAGCAGCTGTTCATTTCGCTGCATACGGTGAAAACCCATGCCCGGAGAATCCATAGCAAATTAGGTGTTGAACGTCGAACGCAAGCGGTGGCGATGGTCAAGAAGTTGGGCCTGATCCTGCCCGCCTGATCATCGCCGCTGCGTTCAGGCTGTCGATGAGTCGGGCTCAAAGCCCATGCGCCAGCTCACGGCGCGGGTGGCGGCTAACAAACGCTGCGCCGCCGGGCCGTTTTCATCGGCATGAAACAGCGAGGTCGGCCCGACCACGGTCAGTACTGCCGTGATCCTGCCCATGGCGTTGAACACTGGTGCCGACAAGGCATCCACTCCGGGCATCAAGAGACCATGCACATGATGCAGGCCCCGATGGCGGATCTGTTCGCACATCGTTGTGTAGGCCTGATCATCCGCCAAGGCGTGGGCGGTAACGTTTTGCAGTTCCTGTTCACGCAGATCCACGGTTTCACGCGCAGGCAGGTAGGCGCCAAACACCAGTCCCGTCGAAGAGCTGAGCAATGGCAACACCGAGCCCAGTTGTGTCACCACGGTCACCGCACGCACCGCCGGTTCGATATGCACCACGGTCGCGCCCTGATTGCCCCACACCGCCAGGAAACAGGTTTCGTTCAAGTCATCGCGCAGTTCAGCCAGGGGCAGGGCGGCGACTTTCAGCACGTCCATACTGTTGAGTGCCGCCAACCCTACGCGCAGGGCTTCGCGGCCCAGGCCGTAATGGTTGGTGGCGGCGTTCTGTTCGGCGAATCCGCTGGCGATCAAGGCCTGCAAATAGCGGTGAACCTTGCTCGCCGGCATCTGCACGTGTTCGGCCAGGCGCGACAGCGAAGTCGAAGGCGACAACTCGGCCAGGGCCTTGAGGATGTCGGTGCCAACCTCGGCCGAGCGGACTTTCTGTTTACCGTTGTTGTCGCTGGTTTTTTCCATGGTGGCTGGGATCCCGGGACGAATGGGCGTCTTTATAGCTTGACGGTCAATACCAATCAAATTACGTTATGCGTAATCAAATTACGATAAAAACAACCCAGGCGTGCCTCGACCTCTGCAACAGAGCGAGCGGCCACTGCCGACTCCCTGTTCAGGAGGCTCCATGAACCCCGATTCAACGACGCCAGCGCTGGCCTACCTGTCAGGCTTCGGCAACGAATTCAGCAGCGAAGCGTTGCCCGGCGCATTGCCTGTCGGCCAGAACTCCCCGCAAAAAGCCCCGTACGGCCTTTACACCGAACTGTTCTCCGGCACGGCGTTCACCATGGCGCGCAGTGAAGCGCGGCGGACCTGGATGTACCGCATTCAGCCGTCGGCCAATCATCCGGCATTCGTCAAACTGGATCGGCAACTGGCCGGTGGCCCGCTGGGTGAGGTGACCCCCAACCGCCTGCGCTGGAACCCGCTGGACATTCCCGCCGAGCCGACCGATTTCATCGACGGCCTGGTGAGCATGGCCGCCAACTCGGGCGCAGAAAAACCGGCCGGGATCAGCATCTACAACTACCGCGCCAACCGTTCCATGGAACGCGTGTTCTTCAACGCGGACGGCGAAATGTTGCTGGTGCCTGAACTGGGGCGCCTGCGCATTGCCAGCGAACTGGGCGTGCTTGAACTCGAGCCGCTGGAAATTGCCGTACTGCCACGTGGCCTTAAATTCCGCATCGAACTGCTCGACCCGCAAGCTCGCGGTTACGTCGCCGAAAACCATGGCGCACCGCTGCGTCTGCCGGACCTGGGACCGATTGGCAGCAATGGCCTGGCCAATCCGAGGGACTTTTTGACCCCGGTGGCGGCCTACGAAAACCTGCAACAACCCACTACGCTGGTGCAGAAATTCCTCGGCCAGTTGTGGGCCTGC
The DNA here is from genome assembly GCF_019218985.1 of Pseudomonas sp. PDM30. Classification (NCBI taxonomy): domain Bacteria; kingdom Pseudomonadati; phylum Pseudomonadota; class Gammaproteobacteria; order Pseudomonadales; family Pseudomonadaceae; genus Pseudomonas; species Pseudomonas sp. PDM30. Next base: position 214,205 of record NZ_JAHUWM010000003.1, read on the forward strand.
GAGCTCAATCATTCGCCGCTGAACGTGGTCGCCTGGCACGGTAACAACGTGCCGTACAAATATGACCTGCGCCGATTCAACACTATCGGCACCGTCAGTTTCGATCACCCCGATCCGTCGATCTTCACCGTGCTGACGTCGCCGACCAGCGTTCACGGCCTGGCCAACCTCGACTTCGTGATCTTCCCGCCGCGCTGGATGGTGGCCGAGAAAACCTTCCGTCCGCCGTGGTTCCATCGCAACCTGATGAACGAATTCATGGGGTTGATCCAGGGCGAATACGACGCCAAGGCCGAAGGCTTTGTGCCCGGCGGTGCTTCGTTGCACAGCTGCATGAGCGCCCACGGTCCCGACGGAGAGACTTGCACCAAAGCGATCAACGCTGAGCTAAAGCCGGCGAAAATCGACAACACCATGGCGTTCATGTTCGAGACCAGCCAGGTGTTGCGCCCAAGCAGTTTCGCCCTTGATTGCCCGCAACTGCAAAACACCTACGACGCCTGCTGGGCTACGCTGCCCGCCACTTTCGACCCGACCCGGAGATAACCCATGACGCAGACTTCCATCACTCGCAGCTGGGTTGCATCCGCCAACGGCCACGCGGACTTTCCCCTGCAAAACCTGCCGCTGGGCGTGTTCAGCCTCAACGGCTCGGCACCGCGCAGTGGCGTGGCGATTGGCGAGCATATCTTTGATCTGCAAGCGGCCCTGGAGGCCGGATTGTTCGATGGCGCCGCGAAGGCTGCCGTCGAGGCCACCTGTGGCGGCCAGTTGAATGCGTTCTTCGAACTGGGCCGCGAGGCTCGCGTCGCGTTGCGCGAGCGTTTGCTGGAACTGTTCGCCGAGGGCAGCACCCTGCACGGCAAGATCGAAGCCCAGGGCGCAAAACTGCTGCCACTGGCGGCGGATTGCGAGATGCACCTGCCGGCGAAAATCAACGATTACACCGACTTCTATGTCGGTATCGAACACGCGCAGAACGTCGGCAAACTGTTCCGCCCGGACAACCCGTTGCTGCCGAACTACAAGTACGTGCCAATCGGCTACCACGGTCGTGCGTCGACCATTCGCCCGTCCGGTACCGATGTGCGCCGCCCGAAAGGCCAGACGCTGCCGGCCGGTCAGAGCGAACCGACGTTCGGCCCTTGCGCGCGCCTGGACTACGAACTGGAACTGGGCATCTGGATCGGCCAGGGCAACGACATGGGCGACTCGATTGCCATTGGCGACGCTGCCGATCACATCGCCGGTTTCTGCCTGCTCAACGACTGGTCGGCACGGGACATCCAGGCCTGGGAGTACCAGCCGCTGGGGCCGTTCCTGTCGAAAAGCTTCATCACCAGCATCTCGCCGTGGGTGGTCACCGCCGAAGCGCTGGAGCCGTTCCGTCGTGCCCAGCCTGCACGTCCCCAAGGCGATCCGCAGCCGCTGCCGTACCTGCTCGACAAGCGCGACCAGGCCGCTGGCGCGTTCGACATCGAACTGGAAGTATTGCTGCTCACCGAGGCCATGCGTGAACAGAACCTGCCAGCTCATCGCCTGACCCTGAGCAACACCGGGCACATGTACTGGACCGTGGCACAAATGGTCGCGCACCACAGCGTCAATGGTTGCCAATTGCAGGCTGGTGACTTGTTCGGCTCGGGCACGTTGTCGGGGCCGCAGAGCGGTCAGTTCGGCAGCCTGCTGGAAATCACCGAAGGCGGTAAAAAGCCGATCGAACTGGCCTCGGGCGAGGTGCGTAAATTCCTTGAGGACGGTGACGAAATCATCCTGCGCGGCCGTTGCCGCCGCGACGGTTTTGCTTCCATCGGTTTCGGCGAATGCCGCGGCAAAGTGCTGCCGGCGCGCTAACAGGAGCGGGGCATGGAACTCTATACCTACTACCGTTCGACATCTTCGTACCGGGTGCGTATCGCGTTGGCGCTCAAGGGCCTGGATTATCAATCCTTGCCAGTCAACCTGATCGCACCGCAGGGTGGAGAGCATCGTCAGCCGCCTTATCTGGGCATCAACCCGCAGGGCCGCGTGCCGGCCTTGCGCACCGATGAAGGCGAGTTGCTGATCCAGTCTCCCGCGATCATCGAGTACCTGGAGGAACGTTATCCACAGGTCCCGCTGCTGTCCAAAGACCTGGCTGCCCGTGCTCACGAGCGCGGCGTGGCGGCAGTGATCGGCTGCGATGTGCACCCGCTGCACAACGTCAGCGTGCTCAATCGGCTGCGCCAGTCGGGCCACGACGAACCGCAGGTGGTGGAGTGGATCGGTCACTGGATCGGCCAGGGGCTGGCCACGGTGGAGCAGTTGATCGGTGATGACGGTTACTGCTTCGGCCCCGAACCCGGGCTGGCGGACGTCTACCTGATCCCGCAGCTGTACGCGGCCGAGCGTTTCAATGTTTCTCTTGAGGCTTATCCACGCATCCGGCGAGTGGCGGCATTGGCGGCGACGCACCCGGCGTTCATCAAGGCGCATCCGGCGAACCAGCCAGACACGCCCTGAAACCTCACACCGTTCCAATGTGGGAGCGAGCAGGCTCGCTCCCACAATGATTTGTGATCAGTGAACGATGGAGTTGGGCGGCAAATGCCCCAACCGCTCCGTCAGGCGAATCCGCTGGATCGGATCGTCGCTGAGCAGCAGCGCATGCTCCAGGTCAAAACGCTCGGCGTTCGGACAGTCCAGCCGTTGGTACAGGCTGGCCCGGGCCAGATAGTCGGCGGCGCTGGCGTTGCCCAGTTCCAGGACGCGTTCGGCGTCGATCAAGGCATTGATGACGTCGTCGTGGGACAGGTACAACTGGCGCAGGTTGCGCGACAGCCGTTGCAGCATCTGCACTGGCTCGGCGGTTTCCAGGTGCTCGGCGCTGAGCTTGATGTTCGGGCCGTACTGGCGGAGCAACAACTCCCGACAATCGTTGGGATAAAGGCGACGGCCGCCGCAGGGGTCGAGCAAATGATCGGCGCCCGGCACCCGCAGCAGGAAATGCCCGGGGAAGTTGACCCCGACCATGGGAATTTCCAGGCCCTTGGCCAACTCCAGCGCAATCAGCCCCAGCGTCAAGGGTTGCCCACGTCGGCGTTCCAGTACTTTGTCCATCAGTGCCACTTGCGGGCGCAATGGCGTGAAGTCGTCCTGGGCGAAGCCAAGGTCATTCATGCGCCGCAGCAGCGGTTGGGCCAGTTCACTGACCGGCAGCATCGGTAAGCCACCACTGACCCGCTGTTGCAACGCCTGGAAATCGGCCAACAGTGCTTGCGGCTTCACCTCGCTATCGTGCTCGGCCGCAATCCACAGTGCCGCCTCGAACAGCGCGGGCGGTGAACGTTGCAGACAGGCGAAGAACGATTGGCGCGGGGTCATCAAAATCTCCGGGCAATGCCTCGTTTTAGCCCCCTCTCCGGCATTCGTCCAGTACCGTACAAGAGCGACCACGGGTTATTTCCGAAAGCCTGCATCGGGGCCGTGCTTATTCCGGTGCGCTTCTGCAATTTTTGGGCGCAAGCCTATACTGGCGACTACAAGAAGTGATTCGGGAGCCCTACGATGTTCGCTCTCATGCAAAGCACTCGCCTTGAATCGCTGCATCTGAGCGTTGACTCGGTCACCGGGTTGAAGGCGGTCATTGCCATTCATAACAGCCGGCTGGGGCCTGCCCTGGGTGGTTGTCGTTACCTTGCCTATCCCAGCGACGAGTCTGCGGTCGAGGATGCGGTGCGCCTTGCCCAAGGCATGAGTTACAAGGCGGCACTGGCCGGCCTGGCCCAGGGCGGCGGCGTGGCGGTGATCATTCGCCCCGTTCATGTGGCCAACCGCGCGGCGCTGTTCGAAGCCTTCGGGCGCTGTATCAATCAGCTCGACGGGCGCTACATCACGGCCATCGACAGTGGCACCTCAGTGGCGGACATGGATTGCATCGCCCAGCAGACCCAGCATGTCACCAGCACCACCGCGGCGGGCGACCCTGCGCCACACGCGGCGATGGGCGTATTCACCGGCATTCGCGCCACAGCGATGGCGCGACTGGGCAGCGATAACCTCGAAGGCCTGCGCGTTGCCATTCAAGGCTTGGGCAACGTTGGTTATGCCCTGGCAGAACAGTTGCACGCCGCCGGGGCCGAACTGCTGGTCAGCGATATCGATCACGGCAAGGTGCAACTGGCGATGGAGCAACTCGGGGCTCACCCCATCGCCAACGACGCACTGCTCAGCACGCCTTGCGATATTCTTGCGCCGTGCGGTTTGGGCGGGGTGCTCAACAGCCACAGCGTGACGCAACTGCGCTGCTCGGCAGTGGCCGGTTCGGCGAACAATCAGCTGACCCATCTGGATGTTGCCGACCAACTGGAACGTCGCGGCATCCTGTACGCACCGGATTACGTGATAAACGCCGGCGGACTGATTTACGTGTCGCTCAAGCACCGCGGCGAGGAACTGTCGACCATCACCGCGCACCTGTCGAAAATCAGCTCGCGCCTGACTGAAGTGTTCGCCCACGCCCAGGCGGAAAAACGCTCCCCCGCGCGGGTGGCCGACGAGTTGGCGGAGAAGGTGTTGTACCGGTGAAACTGGCATGAGTTTTCCACAGGCATGAAAAAGACCCTGGGTCATTCGACTCAGGGCCTGTTCAATTCGGGCTTTGCCTATTTGGCGGCTTTTGGGGCCTTGGCAGGCTTGGCCGGGGTGACCGGCTCAGCGGCCTCAACGACCTCGGTTGCCGCAACAGGTTGTGCGACTTCAACCGGTGCGCTGAGCAGTTCGGACAGGGCGTCCGGCTGGCTCTTGAACGCCTTGGCGAACACGTCGCGATTTTTCGCCATGTAGATCCCGGCTTCTTCCACTTGCTGCTCGGTCAGGGACGGAACGGCTTTTTGCAACACTTCAGCCAGCAATTCGGCCAGTTCGAGCATTTTGTCATGACGGTCAGCTTCGGCTTTATCCATGAACAAGCGCTCCAGATCTCGGCTGCTGCGGTATACCACTTCGACGGCCATTCACCACCTCACATGCCTTCACATTGGTTGTCGATTTCGACTACTGTATCTATATACAGCTAAAGGATAAGCGAATCCCTGCCTTTTGGGTAGTGGCTTTTTAATGTAGACCGAATTCGGGATTTGTCAGGCGGGGCGCTGCACAGGTGCGACCAAACGCCACGGCGCACAATCCCGAGCGGCTCGCCATCATGGGCTGGCCTTTTTTCTGCATGCAGAAAAACCGTCACGTCCAACCCGCATCATCCGGTCGAGCCGACCTAAGGAAGCATCATCGTGAAAATCAACTGGGCCGAAAAACTGCGGCAGAACGTGCATGAACTGGCCGAGTCCCTGGGCAATCTGTTTGTCGAAACCTTTCACTACCTGGCGCTGTTCGCCATTGGTGCGGTGACCGCATGGGCGGCGGTGATGGAATTTCTCGGGATGATCGAAGAAGGGCACATCAAGATCGATGACATCTTGCTGCTGTTCATCTACCTGGAACTGGGGGCGATGGTCGGGATTTACTTCAAGACCAACCACATGCCCGTGCGCTTCCTGATCTACGTGGCGATCACCGCGCTGACGCGGCTGCTGATTTCCAACGTATCGCACCACAACCCGCCGGACCTGGGGATCATCTACCTGTGCGGCGGGATTCTGCTGTTGGCGTTTGCGATTCTGGTGGTGCGTTACGCTTCGTCGCAATTTCCTTCGGTGAAGATTGAGAACCCGCACCGCAAAACAGGTAAGGGCTCCAGTGAACATCCGGAAGTAGAAAAGGGCGAGCTTTAAAGCCCCATGGTGGGTCGGTGGCGGTCACTGGCTGGTGGGGGCAGGTTGCGCGTGCCGTCGTCGGTCATTGATTCGAGGATGGCCACGGCGCAGTGGCCCTGCTCGATGGCAATGCCGAACTGAATGCTTTGCACCAATCGTTTGAGGCGCTCGGGGTCATTGCGTTGTTCGGTGCTGATCATGCGTTTGGCCACCACGCGGCCACTGTTGGACAGGGTCAGCATGATGCGGCCGTCCAGGCCCTGAATGCTCAGGTTGATCTGGTAATCCGCTGCAAAGGCATCGGTAATGAGCTGGAAAGGGTTGTCCATGATGCGTCACCGCCTGATTGAACGTGCAGTTGTTGACCGGCCATGATCGGGTTGGTTCGCAACGCCAGACCACCGGCCATCTCGCCATCATTGTTCCAGCATGGAAGTAGCAAGGCCCATGCCGGAAAATTGTCGGACAAAAAACACGTTCTGTAGGAGCGAGCCTGCTCGCGATGGTCGTGAACGATAACGCGTCAAACCAGATGGTTTGCGGCGCCTGAGGGTTTTTCGCGAGCAAGCTCGCTCCTACGGGGGGCCGCGTTTTCTGCACGTTTCAGGGCAATTAACCTCGACGTGCCTCCAAAACGGTCAACATTCCACCCAGTTCACCGCCAGTCCGCCCCGCGACGTCTCTTTGTACTTGTCATGCATGTCGGCCCCGGTGTCGCGCATGGTGCGGATCACCCGGTCCAGGGAAATGAAGTGTTTGCCGTCGCCGCGCAGGGCCATTTGCGTGGCATTGATGGCCTTGACCGCGGCGATCGCGTTGCGCTCGATACACGGCACTTGCACCAGTCCGCCAACCGGGTCGCAAGTGAGGCCGAGGTTGTGTTCCAGGCCGATTTCGGCGGCGTTTTCCAGCTGCTCCGGGGTGGCGCCAAGCACCTCTGCCAGGCCTGCGGCGGCCATGGCGCAAGCGGAGCCGACTTCGCCCTGGCAGCCGACTTCGGCTCCGGAGATCGAAGCGTTTTTCTTGCACAGGATGCCGACGGCAGCTGCACCCAGGAAAAATGCGACCACGTCATCGTCAGACGCATCGGCATTGAATTTCATGTAGTAGTGCAGCACCGCCGGAATGATCCCCGCCGCGCCGTTGGTCGGCGCCGTGACCATGCGCCCGCCGGCCGCGTTTTCTTCGTTCACGGCAAGGGCGTACAGGTTGACCCATTCCATCGCTGACAAGGTGGACGTAATGACATTCGGCTTGCCGATTTCCTGCAGGCTGCGATGCAGTTTCGCCGCTCGACGCGGAACACTCAGGCCGCCGGGCAAGATGCCTTCGTGGCGCAAACCCTGCTCGACGCATTCGCGCATCACCGACCAGATATGCAACAGGCCCTGGCGGATTTCCGCGTCACTGCGCCATGCCCGTTCGTTGGCCATCATCAGTTCGCCCACCCGCAGCCCGTGCTCGTTGCAGAGTTTGAGCAGTTCGGCGGCGCTGGAGAAATCGTAAGGCAGCACCACGTCGCCGGCCGGCGCGATTCCGGATTCGGCTTCGGCTGCTTCGATGATAAAACCGCCGCCCACCGAGTAGTAGGTCTGCTCGAACAGTTCGCCGGTTTCACCGAAGGCTGTCAGGGACATGGCGTTGGGGTGGTAGGGCAGGCTTTCGTCCAGTAGCAGGAGATCGCGTTGCCAGTCGAAGGCAATTTGCGCAACGCCTGCCAGGCACAGTTTGCCGGTTTCGCGCAGGGTGTGAATGCGGCTGTCGATGGTGGTTGGATCGATGCGGTCGGGCCACTCGCCCATCAGGCCCATGACGCAGGCGCGGTCCGTCGCGTGGCCGACGCCGGTCGCTGAAAGAGAACCATAGAGGCGGATTTCCACGCGTCGCACGTCGCTCAGAAAACCGTGATCGACCAGCGCTTGGGCAAAGGTTGCGGCAGCGCGCATCGGACCGACGGTATGGGAACTGGACGGGCCGATACCCACTTTGAAGAGATCGAAAACACTGATAGCCATGCTAAAGCCTGTACACGCAATGGAAGGGAAATCGCTGCCATTTCTGTAGGACAAGCGCAATTTAGGCGATACTGCCTGTCACGAGCCTGCGTGACCAACGAAAATTCCTAAGACATCCTTTAGCAGGACTAAACGATGAGCCGTCAATTACACGCCCAGACGTATGTCTGGCTGAACGTGTTTGCCTGTGCCGCGCGGCACCTGTCGTTCACCCGCTGCGCCGAAGAGCTGCACATCACACCGGGGGCGGTCAGCCAGCAGATCCGCCAGTTGGAAGAACGCCTGGGCTTTCGCCTGTTTCACCGCCGCGCCCGCGGAGTGGAGCTGAGCGCAGAGGGTCAGCGTCTGGCCATTACCGTCAACGAGGCCTTTGGCAGCATCGACTCGGAATTGCGGCGACTGGACGCGGGCATGATCAGCGGGATTCTGCGGGTGCGTTCGATTCCGTCGTTCCTGAGCAAATGGCTGACGCCGCGACTGCCGCGTTTGCAGCAGCGTTTTCCGGACATCCAGTTGCGCCTGGTGGCCGAGGACAGCAGCGTGCCGTTGCATGAAGGTGACTTCGACCTGGCGATCGACCTGAACGACGGCAGTTATCCGGGACTGTTATCCACAGCCTTGCTTGATGAACAGATTTTTCCGGTGTGCGCGCCGAGCCTGTTGCGTGGTCGTCCACCACTGCATGGTCCGGCGGACCTGATGCACTTTCCCTTGCTGCACGACATCACCGCCTGGCGCGGCAGCTACGAGTACGCGGAATGGGAGTTTTACCTCAATGCCATCGGCTTCGAGGGGGCGGATGTGCGACGCGGGCATACCTTCAATCGCAATCACCTGACGATCGAAGCGGCCATCGCCGGGATGGGGGTGGCGATTGCCCGACGGACACTGCTCAACGATGAGCTGGAGCGCGGGGCGTTGATCGTGCCGTTCGGCCTGGCGGTGCCCAATCACAAGCGCTACATGCTGCTTTACGCACCCGGGGCGTTGAGCCATCCGGGTGTGCGCGCGGTGCACGATTGGTTGGTGGAGGAGGCGGGTGCTTTTCGCAGCCTGCACCCGTTGGGGGAGCGGCAAATGTGAGCAATTATTACGTAAGAGCAGGGCGACCCAACTCCCGACCTTAACAGCGCTTTTACCGGTTGTCCGACTTTTTTTGCGATTGAAAATTTATCTTTTTTAGGGGGTTGAATTGTTCAGCGTACAGACCGATTGTGTAAGTAAGAGGTCACGGTGATGACGCCCAAGGGCTTAGCTGACCGGCCTCTCGCGAGCTAGCTGAAATAAGGGATGAACTATGCAAATCCAAGTCAATAGCGATAACCATATTCAAGGCAGTAAACGACTGGAGGAGTGGGTACGTACGACCATTGAGAGCACGCTCGAACGCTACGAAGAGGACCTGACACGAGTCGAGGTTCACCTGCGGGACGAGAACGGCGACAAGCCGGGTCCCCACGACATGCGCTGCCAGCTGGAGGCGCGGCCAAAAGGCCATCAACCGATTTCCGTCACCCATAAAGCCTCCACCATGGAGCAGGCGATCGACGGAGCGGCTACCAAACTTGAACATGCGCTGGAGCATATGTTCGGCAAATTACGCGGCAAACGAGCCAATGTGGTGCCCATCGAGAGTGCCGCCCATGCCGACCATCTGCTGGAAGAAGAGTTTCTTGAGAACGAACAGGCAGCGCTTAACGGCTGACACCTGATTCACTTTTTTACCTTCCCATGAAAACGGGCCTGCATTGCAGGCCCGTTTTGTTTTCGGTGGCTTTTGGATTCCATGGCTATGCCATTGGTGCAACCAACGGGCGTAATAAAGGGCTGCACCCGATCCTTTTGCATATGAGAATATTTATCATTAATATTGCGGCCTTTCCGGTCCCCTGACGCTGTCGTGGCCTCCCCGGTTTTCAGGTCGAAACATGAACGATGATCACTCCGCCCCCGAACCCCACGATATCGAGCGCGATCAACAGCGCGGGGACCGTGCGTATTTTCTCCAGGTGTTTCTCTCCCAGCGTTCGCAAATGGAAGCACTGGTGAGCCGGCGTGTCGGTTGTCGGGCGACGGCGGCTGACCTGGTACAGGATTTGTTCCTGCGATTCTGGCGGCGGCCGTTGGTGCAAGTCGAGGAACTCAGCACCTACCTGCTGCGCTGCGCCGGCAACATCGCCATCGATCACTTGCGCAGTGAAGGCACGAGGGTCCGGGCCAGCGAAGGTTTGATGGTGGAATCACCAGACAGCCATGGCAGCGGACCGCAAGCGGCGCTGGAGGCGGGCAACGATCTGCGCCATGTCGAAGCCGCATTGCGCGCCTTGCCGGAGCGTACGCGGCAGATCTTCTTGCTCAATCGCATTCACGGCCGCAAATACGCCGAGATCGCCAAGGCCATGGGCTTGTCCCAAAGTGCCGTGGAAAAACATATGATGCGCGCCCTCGAAGCCTGCAAGGCCAGCCTTCGGGAACCCGAACCGCGTACGCCAGGGACAGCACCGTGAACGACTTCAAACGCGTCACCCCGACGCCGGCGCAGGAGCAGGCCGCGCTGGCCTGGCTGAGCCTGTTGCATGACCAGCCCAACAGCGGTGACCAGGCGACGTTCAGCCAATGGTTGCAGGCCGACCCCGCCCATGCCGAGGCCTATGCCCGGGCGCAGGTCCTGTGGGAGTTGAGCGAAGGACCGGCGCGCACACTCGCCGATGAAGACGCTTTTGCCTTGCAGGGCTATCTCAACGCCATGGACAAGCCGCGGCGCAGCACGCTCGGGCGCTGGTCCGGTACGCTGGCGATGGCCGCGTGTCTGCTGTTGATGATCAGTGTCGGTACAGGCTGGCAGCCTATGCGTTGGATTGATGCACTGGGGGCGGATTACGTCTCGGCACCGGGGGAAATTCGCACCGTTACCCTGGCCGATCAGTCGCAGGTGACACTGGATGCCGACAGCGCCATCGCCGTGGATTTCAGTCGCGGTGAGCGGCATGTGCAACTGCGCCGCGGCGCCGGCTTTTTCAGCGTTACCCATACCGGCGAGCCGTTTGTGGTGGACGCCGAGAAAGGCCAGACGCGGGTCCTGGGCACGCAGTTCGAAGTCCGTTTGCAGCCCCACGGTGCACAGGTCACGGTGCTGTCGGGACGGGTCGGCGTGACGGCGCACCAGAAAGCCGATCAGCAAGTGCTCACCGCCGGCCAGCAAGTGGCCTATGGCGAAGGCTCGGCGCAAACACTCCACTCGGTGGACAGCGAAGCGCAGTTGGCATGGCGCCAGGGCTGGCTCAATTACTACAAGGCGACGTTGGCCGATGTGGTACAGGATTTGGCGCGCTATTACCCCGGACGGATCGTGTTGCTCAATGATGAACTGGCGATGCGCCGGGTCAGTGGCAGCTTTCCGAGCAGGAACCCGCAGGCGGTGTTGAATTCGTTGCAGGGGGTGTTGGGGTTTGAGCAGCATCAGGTTTTGGGGCATCTGATTATTCTGCGCTAAAGCTGTTGGCCTCTTCGCGGGCAAGCCCGCTCCCACAGGGTTACGTGTTGCCCCAATATTTTGAGCAACTCAATACCTGTGGGAGCGAGCTTGCTCGCGATGACGGCAGATCAGACACCCAACCACTCAAATAAAAATATTTTCAGTTTTTGCTGAGGTAAACCCGATTGCCATCCGTGTAGTGACTGAAACTGCGAGTCATTCGCATCCGTTGCGGTTCTACACAGGTCATGAGTCATGAAGTCCAGGGCAAAATCGGGTTCGGTCAAACAATGGTTGGGTGTGTCTGCGTTGAGCTTTTCGGCATTGGCCTTGTTGCCGCTGAGCGTAGCGCTGGCCGAAGAGGCAGGCAGCAGTCAGTCGCGTGGGCAATTCAATTTTGCGCTGGCCGCCAAACCGTTGCCCCAGGCCCTGAGTGATTTCAGCCGAGTGACCGGCATCAGCGTCGTCTACACCGATGAGGCGCCGTACGGTCTCAATGCGCCGGCCATCAATGGCCAGATGAGCGCCGAACAGGCTCTGCAACGTCTGCTCACTGGTTCGGGCTTGACGTTCCGTCGCACCGACGGCCACACCATTGCACTGGAACCACGGCCGACTGAAGGGGCGTTGAACCTGGGCGCGACCACCATCACCTCGGTGATGGATGACTCCATGAGCTATCAACCGCCACCCATCACTTCAGTGATGCGCTCCTCGGCCCCCGTACAGGAGATCCCGCAGACGATCAACGTCGTTCCGGCCCAGGTCATCCGCGACCAGGCGCCGCGCAATCTCGATGACGCGCTGGCCAATGTCAGCGGCATCACCCAGGCCAACACTCTGGGCAGCACCCAGGACTCGGTGATGGTCCGTGGCTTTGGCGACAACCGTAACGGCTCGATCATGCGCGACGGCATGCCGATCGTACAGGGTCGTGGCCTCAACGCCAGCGTGGACCGGGTCGAAGTGCTCAAGGGCCCGGCCTCGTTGCTCTATGGCATCCAGGATCCGGGTGGCGTGGTCAATATGGTCAGCAAGAAGCCCGAACTTGAGCGGTACAACGCGCTGACCGCGCGCGGTTCGAGCTATGACGACGGCAAGAACGGCAGCGGTGGCAGCCTCGACAGCACTGGGGCCCTCGGCGATTCCGGACTGGCCTACCGCATGGTGCTGGACTACGAAGACGAAGATTACTGGCGTAACTTCGGTGTGCATCGCGAGAGCCTGATCGCGCCGTCGCTGGCCTGGTACGGCGAAAGCACCAAGCTGCTGTTCTCCTATGAGCACCGCGAATTCCTCACACCCTTCGACCGCGGCACGCTGATCGATCCACGGACCAACCATCCGCTGGACATCTCGCGCAACGAGCGTCTCGACGAACCGTTCAACAACATGGAAGGGCGCTCGGACCTCTATCACTTCGAGGCCGATCACGAACTCAACGACAACTGGAAAGCCCATTTCGGCTACAGCTATAACCGCGAAACCTACGATGCCAGTCAGGTGCGCGTGACCGCCATCGACACCAAAAAGGGCACCCTGACCCGCAACATGGACGGCACCCAGAATGCGATCAGCACCGACCGGTTCACCACCGCCAGCCTCGAAGGCAACGTGAATGTGCTCGGCATGCAGCATGACCTGCTGTTCGGTATCGACGATGAGTACCGCAAGATCTACCGCGAAGACCTGATCCGCCAGAAAAGCCTGACCACATTCAGTTACGTCAATCCGGTTTATGGTCGGGAAGTGCCGGGCACCACCGTCAGTGCGCCCGACAGCGCACAGACCGATGAACTGCGCAGCGATTCGGTCTTCCTGCAAGACTCCATCCACCTCACCGACCAGTGGATTCTGGTGGCCGGCGCGCGTTTCCAGGCGTACGACCAGTACGCCGGCAAAGGCGTACCGTTCCACGCCAATACCGACAGCAACGGGCAGAAATGGGTGCCGCGCGCGGGCCTTGTGTACAAATACACCGATGCCTTGTCGTTCTACGGCAGCTACACCGAGTCGTTCAAACCCAACTCGACCATCGCGCCATTGAGCGGCAGCAGTACCGTGCTTGACGGCGGTATCGCTCCGGAAGAAGCCAAGTCCTGGGAGCTGGGTGCCAAGCTTGATCTGCCGGGCCGCGTTACCGGCAACATCGCACTGTTCGACATCAAGAAGCGCAATGTGCTGGTGGCCAACGCCGAAGGTCCGACCACGATTTACAGTGCCGCCGGTGAAGTGCGTTCCCGTGGCCTGGAAGTGGACCTGAGCGGTCAGCTCACCGATCGCTGGAGCATGATCGGCAGCTACGCCTATACCGATGCCGAAGTCACCGAAGACCCGGATTACAAAGGCAATCAGTTGCAGAACGTGGCGAAGAACAGCGGCTCGTTGTCGGCCGTCTATGACTTCGGCAGCGTCATTGGCGGTGATCAACTGCGGGTCGGCGCCGGGGCGCGTTATGTGGGTGAGCGCGCGGGCAACGCGGTGAACGATTTCGACCTGCCGAGCTACACCGTGGCCGATGCGTTCGCCACCTACGACACCAGGGTCGAAGGGCAGAAGGTCAAGTTCCAGCTCAACGTGAAGAACCTGTTCGATCGCACCTACTACACCTCGGCGGCGAGTCGGTTCTTTGTGTCGATGGGGGATTCGCGGCAGGTGACGTTGTCGAGCACCTTGGAGTTCTGACGATAGACCGTGTCATCGTTCATCGCGAGCAAGCTCGCTCCCACAGGGGAATAGGGTAGCCACAAAACAGGTAAGCATCACCAAACCTTGTGGGAGCGGGCTTGCTCGCGAAGGCGGCAGTACAGGCGATAAAAAATCGGGTCTAGCGCAAAAACGCCTGTCGATATTCGCCGGGCGTCCCGCCAAGTGACTGGCGAAACCGGTTGGTGAAATGGCTGGCGCTGGAAAAACCACAAGCCAGTGCAATCTCCCCCAGTGGCTGCGAGGTCGTGCGCAGCAACTCCCGCGCCCGGTCAAGGCGCCGCGCCAGCACGTACTGGTGGGGTGGCAAGCCGAAGCTTTCGCGGAACATCCGCGCGAAGTGGTATTCGGACAACGCACACAACGCCGCCAATTGACCGAGGCTGATGGCCTCGTCCAGATGGCTGTCGATGAACTCCACCAGATGCCGGCGCTGGTGCGCGGCCAGCCCGCCTTTAAGGCGTAAGCCCTGACGCACGTTGACCTGGCTGAGCAGGGCATGGCTGAGCAATTCGTGAGCCAGGCTGCTGGTGAGCAGGCGCTCGCCCGGCTCGTCCCAGTTCAAGGCGACCAACTGCCGAAAGCGCAGCGCCTGCTGCGGATCATCGAGAAAGGTCTGCTCGCGCAGCTGCATTTCCCGTGGCTCGCGATCGAGCAGGGTGACGCAGCCAAGGGCAAATTGTTCGGGGCTGAAATACAGGTGTGCCAGGCGAATATCGCCATTGATCACCCATCCTGACTGGTGATCGGCGGGGAGGATGCACAGTTTGTCCGGACCACCCTTGTTGCCGGGCTGGTCGCGGCGAAAGGTGCCGGTGCCGCCGGCAAGGTAACAGGACAACGTGTGGTGGCTGGGCGCTTCGTATTCCTGAGCGTCGTGGTGATTGCTCCACAAGGCTGCAGACAAGCCGTCACCGAGCTCGGCGCTGTGCTCAAGGCGAGCATTCGGCGAGCGGTTGAGGGCTTGAAAGACTTGTAGGGTATCCAGTGCAGCCATGATCGTTGCTCTCTAACACCTGCATCCAACGGCTTGCATCCTACTCCGTAGACGTGCGCCTGCCAGCCTGTCCTCAGACAAAAGCGCAAGTTTATGCAAGTGCGCCCAGGCGTGGCGCCAGACACTGGGCACCTAGCGAGGAGCCTTAGTCATGAACCTTTCTTTGTACCTGCTGACTGTGCTGATCTGGGGTACCACCTGGATTGCCTTGAAATGGCAACTGGGCGTGGTGGCCATTCCCGTGTCGATCGTGTATCGCTTCGGCCTCGCCGCACTGGTGCTGTTCGTGATCCTGCTGCTCAGCCGACGCCTGCAAGTGATGAACCGTCGCGGGCACCTGATCTGCCTGGCTCAGGGCTTGTGCCTGTTCTGCGTCAACTTCATGTGCTTCCTCACCGCGAGCCAGTGGATCCCCAGCGGTCTGGTGGCCGTGGTGTTTTCCACCGCCACCCTGTGGAATGCCCTCAACGCGCGGGTGTTCTTCGGTCAGAGAATTGCCCGCAATGTGCTGATGGGCGGTGCGTTGGGCCTGCTTGGGCTGGGACTGTTGTTCTGGCCGGAGCTTGCCGGGCATACCGCCAGCCCGGAAACCTTGCTCGGCCTCGGTCTGGCCCTGTGTGGCACCTTGTGTTTCTCGGCGGGCAACATGCTTTCGAGCCTGCAACAGAAGGCCGGTCTCAAACCGCTGACCACCAATGCCTGGGGCATGGCTTACGGGGCGGCGATGCTAACCGTGTGGTGCCTGGTCAAAGGCATTCCCTTCGACATGGAGATGAGCGCGCGTTACATCGGGTCACTGTTGTACCTGGTGATTCCGGGATCGGTGATCGGTTTCACCGCCTACCTGACCCTGGTCGGCCGCATGGGGCCAGAGCGGGCTGCGTACTGCACAGTGCTGTTTCCGGTGGTGGCACTCAACGTGTCAGCGTTCGCCGAGGGTTATCAGTGGACGATGCCGGCGCTGTTGGGGCTGGTATTGGTGATGTCGGGTAACGTACTGGTGTTTCGCAAGCCCAAACCACGCTTGGTACAAGGGAGTAGCAAGCTCGCTTGAGATGACGTTCATCGAGCGCTGAAGTCCTCAGCGCTCGACTTTGATCGCAATATAAATCAGCAGCGGTAGTATGAAGTCGACAATATGCCGGGTCCAGTCTTTGTAATTCCAGGCTTGTGATTGGTCCATGTTGAACCATTCCACGCCGATAACTTGAAAGCCGACATAGTAAAGCAAGAGCGCAATGAGTAATCCTATGATCGCGGGCTTTTTGGCCTCGTGAAACTCTTCAGCGCTGCTACTCATGTTTTTATAAAGATAACAGGTTCCGATCATGAAGAAGAGCGTGTAGATAACCTCGAGTGTAATGATGAGCCAGTAGATGCGGTGATGGAGTATCTGCGAGGTAATGGCCCTGTAGGTGTACTTCTCGTCGTCATCTGTGGTCTCCATGCTCAGGATGTTACTGATGTTTTCGTAGTTGGTTGCGTAGTCCGTAACGTTGCTGTACATCACCAGCAATCCAAAAATACTTATGAATAACATTAGTGTGGCTTTGCTGAAGCGTATGACTTGATTTGTCGTAAGTTGATTCAAGGTGGTGATCTCCTTTGTTGTTTCCGTTGTGTCTGGAAAAGTAAGGAGAGTCTAGCGGGTGGTTTTGTTATTTGTTTATTGACTGAATTGCAGGGTGTGTATTCAGACAGTTTTTTTACAGGTTTAGAGTGATATTGTTTTTATTTTTTGCATTTAAGGGCAGGCGCTTTTAACGCCTGCCCTTTTTTCAACCCTTCCAGACTTGCGGGTTGACCAGGTCCTGTGGGCGTTCCCCCAACAGCGCACTGCGCAGGTTGGCCAGGGCACGGTTGGCCATGGCATCGCGGGTCTCATGGGTGGCCGAGCCAATGTGCGGCAAGGTCACGGCATTTTTCAACTGGAACAGTGGGGACTCGGCCAGCGGTTCTTTTTCGTAAACGTCCAGCCCGGCACCACGAATGCGGTTGTTTTGCAGCGCTTCGATCAGCGCCGGCTCATCCACCACCGGGCCGCGGGCAATGTTCACCAGGATGGCGCTTGGTTTCATCAGCGCCAGTTCGCGATGGCTGATCAAGTGTTTGGTTTTCTCGCTGAGCGGCACCACCAGGCACACGAAATCAGCTTCGGCCAGCAATTGATCGAGGCTGCGGTACTGCGCGCCGAGTTCCTGTTCCAGTTCGGTCTTGCGGCTGTTGCCGCTGTAGATGACCGGCATGTTGAACCCCAGGCGACCGCGTCGGGCGATGGCCGCACCGATATTGCCCATGCCGACAATGCCCAGCGTCTTGCCATGCACATCGCAACCGAACAGCTGCGCACCGACAGTGGCCTGCCATTGCCCGGCCTTGGTCCAGGCATCCAGTTCGGCGACGCGGCGCGCGCTGCTCATCAACAGGGCAAACGCTAGGTCGGCGGTGCTTTCGGTGAGCACATCCGGCGTGTTGGTCAGCATGATCCCGCGTTCGTTGAAGTAGGCCAGGTCATAGTTGTCGTAGCCCACCGAGACACTGGATACCACCTCCAGCGTGGTGGCGTATTCCAATTGAGCGCGGCCGAGTTTGCGACCGACGCCGATCAAGCCGTGGGCGTGGGGCAGGGCTTCGTTGAATTGGGCGTTGATGTCGCCGTTTTTCGGATTCGGCACGATGACGTCGAAATCCTGTTGCAGACGTTCGATCATTGGTGGCGTGACGCGGCTGAATGCAAGGACGGTCTTTTTCATGGGTGGGCGGGCTCGTCGGGCGGTGAAGAATGATGAGCACGCTAACATTCTTCGCGGGATTTGTGCGAGTCGTCAGGCGGTCTATGCAAGCTTGCAGCTTGTCGTGCTCCATCCAGTTATACTGCCGCACTTCTTATACTGTGGCATGCGGCCCGCTCACCGGGCCCGACATTTCATGCACCACCCGGAGCTTTCATGACTTCCCCGAAACAACCGCCGGTCGCCGACGCCCTGAACGACGTGCAGGCAGAGCTGCCAGACAGCGTCGACTCCAGCGCCGACAGCGAATCCAAAGCCGGGATCCCGGCCTTCAAATTCCCGTTCAAGCCGGGTGAGCTGGCGGCCGCCAAGGGTTCCAACCAGCCGTGGTACAAGAACGGCGCCAAGAACGGCCACACCAAGACGCCGGGCATGGCACCGCCGGGGACTCGCCGGTCGATGGGTAAGCGCTGAGTTCTTAAGTCTGCGGTGACTGGTCTGCCGTCTTCGCGAGCAAGCCCGCTCCCACATTTGGAATGCATTCCTCCAGTGGGAGCGGGCTTGCTCGCGAAGGGGCCGGCACAAACACTGCAAATCCCGGATCAAGTCGCCCGCAACGAAATAAACGAGTAATTCGTCAGCGCATCCGCCGTCACTTGCGCACCTGCGGCCAGCACTTGCCCGGCAATATCATCCCCCGACACATGAAACCGCCATTCACTGCCCCACTGCGGCAACGTTTGCCCGGCCAGGTCGTCGATGATCGCGGCAAATTCCGCCATATCCGGCAGATAAGCGGTAAACCCGTCGCCCTTCAGGGCCGTGGTGCGAATCCCCAGCAACGCACAAATTGCATCCTTCATCAGAATGTCATCACGATCCGCCTGACGGGAGCGCTGGATCAGTTCCGACAATTCCCGGTCGACCAGCTCACCGCCGACAATCAGCTCCGGTCCTTTTTCCCACGACTCAGGCGGACATTCCTTCATGGCGGTGTTCAGAGGTATGTGCGGATTGATTTCCATCGGATAGATACGGCACACCAGCGGCCGGCGTTCGTAGATGCGACAGAGGTTGTCTTCGTCAAGATTTCGGCAGGGGCCGACATTGTAGGCGGCGAAGGTGATAGCCACGTACGCCTCGGATTCACCGCTGCGCACTGCCGCCGAACGGCGTTCGGCGTGTTCCCGTTGGTGCACCGGCAGACCCAGGCCATTGCCCAGAAACGCCTCCACCAGCACGATCACCTGACCGCCATCGGCTGCCCACATCCGGGCTTCGCCCAGGGTCAGGGGCACATGGTGGTCGTTACAGCATTTGCCGCAGCCTACACAGGAAAATGTTGTATTCATCGAGCGTTCGTTCGCGTCACAGGGCATGAAGCGGCGACAGAATGCCGCCGCAAAAGCCGCTATCGAAGCAAATTATGCGCCAGTCAGTTTGCCTTGCCGGCCGGGCGGATGGAGTCCCATTCGGTGACGTACGCGGTTTTGCTCTTTTTGTTGTACAGGCACAACTCGGTGCCTTGTGCGCCTTTCATGTGCTTTTGCGGGTACTGGCCCTGGAGCAGGAGCGCGGTGTAGCCGACCCGGTCATCGAACTGCGCGGCGTTGCCGACCGGTTTGCTGTCCTTCAGGCCACTGGCCTTGGTGCAACTGGTGAGTACGGCTTTGTCGTAGGTGGCCCAGGCGTCGGGGCTGGAGGCGTGGGCCTGGGAGGCGAGGGCGGTGAGGCAGAACAGAATCAGGGGCGCAGCTTTCATGGTTCAGGCTTCCTTGGGCTGAGTGGCCAAGGCAGGAGTATGCCTGAAAGGTAGATGGAGACTTTGCTGACCTCTTCGCGAGCAAGCCCGCTCCCACATAGGACGGTGTACACACATCAACTGTGGGAGCGAGCCTGCTCGCGATGGCGGCATCAGAGCGGAACCGGCTCCCGGCGGATCGCGCGCATCCCGACGTTTTCATACAAGCGCCGCGCACGAAGGTTGTCTTCACGTACCTTCAGGTCCACGAAACCTTCATGCCGCTGCTGGAACACCTTGAACGCCTGCAACAACAGCGCACGCCCCAACCCCCGACCCTGAAACCGCGGGTGCACCACCAGGTTCTTGATATAGGCACTGGTCCAGCACTGGCAAACGCCGACCACTTCCTCGGCATCCAGGGCAATGAAGCACAGGGCCGGGTCATATTCCGGATCGGTTTCGAACTGCCGTTGCCACATGTCCAGCGCGGCTACGCGACCACCGCCGTCGAGATAACCGAACTCCATCAACCGGTGCACGGCGGCGCCCAGTTCGGGGCGGTATTCGCTCAGTTGCAGGCCGGTTGGCCAATCAGGGGGAGGCACGACGACAGAGAGGTCGCGCCGCATCAGCCAGCAGAATTCTTCGGTCAACACTCAATAACCCTGTTCGGCGACAGCCTTGGCCGCGGTGATCAGGCACTGGGTCAATTCCGGCGAAGAAAACTTGGTCAGCACCGCGTTCGCGCCCGCCAGTCGTGCTTTCTCGGCGTTCATCGCACTGTCCAGCGAGGTGTGCAGCAGTACATAAAGATGCGCGAAATCCGGGGTTTCCCGCAGGGTGCGGGTGAAGGCGTAACCGTCCATCTCCGACATCTCGATGTCCGAGACGATCAGGTTGATCTGCTGCGCGGTGCCTTGCAGGTCCAGCAGGCAGTCGATGGCTTCCTTGGCACTGCGGGCCGTATGGCACTGCAGGCCGAGGTTACGCAGGGTGTGCACCGATTGCTGCAAGGCGACCTGGCTGTCATCGACCACCAGGATGCGCGCGTTGCCGAGCAGTTCGGCGTCTTCCATGCTCAGTTCGGTCGGCGCCATTTCGATTTGTGCCGGGGCGATGCCATGGATGACTTTTTCGATGTCCAGCACTTGTACTAGGGTGCCATCAACCGACGTCACGCCAGTGATGTAGGCACGCGAACCACCGGAGCCGAAGGGCGGCGGGCGGATGTCGGTGGTCAGGCAATGGACGATCTTGCTCACGGCCTGTACGTGCAGGCCCTGCTTGGAGCGGCTGACGTCGGTGACGATCAGGCAGCCGCCGTTGGGGTCTTCCAGCGGAAGCTCGCCAATGGCACGGCTGAGGTCGATCACCGACAGCGAGGCACCGCGCAGGGTGGCGATGCCTTTGACGTGGGGATGTGACTCCGGCAGCCTGGTCAGCGGCGGGCAGGGAATGATTTCACTGACCTTGAGCAGGTTGATCGCCATCAGCTTGCCGCTGCGCAAGGTAAACAGCAGAAGCGAAAGTGAGTCTGCGCGGGCTTTGGTGGAGGACATATAAACCTTCTCTGGAAAAAGGTGACGGGCAATCCAGGGATCGCCAATGACTTCGATGCCGGGTTATCGACTTGTTTGGGGCAGGCTTTAACAATTGCGGTGAACAGTAAGACGCCATCGCGAGCAAGCTCGCTCCCACATTGGATCGTCGTCGTTCACATATCCTGTGGGAGCGAGCTTGCTCGCGATGGGGTCATCACTTCATGCCGAGCCTTTTGGCCATCCGCCCAAGATTCGCCCGATCCAAGCCTAGCTCACGGGCCGCGCTTGCCCAGTTGTTGTTGTGCCGCTCCAGGCAGGCACCGATCAACTGGCGCTGATAGTTTTCGGTCGCCTCGCGCAAATCACCTGCTACCAACGCCACAGCGGCGATGGCGGGTTGCTCGGCAGCGGTTTCAACGCTGGCGCTGGGCAAGTCGAGGTCGGCTGCGCTCAAGCTGAGAATCTTTGGCCGCTCCTTGCAATTGCCCAGGGCTTTCAAGGCGCTGCGGCCGATCAAATGTTCAAGCTCGCGCACATTGCCGGGCCAGTCGTAGGCCAATAACGCGGCCTGGGCGTCGCTGTTCAGGCGCAGGCTGTTGAGTCCCATGCGCGAGCGGTTCTGCTCCAGGAAGTAACCGCTGAGCAGCAGCACATCGCGCCCGCGATCGCGCAGGGCCGGCACCAGCAGCGGATACACGCTGAGGCGATGGTAGAAGTCGGCGCGGTAACGGCCGCTGCGTACTTCTTCGGCGAGGTCGCGGTTGGTCGCCGCGATCAGGCGCACGTCGACCTGATGCTCCTGGTCCGAACCCAGTCGCTGCAGTTGACCGCTTTGCAGCACCCGCAGCAACTTGGCCTGCACGGTCAGCGACAACTCGCCGACTTCATCAAGGAACAGCGTGCCGCCATTGGCCAGTTCGAACTTGCCACGGCGGTCGTTCATTGCCCCGGTGAAGGCGCCGCGAACATGGCCGAACAACTCGCTTTCCACCAGGGTGTCGGGCAGCGCGGCGCAGTTGAGGCTGATGATTGGTTTGTCGGCGCGGGGCGAGGCGGCATGGATGGCTTGGGCCACCAACTCCTTGCCGACCCCGGTTTCGCCGGTGATCAACACGGTCAGGTCGCTGCCGCCTACCAAGCTGATTTCTTCGACCAGGCGCTTGTGGGCCTTGCTCTGGCCAATCATCTCGCGATTCTGCTGGCCGCTGGCCTGGCGGTAGACCTCGGCGCGCTGATGCTCATCTTCGACCCGGTTGTTCAACCGCTCGATGCGCTCGGCGGCGTTGACCGTAGCGGCCGCGAGGCTGGCGAAGGCTTGCAGGGCATCCAGTTCGATCGGTTCGAACCGCTCCGGGTCGAGGGCATCGAGGGTCAGCAGGCCCCATGGGCGCTCGTCGATGAACAACGGGCAACCCATGCAGTCGTGGACTTCCAGATGATCATCCAGGCCATCGACCAGGCCGTCATAGGGGTCAGGCAAGTCGCTGTCGGCAGCGAAACGGGTCGGGCCGGGGCCGCTGAGCAGCGCTTCGAAACGCGGGTGCTCGCTGACCTTGAAGCGCCGGCCGAGGGTGTCGGTACTCAAGCCGTCGACGGCCAGCGGCACCAGCCATTCACCATCAAGGCGCAGCAGGGCGGCGGCGTCGCACGGGAGCAGGGCGCGCATGGCTTCCAACAGGCGGCGATAACGCTCACCCTCGGGCAGTTCGCGAGACAGGTCGGCGACCAGGGGCAGCAGAGCAGTGAGCAGGGGTTTTGCAGTCATAGTGACTCCGTGTAGTCGGTATGACTATAAATCAGGAAGTGTCTAAATGACTATTTAGTTATTAAGCCATTGATTTATAACGATTAAATAGTTGGCACGAAAGCTGATAAGCATAGGGTAGTCCGTTAGCAACCCAAGAAGACCAGGAGTCACCTTATGCTGAGCGCTCAAGACCGTGCCATCGTCAAATCCACCGTGCCGCTGCTCGAAAGCGGTGGTGAGGCGCTGATCACGCACTTCTACCGCATGATGCTCTCCGAATATCCGCAAGTCCGCCCGCTGTTCAACCAGGCCCACCAGGCCAGCGGTGATCAGCCGCGTGCCCTGGCCAACGGCGTATTGATGTATGCGCGCCATATCGACCAGCTCGACCAGTTGGGCGACCTGGTGGCCAAGATCATCAACAAGCACGTGGCCCTGCAGATCCTCCCGGAGCACTATCCGATTGTCGGCAGCTGCCTGCTGCGGGCCATCGCCGAAGTATTGGGCGAAGAGATCGCCACTCCTGAAGTGATCGCGGCCTGGGGCGCGGCCTACGGTCAACTGGCGGACATCCTGATCGGTGCCGAAACCAGCATCTACGACCAGAAGGAACAGGCACCGGGCGGTTGGCGCGGGGCGCGGGAATTCATCGTGGCAGACAAGGTCGAGGAGAGCGCCGAGATCACTTCGTTCTACTTCGAACCCGCGGACAAAGGCCCGATCCTGCTGGCAGAACCCGGCCAGTACATCGGCATGAAACTGATCCTCGACGGTGAAGAGATCCGTCGTAACTACTCGCTGTCGGCACTGGCAAACAAAGGCCAGTACCGCATCAGCGTCAAACGCGAGGCCGGTGGCCGCGCTTCCAACTTCCTGCACGACCAGTTGCATGTCGGCGCCAGCATCCAGTTGTTCCCGCCATCGGGCGAGTTCGTCCTGACCGCCAGCGACAAGCCACTGGTTCTGATCAGTGGTGGCGTGGGCATCACCCCGACCCTGGCGATGCTCGAAGCGGCGCTGGAAACCCAGCGGCCGGTGCATTTCATCCACTGCGCGCGCAACGGCAGCGTCCATGCCTTCCGCGACTGGATCGATGGCCTGGCTGAGCGTCATCCGCAACTCAAACGCTTTTACTGCTATTCCGAGGACGACGGCGTGAGCCCGGCGGCGCACAAGATGGGGTTGTTGAGCCAGCAGCAGTTGCATCAATGGCTGCCGCAAGAGCGCGATCTGGATGCCTACTTCCTGGGGCCAAAAGGCTTCATGGTCGCGATCAAACGCCACCTCAAAGCATTGGGTGTGCCGGAGAAGCAAAGCCGTTATGAATTCTTCGGGCCGGCAGCGGCGCTGGAGTAAGGGGTTGGCGCGGTGGGTCAGCAGGCTCACCGCGTCGCCTTCATCGCGGGCAAGCCACGCTCCCACAGGGATTTGTGTCGATCCGGATTGATGTGAACGACACAACCCCCCCGTGGGAGCGTGGCTTGCCCGCGATTGCTTCACCTCGGTCCTGAACTGAAAAAAGTCAGAAAGTTAATCCCTTCTTAACCGCCTTATCGTCTATTCCCCCCGAATCCCCCTCACATGCGCCAGACTCTCAAAGGTCCGGGCCAGCGTGTAGACTGACGGGCAATCGAAATATTGAAGGGAAACGCGATGAGCGATGAATCCATGCGGTTGGGGCGTGAACGGCGCTACCTGGTGTTTTTGGGCATCATTTGCCTGGCGCTGATCGGCGGCGCGCTGTACATGCAAATTGTTCTGGGCGAGGCCCCTTGCCCGTTGTGCATCCTGCAACGTTACGCGTTGCTGCTGATCGCGATCTTTGCCTTCATCGGCGCGGCCATGCGCGGCCGTCGCAGCATCACGGTGTTTGAAACCCTGGTGGTGATTTGTGCAGTGGCAGGTGCAGGCGTTGCCGGGCATCACGTCTATACGCAGTTCTATCCGGCGGTCAGCTGCGGCATCGATGTGCTGCAACCGATTGTCGATGACTTGCCGCTGGCGAAGATCTTCCCGCTGGGTTTCCAGGTCGATGGTTTCTGCTCCACGCCATACCCGCCGATCCTCGGTCTGTCGCTGGCGCAGTGGGCGCTGGTTGCCTTCGTGCTGATCGTGGTGCTGGTGCCGTTGCTGACTTCGCGTAACCGCAAAACCCTGCGCTGAGGTCAACTGCCGCCTCCTATTGTCGGACAAAAAAGCCCCGGTCCTCGAAGAGAGGGCCGGGGTTTTTTTTGTCTTGCAGAGCACATTTCAGAGGCCGGGTAAAAAGACTGTGACGGGTGGCAATCAAGGGTGCGACACGTGTGCGACATGTTGTCACAGAGTGAGCGCCGCAGGGCGTTCGAGAAGGCCGGATTGGTGCATGGAAACGTAACGAAATTGGCTTGTTTTGCAGGCTTCCGGTTTTTTCCATTACGGGCACGAACAGGCAGTTTTAACAGGCTCTGGCGAATGGCCAGAGCCCCCGTCATATCGGGCCTTGGGCAAGGTCAAGGGCCGAGAAGAGGGACACGATACTGTCTGAACCGTGGGTGGAAGACCTACTTATTTTGGTGTTTTTGTTGAGAATTAATTTCGATAAGATGCGCCACTTTTGCGAAAACGGTTAATGATTGTTGCCGGTTCGGATAAAAATTATTTCGGGATGAGACATGGTTTATGGAACGTTACATATCTACAATCGCCCGCACTGAATTCCCGGCACTGCTCAAATCTTAACCAGGGGTGAGCAGAAACAGGGTGTCGAGAGGTCTGGTGGCTTCATGCGATTCCCAGGTGTCGGAGCCTCCAATTACCCGCACCAAATGGAATTGGTCTGTAACAAGGCCTTTGACCACGTATTCGAATAAGAACTCACCGCAGGCCCGGGATTTGTCGTACAGCGTCTGACGCACGACGGGCATGCCCTTATTCAATCCAAGAAAAATGCCAACCCTTGGCAGGGTGAAGTGTTGGCGATCAAAACCCAACTGCATTGCGCAAGCTGCTTTAGAGGTCGTGAGATGAGTAAAAACAGGTACCCCAGACTACTAGGCTTATTGCCGCTGATCGGCACGTTGTTGCTGTCAGGCTGCAACATGACCTTGCTCAATCCCAAGGGCCAGGTTGGTCTGGATGAGCGAAACCTGATCATCACCGCAACGCTGCTGATGCTGTTGGTCGTCGTTCCGGTCATCATCATGACCTTCCTGTTCGCCTGGAAATACCGCGCGTCCAACACCAACGCTACCTACACCCCGAAATGGAACCACTCCACCAAGATCGAGATCGCGGTGTGGGCTGTTCCAGTGCTGATCATCATTGCCCTGGGTTACGTCACCTACAAGTCGACCCACGCCCTTGACCCGTACAAGCCGCTGGAATCCGACGTCAAGCCTGTGACCATCGAAGTGGTCGCGCTGGACTGGAAGTGGCTGTTCATCTACCCGGAACAAGGCATCGCCACGGTCAACAAGATCGTGTTCCCGGCGCACACCCCGATCAACTTCAAGATCACTTCCGACGCCGTGATGAACTCGTTCTTCATCCCTGCGCTGGGCGGCCAGATCTACGCGATGGCGGGCATGCAGACCAAGCTGCACCTGATCGCCAACGAGAACGCCGAGATGGACGGTATCTCCGCCAACTACAGCGGCGCGGGTTTCACCGGTATGAAATTCAAAGCGATCGCAACTTCCCAGGAAGATTTCGACGCCTGGGTAAGTGAAGTCAAAAAGGCACCTAAGCAGCTTGAACAAGCTGAATACGCAGCCCTTGCCAAGCAAAGCCAGAACAACCCAGTCGAGCTCTACTCCTCGGTGACGCCGAACCTGTTCCAGACCATCGTCGACAAGTACGAAGGCATGAAACCGGGTCCGAAAGTGAAGCACGAGAAAGAAGAGAAAGAAGTGGCCGCTACGCAAGGAATGGACATGAACTCGCATTCAGCTGCCGGGGCAGAGGAGTAAACGATGTTTGGTAAATTAAGTTGGGAAGCAGTCCCGTTCCACGAGCCGATCGTAATGGTGACCATCGCCATGATCGCGCTCGGTGGTCTGGCGCTGTTCGCTGCAATCACCTACTTCAAGAAGTGGACCTACCTGTGGACCGAGTGGCTGACGTCGGTCGACCACAAGAAAATCGGCGTGATGTACATCATCGTCGCCATGGTCATGCTGCTGCGCGGCTTTGCCGACGCCATCATGATGCGTACCCAGCTGGCCATGGCCACCGAGGGTTCGCCTGGCTACCTGCCACCTGAACACTATGACCAGATCTTCACCGCCCACGGTGTGATCATGATCATCTTCATGGCGATGCCATTCTTCACCGGCCTGATGAACCTTGCAGTGCCGCTGCAGATCGGCGCGCGTGACGTTGCCTACCCGTTCCTGAACTCCCTGAGCTTCTGGCTGCTGGTTTCCGGTGTGGTGCTGATCAACCTGTCCCTGGGCGTCGGCGAATTCGCCAAGACCGGCTGGGTTGCCTATCCGCCGCTGTCGGGTCTGCAATACAGCCCTGGCGTGGGGATGGATTACTACATCTGGGCGCTACAGCTATCCGGCCTGGGTACGACGCTGACGGGGGTCAACTTCCTGGCCACCGTGCTGAAAATGCGTACCCCTGGCATGAAGCTGATGGACATGCCGATCTTCACCTGGACCTGCACCTGGGCCAACGTCCTGATCGTGGCTTCGTTCCCGATCCTGACCGCTACCCTGGCTCTGCTGACGCTTGACCGTTACATGGATTTCCACATTTTCACCAATGAACTTGGTGGCAATCCGATGATGTACGTGAACCTGTTCTGGGCATGGGGTCACCCTGAGGTGTACATCCTGATCCTGCCAGCGTTCGGTATCTTCTCCGAAGTCATCTCGACCTTCACCGGCAAGAAACTGTTCGGCCACCACTCGATGGTCTACGCATCGGGCGCGATCTCGATCCTGGGCTTCATGGTTTGGCTGCACCACTTCTTCACCATGGGTTCGGGTGCCAGCGTCAACGCCTTCTTCGGTCTGGCGACGATGCTGATTTCCATCCCGACGGGTGTGAAGCTGTTCAACTGGCTGTTCACCATCTACCAGGGCCGTCTGCGTTTCACCAGCCAGGTTCTGTGGACCCTGGGCTTCATGGTGACCTTCGCCATCGGCGGCATGACCGGCGTACTGCTGGCCATCCCGGGTGCTGACTTCGTTCTGCACAACAGCCTGTTCGTGATCGCGCACTTCCATAACGTGATCATCGGCGGTGCGGTATTCGGTTACATCGCAGGTTTCGCGTTCTACTTCCCTAAAGCGTTCGGCTTCAAGCTGCACGAAGGCTGGGGCAAGGCAGCGTTCTGGTTCTGGATCTCGGGCTTCTTCGTCGCGTTCATGCCGCTCTACGCGCTGGGCTTCATGGGCATGACCCGTCGTCTGAACGCCACCACCAACCCTGAGTGGGTGCCGTACCTGTACGTCGCCATGTTCGGTGCGGTGATGATCGCCGTGGGTATCGCTTGCCAGCTGATCCAGCTCTACGTCAGCGTGCGTGACCGCAACAAGCCGGAAAACATGTGCGAACACGGCGACCCGTGGAATGCCCACACCCTGGAATGGTCGACCTCGTCGCCACCACCGTTCTACAACTTTGCCGTGCTGCCGAAAGCCGACTGCATCGACCCGTTCACCGAAGCCAAGGAAAACGGCACCGCGTACAAGGCTCCGGCCAAGTACCAGCCGATCCACATGCCTAACAACACCGCCACCGGTGTGGTCATGGGCGCGCTGTTGACCGTGTTCGGTTTCGCGATGATCTGGCACATCTGGTGGCTGGCAATCGCTAGCCTGGCCGGCACCGTGATCTACTTCGTGATCCACGCGGCCCGTGATGATCAAGGCTATATGGTGCCGGTCGACGTGATCGAGCGCATCGAAGCCGAGCAGCACAAGCGCCTGGTAGCGGCAGGGAAAATCCCGGCCACCGCCACCCGTGTTGAAACCTCGTTGGAACAGGCTTAAACCATGTCGAATTTAGTGACCAATGTTGGACACGCCCATGGTGACCATGGGCACGATGACCACCACGACTCGGGCGAGATGACCGTATACGGTTTCTGGCTCTACCTGATGACCGACTGCATTCTGTTTGCGTCGATCTTCGCGGTGTACGCGGTACTGGTTAACAACGTAGCGGGTGGTCCGTCGGGCCACGACATCTTCGAACTGCCATACGTGCTGGGCGAAACCGCTCTGCTGTTGTTCAGTTCGATCACCTACGGCTTCGCCATGCTGGCGTTCTACCGGGGCAACAAGAAGCAGGTCCTGGGCTGGTTGGCCATGACCTTCCTGTTCGGCCTGGGCTTCATCGGCATGGAGATCAACGAGTTCCACATCTTGATCTCCGAAGGCTACGGCCCTAGCCGTTCCGGCTTCCTGTCCGGGTTCTTCACCCTGGTCGGTACCCACGGTCTGCACGTGACCAGCGGTCTGATCTGGATGGCGATCATGATGTATCAGGTCAACAAGCATGGCCTGACCTCGACCAACAAGACCCGTCTGAGCTGCCTGAGCCTGTTCTGGCACTTCCTGGACGTCGTCTGGATCTGCGTATTCACCGTTGTTTATCTGATGGGGACTATGTAAATGGCTAACCCAGCTCATTCCCACCATGGCCACGACGACGCCGGTCACGGCAGCTACAAGTCGTACGTCATCGGCTTCATCCTGTCGGTGATCCTGACCGCCATTCCTTTCGGTCTGGTGATGTACCCGACACTGCCGAAGTCGATCACCCTGTTGATCGTCCTGGCGTTCGCGATCGTCCAGGTGCTGGTGCACCTGGTGTACTTCCTGCACCTGGACCGTTCGGCCGCGCAGCGAAACAACGTGATTGCGTTTGTCTTCGCCGCGATCGTGATTGTCCTGCTGGTTGGCCTGTCGCTGTGGATCATGTTCAGCATCCACACGTTCATGATGGCGAAGTGAGGTAAGTCCGCATGTCCCTCAAGCACTTTATCCAAATCACCAAACCGGGGATCATTTTCGGTAACGTGCTTTCTGTGGCAGGCGGATTTTTCCTGGCCTCCAAAGGGCATGTCGATCTGGCCATCTTCCTGGCCGCCATGATCGGCACGTCCCTGGTGGTTGCCTCCGGTTGCGTGTTCAACAACTGCATCGACCGCGACATCGACCTGAAGATGGAACGCACCAAGAACCGGGTGCTGGTCCAGGGCTTGATCTCCCTGAAACTGGCCCTGATCTACGCGACCGTCCTGGGTGTCGCCGGCGTTGCGCTGTTGTACAAGGTGGCCAACCCGTTGGCTGCGTTGTTCGCAGTCATCGGCTTCGTGATCTACGTCGGCTTCTACAGCCTGTACCTCAAGCGCAAGTCGGTTCACGGCACGCTGGTGGGCAGTCTGTCGGGCGCCATGCCGCCGGTGATTGGCTACGTCGCAGTCAGCAACACCTTCGACATGGCCGCGCTGACCCTGCTGGTGATGTTCAGCCTGTGGCAGATGCCGCATTCCTACGCCATCGCGATCTTCCGCTTCAACGATTACCTGGCCGCATCGATTCCGGTGCTGCCGGTGAAGCGCGGCATCCAGGTGGCCAAGAAGCACATCCTGCTCTACATCCTGGCGTTCCTCGTGGCGACCTTGATGCTGACCTTCAGCGGCTACGCCGGCATGAGCTACCTCGCCGTCGCCGCGGCCATGGGCATGTACTGGCTGTACATGGCCTGGACCGGCTACAAGGCAGTGGATGACACGGTCTGGGCACGCAAGCTGTTCGTGTTCTCGATCTTCACCATTACCGCGTTGAGCGTGATGATGTCCCTGGACTTCAAAGTGCCGGCGGAGTTGTTGCTGACGTACGCGCCTTAAGCGTCGGATGCTGTAAAGAAAAGCCCCGCCTTCGAGAGAAGAGCGGGGCTTTTTGTTGGGTGCTTTCTGCGGGACCGCGTTGCCGCCATCGCGAGCCTGCTTGCTATGGCCGCGACGCGGACTGACAGGCCTCTTACGATAGGGGGCCTGACCGGCAAAAATGCTTACGGATTTGCCTGAACTTTCCCACGGGTTTTTCAGGTTGAGGGTCGGAAGTCGCCTATCTAGCCTCGGGAGCCGTTATTACGAGCATCCCAGAGGATCTACGATGGAGCTACCAGAGGTAATCACCCCGCGTGTTAATACGGAAACAGCGTTGGGGCAGGCTTTGATTTCAATATTCAAATCTGTCGAAGCGGAACTGGAGCTAGAGAACGCAGGACCAGGGGCAGTCAAAATTATCGTTTTCGGTGGCTGCGCTGTTCACCTTTATACCCATCATCGCGTTTCCACCGACGTCGATGCCGAGATTTATGAGGCTCATGTTCCCGAAGGTTTACACCTGCAAACCATGCTCGCAGAGATACCCGAACAGTTTGTTGATGAGCGATCCGGTCGATTGATGGAGCTGAACTACGACCTGCAATACAACACCAGTTTTGGGCCAATACATGAGGACTATTGGGAGCGGAGCCTTCCTATTGAAGCGTTTCCGATAGAGTCCCCGCTGCACGTTCATATCGCAGCACCTGTCGACATTGCCATCTCCAAACTGGGCAGAGCGACCGATCAGGACATTGGTGATATCAAGGCACTTCTCAGGGCTGGTTTCATCTTGACTACCGAGTTCCGTCGACTGGCATTGCAGGCAATTGATGTATATGTTGGCAACAAGGAGCCACCAATCTCCGTTCTCACTAATATTTTGCATGATTATCTGGAGAGCACAGATGACGAAGCCCCATAGCGGCCACGTCCTCTCATCCGCCTTGGACACGCTGGTAAAAAGACCTTTAAATCAAGCGGATGACGCTGCTCTCGTGAGCGCCGCCAAAGCTGTCTGGTACTCGGACTCAAATCTTGAAAGCGAGGTAACCGCTTTTTTGAATCGTCACACTGACGAAGTGGAGGTCCGGCGCGCCGGCTATCTGCTCGAGCGATTCACTCGATTTGCTTGCTTGTCCGATCTCCGGGTGTCGGAAACGCTCAATGTCCTCGAGCTTTTTGCACATTCGACTTCCGTGCAAGCCGTGATGCTACAAACCGTCACGCCATTGCGTCGACGCCGTGATGAACTCGCTGTCTCTTGGGGGTTGAGTGAGGGCCTCGGCCTAAAAGCCCAAGCCCTCATGCCTTTTCAGACCCGGCATTACGAAGCTGAGCAGCGCGCCATGTTTTCCTGAGCTCTGGTTGCAGCGAAGAGGCTGCATCGTTTGGCCCAAAAATTGAAACGGCCTGCAGCGCAAAGCCCCTCCTTTCGAGAGAACGGTGGGGCTTTTTCATTCATGCGCGGTTGTTACAGGGGGTATCGAGCACCTTCACCACGTTATCGCTGATATCGGGTACGACGCTGAACCCTTGTGGGAGCGAGCTTGCTCGCGATGGCGGCGTGTCAGGCAACATCAATTTTGAATGTGACGGCCTCATCGCGAGCAAGCTCGCTCCCACAGGGTCGGTGGTCGTCGGTTACTTGCTTTGCTTATCAAGCAACCGGAAATACCGCTCGCGCACCTGCAAGCTGTCACTGTGCGCCACATTGAAGCGCAGGAACTGGCTGGCATCCGGCCCTTTGCTCAGCAAGGTGCCCGGCGCCAATACCATATTGTTCTCCAGCCCTTGGCGAGCCAGGTTTTCGGCATGCAGGCCGTCCGGCAACCGCGCCCATATAAACACCCCTTCCCCGGGAAGCGAGGAAAGCGAACACCCGGCCTCCGCCAACCAACTGGCCACACGACTGTTCGATTCATACAGCCGATCCACCGTGCGCCGCGCATGCTTGGCATAGCTGCCGTCGCTGAGCATGGTGCAGGTGATCTGCTCCGCCAGTTCCGAGGTCACGCCACCGCAGGCCATTTTCAACGCGACCATCCGCGCCGCCAATTGTGGCGAGAGTACGGTGTAGCTGACCCGGCTGTTGGCGGTCAGGGTCTTGGAGAAGCCGGAGACATAACTCACGTTGTCCAGCCCGCTGGCGGCCAGGCGCGGGGTGCGGCGTTGCTGGATGTCGCAGTACAGGTCGTCTTCGACGATGTGGAAGCCATGGCGGTGGCTCAGTTCCAGCAAGCGGTAAACCTGGGCCGGGGTGAACGAGTGGCCGGTGGGGTTATGCAGCGTGCTGTTGGTCATGTACAGCACGGGTTTGTGGGCGATCAGCAGTTGCTCGAACGCGTCGAGGTCCATGCCGTCGCAATCCCGGGCGATGGTGATGACTTTGGCCCCGTGCAGCGCCAGGTTGGCGTGCATGTTGAAGTAGCAGGGGTCGTCGAGCAGTACGGTGTCGCCGGGTTTGACCAGCAGGCGCATCAGCAGGTCGATGGCCTGCATGGTGTTGGCGGTGGTGATGATCTGGTCCACCGGCGCTTCGATGCCGAAGGTCGCCAGTTTCACCCGCAGGGCCTGGCGCAACGGCAAGTAACCGCCGGCCACGCCGTATTCGCCCATGCGCAACGACGTTGCTCGCAGGGTACTGCGCACGGCTTTCTGCAATTCTTCGGCGGGTAGCCACGAGGTCGGCAGAAAACCGCAGCCGGGGCGCAGTGCGCCGTTGTCCAGCAGCAAGGCGCGACGAATCACGCTGAGGGTGTCCTGGGGTTGCAGGTCCGGACCGGTGCCGCTTTTCAGCGCCGCTTCGGAGCGATGCACGTAATGCCCGGAGCCCTGGCGCGACACCACCAGCCCTTTGGCCCGCATGCGGTCCAGTGCATCGACCACCGTGGACTTGCCCACGTTCATCAAGTCGGAGAGTTCGCGAATCGGCGGCAGCTTGGCGCCGTGGGGCAGGCCACCGGTGCTGATGGCATGCGTCAGTTGATCGACGATCTGCTGCACCAGCGGCGCGCCGGGCTGGAATTCAATGGCGGCAATGACTGCACGTTGAACCTGCATTTTACTGGTCTCTCCGGCAGTAAAGTTCGTTGGATTCTATACGAACTTGCCCTGATCAGGACACGCCTCTCTCTCTACCATGCCCTTACAGACTTTTCTGAATGTCCACCGTTGTCGGCGGGCATTCACCCGGTTCCTGAGGTGCTGCATGAGTGTCGAAACAACGGTCGCGGTGGCTAAACCGGTCATTAACCTGCGGTTATTCACGATCCGGATCATCACCGCCGTCTCGCTGTTCGCGGTACTGGGCAAGGCCAACGTCTGGCTCGACACGGCCACCAACAGCATCCTGGCCCTTGGATATCGCGCCTTGTTGCTGCTGTTGCCCCTGACTTTACTGGTACTTGGCCGTCGTTCCCTGAGCGTCACGCTGCTGTGTGCCGGCCTTGGCCTGGTACTGCTGGCGTTGACCAGCAATCAAGGCATGGTGATGTTTGCTGCCGCGTTGTTTGCCTACGGCATTGCCATTGCCGGTTACCTGATCAAGAGCGAAGCGGCCCAGACCAAGGAAGGCGCGGCCTACAACCGCGTGGCCATGAACATGGGCAGCCTGGTGGCCGGTTTGATCCTGCTGTCGCCGCTTCTCACGCCTACGATGTTTTTCCTCGGTGCGGCGGCGTTCGTGTTGCTGTGCCTGCCGATCGCCCTCGGCGCGACATTCACCACCGAGCCGGTGGTAGCCCGCCCGGCCACTCAGGTCGGCAGCAACTGGGGCAACAAACTGCCCTGGGTGATCGCCGGGATCATCATGGGCATCAAGCTGTTCGGGGTGTTCTCGATCCTGCCACAGGCAATCCTGCTCAAGACCGGCGAGTTGCCGGCCTGGTACGGCTTGATGCTGATCCTCAACAGCGCCGTGGTGGTCTTCGCCCAAGTGCCGGTGATGAAGCTGATCGAGCGCACCGGGCGCTACAAGGTCGTGGCGGTGATCGGGATCATCGTCGGCGGTTTTGCGGTGCTGTCTTCGCCTGCCGCGTTCCACGTCGAAACCCTCGCCGGGGCGCTGGTCTGGGTGGCGCTGCTGTCCATTGCCGAATGCGCCTTCAGCTACCTCGATTACTTCTCCGTCAAACAGAACAACATGTTCGTCAAGGAAGTGTCCCTGGGCGTCGGGGCCGGGCTGACCGTGTTGATCATGCGGGTGGTGCCGGCGCCGTACAACGCGCTGGTGCTGGCCGCCATCGGTGCCGCAGGGATCCTGGCCTGGTACTGGCTCAACCGTAAATCCAATGCGTCGTTGCATGACTGAGTCATTGCCGTTGCGGTTTTCACTTTGCAGGTCAGGGGCATTATGAATACGACTTCATGTGTAGTAGTGGTCGGTTACAACGGCAATCGGGTGCACGACATCCAGAAACTGCGCGAGCTGTGCAAGTCGCTCTACAACGCCAGGCTCATCCTGCTGGTCGAGAAAATCCAGCCCCATGACGACCAGGTGGCCGATCACGTCTGCAGCACTTCGCTGGCGGAAGAAGATGTGGCGGCGTCCCTTGAACTGGTGGTGGGGTGCCTGAATGCCGACAGCTGGAAGCTGATCGGCATACTGCCGTTCTCCGATCGCGGCGTGCTGCTCGGTGCAGCGCTGGCCACTCACTTCGGCCTGCCGGGCATTACCCCGGAAGAATCGCGGGCGGGCCTGGACAAGCAGATCTTCCGTCGGCTCGAAGCGGCGGCCAGCACCTCCCCCGGAGATTACCGGCCGGTGTTTTCCGCGCGGGTCGATAACCTGTCGGAACTGCGCCAGCGCGTCGTCGAACTGGGCGGCAAGGCCTTCATCAAACCGGCCTGCGAAGGTGCGAGCCGGGGCTGTCGCGTCATCCATCACCCGTCGGAATGCGATGACGCCTGGCTGGCCCTGAAGCCTTACCGCGAAGGTGGCATCGTCCTTGAAGCGCTGGTGCAGAACGCCCGTGAATACAGCTGGGATTGTGTGGCCGGCAGCACCTGGGTGACGGAAAAAACCACCACCGAAGGCGCCTACCGCGCCGAGATCCAGCAAGTGGTGCCAGCGCCGTTGTCGGTGGACGTGCAGGCGCGGCTGATGGCGGCTGGCCAGCACATGTCGGCGCTGGTCTCCCAGGACAACGGTGCCTGGCACAACGAAGTGTTCCTGCGCAGCGACAACCTGACCTCGGCCGTGGAAACCAACATGCGCCCCGGCGGCATGCACATCTGGGACCTGGCCAAACGCGCCTTCGTCAATTTCGATCCGTGGGAACGCTGGGTGCGCTGGGCGGTGGAAGGCAAGACCGAACAGCATGAGCCAGTGGCCCGCGGCTACTGCGGCATTCGCCTGCTGCGGGCGCCGGCCGGCGGCATCCTGCGGGCAACGCCCGACATCGCCACCGTGGCCCGTTCGCTGCGCATTGAACTGGTGGAAGGCCAGTACGCCAAGCGCATCGGTGACTCGGTCAGCGCGCAGGTCAAGGACAACTTCTCATTCATCGGCCACATCGTGTTGTTCAACGAACACTACGGGCAACTGAGCAACGACCTGTTGCGTCTGGCCGAGGTGATTGAGTCACGCATCGAGGTGACTTGCCTGGCACCGGTCACTCGCGCCGTGTGTTGAGCCAGCAAGCACCCGTTTTTTGCATTACTGATCAAGAGGGTTCGATCAATGATCCAGCACATGACCTGCGATGAACGCTTCATCGCCCTGGCCAAAGAGTTTGGTTATGACATTTACGGCGAAAACACCGCAGGCGGGCATTACGCGCCGCTGATCCGTCATCACGATGAGCTGTACATCAGCGGCCTGGTGCCGCGCATGAACGGCAAGATCCATTACCCCGGCCGCGTCGGGCTGGACCTCAGCATGGCCGATGCGCAAGCAGCCGCCAGCATCAGTGCGATGCGGGGGTTGGCGTTGATCGTCGATGCCATTGGTTCGCTGGACAAGATCAAGTCACTGATCCGGGTAACGGTGTATGTGAAGTCCACGGCGGACTTTGTCGATTTGAGCGAAGTGGCCAACGGCGCCTCGGATGTGTTCAGCCATGTACTGGGCGATGCCGGCAAACATACCCGCACCACGGTCGGTGTTTATCAGTTACCCAAGAATGCCGCGATAGAAGTGGACATGATTGCCGCCTTGCGCCCATCGGTTTTATAAGTTTTTTCCAGACTTTACAGCGCTGAGCCGTTAACTTAAGGTTTAGCGCTAAAGTATGGGAAATAATAAGAAAGGACGTGCGAATGGATAACTTTCAAGGTGCGTTTTTTTCATATAAGGACTTTCGTCAAAGCCTGCACCATCGAGCGCCAAGTCCCAAGGTATGGAAAGGCACTGAACTGACGGATATGCGCCAGACCCTTGAAGCCAGCGACGTTGATATTGTCGCGTTGGCTCATGAAAAGAGCATTGAAGGCTGTGAAGTGACGCCTGGCATGGCGATCGCCATGCAATGGCTCAACCCCGGTGTGACGCTCAACGGTCATGCCCATTCCTGGTGGCATCTGTTTGTCATCCAGTGCGGCAGCGGCGTGTTGACCCTAGGCGATGCCGACGGGGTCAACGTCAGCAACGGCGATGTGCTACTGGTACCGGCGTGGACCAGACACGGCTTCGTCAACACCAGTAAACACGAGCCTTTGGCGATGCTGAACATCAGCAATATGCCGCAAATGGCACTGCTTTCGAACTTTGCCGACAGCCATGGCCTGATCACCACCCAGCCGTAATTTCCCAGCGCATCAGCCAAGGGAGCCAACCATCGTTGGCTCCCTTTTTTGTTTTTCAGACCTGCCACCGGTATCGCCTTTTACAGCGCTATTGCCGGGATTTTCGCTGCGTATCTGTCGGTGAAAAACAACTTTCTGTATCGATTGAAACAGGCAAATTCTGTATCTATCCAGCCTTCATCCAACTAACTACGATCACTTCCAATGCACGTTAATCCCTGCAGTCAGTGAATGGAGTGTTCTATGGATAACAGGAAGCTAAAACTGTATGTCGGCGCCGATCATGTCAGCGCTTTTGCGATGTCGGCTTTTGTGGCGCTCAAGGAAAAGCAACTTTCATTTGAACTTATTACTGTCGATCTAAAAGCACTCGAAAACTATCTGGCGACTTATCGCAATCTTTCGCTGACCTGCAAGATTCCAACGCTGGTTCACGACGATTTTGCCTTGTCGGAATCATCGGCGATTGCCGAATACCTTGATGAACTCTCCCCGGGGCATAAAAAACTCTATCCGCAGGACATTCGCCAGCGCGCCCGTGCCCGTCAATTGCAGGCCTGGTTGCGCAGTGACTTGTTGTTGGTGCGCAAGGAGCGCCCGTTTGACCTGGTGTACTTCGGCAAGAAAAACACCGTGCTGTCCGACGAGGCCCAAGCCGCCGTCGAGCGCCTGTTCTTCGTCGCCGGGTATTTGCTGGAAGAGGGCGCCGAGCATCTGTTCGGTGACTGGAGCATTGCCGACACCGACCTGGCAATCATGCTCAACCGACTGGTTGCCAACGGCGATCCGGTGCCAGCACGGCTCGAAGCGTATGTGCGTCGCCAGTGGGATCGCGACAGCGTTCGGGCGTGGATGGACATAGAGCGCAAAGCGCCGGCCATCGCGTAACAACACTCAGGGCAATCACCAGGAGCGCGGCCATGCAAGGACTGTCGGAGCACGAACGCTACAAACCCTATAACTCACGCACCATCCGCGACACACCGTACTGGCACAAGCTGACGCCGGCGTTGCAGGAGGCCATGACCGTGGTGGCCAGGGTCATGCCGTTTCGCACCAACGAATACGTGCTGGGCACGCTGATCGACTGGAACAACATTCCGGACGATCCGGTTTTGCGCATGACTTTTCCCCACAAGGACATGTTGCTGGCGGAGGAATATGCCTCGCTCAAACAACTGATCGAGCAGGATGACAGCGCGGCGATCAAGCGTCGGATCGAGGCGATCTGGCGGCGCATGAACCCGCATCCGGCCGGGCAGTTGACCCACAACGGAGTCACCCTCAACGGCAAGGTCCTGCCGGGCATCCAGCACAAGTACCGCGAGACCGTGCTGTTTTTCCCCGGCGCCGGTCAGACCTGTCACGCGTACTGCACCTTCTGTTTCCGCTGGGCGCAGTTCATCGGCGAGGAAGAACTCAAGTTCAACGCCCGTGAGTCCCAGGAGCTGGTCAGTTACCTGAGGGTGCACACCGAAGTGACCGACGTGCTGATTACCGGCGGCGACCCGATGATCATGAACACCCGCTCCCTGGCCGGTTACATCGAGCCGCTGCTGGATTTGCCACACCTGAAGAACATCCGCATCGGCACCAAGTCCGTGGCGTACTGGCCGCAGCGTTTTGTCAGCGACAAGGATGCACCTGAGCTGCTGGAGCTGTTCCAGCGCATCGTCGCGGCGGGGAAAAACCTGTCGATCATGGGCCACTACAACCACCCGGTGGAGATCCGCCAGGTCATCGCCCGCCAGGCCATCGAGCGTATTCGCTCGACGGGCGCGACGGTGCGCATGCAGGCGCCGGTGATCCGCCACGTCAACGAAAACCCCGCTGACTGGGCGGCGTTGTGGACCGAAGGGGTGCGGCTCGGGGCGGTGCCTTATTACATGTTCGTCGAGCGTGACACCGGGCCCAGCCACTACTTCGAGATGCCGCTGGCCCGGGCCTTCGAGATCTTCCAGGCGGCGTACCGCACGGTATCGGGGCTGGCGCGAACGGTGCGCGGGCCGTCCATGAGCACCTTCTACGGCAAGGTGTTGATCAACGGCATCGAGACCGTCGCCGGGGAAAAGGTCTTCGTCTTGCAGTTCCTCCAGGCACGCAATCCGCAATGGGTGTTGCGCACGTTCTACGCGCGCTTCGATCCGCAAGTGACCTGGTTCGACGACTTGCAACCGGCCTTCGGCGAGCGTGCGTTCTTCTTTCAGACCGAGCTCACTGCCGTGCCGGAATTGATACCCGTGTTGCTGGAAACGGCGTAGGAAAATTCACGAACAATGGGGAGATATGGATATGAGCAGTATCCCGTTTGATCAGCGCGAGGGCGTTATCTGGCTCGACGGCGAGTTCGTCGAGTGGTCCCGGGCGCAGTTGCATGTGCTGACCCATGGCCTGCATTACGCGAGCACCGTGTATGAAGGCGAGCGGGTCTACAACGGCAGGATTTTCAAGCTGCGCGAACACAGCGAGCGCTTGTATCGCTCGGCGCAATGGATGGACTTTGCCATCCCCTATGAGATGGCTGAACTGGAAGCGGCGAGCCATGAACTGCTGCAACGCAACAAGGTTGTCGACGGCTACCTGCGCCCGGTGGCCTGGCGTGGCAGCGAGATGATCTCCACCTCGGCACGTTTCAACCGTGTGCATGTGGCCATCGCTTGCTGGCAGTGGCCGAGCTATTTCGACCCGGCGGCGCGCATGGCTGGTATCCGCTTGAAGACCGCGAGCTGGCGCCGCCCGCCACCGAGCAGCAGCCCGTTCCAGGCCAAGGCATCCGGGCATTACCAGATCGCCACACTGAGCAAGCACGACGCCGAGAACACGGGTTACCACGACGCGCTGATGCTCGACTGGCGCGGCCATGTTGCCGAAGCCACCAGCGCTAATGTGTTTTTCGTCAAAGACCGGACGCTGCACACCCCGCTGCCGGATTGCTTCCTCAACGGCATCACCCGCCAGACCGTGATCGAACTGGCCAAAGCGCTGGACTACCAGGTGGTCGAACGCACGATTTTGCCTACAGAGCTTGGCGACTTCGATGAGTGTTTTCTCACCGGCACCGCCGCCGAAATCACCCCGGTGCAGAGCATCGATGAGCAGCACTATCGACCGGGTGACGCCTGCCGCGACTTCATCGCCGCTTACACCTCAACCGTCAACGCCGGATAACCCGCCAGGAATCTCACCATGTCAGACCAAGGGATTGTTGCGTCTCAACCTTGCATTTCGCTCGGCCATCGTCACGAAG
The DNA here is from genome assembly GCF_019218985.1 of Pseudomonas sp. PDM30. Lineage (NCBI taxonomy): Bacteria > Pseudomonadati > Pseudomonadota > Gammaproteobacteria > Pseudomonadales > Pseudomonadaceae > Pseudomonas > Pseudomonas sp. PDM30. Next base: position 254,737 of record NZ_JAHUWM010000003.1, read on the forward strand.
AGCTGTCGACGTTGGGCTGGACGGTGCTGACACCGGACGAATTTGCTGATGATGTCGTAGGCACCTTGTGCGAGTTCGGTCGGATCATTCCGCAGTTCAACGGCCAGACGGCCTTTGCCATTACCCGGAAGCCGGGTTACGAAGACTTGCCGTATTCCCAGAGCATGAACGGCATCGGCCCGCACACTGAAGCGCCGGTGTACGGGCCGCCGCCACGCTATCTGGCGTTGCATTGCCATAAACAGGCCAGGTGCGGTGGCGGGCACACCGGGTTGGTGGACGGCTACGAATTTCTCAAGTCCCTGGAGCGCAGTGAACCGGAACTGCGTGAGTGGCTGGATGACACGCCGGTAGAATTTGTCGCCACCGCCAAACCGGGTGAACCAGGACAGCGGCGGGTCAAGGAGTACATCCTCACGCCTACGGAAGACGGGGATATTTTCCGCTTCAGCTACAACCAGTTTCACTACGGCGACGTGAACCCGTCCAAGGAAGCGTTGCAGCAATCACTGGTGACCAACAACACCTCGCCGCTGGCCAGGTTTGCCGTGCTCGGCGAAGCGTACTTCGTCGAGCACAACGTTCCGGTGTTGATTCCCGACGGATGCCTGCTGATTTGGGACAACTGGCGGATGATTCACGCCCGCAGTCGTTACACTGACCCGGCGCGCAACCTGACCCGCTATTGGCTGGCCTGATTTTTCCGTCGCCCTACATTCTTTTGGCGTACCCCCTGGCGGGTACGCGCCTTACAGGTATCGCGTCATGCAAACAGCAATCGAGATCGCCCAGGTCGATCATCAACTGATCGTGCGGCTCAACCAGGCCTGGACCAAGCGCGCCACGGTGTGTTCGCCGGACAGGGGCCAGGTGGAGGAAGTGTTCGACCCCGCGCGGCCGGACTACCCGGAGTGCATGGTGCCGTTCTTCCATCATCCGAAATTCCAGGCCTTGAGCGACGAGCTCAAAAGCAGCGTGGTGACCTGGGGCTGGATCGGCTACAACCTGCGCACCGTCACCGCCGAAGAACACGTGGTCAACCCGGCACTCAGTGTCATCGCCAATCAGTACCTGGGCAAGGATGACTGGCATTTTCGCGAGGCCATGCAACAAACCCTGATCGACGAGCACTACCACACGCTGATGCACCTGCGCGCCATCGAGCGGACCAAACTGGACCGGGCGCTGGAGCAGGATCTGGATCTGCCGCCGTCCGTCACTTACCTGCGCCTGAAGGCCCTGCATGCAGAACTGCCAGAGCAATGGCAGCGGGATCTGGCGGCGATCACTTTTGCGGTGGTGGCCGAGATCAGCGTCAACGCCTATCTGGACTTGCTGGCGGACGACCAGACCATCCAGCCGCAGAACCGCCGGGTGGCCGAACTGCACAACCGCGACGAGTACGCCCACAGCAAGGTGCTGGCCGAAGTGGCGAAGGTCATGTACGCCAACATGCAGCCCACTCAACGGGAATTTTTCGCACGCAACCTGTCAGTGGCGCTGAGTGCTTTTATCGCTCAGGACTACTCCATGTGGGAGGCGATTCTGACGCAGCTCGGGGTCGAGGAGGCGGCGCTGATCATTGCCGACACCCGCGAGAGCAACAGGAACGCGACCATCATGCGTGACTACAGTGGCCTGCATAAATTGGCCCATGACCTGGGCATCAGCGACCAGATCGATTTCGACTTTCGTCCGACCCTCAAAACCACGGCGGTCGCCTGAACCCGGAGGTGCTTATGTCCACGCCTGTGTACGAAGTGTTCGCCATCCGTGTCGGTGCAAACGCCCAGCGCACTGCCAGGGAGAATTTTCTCTACGACGCCTGTTGCGGTGATCCGAATGCGCCGATGCCGCTGGACTACTACTTCTGGGTCATCCGCAACGAACAGCAGGTGATCGTGGTCGACACCTGTTTCCAGCCGGCCACGGCGCACCGGCGCAATCGCCAGATGTATCGCCTGCCGGAAGAATCCCTGCGGCAACTGGACATCGATCCGGCCCGGGTCGAGCACCTGATCCTTACCCATTTGCATTGGGATCATGCCGGCAACCTCGGGTTGTTCCCCAAGGCGACCGTGCATTTGCAGGACGCGGAGTTGCGTTTCTGCACCGGGCCGAAAATGGTCCATCGCACGGTGAACAAAACCTACGAAGTCGAGGACGTGATGTCGGCGTTGCCGCCGCTGTTCGAAGGGCGGATGCGTTTGCACGACGGAGTTGTCGAGGTCGTTCCGGGCGTGACCCTGCATCCGGTAGGCGGACATACACCGGGCAGTCAGGTGGTGCGGGTAGCGACCGAGCGCGGCTGGATTGTGCTGGCCTCGGATGCGGCGCATTTGTGGGCCAACATTCGCGGGCGAAGTCCGTTTCCGATCCTCGATGACCTGGCGCAAACCCTTGAAGCCTTCACCGAGATCGACCGTCTGGCCGACAGCGAAGATCATGTCATCCCCGGCCACGACCCGCTGATCGCCGAGCGTTTTCCGCACTGGAATGACGACCCGCATATCATTTGCCTGCACCAGAATCCGCTCTGAAGATCACCTTCAACCCTGTGGGAGCGAGCTTGCTCGCGAAGGCGTCAGTACATTCAAAATTGATGTGTCTGACACACCGCCATCGCGAGCAAGCTCGCTCCCACAGGGTCGCGGTCAACCCTGATTTTTCAGGATACGTCCCAACGTCTGCAGTGCCTCATCAACCCGCGGCGAATACGGCGCGCCACAGCCAATGCGCACAAAGTGATCGAAACGCCGGGCATTGGAAAAGATATCCCCAGGTGAAATCTGGATGCCGGCCTTCAACGCGTCGTGAAAAAACGTCATCGATGAATGCCGGCGAGGCAGTTCCACCCATAACAGCGTGCCGCCTTGCGGGTGGGTCACGCTGGTGCCGATGGGAAAATAGCGGGTGATCGCTGCGCTCATCTGCTCGCGTTGTACGGTCAGGGTTTTCCTCAACCGCCGCAGGTAACGTTCGTAGGACGGGGTCTTCATGAACGCACTGGCCGCCAGTTGCGATAACGCCTCGCACCCGCGCGACTGCGTATGCTTGAGCATCTCCACGCGGTCGTGCCATTTGCCGGCGCTGATCCAGCCAAGGCGCATGCCCGGTGCCAGGGTTTTGTTCAGCGAGGCGCAATAGATCACGTTGTCGGTGCTATCCCAATGTTTGAGCGTGGACAGCGGCTGCTCGGTGTCCACCAGGTCGCCGTAGGTGTCGTCCTCGATCAGCACGGTGCCGTGCTCTGCACACAGTTTCACCAGCCGTGCCTTGTTGGCGTCGGGCATGATGCTGCCCAACGGGTTTTGCAGGTTGGGGATGACGATCAGCGCCTTGACCCGTTCGGGGCCTTGCAGCAGCCGTTGCAGGGCCTGCAGATTGAGCCCGGTATGGGCCGAGGCCGGGACTTCCAGCACGCGCAGGTTCAGGCTTTCGAGAATTTGCAGCAGACCGTAGAAGGTCGGCGACTCCACGGCCACGGTGTCGCCGGGGCGGGTGACCGCACGCAAGGCCAGATTGATCGCCTCGGTGGCGCCGTTGGTGATCACGATCCGCTCGGGGGCCAGGTGGGTCTTGCTGGCCAGTGCCCGCCGGGCCAGGATGTTGCGCAATGCGCTGTTGCCGCAGGCGCCGCCCGCGGTGCCGAGCAGGCAGGCGTCGTAGCGCAGCGCCTTGATCATGTTGTCTTGCAAGGTCTTCAGTGGGTAAAGCTGCGGCGCGCAGTAGGCGCTGGCGAAATTGACCTTGATCGTCGCGCGCTGACTGGCCTTGAGCACCGCGCAGACCTGTTCATGAATGCCGACATACGCGCGGGCATCCAGCGCTGGCGCCGAGGTCGTCGGGGCGGGCCTGGGCAGGGCGTCGGGCTGGCGAATGTAGTTGCCGGAGCGTGGCCGGGCTTCCAGCACGCCATAGTCTTCCAGCTCCCGGCACACCTGCACGGCGGTCGACAGGCTGACGGCGTGTTTTTCCATCATCAACCGAATCGAGGGCAGGCGTTCACCGGTTTTCAGGGTGCCGCTGCGGATAGCGTCCAGGTAGTGGTTGGCCAGTTGGCGATATAAGGGGGGCGTGTTCATGATGACCTCGGCAGTTGCACTACTGAGGTCTGGGCTGGAAAGTGAGTTGACGCTCCCCGCAGGCGGACCCGTGGTGCTCATGGGTGAAGGGAAGTGGTGTTCTGCGTCGATACTGGAAGAGTAATCGCGGTTTTGCCCGAATCACGGGCAATAAAAAGCCCCGCACTGATGGCGGGGCTCTTGAGTCGGTCGCTCAGGACCGTGTGGCGAGAGGGCTTGCCACAACAATAGGTATTACTGAGCGGCGATGCTGTACCCGTCGAACGCGGTCTGCTGCTGCAGGGCGGTGATGATGTTCTTGCGGTTGACCGCTTGCTCGGCGCCGCTGTTGTCCAGGAACGTCTCGCTTTCCAGTTCCGCCTCTTCGCCTTCGCCAACGAAGGTGAGGCCGAGGAATTCCAGGGCTTCACGGTCGACGCTCAGGCGCGAGCGCGGGGTGCGCAGCGGCAGGGTGACGCTGATGCCGTCCTTGCTGATGGTGAACACTTCGACTTCTTTCTTCGCCTTGGCGGCTTTGCTCTTGCCGCCGCTCGGGTTGCTGATGGCCTGGTGGGTCTGGTTCAGCACCTTCAGGGCCAGGCCGTAGACGATTTCCTGGAACGCCGGATCGTCCTTGAAGCTGGACAGGATGCGGCTGATCGGGAATTTGCCGCTCAGGTCTTCGAGGGCGGCGATATCGGCGGCCTCGGCGTCCTTGAGCTGCTTGAGCTGGCCCATCAGTTCGTAGGCTTTATCGTCATCGAAGCTGTCGTGGGCCTGGCGGATCGCGGCGCGCAGTTCGCGGATCTGGTCGCTTTCGCGGGTGGACTGGAACGCGTCCAGCACCATCTCGCTGATGGTCTTGGCCTGAGGCACGTGTTGTGAAAGATTGATGGAGTTTTCGTATTCCGCTTTGGACGACAAGGTGACTACGGTTTCAGCGGTATTGGAATCGGACATTGAAATTTCACTACTTCTATAACTTGAATTGGGGCGAGAAAGCCCGGGGGCTTTTTCAGGGGGCCTAATCTATTGGACCGGGGCGGCGTTGTCACGGATCAACAGGCGGCCGGTCATGTTTTTGCTCCCCTGTAGGAGCGAGCCTGCTCGCGATGGACGTTAACGAAAACGCGTTCATTCCGGGTGTACGCGGTGCCCTTGAGACCATCGCGAGCAAGCTCGCTCCCACAGGGTTAGTGGGGGTACGCAAAATCTGTAAGCACCCGAAAAAACTGTGGGAGCGAGCTTGCTCGCGATGGGGCCTTGTCAGGCACCAAAGTTTTTCAGGCCTGCCTCGGTGTATTGAGGTTCATCGACCGCTCCGCCAAAGCCGAAGCGGTCTCCTCATCGATCGGCAGCGAAAACCGGAACGTCGCACCCCGCCCCGGCACATCGATCAATTGAATCTCGCGCCCGTGCAATTGCAGGATGCGATGTACGATCCGCAACCCCAACCCGCCATCACGGCGTGCGCCGCCGATATTGAACGGCCGCAGGAACAACCCTTCGCGCAGTTCCGGGGCGATGCCGGGGCCGGTATCGCTGACCGTGACTTCGATGAATGAGCCTTGCGGGCGCAGGCCCAGTTCGACCTCGCCACCGGCCGGGGTATGGCGCAGGGCGTTGTCGAACAGGTTGGTCAGCACCCGCTCGATTAGCCCAAGGTCGGCGCAGGCCGCCGAGACGTTGGCGGCAAAAGTGGCCTTCAACTCGACTTGACGCGCTTCGGCGGTGAGTTCGAATTTCTGGAAGATGTCCTGGGCCAGGTCAGTCAGGGAAAAGCGTTCCAGCACCGGCTGTACGAAGCCATGTTCCAGCCGCACCAGTTCCAGCAGCGACTGCGCCAGACCACCTACCTTGCGGCTCTGGTCCAGCGCAATGCCCAGATAGCGACGGCGGTCGGCAGGGGACAGCGTGGCGTCCTTGAGCGACAGGGTTTCCAGATAACCGTGCAACGAGGCCAGCGGCGTGCGCAAGTCGTGGGAGATGTTCGCCACCAGTTCGCGGCGCTCCTGATCCTGGCGGGTCAACGAGCGCCATTGCTCGCCCAGGCGTGTCTGCATCTGTCGGAACGCCGCATCGAGTACGGCGATTTCATCGTGACTCGCGGCTTTCTCCACCGCGACGGGCAGAGCCGGTGTGACCGGCACCCCATCGATGTCGAACTGGCTGACGGTTTCGGTCAAGCGGCGTAACGGCCGGGTGATCAGGGCAAATGCGGTGAGACCGGCAATCAGGCACAGCAACGCCACCAGCCCGATGGATAACAGCGCGGTGTTGAGCGCTGCACTGGTCGCGCCGCGTTCGGCCAGGCGGTCGTGGTCTTCACCGAGCAACACCACGTAGAGATAACCGGCCGGCTTGCCGTCGACCTTCAGCGGCGCAGCACTGAACACCTTGCGCGCATCGACGCTGCGCGGGTCGTCGCCGAGAATCGGCAGGGCATCGCCCCGCAACAGGCGCTGGATCGGCGCCAGGTCGATCCGCTCACGACGGATCCGGCCTTCGGGCGCGGCGCTGCCGACAATCTTGCCCTCGGTGTCCAGCAGGTACACCTCGACACTCGGGTTGACCTGCATCAGCTTGCTGAACAGGTCACGCACGGCATTGGGCATCAGGCCCTGTGTGTCCATCAACACCGTGTCGCGGGCGATGTGCTGCGCCAGGTCCCGGGACAAGCCTTGCACCACTTCCTGCTCATGCATCTGGTTGGAGCGCACCTGCATCCACGCCGACGTGCCGCAGCACACCAGCAGCAGCACGGCGAACACCAGGGACAGGCGTTGCGTCAGGGTCAGCCTCATGGCCGTGGTTCCTCCCCGGTGGCGAATTTGTAGCCGCGCCCCCAGACCGTGAGGATGCGCACCGGTTGCGCCGGGTCGGCCTCGATCTTGGCGCGCAGGCGGTTGATGTGGGTGTTGACCGTGTGCTCGTAGCCTTCGTGGCTGTAGCCCCACACGGCATTGAGCAGGTCCATGCGCGAAAACACCTTGCCGGGCTGGCGGGCGAAGAAATACAGCAAGTCGAACTCCCGGGGCGTGAGGTCCAGGCGTCGTCCATCGAGGGACACTTCGCGGGTGATCGGGTCGATGGCCAGGCCGTCGGTGAGCAGGCTGCCGGCGTCCATCTTCAGGTTGCGCGCCATGGCATCGACCCGGCGCAGCAACGCCTTGACCCGGGCCACCAGTTCAAGCATGGAAAAGGGCTTGGCCAGATAGTCGTCGGCACCCAGTTCGAGGCCGAGAATCCGGTGCACTTCGCTGGAGCGCGCGCTGGTGATGATGATCGGCGTGTAGCGGGCCATGGCGCGGGCGCGGCGGCAGATTTCCAGGCCGTCGACACCGGGCAGCATCAGGTCGAGGACCAGTGCGTCCCAGTTGCCTTGCTGCAGCAGGCGCATGCCTTCATTGCCATCGGCGCTGTGCACCACCTCGAACTGCTCGTCGCGAAGATGCAGGCAGATCAGGTCGGCGATATGCATATCGTCCTCGACCACCAGGACGCGTTTGGTCTGTTCCATACAGCTCAATCCTTCGGCGCATTGTGCGTAATGCCACTCGGTCAAGGTGCAAAAACTGTGGGAGCGAGCTTGCTCGCGATGGCGCAATGTCAGTCAACGACGATGCTGACTGTGCAATCGTCATCGCAAGCAAGCTCGCTCCCACAGGAAATGCATTGTTCAAAATTGGCGTTATGCATTGTGCGGGTTTTTCGGCGCCCGAGTTATCACGAATTGTTTAACTTCCCGTGAGGATTTGGCGATCACCCAAAGCCTAGGCTGTGTTCTATGAAACACCCCTGGATTTTTGGAGACGAACATGTTTTCACGACGGCAATTTCTTGTAGCGAGCGGCGGGCTGGGGGTGGCAGCCCTGGCGATCGGCCTGTTGCCGAAGTTTTCCACAGGCTCGGCCTTGATCAGTGAAGCCAGCGCAGCGGAGGTATTCGAAGTGACCCACAGCGACAGCGAATGGCACGCTCTTCTGAGCGACGAGCAGTACGAAATCCTTCGCGAAGAGGGCACCGAGCGAGCCTACAGCAGCCCGCTGAACAACGAGCACCGCGATGGCACGTTCGTCTGTGCCGGTTGCGAGCTGCCGCTGTTTTCCTCGGCGACCAAATTCGACAGCCGCACCGGTTGGCCAAGTTTCTGGGCACCGCTGGACAAGGCCGTGGCGACCCGCCAGGACCGTGCGTTCGGCATGGTCCGTGAAGAGGTTCATTGCCGGCGCTGTGGCGGGCATCTGGGGCATGTCTTCGACGACGGCCCGAAACCCACCGGCCTGCGTTACTGCATGAACGGCCTGGCGATGAAATTCGTGCCCAAGACGGTGTGATTCCATTCCACTCACTTTTTGCAGGTAATCGCCATGTGGCTGCTGGTCCTCGCTTATCTCGGTGGTGTGCTGACGATTGTCAGCCCGTGCATTCTGCCGGTATTGCCGTTTGTCTTCGCCCGCACCGGGCAACCCTTCGTCAAAAGCGGGTTGCCGCTGCTGGTGGGCATGGCGCTGACCTTCGCGCTGGTCGCCACGTTGGCGGCGGTGGGCGGCGGCTGGGTGGTGCAACTCAATCAGTACGGGCGCTGGCTGGCGCTGGTGTTCGTGGCGTTGTTCGGTCTGACGCTGTTGCTGCCGCAACTGGCCGAGCGTCTGACCCGGCCACTGGTGGCGGCGGGCAGTCGTTTGTCGGAGGCGGCGGGTGCCGATGCACGGCCACGTCCTGGTGCTTCGCTCCTGATCGGCGTGGCCACCGGCCTGCTGTGGGCGCCGTGCGCCGGGCCGATCCTGGGCCTGCTGCTGACCGGTGCGGCGCTGCAAGGCGCCAGCATTCAAACCACCTTTTTGCTGCTGGCGTACGCCGCCGGTGCCGCCACTTCCCTCGCGCTGGCTTTGTTGCTGGGCGGCAAAGTCTTCACCGCGATGAAGCGTTCGATTGGCGCGGGCGAATGGCTGCGTCGCGGCCTTGGCGGGGCGATGCTGGCCGGTGTGGCAGCGATTGCCCTAGGTCTGGACACGGGGATTCTGGCGCGGTTTTCCACGGCGTCGACCAGTGGTATCGAGCAAGCGCTGGTGGAGAAACTGTCCGGCAAGTTACCGCGTAACAGCGGGGCGATGATGGCGCAAAACTCGACCTCCGCCGGCGCGGTGCAAGTGGCTGACAAAACCCCGGGCACCTTGCCGGTCGAAGGCAACCTGCCGTCACTGGAGGGCGCCGTGCAATGGCTCAACTCGCCCCCCCTCGATGCCCAGGCCTTGAAAGGCAAGGTCGTGCTGGTGGACTTCTGGACCTACTCCTGCATCAACTGCCTGCGCTCGCTGCCCTATGTGAAAGCCTGGGCCGAGAAGTATCGCGATCAAGGCCTGGTGGTGATCGGCGTGCATGCGCTGGAGTTTGCCTTCGAGCGCGATGTCAGCAACGTCACCAAGGCCATGAAAGACCTGGGCATCAACTACCCGGTGGCCATCGATAACGAGTTCAAGATCTGGCGCGCCTTCAACAACGAGTACTGGCCGGCGCATTACTTTGCCGACGCCCAGGGACGCATTCGTTATCACCATTTCGGCGAAGGCGCGTACGCCGAATCGGAGCGGGTCATCCAGCAATTGCTGCGCGAGGCGGGGGCGGCCAAGGTCGCCGACGGGCTGATCAGTGCCAAGGCCGATGGCGTGCAAATGGCCCCGGACAAGGACGCCGTGCAGTCGCCGGAAACCTATGTCGGCCACCAGCGCGCTGAGCATTTCGTGCCCGAAACCGCGCTGGTGCCGGACAAGGTCGCGGCCTACAACCCGCCGGCGCAACTGGCCCTCAATGACTGGAGCCTGGGCGGCCAGTGGCATGTCGGCCCGGAGCGGGCCACCGCCAGCGCGCCGGCCAGCCGCATCGTCTATCGCTTCCACGCCCGTGATTTGCATTTGGTGCTCGGCCCTGGCGCCGATGGCAAACCGGTGCGTTTCAAGGTGCTGATCGACGGCAAGGCCCCCGGCGATGCCCATGGCATGGACGTGGCACCCGATGGCAGCGGCACCGTGACGGACCAGCGTTTGTATCAACTGGTACGCCAGAGCGGCGGCGTGACCGACCGGACCTTCAGTATCGAGTTTCTTGATCCGGGGGCGTCGGCTTACGCCTTCACTTTCGGCTGATAACTGTTCAACGCTTCAGGAGTTCGCCCCATGAAAACACTCTTTACCTGGCGCCGTACCCTGCTGGGGCTGGCGGCTGCCGGCATCATCAGCCAATGCTCGGCCTTCTCTTTCGGCGGTGCCGAAAAGGCGGTCATCCTTCCACCGCCGGCCCTTGATGAAACCACCCAGGCCCGCAGCGAAACCGCGGTGTTCGCCGGTGGCTGCTTCTGGGGTGTTCAAGGTGTGTTCCAGCATGTCAAAGGCGTGAAGAACGCCGTCTCCGGCTACGCGGGCGGGGCGGCCAATACTGCGCAATACGAGCGCGTCAGCAACGGCAATACCGGCCATGCGGAGTCGGTCGAAGTCACGTTCGATCCAGCCCAGGTCAGTTACGGCACCTTGCTGCAGATCTACTTTTCAGTGGCGCACAACCCGACCGAGCTCAACCGCCAGGGCCCGGACAGCGGCACCCAGTACCGCTCGGCGATCTTTACCAAAAACGCTGAGCAGCAGCGGGTCGCACAGGCCTACATCACCCAGCTCGACGCCGCGCAAGTCTTCGACAAACCGATCGTGACCAAACTCGAAACCTTCAACGGTTTCTACCCGGCGGAGGAAGAACACCAGGATTTCCTGACCGAACATCCGACCTATCCGTACATCGTGATCAACGATTTGCCGAAGGTCGCGCAGTTGAAACAGCTGTACCCGGACCGTTATCAGGAACAGCCGGTGCTGGTGAAGGCGGGGATGTAGTGAATGGGGAATCGACGACCCTGGCACTGAATCGTCGGTCAGCGGATCAGTGCTTGCCCCACAGCTGCATGGCGAATTCGACGAAACGGCGCAACTTCGGCAAACGGTGGCGATCCTGGGCATAGACCAGGTGCATCGGCCGGCTGGGCGGACAGTAATCGGGCATCAAGGCCAACAGCTTTCCGTCCTTGAGGTCCTGCTCGACCAAGGCGTCGGGCATCATCACGATGCCCATGCCGGTGCGCGCCGCTTGATGCAGTCCGGCGGAACTGTTGATCAGCATCGGCCCGCCGACCCCCACGCTGACTTCGCCATCGGGACCGGCCAGGCGCCATTCCTTTTGCACCGATTGCCAGTCATCTCCGGCCGGATAGGCAAAGGACAGGCAGTCGTGATGGCGCAGGTCTTCAGGTGTTTGCGGAGTGCCGCGACGGGCCAGGTAGTCCGGTGACGCACACATGGTCAGGGTGTAGTCGATCAGCGGGCGGGCGATCAGGTTGGAGGGCTCCAGCGCCCCAAGGCGAAACGCTACATCGAGGCCGTTCTCCAGCAGATCCGGGCGTCGGTTGGTCAGCACCACGTCAAGTTTCACCCGCGGGTTTTGCCGGCTGAACTCACTCAATGCCGGGGCCAGGCGCTCAGTGCCGAAGGTCAGGGGCGCGGTGATGCGCAAGGTGCCGCTCGGTTCGTCCAGAGCCTGCTCGGCCAGTCGCTCGGAATCGGCCACCAACCCCAGCACTTCCAGGCAGCGCTGGTAATACGCGGCGCCGAACTCGGTCAGCCGCTGGCGCCGCGTCGTGCGGTTGAGCAGACGCACACCCAGCCGTTGCTCCAGGGCCTTGAGGTGATTGCCGACCATGGTCGTGGACATTTCACACTGCAAGGCGGCGGCGGTCATGCTGCCGGTCTCCACCACTTTCACGTAGACGGTCATTGCCTGGAATAAATCCATTATCAAGCTCTGCTTTTAAATGATTGAAGTTTTACGGTGTTTATCCAGCTCTGGTGGCTAACCATACTGCAAAAACACCGACCCTTGCTGGAGCTTGATGTCATGACCGCCGCCTGCCTGATGAGCACTTACCAACCCCTGGCCTTGAGTTTCAACAAGGGCCTGGGTACTCGCCTGTGGGATCAGGCCGGTCGCGAATACCTGGATGCGGTCGCCGGTGTGGCGGTGACCAACGTCGGCCACTCCCATCCGAAAATCGTTGCCGCCATTACCGAGCAGGCCGGGTTGCTGCTGCACACCTCGAACCTCTACAGCATCGACTGGCAGCAACGGCTGGCGCAGAAACTGACGCAGCTGGCGGGCATGGACCGGGCGTTTTTCAACAACTCCGGGGCCGAAGCCAACGAAACCGCACTGAAAATCGCCCGGCTGCATGGATGGCACAAGGGCATCGAGCAGCCGCTGGTGGTGGTCATGGAGAACGCATTCCATGGCCGCACCCTCGGCACGCTGTCTGCCAGCGATGGCCCGGCGGTGCGCCTGGGTTTCAACAAGCTGCCGGGGGATTTCGTCAAAGTACCGTTCGGCGACCTCAGTGCGCTGGACAAGGTGCAACAGGCCTTTGGCTCGCGGATCGTGGCAATCCTGATGGAGCCGATCCAGGGCGAAAGCGGCGTGCAACTGGCGCCGCCGGGCTATCTCAAGGCCGTGCGGGAACTGTGCAACCGGCGCTCATGGCTGATGATGCTCGATGAGATCCAGACCGGCATCGGTCGCACCGGCCAGTGGTTCGCGTTCCAGCACGAAGGCATCGTCCCGGACGTCATGACCTTGGCCAAAGGCCTGGGCAATGGCGTGCCCATCGGCGCTTGCCTGGCCCGTGGCAAGGCGGCCGAACTGTTCACGCCGGGCAGCCACGGCAGCACGTTCGGCGGTAATCCGCTGGCCTGCCGGGTCGGATGCACCGTGCTGGAGATCGTCGAAGAACAAGGGCTGCTGGAAAACGCCCGGCTTCAGGGGGCGCGCCTGCTCGAAAGATTGCGCACAGAACTGGCGGGCAACCCGAACGTCTCGCAAATACGCGGCCAGGGCCTGATGATCGGCATCGAACTCAAGCAACCGATCCGCGACCTGAGCCTGATCGCCGCCCGGGATCATGGCTTGCTGATCAATGTCACGCGGGGGAAAACCATTCGCCTGCTGCCGCCGCTGACCATCGATGAGCGGGAAGTGGAGATGATTGTCAGGGGGGTGTGTCGGGTCGTGAACGCTGGCTGAGGTTCTGCTCAGTAATGGTATCTGCACATCACGACGTGTATTTCTCCGTCTTCAATGGCGTAGACCAGACGATGCTCAGCCGTAATCCGGCGTGACCAGAACCCGCTCAAGTTATGCTTGAGCGGTTCGGGTTTTCCAAGGCCGTCGAAAGGCTCACGTTGGATAGCTTTGATCAACAGGTTGATACGCTTGAGCCCTGCCTTATCGTTCTGCTGGAACCAGAGATAATCGTCCCAGGCTTCAGGGGTGAACTCGATATTCATTCTTCAATCAGTTGCCTGGCTTTGGTTTTGCCGGCTCGCAGGTTACCGATTGATTTGATCAAGCGTTCAGCATTGGCTGGGGAACGGAGCAGATAGGCGGTCTCTTCGAGAGCGTTGTATTCGGCCAATGACATCATCACTACCGGCTCGCCTTTCTGACGAGTTACCAGTAGCGGGGCGCGATCTTCATTCACCCGGTCCATGGTTTGCGCCAGATGTGCCCGAGCGTTGGTGTAGTTGATGGTTTCCATGTGTTTGTCCTCGCTTGATGCAGAGAACGTACAGAAATGAGTACATATTAGCAAGGCGATACCTACGAGTGGTTGTTACGTAGAAAGTGCATCCACATTTGTATCAAGTATCGCCGAATGTTCTTCAGGACGTTTCCGAGACAGGTGTAATCCCATTCTGAGCTACATGCCATCCATCAGGTTTGTGTCAGACCACAGCTCCGGATACTTACGAGTGACGAGCTAGTGCGGTGATTTCCTCCCGGTCTTCCAGCCGGATTTTCGCACCGCAAAACCCCTCGAACAGTTGCTGATGCGCCGCAAACCCACTGGACCCCAGCCGCTGGCGATAACTGCCCGCCCACTCCAGCAAGGCGATAAGCAACAGGTCCTGTTCATCGCGCCCGCCCTCGCGTTGTCGAATGTTGGCCACGCATTCCTCGTCCCCTACACTCAGCCAGATCAGCGCAGTCGCTCGTGGCAGGATTTCACTGACGATCCAGCCGTAACCCCCTTCGATCACCCAGCGCTCCTCATCGGCAGCGATCCGCGCCATTCCCAGCGCTTCATTTCGGGGGCGGGGGATGCTGTGTTCGTCGGACAGCCAGTGAATCCGGTCGAGATCGGTCCAGGGCACACTCAATTGCTCGGCCAGCCGCTGCGCCAGCCAGCTCTTGCCCGAGCCGGAGTTGCCGATGATCAAGGTTCGGGTGAGGTTCATGAGAGACACCGATCAATTGTGGGTGTGAACCTGCTCGCGAAAGCGGTGCTTCAGTCAGCATTGATGCTGGATGTGCTGGTCTTATCGCGGGCAAGCCTGCAGGTACACCAGAATCTGCCGGCCTGTGCGCCTTGAGGTCCATCGGTAACTTGCCGTGCGTCACTGCTCATCATTTCTGTAAGCCCTTTTATAGTGTCAGTTTTTAGACATCGCCGTGATGTGGGTGGTTGTAGTGAGAGCGATTAGGTTGGCTCAGTTGTGAGTTGGGCTTACCTTTACTGCTGGGCTCAGGAAATCTATGTGATAGCCAGAGGAACCGTCCCCAATTGCTATATGAACGCCATTAATTCCTTCGTTTAATTGAGAGTTGATTTTGTAGTCAATGCTATTTGCGATTGTTTCGTTTACTCCAATAGCAAACTCAGTCAGCTTGAGGCCTCTAGGTCCTGCTGCAAGATCCAATAGTTTTATGTGTTCATTGCCATTTGTTTTCAGTGAGGTGATTGTGTTGTCTTCAATGGTCAATAGTGCGCCTTCTTCAGATATGCGATCACTCAACCATTTTAAAGAAATATTTAAGCCTTCTGGTAAAGCTGGGTTGGGTCTTCTAAGAACTGTAAGTATTCCGGATATTTTTAATGCTCCGTGAAAGGAAAACGGACTCGGCTCTTGTGGCTTCATGTGAGCATAATGGACTTCAAAAAACTCCGCCACGGACTGAATGAAATCGTTTTCTATATCCTCGGTAATCAAAGCATAAGGCTGAGCGTGAGGGGCTATCGTTATTTGCGCGTCAGCGTCATTTCCGGTCAAGAAAAATGAGTTGTGTGAATTGAGCATGTTCAGTACACGTCTTTGTGTGCTTAGCGCTCGTTGAAAGTCGCTTATCAATAACAGATTCAAACTATAAAGTGCTGCTTTTAAAGTAGGCTCGAATACTTGTGTTGCACAAAAGATGCTTTTTTTGTGTTTGGTATTTTTCGCAATTTCAAATGTCTTTTTCGCTGCATCATTAGTGAATGAAAAGATGATGCTGTTTTTGGGGAGTCTGTCGATGTCAGAAATGTTGAGTGTCTTGAATCCTAAATTAGAGCACTCTTGGAGGAACTCCCCAAAGTCCGCAATTATGGAAGGCTCTTCTTGACCAAAGAGCGTTGTTATCATCGTTCTGGATAACATTGGAACCTCCTTTTTTGTCGGTGGGCGGCAAGAGCGATCTTGACGCCCATTTTCATCATTTACTCTTCAGTATGAGCCCAAGCTAACGGCGCCCAGCCAAAATTTTCCGGGCCGGAAGTTATGCGGGTGAGCTTTTCTTTAACGACATTTTTCTTTTTCATTTGATCGTCCTTTTTTTCATTTTGTTGGTTTTGTGCTCCCTGGTGGTCCTGAGGGGGCGAAATAATTAATACAGATTTTTTTTGATGTATTAAATAGGTTGCTTGAGGTTTTTTTAGAACTAATGAAGCTTGTGAGGTGTCTTGTAAGAGACTCTTGGTTGTTTGTGTAAGTAGCGGCTGTAGTCCTCTTCTGAAAATTTAGTTTTTCACCGAGTTTGGTTGTGATGGACGATCTGAAATCGTTAGGTTGGTCTACGGGGCTCTTTTTACGGGGGGCTACATTCAATTGTTAATAAGGGGGTTGTTTAGTGCAGGAATCAAAGAAATATCTGACGGATACGTCCGTACACCAAGCCTTGTTACTGGCTGATCTAACAGAACCCGCTGCACCCGATCACGCCATTCGATTATTACTCAAGGAGGTCCTTCAAGGATTAACGGATAAAGGCTGGCCACAAGCGCAAGTGCAGACGGGGCCGAGAATTGTCTCAGCTGAAGAAAACTACGGATTGCTCGGTTATGACCCAGCAGAAATCACCCTCGGAAGTGCACACACCCGCTGGGTCGATGAGTGTTCGTTGCTGCGAACGCAAACCACCAGTCAAATTCCAGCAGCGCTTCAGCGAGCTGCCCAGCTACGGCAACCGGGGCAGTCAATATTATTGGCCGCGCCTGGTATCACTTTTCGTCGCGACAGCCGGGATCGTTGGCATTGTGCGGAACCCCATCAGATGGATATCTGGGTGCTCGGTGATCCTGATTTGTCAACGCATGAGCATTTACTTTGCTTGGTCGGCGATATCCTCAAATCTGCCGTGCCAGATATGCCTTGGATCTACAGTGATAGTCCGCATCACTACACTGAGGGCGGGATCGAAGTAAACCTGTTGAATGACGGCGTCCCGGTAGAGGTTCTGGAGTGCGGTCGAATTGCCAAATCATTATTGGAGCGACTGAAGATCGATCCTTTGCGTCATGGAGGACTGGCGCTGGGAATGGGATTGGATCGCTTGACCATGCTGCGCAAAGGCATCCCGGATATTCGTTTGCTACGTGATCAGAACGAACGAGTACAGGCACAGATGCATGATCTGAATCTGTGGAGCGCCGTCTCTCGGTTGCCTTCGATTACTCGAGATATTTCGTTGGCGGTAACGCCGGGGCTGAGCGAGGAGGTGTTGACTGAAAGGATGTTGCAGGCAGCTGGCGATTGTTCAGATTGGATCGAGGAAATGCAGATCAAAGGGCGCTGGGCGTTCACAGAACTGCCTCTGCAGGCCATTGATCGCCTCGGATTGCTGCCGGGGCAGGAGAATGTGCTACTACGTGTTGTACTGCGTGATTGTTCGCGATCAATCACCACTGCTGAGGCGAATGCCTTGTATTCGAAAATTCAGGTGGCACTCCATGAAGGTACGCCGGGGGCGGGTTACAGAATGGATTCCCCCAATATTTAACTGGCCTCTTCGCGAGCAGGCCCACAGGATCTGGAAATAGCACAAGAAGTGTATACGCCAGAAATCCAGTGTGTGCGAGCCTGCTTGCGAAGGCGGTATGACAGTCACAATTGTAGAGTCTGACAGACAGCATTCGTCGGTACGCCGCCCGGAGCAGGTCAGATCGCGGCACCGTCGCTTCCACAGTTTTTTGTGGTGTCTTCTCTGCCTCAATCATCGCTTGCCGGCGCAATCATCCGGGTCTTCGGTGAGCCGTTCGAATTGTGCTGATAGATGGTCTGCGGCTGTCCCAGGTCATTGAAATACACCTGGCCGATCCCCGCCGAGTTCCATAGCCGCTCACCCGCTTCGGCGTGTTCGGGCACGTGGGGCACGATGCGCATGCGTCGACGTTTGGTCAGCCAGTTCAACGGTGAGCGTGGCGAGTACAGCCAGCGGTTGAGGCGGTCGAACCACTCGAGCAGGCTGGGCGGGAATTCATTCTTGATGCCGCTGCTGGTGATCTGCCAGATGCGCGGTCCGGCCTTGCGGTGGCGGATCAGCACTTCGTAGACGAAGGAATAGTGCACATCGCCCGACAACACCACGTAGTTACCCGGGGTGCGCGAGTGGCGGAAAATGTTCAGGATCACCTGTGCCGCGCCGCGATGGGCCATCCAGTTTTCCGCGTCCACCAGCAGTGGATAACCGCACCAGCTGAATACCCGCTGCACGGTTTCAATCAGTTTGACGCCGAAGATCGGCGCCGGCGAAACGATGATCGCACTCGGGTGGTCCAGCAGTTCCTGTTGCAGTTCGCTCAGGGCTTCCCAGTCGAGCAAACCGGAAGGCTGCTTGAGGTTCATCTCGCTGCGCCAGCGCCGGGTGCGGGTGTCGATCACCACCATGGCCGGGGTGGTCGGCAGCACGTAATGCCAGTGCTGAAACTTCAGCAGATCACTGATCAAGTCATCCTGAACCGTGCTGTCGAGGTGAAGGTCGCGTGCACTGTCGCTCAAGGCTCCGGACTTTTCCAGCAGGGTAGTGAACGCATCCGGGTTGTTGCCCCAGCCCTGGCACAACATATACGCCAGCAGCGCGTTGCCGATGATGCGCCGGGAGAACGGATGGCCGTAGGCCGTTTCTTCCCATTGCGCGGAAAGGTTCCAGTCATCGGTGATGTCGTGGTCGTCGAAAATCATCAGCGTCGGCAGATGCGCCAGTGCCCGCGCGACGTTGCCAAGGCCTGCCTTGAAGGCATCGATGCGCGTCTGCTCAAGAGCGTAGCGCTTGAGCCTTTGCGGCGTCAGCGTCGGTGCCTGGGGCGCGATCAGGGTCCAGGGCACTGGCGACCAGACCAACAAGTACATGGCCATGACTTCGGCGAAGGTCACCAGGTGATTGTCGGCGCTGCTGCTGGTGAAAATCGGCTTGCGCGCGCCACCGAAAAATCGCTCGCGCAGGGTTTCATTGCTTTGCAGTGCCGGCAGCAGATCCGCACGGTGGTAGTAACTGGCCGGATGCTCGTAGAGCCTGGCGCTGTCGCTGACCACCGCGCCTTCGAGGTGCTCCCCGAACAGGCCCAGGCGCTCGATCAAGGCGTGAATCGCCCGCAACATCGGCCCCGCGACATCGTCGGCGTAGACCTGATCGCCAGTCATCATCAGCAGTGCCGGGCGGTCCTTTGCCACGTGTTCCTGGGCCAGCAACCGGTCGACACACAGCAAGCCGTCTGTCGCCGGGTGATGAGGTTTGCGGCAAGAACCGTGCAGCAACTGATCGACCCGTGCGCGCAGGACGAAGTTCGGGCAATGGGCATCGCCATACAGCAGGTGCGGTGCCCAGTCGGCGATGCCTTTTTCTGTGCCATCGATCAGCAGGTCATAGTCGATCGATTCATCCCGGGGCAGGGCGCAATCGAGTTGCACATCGATCAAGTGCACAAAGGCATGAGCCCCCACCGCAATCACGGTGCATTGCCCGGCATCGAGTCGGATATCGCCGACGCCCTGCAAGCGCAAGGTCAGCGCCAGCGCCCGGGAACCCACCAGCCACAGCACCAGCCGCATGGGCTCAAGACGACGCAACAGCGGGCCGGCCAGGACCGGCGGCAGGGCGAGGTGATCGTTGGACAGTGGCAGTGCTTCGGACATCCGGGGTCAAGGCTCTTGGGGAATCGAGGCGGGCGATGATAGCGCAGGTGACGACGGGACCGGCTAGAACGATCCCGTTTCTGCCTGTCACCAAATGAAAAGCCATTGTCGTCTGATGAGAAGCGTCTCAAAGGGCCTCGTCCTACAGTCCAATCAGCGCAATTCGATGCAACACGCCCATATGCAGATTGGAGAATAAGAAAAATGGCCAAAGCCGTACGCTTCTACGAAACCGGTGGTCCCGAAGTTCTACGTTATGAGGACGTCGAAGTCGGCGAGCCCGGTCCCGGTCAGGTTCGCCTTCGTCATGTGGCGGTTGGCCTGAACTATGCCGACACCTATTTCCGTAACGGTACCTACCCGATTCCGATGCCCAACGGCATGGGCGTCGAGGCCTCTGGCGTAGTCCAGGCCGTTGGTGAAGGGGTCACCAACGTCGAGGTCGGTGATCGCGTGACCTACACCGGTTTCCTCAACACCCTCGGCGCCTACAGCACCGAGCGCCTGATCCCGGCCGCGCCGCTCATCAAGCTGCCGGAAACCATCAGCTTCGAGACCGCTGCCGCGATGACCATGCGTGGCCTGACGTCCTCGTACCTGATGCGCCGCATCTACGACTTCAAACCGGGCGACAGCATCTTGTTGCATGCCGCCGCTGGCGGTGTCGGTCTGATCGTTTCGCAGTGGGCCAAGTTGCTGGGCCTGAACGTGATCGGCACGGTTTCGACCGAGCAAAAGGCGGAAATCGCCCGGGCTCACGGTTGCGACCATACGATCAATTACAGCCATGAAGACGTCGCCGCTCGCGTTCGCGAACTGACCGACGGTGTGGGCGTCAACGTGGTGTTCGACAGCGTTGGAAAGAACACCTTCATGGGGTCGCTGGACTCGTTGAAACCCCGTGGCCTGATGGTCTGCGTGGGTACCGCATCCGGCCCGATCCCGGCGTTCGACCCGGTGATGCTGGCGATGAAAGGTTCGCTGTACCTGACCCGTCCTGCCCTGGCCAACTACATCAGCGACCCTGCGGAAAAAGCCGCCCTGGCCGGCGAGTTGTTCGACCATGTCGGCAGCGGCCGGATCAAGATCGAGATCAACCAGCACTACGCCCTGCAGGACGCCGTGCAGGCTCATCGCGACCTTGAATCGCGCAAGACTACCGGCTCATCGATTTTCGTCGTTTAAGGAGCGGCCAGCCATGAAAGTCGAACAATTGACCTGCAGCATTGGCGCCGAGCTGATCGGCGTCAACCTGGCCGACGCGGTGCATGACGATGGTCTGTTTGCCGAGATTCGTGCCCAGTTGCTCAAGCACCGCGTGGTGTTCCTGCGTGATCAGGACATCACCCGCGCCGAGCACGTGGCCTTCGCCCGGCGCTTCGGCGAGCTGGAGGATCATCCGGTGGCCGGCAGTGATCCGGAGCATCCGGGGCTGGTGCAGATCTACAAGAATCCTGACCAGCCGATGGACCGCTATGAAAACGCCTGGCACACCGACGCCACCTGGCGCGAAGCACCGCCGATGGGCTGCGTGCTGCGTTGCGTGGAATGCCCGCCAGTGGGCGGCGACACCATGTGGGCCAACATGGTCCAGGCCTATGCGAACTTGCCGGAAGACGTAAAGGTCAAGATCGCCGACCTGCGTGCCCGCCACAGCATCGAAGCGAGCTTCGGTGCCGCCATGCCGATTGAAAAACGCCTGGCGCTCAAGGCGATGTACCCGGACGCCGAACACCCGGTGGTGCGCACCCATCCGGAAACCGGCGAGAAGGTGCTGTTCGTCAACGCTTTCACCACCCACTTCAGCAACTACCACACCCCTGAGCGGGTGCGCTTCGGCCAGGACGCCAACCCCGGCGCCGGCGAGTTGCTGCGTTACCTGATCAGCCAGGCGTACATCCCTGAGTATCAGGTGCGCTGGCGCTGGAAGCCCAACAGCATCGCCATCTGGGACAACCGCAGTACCCAGCATTACGCCGTCATGGATTACCCGCCGTGCCATCGCAAGATGGAGCGTGCCGGGATTATCGGCGACAAGACGTTCTGATCGAACGCCACCTGCATCCGCACTCGCAGCATTCGCACTCGTAAACACGTCTGCCCGGCACGACCCCGGGTGGGCGAGACAATCATAAGAACTGGCATAAGAACTGGAGTTAACCATGCAATTCTTCGACGATTCCCTGCACCCCGAAAACATGGAAAAGGTAGTCATTACCGTGGCCCCGTACGGCCCGGAGTGGATGCCGGAAGACTTCCCGGAAGACATCCCGTTGACCATGGATGAGCAAGTCCAGAAAGCGGTCGAATGCTATGAAGCCGGCGCCACCGTGCTGCACCTGCATGTGCGCGAACTGGACGGCAAGGGCTCCAAGCGTCTGTCGAAGTTCAACGAGCTGATCGCCGGTGTGCGTGAAGCCGTGCCAGACATGATCATCCAGGTCGGCGGCTCGATTTCCTTCGCTCCGGAAAGCGATGGCGAAGCGGCCAAGTGGCTGTCCGACGACACTCGCCACATGCTGGCCGAGCTGACGCCGAAACCGGATCAGGTCACGGTCGCGATCAACACCACGCAAATGAACATCATGGAGCTGTTGTATCCGGAGTACCTGAAGGGCACTTCCCTGGACAACCCGTTGATCCACGCCGCCTACAGCGAAATGACCGTACCGGCAGGGCCGGCCTGGGTGGCCGAGCACCTCAAGCGCCTGATGGACAACGGCATCCAGCCACACTTCCAGTTGACCGGCATGCACGCCATGGAAACCCTCGAGCGCCTGGTGCGCAGGGGCATCTACAAGGGCCCGCTGAACCTGACCTGGATCGGCATCGGCGGCGGTTTCGACGGCCCGAACCCGTTCAACTTCTTCAACTTCATCCACCGCGCGCCGGACGGTTGCACCCTGACCTCCGAATCGCTGCTCAAGAACGTCATGCCGTTCAACACCATGTCGATGGCCATGGGCATGCACCCGCGCGTGGGCAATGAAGACACTATCATTGATCACAAGGGCGATCGTTTCGGCTCGGTTGCACAGATCCAGCAAACCGTGCGCATTGCCCATGAACTGGGCCGTGAAATCGCCACCGGCAAAGAAGCCCGCGAGATCTACCGCATCGGCGTGCAGTACGAAACCATCGAAGAAACCCTGTTGGCCAACGGCATGGCCCCCAACCGCAAGGTTGGGCAGAAAGGTGTACCGCAACGCGGTTGACCTAGGGTCGGGGCGAGAGGCCGTGACCTCTCGTCCGCCTGACCGTTACACGCTTGATAAGAAAAATAAAACAAAGCTCTTGAGGAGGCTGCATGGCCTTTCACCCAATAGCCGCTGACGATGACGACTCCTGCGGAGTCGGCGTTGCGCGCCAATATGCCTGGATCGTCTTTGCCCTGACGTTCGGTCTGTTGATTTCCGATTACATGTCGCGTCAGGTACTGAACGCGGTATTCCCTCTGCTCAAGACTGAGTGGGCGTTGAGCGACGGACAACTGGGTCTGCTTAGCGGCATCGTTGCCCTGATGGTCGGCCTGCTGACATTTCCCCTGTCGTTGATGGCCGACCGCTTCGGTCGGGTCAAGAGCCTGGCGCTGATGGCTTTCCTGTGGAGCGTGGCGACCCTGGGTTGCGCACTGGCTCAGGACTACCAGCAGATGTTCATTGCGCGGTTCATGGTCGGCGTCGGCGAAGCCGCCTACGGCAGCGTGGGCATCGCGGTGGTGATTTCGGTGTTCCCCAAACACATGCGGGCCACCCTGGCCAGTGCCTTCATGGCTGGCGGCATGTTCGGTTCGGTGTTGGGCATGGCTTTGGGCGGTGCGATTGCCGCCAAGCTGGGCTGGCGCTGGTCGTTCGCCGGCATGTCGCTGTTTGGCCTGGTGCTGGCGATGCTCTATCCGCTCATCGTCAAGGAAGCGCGCATAGCGCCACGACGTGCCGCGCAGATTGCGAACAAGACGGCTGCCGCGGTCAAGCGTCCGCTGCGCACGCTGTGGTCCAGCCGTTCGGTGGTGTCGACCTACATCGCCAGCGGCTTGCAGTTGTTCGTCGGCGGTACGGTGATGGTGTGGATTCCCAGCTACCTCAACCGCTACTACGACATGCCTACCGACAAGGCCGGTGGCATGGCGGCAATCATCGTGTTGTGCAGCGGTGCGGGGATGATCCTGTGCGGCATGCTCAGCGATCGCCTGTGTCGGAACTCGCCGGAGCGCAAGGTCAGCCTGGCCATTGGTTTTTGCCTGGGCAGTTGCCTGTTGCTGTCGGCAGCGTTCGCATTGTCGGCAGGGCCTGTGCAATTGGCGCTGATCTGTCTGGGCATGGCGATTGCCACCGGCACCACCGGCCCCGCCGGTGCGATGGTTGCCAACCTGACCCATTACTCCGTCCACGGTACGGCGTTCGCCACGCTGACCCTGGCCAATAATCTGCTGGGGCTGGCACCCGGGCCGTTCCTGACTGGCCGTGTGTCCGACCTCATCGGCCTGCATGCCGCTTTCCAATTAGTGCCACTGGTCAGCCTCGCGGCGGCAGCGGTGTTCTTCTATGCCAAGTGTCATTACCAAAAAGATATCGCCCGGCTTGAGGGTCAGAGCGTGCCTGAGCCCGTCAGTGCAGCCGGGATAGAGGTGAAGTTGTGAGTCGTCGTTTACGTATTGATGTGTTTTTCGATTTTATCTGCCCTTGGTGCCTGATCGGCAAACGCCAACTGGAGCATGCGCAGGTGCAGTTTCGCAGTCGTCACCCGGATGTGCAGATCACCACGGTGTGGCATGGCGTGCAGTTGCTGCCCCAGATACCGGTAGAAGGTGAACCTTTCGCCGAGTTCTACCGCAAGCGCCTGGGCAATGCCGACGCAATGACCATGCGTCAGAATCAGGTACAGCGGGCTGCCGGGGCAGTTGGACTGGCCATCGACCTCAGCCGTATCGAGACGATGCCCAACACCGCGGACGCCCATCGCTTGTTCGAGCGTGCCAGCGCACTGGGCAATGCCAGTCAGCGTGAAATGTTGCTCGAACGACTGTTCGCCGCTTATTTCCTGAGGCGTGAAAACCTCGGTTGCCGTGAGACCTTGCTTGCCATTGCCCGCTCCTGCGGCGTCGCTCCGGACGGGGTGCTCGATTGCCTGAAGGGCGATGCCACGCCGTTTGAAGGATCCCCCGAGGCGACCAGTGGCGTGCCGAGCTTCAAGTTCGACAACCGCATGACGGTGATCGGCGCACAACCTGCTCAGGCGCTGCTCGCGGCCATGACCGAAGCCCTCAAGGAAAGTGATCGCGAGCGGCAGCCAGCATGACCCGGCGCATTCCCGTGCCAGCCGGCAAATACCCGCAGGCCGGTGGCCGGGCGCTGTTCGAGTTCGAAGACAAAAGCCTGGCGCTGTTCAACGTCGACGGGCAGTTGTTTGCCATTGACGACAGCTGCCCGCACCAGGGCTCTTCCCTATGCGGGGGGCGTCTTGAAGGCCGGGTGATTCAATGCCTCGCCCATGGTTTGCGCTTCGATTTGCACAGCGGCTACCTGCTCAACTCCAGGCAGGTCAAAGTCACCAACTACCCGGTCGAGACCATCGACGGCCAGGCGTTTATCGTCATCGCATCCGAGGAGTCCGCGCCATGAGCGCCATTGCTCTTACCCGTATCCACACTCGCACGCGCGAACTGGCACCTGGGTTAATCGTCAGTCTGATTGTCGCGGCCGCCGCGTCGTTCTTGTCCGAGCACTACGGTGCGCCGGTCATGCTGTTTGCCTTGCTGTTGGGCATGGCCCTGAATTTTCTCGCCGATGACGGCCCCTGCAAGGCCGGTATCGAGTTCACCGCCCGCACCGTGCTGCGCATCGGCGTGGCGCTGCTGGGCATGCGCATTACCCTGGAGCAAATGGCCGCGCTGGGCTGGAAGCCGATTGCACTGGTGGTGATCCTGGTGGTGGTGACCATCAGCGTGTCTGTGATCGCCGCCAAGGCCCTGGGCTTCCAGCGCCTGTTCGGCATGCTCACCGGCGGCGCGACGGCCATCTGTGGCGCTTCGGCGGCCTTGGCGCTGGCAGCGGCGCTGCCGAACCATCCGCAGAAAGAGCGGGCGACCCTGTTCACCGTCATTGGCGTTTCGGCGTTGTCGACTCTGGCGATGATTGTCTATCCGATGATCGCCAACTGGCTGCAGTTGTCGCCGCAGGTGGCGGGTGTGTTCCTTGGCGCCACGATCCACGACGTGGCCCAGGTGGTCGGCGCCGGCTACAGCATGTCGACCGAGACCGGCGACACGGCCACGGTGGTCAAGCTGATGCGCGTTGCGATGCTGCTGCCGGTGATCGTCACTGCGGCGATGATCACCCGCATGCAGGGCGCCGATCCGACCGGCAAGCGCCCGCCGCTGTTGCCGTGGTTCGCCGTCGGCTTTCTGATCCTGGCCTGCATCAACAGCACCGGATGGATAGCGCCTGCGGTGCAAGGATCGGTCAACGAACTGTCGCGCTGGTGCCTGGTGATTTCCATCAGTGCCCTGGGCATGAAGACCCGCTTGCGCGAACTGGCAGCGGTCGGGATCAAGCCGATTCTGCTGATGGTGGGGGAGACGGTGTTCCTGGTCGTGCTGGTGCTGTTGTTGCTGCGCTGGGGGCTCTAATCGTCAGGTTGATACAAAACCTGTGGGAGCGAGCTTGCTCGCGATAGCGGTTTCACATTCAACACTCATGGTGGCTGACACACCGCCATCGCGAGCGAGCTCGCTCCCACAAGGATTGCAGTTCCAATCGCGCGCTTTCGGCGACTGTACCAGCAGTCGCCGTTTTTTTTGCCCTGCTGTCAGGACGGTTTCGCCCCTGCCTGTTTCTGCGCGCGCCACGTCGCCGGCGGCATGCCGAACTGGCTGATGAACCAGCGGGTAAACGAGCTCGCCATCGAGTAGCCGAGCATGTCGGCAATGCGGCTGAGGGAGTAGTTGGGGTTGTCCAGGTAACGCAGCACCAGGTCGCGGCGCACGTCGTTGATCACGTCGTTGAAGGCGCAGCCGTCGTCCTTGAGGCGGCGTTGCAGGGTGCGCACGTTCATGCCCTGGCTCTGGGCCACCTGCTCAATGGTGGCGCGCCCCATGGGCAACAGCAGGTAGATGGCCTTGCGCACCTCGAACAGCATCGAGGCGCCTTCGTGGTTCTGCAGCGAGTCGAGGTAGCCCTGGGCATAGCGGGCCATGGCCGGGTCTGCGTTGGGGTTGGTCATGTCGAGGCTGATGTCAGGGCAGACGATGCCGTTGAACTCGCTGCCGAACTCCAGGTTGCAGCCGAACAGGCGGCGATGCAGGTGCAGGTTGTCCGGTGGCTGGTGCATGAAGTTGACGCTGTAGGGATGCCAGTGTGAGCCCAGCAGGGCCGAGCACAGCCGGAACATTACGCCGATGGCCAGCTCCGTGGCCTGGCGGCTGGGCATCGGCGTTTCGGTGACCACCTCTTCGCGAATGATCACCATCTTGCCGGCCTCCTCAATGAAGATGGCCAGCGAGTCATTCATCAGGTGCCGGTAATCCACTACGACCTGCAAGGCATCGCGCAGCGTGCGCTGGTGGCTGAGCAGCAGGCTGACCACGCCGAAGTCCGAGAGCTGGCGCGATTCGGCCATGCTCAGGCCGAAGGTCTGGCAGCCGCTGGCGGCGGCTGAGTCTTCCAGCAAACGGACGGCGGCATCGATATGGATGCGGTGTTCAGGGGCTTGCAGTTGGGCCCTGCTCAAGCCGACACCGGCCAGCACGTCGCGCGGGTTGAAACCCAGGTACTGGGTGACCTCCAGGTAGTTGGTCAAGACAGCGGCGCGAACAAGCTTGGTCATGCGAAAGTCTTCCCTGTGCCGATGGCGGTTGGCGTGAGCGTGGCGACTATATCCAGCGTATCAACAGTTGAACAGTTGTCATGTCGTTGATGGATTTCATGCCATACGGTCACCAATCTTCTACGCTGCATGGAGCCATCAGCGCTCATCCGTTGATTACAGTGACCTTGCGCCAACCTGCGGGGATTTTCGACCAGTGGTCGCACTGTCCTGCTGTCGGACAATTTGTCATCAAAAGAAAAGTGCATGACGTCCAATGTAAAGCGCTTCGGGTGGGCGCTCTTTAATGTCGACACTACAAAAAGCCCCTGGCGAAAACAGCCAGTCGAGTTATCGAGAAAGCGAAGGTGTTGACCGTGGACAAACTGCAAACTGCCGCCACCATTCTGATCGTTCCGGGTCTGCGCGAGCACGTGGCCGAACATTGGCAAACATTGCTTGCCGCCAGGCTGAGCAACGTGCGCAGTGTTGCGCCGCTGGAGACCGACAAACTCGATTGCATGGCCCGTGTGCGGGCGATTCAACACGAACTCGAACAAATCGACGGCCCCGTGATTCTGGTGGCCCACAGCGCCGGCGTGCTGATGGTCGCGCACTGGGCTGCTCACTACAGCCGTCCGATCAAGGGCGCTTTGCTGGCCGCGCCACCGGACCTCGATGCGGTCTGGCCGTCAAACTATCCGTCTTCCGAAACCCTGCGTAGCCAGGGCTGGAATCCTCTGCCACAAGGCCCGCTGCCATTTCGCAGCATCGTGGCCGGCAGCACCAACGATCACTTGGCCAGCCTTCCTGCGGTCACCCGCATGGCAGAAGGCTGGGGCGCCGAATTGCTCAATCTGGGCGATGTCGGCCACCTCAATCCGGCCGCAGGATTTGGCCACTGGCAGCAAGCTGAAGCACTCATCCTGGAGCTCGATCGCTAGTACAAGGAGCTGGACTGGCAGTACGCCAACCGGCATTTGCCCTCATTCCTTAAACGCAAACCCATCAATGTTTGCGCGAGGGCGGCTGCGCTTAAAACAAAGACAAAAAAGCGGAGACAACGCAATGCACAACAATAAGAGTCACGGCTTCACCGCTCCACGCTACACCTTGCTGGCCTCAGCCATTCTTGCGGCAACGGTACCTGCGGCCCATGCGGTCGAGATCGAGACGGGGAATCCGGACTGGAACGTCCGCGTGGATAACACCATCAAGTACAACTATGGCGTGCGCACCGAAAGTGCCGACAAACGCATGTTGGGAACGCCGAACAATAACGACGGCGACTACAACTTCCGCAAGGCCGGGACCAACATCACCAACCGTATCGATCTGTTGACCGAAATGGACGTGGTCTACAAGAACGCCATGGGCTTTCGCGTCAGCGCCGCCAGCTGGTACGACAAGGCCTATGACAACACCGGCTCCAACTCCAACCCGTTCGTCAACGGCAATGGATCGACCTCGGGCCTGATCGCCAATGACCCGCGCCTGGCCGGGGTCACCCGTGACAACGTCGGCAACGGCAGCTCGCACCTGAGCAATTATGCCCAGCGCTACTACAGCGGTCCTTCGGGCGAAATCCTCGATGCCTTCGTGTTCTACAGCACCGAAGTGGGCGAGGAGTCGATGTTCAGCGCCAAGGCCGGTCAGCACAACGTGTTCTGGGGCGAGACCATTCTCAACCCGGTGCACTCGGTCAGCTATGGCCAGTCCGGCCTCGACCTGGCCAAGCTTGCCGCGTCGCCGGGTACCGAGGCCAAGGAACTGTTCGTTCCGCGTAACCAGTTGTCGATGTCGTTCACCGTCAATCCCGAGCTGACCGTGGGTGCCCAGTATTTCCTGAATTGGGATGCCGCGCGTCTGCCGGAAGCGGGCACCTATTACGGTGGTTCCGACCTGGTCGGCTTCGGCGCGCAATCGTTCCTGTTGGGCAACACCAACGCCGTGGTACCGGGCAGCCCGCTAGGTTGTGGCCTGGCGCCGTGCAACGCCTTGACCAATGTGCGTCGTGGCAAGGACCTGACTCCGCATGACAGCGGTGACTGGGGCGTCATGGCCAAATGGTCGCCGGCCTGGCTGGATGGCACCCTCGGCGTTTACTACCGCGAAACCTCGGAAATCCTGCCCCAAGCCTATCTGGACGCCAGGGGCATTACCTCGGCCAACCCGAACGGCACCCGTCCGGCGGGGCAAGTGCCAGCGGTGATCAACACCCTCAATTCGCTGGACACCGCCACCTATCAACTGGCCTATGCCGACAACATCAAGATCCTTGGCCTGAGCTTGTCCAAGGACGTGGGTGGCGTGAGCGTGGGCTCGGACCTGAACGTTCGTCACAACATGCCGCTGGCCAGTATCCCGGCGATCGTCAGTACCCGCAGCCCGCTGGGCCTGGGGCAAGGGCTTGGCCTGCTGCCTGCACGTACGGACGCCACCGGTGTGGTCTATGACACCCCGAGCCGTGGCGACAGCATGAGTGCCACCGGTGACACCCTGCACTGGACGCTCAACGGTCTGATGACCCTGCCGAAAACGCCGGTGTTCGATCAGGCGACTGTGCTTGCCGAGCTGTACTACAGCAACCTGCTCAAGCTCGATAGCAAGAACGAAGCGCTCTACAAGGGTAAGGACAGCTATCGCGGCATCGACGCGCCGACCCGTGACAACTGGGGTCTGGCGGTCAACTTCACACCGACCTGGTACCAGGTCTTCCCGGGTGTCGATCTCAACGCGCCGATGTCCGTCAACGTCGGTCTCGACGGTGTGTCGCCGGTCTCCGGTGGCGGTGCCAAGGACACCGGCAACTATGCCGTGGGCGTGGGTGCCATTGTCTACAACAAATACTTTGTCGACCTGAAGTACGTGGACTCCTTTGGCGAAACCGACAAGTGCAACGTCAGCGGTGTGAGCACCGGCTCCAAGGGCGGTGACGGCTCGACCCCGAACGCCTTTAGCGGCAACGAAAACTACGCCTGTTACGCCGGTGGCTACTCGTCCTTCTCCGGAGGTGGTGCCACGACTGAGGACCGTGGCGCCGTGTACCTGACGATGAAAACAACATTCTGATTCACCACTGATTTGCTCAATGCAAGCAGGAGAATAACAAGATGAAATTTGTAAAAACCGTGTTGGCCGCTTCGCTGGCCATGGTCCTTGCCGCTCAGGCACAGGCTGCTGTTTCAACTCAGGAAGCTGCCAAGCTGGGCACCAGCCTGACACAGGTAGGGGCTGAAAAAGCCGGGAACGCTGATGGTTCCATTCCTGCCTACAACGGTGGCCTGACCACCCCGCCGGCCAGCTTCAAGGCCGGCGACAGCATGCGCCCGGACCCGTTTGCCAGTGAAAAGCCGGTACTGGTGATCGACGGCAAGAACGTCGATCAGTACAAGGGCATGCTCACGGCGACCACGGTAGAACTGGCCAAGCGTTTCCCGACGTTCCGTGTCGACGTGTTCCCGACGCACCGCACCGTTTCGCTGCCTCAAGCGATCCTGGATAACGGCGTGAAGAACGCCAGCGGCGCCAAGTCCCTGGAAGGTGGCCTGGCCATCGACAACGTGCTGCCGGGCATTCCATTCCCGATTCCGCAGTCGGGCAACGAAGCGATGTGGAACTTCCTGTTGCGCTACCAAGGCGTCAGCATCAGTTCCAAGTACGACTCCTGGAACGTTGACTCCGCGGGCGTTCCAAGCCTGGCGACCACCGGGCAAGCGAACATCTCCTACCCGATCTATGAAAACCTCTCGCAGCCGATCAGCAGCGCCGACGTGTACTACCAGATGAAGCTGGCATACACCGGCCCTGCGCGCCGCGCCGGTGAGGCGATCATGCTCAAGGATGCCGCCAACCCGTTGCAGCAACCGCGTCGCGCCTGGCAGTACTTGCCGGGGCAGCGTCGAGTGAAACTGGCTCCGAGCCTGGCTTACGACACGCCAAACCCGGGTACCGCCGGTGCGGGCACCTACGATGACGTGTTCGTCTTCAACGGTGCGCTGGATCGCTACGACTGGAAGCTAGTGGGCAAGCAGGAAATGATCGTGCCCTACAACACCTACAAGCTGACCTACGTCCAGGACCCTAAATCGCTGACCACTGCCAATCACCTGTCACCGGATTTCGTACGCTGGGAAAAACACCGTGTATGGGTCGTCGAAGGCAACCTCAAGGCCGGTGCTCGTCACATCTACCAGAAGCGCCGCTTCTACCTCGACGAAGACAGCTGGACCGCTTTGGCCTCGGATCAATATGACGCTCGTGGTCAGCTCTATCGCGGTTCCTTCGCCTTCCTGAGCCAGAGCTATGACAAGCAGGTTCCGGACTCCACGCCGTTCATGATCTACGACCTGGTCGGTGGTTCCTACAACATCAACGGCGTAGTCGGCCCTTACGGCGGCATCAAGTACATCGAGCCGCTCTCCAAGGCCCAGTGGTCTTCGGAATCCCTGGCCGGCGCCGGTATTCGCTAAGCCAACCGCAAGCAGACGCTCGCACGATCCACTGTGGGAGCGAGCTGTGGCGAGGGGGCTTGCCCCCGTTGGGCTGCGAAGCAGCCCCAAAATTTCCGATGTATCGAAGATCTTGTGAGTGCTGCGCACTCAAACGGGGGCAAGCCCCCTCGCCACAGCTCGCTCCCACATGACCTGCACGGCGCAAGGTTTGAACGTCAGGCACACCGATGTGTGTCCCGGCGCGGTTTTCCGAAGAGGACGCAGCATGTGTTCGTATAAAAATAATATTTTGCAGCTGGCGTTTGGCGTTGTGCTCGGCCTGTCGCAGGGCATCGCCCAGGCGGCCGATTACGTCGATGTACTGGACCTGCCCGCCAGAGTCAGTGCCTTGGCGATCAACAGCCCGTTGTCCGGCATGACCCGCGCCGGCGGGCGTGTGATTGCCGTCGGCCAGCGTGGCCATATTCTGTTTTCCGATGATTCGGGAAACCACTGGCAACAGGCCGCCGTACCGGCCAGTGCCGACCTCACTGCGGTGAATTTTCCGACCACCACCCAAGGCTGGGCGGTGGGTAATGACGGCGTGGTGCTGCACAGCAGCGACGCCGGCGCGACTTGGCAAAAGCAGCTCGACGGTCGTCAGATCGGCGCCTTGCTGGTCAAGCATTACACGGCGCTGGCCAGCGCCGAACCGGGCAATGAGCAATGGCCCCAGTTGGCCATGGAAGGCCAACGACTAGCCGATCAGGGCGCGGACAAACCGCTGCTCGGCGTCTGGTTCGCCAACGACAAAACCGGCTATGTGGTCGGAGTATTCAACCTGATCCTGCGCACCGACGACGGTGGCCTGACCTGGACGCCATTCCAGGACCGCACCGACAACCCCCAGGGTTTCCATCTCAACGCCATCGCCTCTACCGGCGACAGTGTGTACATCGCGGGCGAGCAAGGCCTGCTGCTCAAATGGGACGACAGCGCCCAACGCTTCAACGCGGTACCGACGCCTTATCAAGGCAGCTTCTTCGGCGTGCTCGGCAAGCCTGGCGAAGTGCTGATCTATGGCCTGCGCGGCAACGTGCTGCGCAGCACCGACGGCGGCCAGAGCTGGACCGCACTGGACACCGGCCTGCACGTCAGCATCACCGCAGGCCTGATCGATGCCCGTGGCAATTATCGCTTGTTCACCCAGGGCGGGCAGATGCTGGTCAGCCAAGGGACGGGCGCGCAGTTGCATCTGAAGCAGCAACCGGCGCCGACCCCGGTCGCCGGCGCCACCCAGTCCGCCAATGGCGCCTTGGTGCTGGCGGGCAGCCGTGGTGCCCGGACGCTGTCCGCCGATCCAGCCCTCGAACCCTAAGAGCGAGAACCCAGACATGGGCAATATCAAACAAGACGCCATGCCGGTGATCCGCGAACTGCGGGATTTCGACCACCGCTCCGGCAACCTCCTCGAGCGGCTGGTGTTCAACTACCGCCCGCTGTTCATGCTGCTGATGGCGCTCGCCACCGTGGTGCTGGGCTTCATGGCCGTGACTCGCCTGGAGTTGCGCCCAAGCTTCGAAAAAATGATTCCCCAGAGCCAGCCCTACATCCAGAACTTCCTGGAAAACCGCCAGTCGCTGCGCGGTCTGGGCAACTCGGTGCGCGTGGTGGTCGAGAACACCCAGGGCGATATTTTCGACCCCGATTACCTGGACGTGCTCAAGCAGGTCAACGACCAGCTGTTCCTCACCGAAGGCGTCGACCGCGCGTGGATGAAGTCGCTGTGGAGCCCGGCCGTGCGCTGGACCGAAGTCACCGAGGACGGTTTCCAGGGTGGCCCGGTGATGCCCGACACCTATTCGGGGCAGCCTGAGCAAATCGAACAGTTGCGCCAGAACATCTCCCGCGCCGGTGTGGTGGGTAGCCTGGTAGCCAGTGATTTCAAGTCGACCATGCTGATCGTGCCGCTGATGGACAAAGCCGCCGCCGGCGGACAGCGCATCAATTACCACGCGTTCTCGCAGATGCTCGAAGAGCAGTTGCGCGACAAGATCGAATACGCCGGTGACAGCGCTGCGCGTAAATCCGGGGTCGAAGGCACCGGGCATTACAAGGTGCGGGTGATCGGCTTCGCCAAACTCATGGGCGACCTGATCGACGGCCTGATCCAGGTGATGATGTTCTTCGGCCTGGCCGTCGTCACATCGCTGATCATCATCTACGCCTACACCCGTTGCGTGCGCAGCACCCTGCTGGTGGTCGGTTGCTCGTTGGTCGCGGTGGTCTGGCAACTGGGTATCGTCGCCTGGCTCGGCTACGCCATCGATCCGTACTCGGTGCTGGTGCCGTTCCTGATCTTCGCCATCGGCGTGTCCCACGCGGCGCAGAAGATGAACGGCATCATGCAGGACATCGCCCGCGGCACCCACAAACTGATCGCTGCGCGCTACACCTTCCGCCGCCTGTTCATCGCCGGTGTCACCGCGCTGCTGGCCGATGCCGTGGGCTTCGCCGTGTTGATGCTGATCGATATTCCGGTGATCCAGGACCTGGCGATCACCGCCAGCATCGGCGTTGCGGTGCTGATCTTCACCTCGCTGTTGCTGATGCCGGTGGCGCTGTCCTATGTCGGTGTGGGCGCGAAAGCCGCCGAGCGTGCGCTGAAAATCGACAACCGCGCCGAACACCACAAAGGCTTCGGCAAACTGTGGGACCTGCTCGACCGCTTCACCACGCGCAAGTGGGCCACCGGTGCCGTATTGGTCGCAGTGTTGATGGGCATCGGCGGTTTCATGGTCAGCCTGAACCTGAAGATCGGCGACCTGGAAAGCGGGGCGCCGGAGCTGCGCGCCGACTCGCGCTACAACCGTGACAACGCCTACATCACCAGCCACTACGCGCTGTCCAGCGACCTGTTCGCGGTAATGATCAAGACCGCGCCGGAAGGCTGCCTGAACTACAAGACCCTGGTGCTCGCCGACCGCCTGGCCTGGGAGCTGCAACAGTATCCGGGCGTGCAGGCGACCGCGTCCCTGGTCAACGCGGTACGGCAGATCACTGCCGGTACTTATGAAGGCAACCCCAAGCTCAACAGCATCCAGCGCAACCAGGACGTGCTCAACTACGCCGCCCAGCAAGCCTCGGTCAACTCGCCGGAGTTGTTCAACACCGACTGCTCGCTGATGCCGGTGATCACCTTCCTCAAGGATCACAAGGCTGAAACCCTCGATGCCGTGGTGGCGATTGCCGACAAGTTCGCCAAGGAAAACAGCAGCGACGATCGCCAGTTCCTGCTCGCCGCCGGTACCGCCGGGATCGAGGCCGCGACCAACATCGTGGTGCGCGAAGCCAACCGCACCATGCTGCTGTACGTGTATGCGGCGGTGACGCTGTTCTGCCTGATCACCTTCCGCAGCTGGCGCGCCACACTGGTGGCCCTGTTGCCGCTGGTGCTGACCTCGATCCTTTGCGAAGCCTTGATGGTGGCCATGGGTATCGGCGTAAAAGTCGCAACCTTGCCGGTGATCGCCCTCGGGGTGGGCATCGGCGTCGACTACGCCTTGTACCTGCTCAGCGTGCAATTGCACTTCCAGCGCCAGGGCTTGCCGCTGTCCCAGGCCTATCGCAACGCCGTGTCCTTCACAGGCAGAGTGGTCGGGCTGGTGGGCATCACCCTCGCCGCCGGTGTGGTGTGCTGGGTCTGGTCGCCGATCAAGTTCCAGGCCGACATGGGCATCCTGCTGACCTTCATGTTCCTGTGGAACATGCTCGGCGCGCTGATCCTGATTCCCGCTCTGTCGTACTTCCTGCTGCGCGAACGGGCACCCAAGCCCGGTTCTGTCGCGGCAACCGAAAACACCGAATCCACTGAACGTCCCGGCATGCCCCATGCCGTGACCACTTCCGAGTAAGCCAAGATGTCTGATTACAAAGCTCCCCTGCGCGACATGCGCTTCGTACTCAACGAGGTTTTCCAGGTGTCCCGGCTCTGGGCACAATTGCCCGGCCTGGCCGACGTGATCGATGAAGAGACCGCCGCCGCCATCCTCGAAGAGGCCGGCAAGATCAGCGGCGAAGTGATCGCGCCACTGAACCGCGCCAGCGACGAACAGGGCTGCACCTGGAACGACGGCGTGGTCACCGCCCCGGACGGTTTTGCCCAGGCCTATCAGGCCTTCGCCGAAGGCGGATGGGTGGGTGTCGGCGGTGATCCGCAGTACGGCGGCATGGGCATGCCGAAGGCTATTTCGGCCCAGGTCGAAGAGATGGTCAACTCGGCCAGCCTGTCGTTCGGCCTGTACCCGATGCTGACCGCCGGCGCCTGCCTGTCGATCAAGGCCCACGCCAGCGAAGAACTGAAAGCGGCTTACTTGCCGAACATGTACGCCGGCACCTGGACCGGTTCGATGTGCCTGACCGAAGCCCATTCCGGCACCGACCTGGGCCTGATCCGCACCAAGGCCGAACCCCAGGCCGATGGCAGCTACAAGGTCAGCGGCAGCAAGATTTTCATCACCGGTGGCGAGCACGACCTGACGGAAAACATTATCCATCTGGTACTGGCGCGGCTGCCCGATGCACCGGCCGGCCCGAAAGGCATCTCGCTGTTCCTGGTACCGAAAGTGCTGGTCAACGCCGACGGTTCGCTGGGTGAAAACAACGCGCTGTCCTGCGGCTCCATCGAACACAAGATGGGCATCAAGGCGTCCGCCACCTGCGTGATGAACTTCGATGGCGCCACCGGCTGGATCGTCGACGCACCGAACAAAGGCCTGGCGGCGATGTTCACCATGATGAACTACGAGCGTCTGGGCGTGGGCATCCAGGGCTTGGCCCAAGGCGAGCGCTCGTACCAGAACGCCGTCGAATACGCCCGTGACCGTCTGCAAAGCCGTGCGCCAACCGGTGCGCAATTCAAGGACAAGGCCGCCGACCCGATCATCGTGCACCCGGACGTGCGCCGCATGCTGTTGACCATGAAAGCCTTGAACGAAGGCGGCCGTGCGTTCTCCAGCTACGTGGCCCTGCAACTGGACATCGCCAAGTACAGCGAAGACGCACCGACACGCCAGCGCGCGCAGGATCTGGTATCGCTGCTGACCCCGGTGGCCAAGGCCTTCCTCACCGACATGGGCCTGGAAACCACCCTCCATGGCCAGCAGATCTTCGGCGGCCACGGCTACATCCGCGAGTGGGGTCAGGAGCAACTGGTGCGTGATGTGCGCATCACCCAGATCTACGAAGGCACCAACGGCATCCAGTCCCTGGACCTGGCCGGGCGCAAGATCGTTGGCAGCGGCGGGGCGCTCTACCGCTTGTTCGCTTCGGAAATCCGCAACTTCACCGCCAACGTTGGCGCTGACCTTGCCGAGTTCATCCAACCGCTGAACGCCGCCGTCGACACTCTCGACGACCTGACCGCGTGGCTGCTGGACCGGGCACAAAACAACCCGAACGAAATCGGCGCGGCCTCGGTCGAGTACCTGCATGTGTTCGGCTACACCGCTTACGCCTACATGTGGGCGCGCATGGCCAAGGCCGTCATGAGCGGCGATGGCGAGGACGATTTCTACACCAGCAAACTGGCCACCGCGCGTTTCTACTTCGCCCGGTTACTGCCGCGTATCCACTCGTTGAGCGCATCGGCCAAGGCCGGCAGCGACTGCCTCTACGAGCTGCAAGCCGATCAGTTCTGATCGAAAGAACAAGGAACCTTAAACATGATGGCGACAAAAATAATTCCGCCCGCCGACGGCGCCTATGCCTACCCCTTGCTGATCAAGCAAGTGCTGCTGTCCGGCGTGCGCTACGAGCCGGGCCGGGAAATCGTCTACGCCGACAAGCTGCGCTACAGCTACCAGACCCTCAACAAGCGTATTCGCCGCCTGGCCAATGCGCTGACGGCGGCCGGGGTCAAGGCCGGTGACACCGTGGCCCTGCTCGATTGGGACAGCCACCGCTACCTGGAATGCTTCTTCGCCGTGCCGATGATCGGCGCGGTGCTGCACACGGTGAACATTCGCCTGTCGCCGGAGCAGGTGCTGTTCACCATGAACCACGCCGAGGATGACCTGGTGCTGGTGCATGATGATTTCCTGCCCCTGGTCGAGCAGATCCACGGTCGGCTGGAAACCGTTAAAGGCTACCTGCAACTCACCGATGACGAGGCGACCACGACCTCGCTGCCGGTGCTGGGCGAGTACGAGCACCTGCTGTCCCTGGCTTCGGACCAGTACGACTTCCCCGATTTCGACGAGAACTCGGTCGCCACGCTGTTCTACACCACCGGCACTACCGGCGACCCGAAAGGCGTGTACTTCAGCCACCGCCAGTTGGTGCTGCACACCCTGAACGCCGTCGGCACCCTGGGCGTCTATCAGGGCCAGCCGCTGCTGCGCTCCGACGACGTGTACATGCCGATCACGCCGATGTTCCATGTGCATGCCTGGGGCGTGCCGTATGTCGCGACCCTGATGGGCATCAAGCAGGTCTACCCGGGCCGCTACGAACCCAACAGCCTGGTCAAGCTGTACCGTGAAGAGAAGGTGACCTTCTCCCACTGCGTGCCGACCATCCTGCAGATGATCCTCAACTGCGAGGAAGGCAAGGCGACCCGTTTCGATGGCTGGAAAATGCTCCTGGGCGGCAGCGCGCTGACCCTCGGCGTGGCCAGCGAAGCCAATGCCAAAGGCATGGTGGTGCACGCAGGCTATGGCATGTCCGAGACCTGCCCGTTGCTGTGCCTGACGTACCTGCGCGATGAAGACCTGCAGCTGTCCGCCGAAGCGCAACTGCCGATCCGCATCAAGACCGGCACCCCGGTGCCATTGGTCGACCTGAAGATCATCGACGCCGAGGGCAACGATGTGGCCCATGACGGCGAGTCCCTGGGCGAGATCGTGGTGCGCGCGCCGTGGCTGACCCAGGGCTATCTGAAAGCCCCGGACAAAGGCGCGGAGCTGTGGCACAACGGCTGGCTGCACACCGGCGACATGGCCTCGATCGACAAGCTGGGCGGCGTGGAAATCAAGGACCGCATCAAGGACGTGATCAAGACGGGCGGTGAGTGGATCAGCTCCCTGGAACTGGAAAGCCTGATCAGCGAACACCCGGGCGTGATGTCCGTCGCCGTGGTGGGCATTGCCGACGAACAATGGGGCGAACGCCCGATGGCCATGGTCGTTTGCGAGCCGGGGCAATACCTCGACCGCAAGATTCTGGAGGTGCATTTGCAAGCCTTCGTCGATGGCGGCCGCATCAACAAATGGGCGATCCCCAAGCAGTTCAAGTTCGTCGCCGAAATCCCCAAGACCAGCGTCGGCAAGATCAACAAGAAGCTGATCCGGGAAACTGAAGCGAACTGACACGAACTGACCCGAACACTGTAGGAGCGAGCTTGCTCGCGATGGACTCAAGGGCGTCGCGTTTATCCTGTAAACACGCGTTATCGTTAACGACCATCGCGAGCAAGCTCGCTCCTACAACGAATTCAACAGTGGGCGGTTTCTGGATAGTTTGCGGGGCGTCATCTTTGTCATAGTCCTCGTCAGAGATAACGCCCCGTTAGTCGCAGTTTTCAGCGCCTGTGCCAAGCTGAACGGGGTATTAGCGCCGGGCATTCAAATGTCGGCCAGTCAACCCCCAGGAAGCCCATGCCATGAACCTCGCCCGTGCATCAAACGTCCGCCACGAGTTCTACAAAGCCGTCTGGTTCTATTTAAAAGTGGTCTGGCCGATCTTCTCGATACTGCTTTTGGTGATCATTGCGTTCGGCCTCATCATCGCCCACCTGGAAGGCTGGGGCCCGTTAGACGGTATCTACTTCGCCTTCGTGACTGGCCTGACCATCGGCTATGGAGAGCTGGTGCCCAAACTGGGTGTGTCGCGGGTGCTGGCGATCCTGCTGGGTTTCAACGGCGTGCTGATGACCGCGACATTCGCGGCGATCAGTGTCCGGGCCATTGAAGTGACGGTGACGGCGGCGAGGAAGGAGGAATAGGGTGTAGCCTGGTCAACCCAAAGCCAAACCCCAACACAAAACCCCTGTGGGAGCGAGCTTGCTCGCGATAGCGGCGTATCAGCCAGCAAAAATGCTGAATGTTAAGCCCTCATCGCGAGCAAGCTCGCTCCCACAGTTTTTTGCAGCCAGCAGGCTAAGCCTCCCAACCCGCCCCAGTCACCGCCGCCTGCACCAGCGGGTGCAAGTCCGCTCCTTGATGTTCCGTCTGCCAGGCCAGCAACTCCTTGCGCATGCTGGGCGCCCAGTACATCTGCATATGATTGCGCACGCTCAGCACCGCCTGTTGCTGGTCCGGCTGGCTGGCGAAGTACTGGGCGATCTGGTTGGCCATCTTGATCAGGTTGTTCGTGCTCATCGGCGTACCTCCGCTTTGGCGCCACGGCCCCGGTCCTTGAGCAGACGATGCTGTTCATCGCTGAATTCCTGGAAGCGTTTTTGCCACTCCGAAGGGTGATAAACGCGGCTGACTTCCACGGCGGTGACCTTGTACTCCGGACAGTTGGTGGCCCAGTCGGAGTTGTCGGTGGTGATCACGTTGGCGCCCGATTCCGGGAAGTGGAACGTGGTGTACACCACGCCCGGGGCGACCCGTTCGGTGATCCGCGCACGCAGCACGGTTTGCCCGGCGCGGCTGCCGATACCGACCCAGTCACCTTCGTTGATGCCACGGCTCTCGGCGTCGGTCGGGTGGATTTCCAGGCGGTCTTCGTCATGCCAGGCGACGTTGTCGGTACGCCGGGTTTGAGCACCGACGTTGTACTGGCTGAGGATGCGCCCGGTGGTCAGTAGCAGCGGATAGCGACTGTTGACCTTTTCCTCGGTGGGCACGTAGCCGGTGAGCATGAAGCGCCCCTTGCCGCGCACGAACTCTTCGATGTGCATGGTCGGCGTGCCGTCCGGTGCCTCGGCGTTGCACGGCCATTGCAGGCTGCCGTGGCTATCCAGCGCGGCGTAGCTGACGTTGGTGAAGGTCGGCGTCAGGCTGGCGATCTCATCCATGATTTGCGACGGGTGCGTGTAGTTCATCGGGTAGCCCAACGCATTGGCCAGCGCCACCGTACCTTCCCAGTCGGCCTTGCCGCCCAGCGGGTCCATGACTTTACGTACCCGCGAGATACGCCGCTCGGCGTTGGTAAAGGTGCCGTCTTTTTCCAGGAACGAACTGCCCGGCAGGAACACATGGGCGAACTTGGCGGTTTCGTTGAGGAAAATGTCCTGCACCACCACGCACTCCATGGCCGACAAAGCGGCGGTGACGTGCTGGGTATTCGGATCGCTCTGGGCGATGTCTTCGCCCTGGCAATACAGGCCCTTGAAACTGCCGGCCAGGGCCGACTCGAACATGTTGGGGATGCGCAGGCCCGGGTCGGGTTGCAGGGTGACGTTCCAGGCCTGTTCGAACTGCGCCCGCACCACCTCGTTGGAGATGTGCCGGTAGCCAGGTAGTTCATGGGGGAAGGAGCCCATGTCGCAGGAGCCCTGAACGTTGTTCTGCCCCCGCAGCGGGTTCACGCCCACGCCTTCGCGGCCGATGTTGCCGGTGGCCATGGCCAGGTTGGCAATGCCCATCACCGAGGTACTGCCCTGACTGTGTTCGGTGACGCCCAAACCGTAGTAGATCGCCGCGTTGCCACCGGTGGCATACAGGCGCGCAGCGGCACGGATGTCGGCAGCGGGTACACCGCAGATCGGGCCAAGGGCTTCCGGCGAGTTTTCCGCGCGGCTGACAAACTCGCTCCAGATCGAGAAATCGCTACCCTCGCAACGGGCGTCGATAAAGGCCTGGTTTTGCAGGCCTTCAGTGATGATCACGTGGGCCAAGGCATTGAGCATGGCGACGTTGGTGCCAGGGCGCAGAGCCAAGTGATATTCGGCGCGGGCGTGCACAGTGTCCACCAGATCGATGCGTCGCGGATCGATGACGATCAGCCGCGCGCCTTCACGCAGGCGGCGTTTGAGCTGGGAGGCAAACACCGGGTGGGCGTCGCTGGGGTTGGCGCCCATCACCAGGATCACGTCGGCCTGCATCACCGAGTCGAAACTCTGGGTGCCGGCGGACTCGCCCAGGGTTTGCTTCAGGCCATAACCGGTCGGCGAGTGGCAGACCCGTGCGCAGGTGTCGACGTTGTTGTTGCCGAAGGCCGCACGCACCAGTTTCTGCACCAGATAGGTTTCTTCGTTGGTGCAACGGCTGGAGGTGATGCCACCGATGGAATCGCGGCCATATTTTTGCTGCAGACGGCGGAATTCGCTGGCGGCGTAAGTCACTGCTTCATCCCAGCTGACTTCCTGCCAGGGGTCGCTGATGTGCTTGCGGATCATCGGCTTGGTGATGCGATCCGGGTGGGTGGCGTAGCCCCAGGCAAAGCGCCCTTTGACGCAAGAGTGGCCATGGTTGGCCTGGCCGTTCTTGTCCGGAACCATACGCACCAACTGGTCGCCTTTCATCTCGGCGCGGAACGAGCAGCCCACCCCGCAATAGGCACAGGTAGTGATCACGCTGCGTTCCGGCTGGCCGAGTTCGACCACGCTTTTTTCCATCAGCGTCGCGGTGGGGCAGGCCTGCACGCAGGCGCCGCAGGACACGCATTCCGAATCGAGGAAGTTCTCGCCACCGGCGGCAGCCACGCGGGATTCAAAACCGCGCCCGGTAATGGTCAGGGCGAAGGTGCCCTGGGTTTCTTCGCAGGCGCGCACGCAACGGTTACAGACGATGCACTTGCTTGGGTCGTAGTCGAAGTAGGGGTTGGAGGTGTCTTTCACGTCCTCCAGATGGTTCTCGCCTTCATAGCCATAACGCACTTCCCGCAGGCCAACCTGACCGGCGACGGTTTGCAGCTCGCAGTTGCCGTTGGCCGAGCAGGTCAGGCAGTCCAGCGGGTGATCGGAGATGTACAACTCCATGACGTTACGGCGCAGGGTCGCGAGCTTTGGCGTCTGGGTGTGCACGGTCATGCCTTCAGTGACCGGCGTGGTGCAGGACGCGGGGTAGCCGCGCATGCCGTCGATCTCCACCAGGCACATGCGGCAGGAGCCGAAGGCTTCCAGGCTGTCGGTGGCACAGAGTTTGGGAATGGTGGTGCCCAGCAGCGCGGCGGCGCGCATCACCGAGGTGCCTTCGGGCACGCTGATGCTGCGGCCATCGATGTTCAGGGTGACTTGCACCTGGTTGTCGCGGGCCGGCGTACCCAGATCGATATCGGTTTTCGGGTCGAAGAGAGTGATCATTGCTCGGCCTCCGAGGGCTGCAAGCCGAAGTCGGCGGGGAAGTGCTTGAGGGCGCTGGCGACCGGGAAGGAAACCATGCCGCCCAATGCGCACAGCGAACCGTATTGCAGGGTGTCGCACAGGTCCTTGAGGATGATCACCTGCTCATCGCGACCGCTCGCGTCAGGCGCGGCGAGCAGGCGGTCGATCACCTCAACGCCACGGGTCGACCCGATGCGGCACGGCGTGCATTTGCCACAGGATTCCTCGGCGCAGAACTGCATGGCGAAACGCGCCATGTGGGCCATGTCCAGGCTGTCGTCAGCCACCACCACACCACCGTGACCGAGCATCGCGCCAATGGCGGCGAAGGCCTCGTAATCCAGCGGTGTATCGAATTGCGAAGGTGGCACCCAGGCGCCGAGGGGGCCGCCAACCTGTGCGGCCTTCAGCGGCCGGCCACTGGCGGTCCCGCCGCCGTAGTCTTCCACCAGCTCCCGCAGGGTCAGGCCAAAGGCCCGTTCCACCAGACCGCCATGACGAATATTGCCCGCCAACTGGAAGGGCATGGTGCCCAGAGAACGGCCCATGCCGTAATCACGATAGAACTGCGCACCCTTGGCCAGAATCAGCGGCACCGAGGCCAAAGTCAGCACGTTGTGCACCAGCGTCGGCAGGCCAAACAGACCCTTCAAGGCAGGAATTGGCGGCTTGGCGCGAACGATCCCGCGCTTGCCTTCGAGGGAGTCCAGCAGCGCGGTTTCTTCACCACAGATGTAAGCGCCGGCACCGACTCGCACTTCCATATCGAAGGCCTGGCCGCTGCCGCCGACATTGGCGCCGAGGTAACCGGCATCTCGGGCGATGTTCAACGCTGCACGTAGCGTGGCCACAGCATCGGGATATTCCGAGCGAACATAGATGTAGCCGTAGGTGGCGCCGACGCAGAGACCGGCAATGGCCATGCCTTCGATCAGCAGGAAGGGGTCGCCTTCCATCAACATGCGGTCGGCGAAAGTGCCGGAGTCGCCTTCGTCGGCGTTGCACACGATGTATTTCTGCACAGCTTCGGTAGCGCGCACCGTGCGCCACTTGATCCCGGCGGGGAAGGCCGCGCCGCCACGGCCACGCAGGCCTGAATCGAACACTGCCGTCGCGGTCTGCTCGCCGCCAAGGGCGATGGCCTGGGTCAAGCCCTCGAAACCGCCATGAG
Organism: Pseudomonas sp. PDM30; assembly: GCF_019218985.1. NCBI lineage: Bacteria > Pseudomonadati > Pseudomonadota > Gammaproteobacteria > Pseudomonadales > Pseudomonadaceae > Pseudomonas > Pseudomonas sp. PDM30. The sequence goes on from NZ_JAHUWM010000003.1 coordinate 298,737, forward strand.
CGCGGTAATCCTCGAGGGACAGCGGCCGGGTAATACCAGCACGGGCGAACAACAGGCGTTGTTGAGTCTTCAGATAAGACAATTCTTCCACCAGGCCCAAGGCCAGTGGATGGCTGGACGGCTCGCCTTGCAACGCATCGAGCACCGACGGCACATCGGCAGCGGTCAATGGGCCGAAACCGATCCGGCCTTGGGGGCTGTCCACTTCCAGCAGCGGCTCCAGCCAGTACAGGCCGCGCGAACTGGTGCGCTGTAGCTCCAGCGGCAGATTGCGTTCCTTGGCCTGAGAGATCAGGGCCACGGATACCTCATCGGCACCCACGGCACGGGCAAGAGAATCACAGGGCAGATAGAGAGTCGGCATCATGCGTCCTCCCGGCAAGCGTCGAGCAAGGCATCCAGACGCTCAGCGCTCAGCCGCGCATGCACCCGACCATCCAGCTCCAAGGCCGGCGAACAGGCACACGCACCCAGGCAATAAACCGGACGCAAACTGATGCTGCCGTCGGCGCTACTGCCGTGGTCGTCCAGTTGCAGACGATCGCGCAACTGCGCGGCAAGCTCCTCGGCGCCACGACTCTTGCACGACTCAGCCCGGCACAGCCGCAGGATATGTTTGGCCGGCGGCGCGGTACGGAAGTCATGGTAAAAACTGATCACCCCACGAACCTCGGCCTGGCTCAGATTGAGGGCATGAGCAATCTCGGGGACGGCGACATCGGGGACGTAACCGATGCGTTCCTGAATATCATGAAGAATGGGCAACAGCGCACCCGCAGAGCCCTTGTGGCGCTCCAGCAGACTGTTGACCACAGGCAGGTGCAACATCTCATCAGGCATTCAGCAATCCTCACGGTCACGGACAAACCAGATGGTCGTCGGTCGTCCGAAAGTGTCGGCTGCGGCACTCACACCACGTCACGGTATCGTGGCATTTTCAGGCCGTTGGCCAGGGCACCCTGAGCGGGCATCTTGTTGTGCCCGGCGCGGTCTTCGCCGCATCTCTACTGGGCATAAAGGGCAGCTTGCCACGCTGCTGTTGATCGACCTGCACCAAAGCGACGTGCTCGGTTCTGCCTACGACTATCCATTAAGTCTAGATGAGTGCCGCAAGGGGCGTTCACACACTGGCCTAATGCCCGAAGGGCTTGTCGATGGCTGATGTATAGCAAGCATTACAGGGCAGAAGAAGCATCAGAACCATGGGCATTCTACGGAGCAGATCCGCCGATCCATTCCGCTACAAACCGAAAGCCATCCCCCGAACCGAACACAAAAAGCCCCGAAAAACCTCAAGGCCAAGCCGAAATACCACCCGCCACACAACCCCCCTGTGGGAGCGAGCTTGCTCGCGATAGCGCCAGCCCAACCACCCTCAATGCTGAAGATTGCACCACAAACCCACTCACACACTGGGGCCAAACAATGCCCGCCAGCCCACCGCAACCCCCTGTGGAAGCGAGCCTGCTCGCGAAAAACGCAAGGCATCCACGTGTCCCGCTGAATACCCCGGCCACCGCAACCAAGCCCGCTCTCACAGCGTCACGCCTGACTTTTGAAACCAAAAACTATCCTGGCGCCTCGCCCACTACCCCTCAGCCTTAGCCCCCGTCCGCTTAGACGCCAGCTCATTATCCCGATCCCGAGTAAGCACCTTCACCGCATCATCCACCAACGCCTTGCTCATCGAAGTCAGATAATGCGCAGCCCAAGCGTGACGGTCGGTATCTCTGGCATAAGCAGCATCTTCAGTGAGCGTCTTGGCCAGGAACAGAAAATCGGAGGCCATGGACAATGCATCACCAAGAGGAATCCCCCGAGTGACATGAAACAGGTGCGAAAGCCAATAAATTCGGGCATTTGGTGAAGGTCGTTACACGAGTAACACACGTAACATGGATTTTGGAGGGGGACTGGATGGGCTCACTCATACCGCTTTTCCAAATTGCCCCTTGATAACCTTTCCGCTTGCAAGCACATCGAGGTGATCGGCGTACCACTGCATCATTTTCACTCGGTGCTCAAGGTATTGAGCCTTGTTGTATACACCAGCGATTCCCTCTTCTTTGTGAGCAAGCTGCGCTTCGACATGCTCCTTCGGCCAACCGTGTTCTCTGAGCAGAGTGCTAGCGGTGTGGCGGGCGCCATGGCCAACCAACCGGCCCTTGTAACCAACCGTCGCAAAGACTTTATTGATGGTGTTTTCGCTAATAGTCGGGTTCTTAGCGCCGACTCCCGGGAACAGCCATCGACTGCGCCCAGTGAGACACTGGAGTTCTTTTAGAGCGGATATTGCCTGTTTAGGGAGTGGGCACACGAAATCCCTGCGCATCTTCATCTTGGCGGCAGGTGTCGTCCAGATCGCTTTATCAAGATCGAACTCTTTCCATTCAGCTAAGCGAACCATTCCCGGTCTCGATGCCGTCCATACGCAAAGCCATGCGGCAGTTCGTGCTGTCAGTCGGCTGGGGGTGTTTTTCAGCGCGGTCAGAAAGTCGCCAAGCTCCGGTTCCAGCAAATGAGGATGCTGTTGGGTTTTTGGTGCTTGGGCGGCGATATCGCGAAGACGGCTTCCCGGGTCGTTTTCGGTCAAACCTAATCCAATGGCTCGACCGAAGATCTGATTGATCCAGGTGCGACACTTTTCCGCTACGTTGTGAGCGTCTCTTGCTTCTATGGATGCTTGGAGATCTGCGCAGTCTGTGCGGGTAATTTCGTCGAGAGGTTTGTCCCCCAGCGCTGGGAGGATGTCCTTGTCGAGGTACGTCCGGATCTTATTGAGGGTAGAAGGGGCAAGACCCTTTTCTTCTTTTGCCTTTAGCCAGGCGTCAGCAGCGGCTCGGAATGTTCGAGTTTTAGCCGCATCGATTGCAGCTTTCGCAGATCGCTTTTGCTCGAGGGGGTCGGCACCGCTACTCACTACTTTGCGTAGTTCGGCAGCTTTGTCCCGTGCCAACGCACCACTTACTTCCGGGTAACCCCCGAGCCCCATCCAAGCCCAATTGCCAGCCGGACGTTTGTAGCGGAGCTGCCAGGATTTACCACCATCGGGTTTGACCCTGAAGTAGAGGCCGATTCCGTCCAGCTCCCGGTATTCCTTTGATTCCGGCTCCAGCCCCGCAAGTGTCGTGTCTGCGAGAGGGCGGCGCTTGATGTCTGCGCGCTTCATCCTTGTATCCCAAAGTTCGGTATTTTTCTCAGGATACAAGCAGGGATACAGGGATACAACGGATAAGGGGATACAGGCATAGATAGACAGGCACAAAAAAACCGGCCAAGTGGCCGGTTTTTCTGGGTCTGAGAGGCTGGTAGAGACTCTCAGATACTGCTATATGGTGCCCCGAGGGAGACTCGAACTCCCACTCCTTTCGAAAACGGATTTTGAATCCGCCGCGTCTACCAATTCCGCCATCAGGGCTCAATGGCGGCGAAGTATAGAGATGAGATAACCGCTGGTCAATCAGGTACATGGAGAATTTTTGATAATTCCGCTAGACTTCCCGGCCCTGCTAGACGAACCCCATCATGCGCGTTGCTGACTTTACCTTCGAGCTCCCTGATTCGCTGATCGCCCGCCATCCGCTGGCCGAGCGGCGCAATAGTCGCCTGTTGACCCTTGATGGGGTCAGCGGCGCCCTGGCACACCGTCAATTCACTGATTTGCTGGAGCATTTGCGCCCCGGCGACTTGATGGTGTTCAACAATACCCGGGTGATTCCGGCGCGGCTGTTTGGCCAGAAGGCTTCCGGCGGCAAGCTGGAAATCCTGGTGGAGCGGGTGCTCGACAGTCATCGCGTGCTGGCCCATGTGCGGTCCAGCAAGTCGCCCAAGCCTGGGTCGAAGATCCTCATCGACGGCGGTGGCGAGGCCGAGATGCTGGCGCGTCACGATGCGTTGTTCGAGCTGGGGTTCGCCGAGGAGGTGTTGCCGCTGCTCGACCGTGTCGGGCACATGCCGCTGCCTCCTTATATAGACCGCCCGGATGAAGGCGCCGACCGCGAGCGTTACCAGACCGTCTACGCCGAGCGTTTGGGCGCGGTGGCGGCGCCGACGGCGGGGCTGCATTTCGATCAGGTGCTGATGGAGGCGATTGCCGCCAAGGGCGTCGAGACTGCGTTCGTGACCTTGCACGTTGGCGCCGGCACGTTCCAGCCGGTGCGCGTGGAGAAGCTCGAAGACCACCACATGCACAGCGAATGGCTGGAAGTCGGCCAGGACGTGGTCGATGCCGTTGCCGCCTGTCGCGCTCGCGGTGGTCGTGTGGTGGCGGTGGGGACCACCAGCGTGCGTTCCCTGGAAAGCGCCGCTCGCGATGGCGTGCTCAAGCCGTTCAGCGGCGACACCGACATTTTCATCTACCCGGGCCGGCCGTTTCATGTGGTCGATGCCCTGGTCACCAACTTCCATTTGCCTGAATCCACGCTGTTGATGCTGGTTTCGGCGTTCGCCGGTTATCCCGAGACCATGGCCGCCTATAAGGCCGCGGTCGACAACGGTTACCGCTTTTTCAGCTACGGTGATGCGATGTTCATCACGCGTAATCCTGCGCCGACTGCCCCTAAAGAATCGGGCCCAGAGGAAACTGTATGAGTCGCACCTGTCGTATGTCTTTCGAGCTGCTGGCCACTGATGGCAAGGCTCGTCGCGGTCGTTTGACCTTCCCGCGCGGTACCGTCGAGACCCCGGCCTTCATGCCAGTGGGCACCTACGGCACGGTCAAGGGCATGCTGCCACGGGATATCGAGGCGACGGGCGCTGAAATCATTCTGGGCAACACTTTCCACCTGTGGCTGCGTCCGGGCACGGAAGTGATCAAGAAGCACGGCGACCTGCACGATTTCATGCAGTGGAAAGGCCCGATTCTGACCGACTCCGGCGGTTTCCAGGTGTTCAGCCTGGGCGCCATGCGCAAGATCAAGGAGGAGGGCGTGACCTTCGCTTCTCCGGTCGACGGCGCCAAGGTGTTCATGGGCCCGGAAGAGTCGATGCAGGTCCAGCGTGACCTGGGCTCCGACATCGTGATGATTTTCGACGAATGCACGCCGTACCCGGCCGACGAAGACGTTGCCCGTATTTCCATGGAATTGTCCCTGCGTTGGGCCAAGCGTTCGAAAGAAGCCCATGGCGACAACACGGCGGCGCTGTTCGGCATCGTTCAGGGCGGCATGCACCAGGACCTGCGCATGCGCTCCCTGGAAGGCCTGGACAAGATCGGCTTCGACGGCCTGGCCATCGGCGGCCTGTCGGTGGGCGAGCCCAAGCACGAGATGATCAAGGTGCTGGATTACTTGCCGGGCATGATGCCCGCTGACAAACCTCGTTACCTTATGGGCGTTGGCAAACCGGAAGACTTGGTTGAGGGTGTGCGCCGCGGTGTGGACATGTTCGATTGCGTGATGCCAACCCGTAATGCCCGCAATGGGCATCTGTTCATTGATACCGGCGTGCTGAAGATCCGTAACGCGTTCCATCGCCATGATGATTCGCCGCTCGATCCGACCTGCGATTGCTATACCTGCCAGAACTTCTCCCGCGCTTATCTGCATCACCTGGACAAGTGCGGCGAAATGCTGGGAAGCATGCTCAATACCATCCATAACTTGCGCCATTATCAAGTGCTTATGGCTGGTTTGCGCGAGGCTATTCAACAGGGTACATTGGCCGCCTTTGTCGATGCCTTCTACGCCAAACGCGGGTTGCCTGTTCCGCCTTTGGACTGAGTTTACTGACCCCAAGATTCAACATTTGCAACTGGAGTGCTAAATGAGCTTTTTTATCTCTAATGCCATGGCAGACGCTGCTGCACCTGCGGCAGCCCCTATGGGCGGCGGTTTCGAGTGGATTTTCCTGGTCGGCTTCCTGGTCATCTTCTACCTGATGATCTGGCGTCCACAGGCCAAACGCGCCAAAGAGCAGAAAAACCTGCTGAGCAGCCTGCAGAAAGGCGACGAAGTTGTGACCACCGGCGGCATCGCCGGCAAGATCACTAAAGTGGCCGACGATTTCGTCGTTCTGGAAGTTTCCGACACCGTCGAAATGAAGTTCCAGAAAGGCGCCATCGCCGCCACGCTGCCAAAAGGCACGCTCAAAGCGATCTAAGTTTCAACTTCATTTTCAATCGACGGGGCGCGCAAGGCGCCCCGCGTCATAAACGGGCGGCGTGATGCTGAACAAATATCCTCTGTGGAAATACATTCTGATCCTGGCGGTGCTGGCGGTCGGTCTGATTTATTCCGCTCCCAATCTTTATCCTGATGACCCGGCCATTCAGGTCAGCGGTGCAAGCACTGCGCTGCAAGTCAATCAGGCTGATCTGGATCGCGTGAGCGCTGCGCTCAAGGAATCCGGGATCAACGTCAAGGCTGCCACGCTGGCAGAGGGCGGCAAGGGCGGTCTGATTCGCCTGACCAAGGCTGAAGACCAGCTGCCGGCCAAGGACGTCGTGCGCAAGGCATTGGGTGATGACTACGTCGTCGCGCTGAACCTGGCACAAACCACCCCGCAATGGCTGCGCAACCTCGCTGCGCACCCGATGAAGCTGGGTCTGGACTTGTCCGGTGGTGTGCACTTCCTGCTGGAAGTGGACATGGACAAAGCCCTCGACGCGCGCCTGAAAGTCTACGAAGGCGACGTCAAGAGCCTGCTGCGTAAAGAGAAGCTGCGCTATCGCAGTCTGCCGCAACTGGGCGGTGCCATTCAGCTGGGCTTCACTGATGAAGCAGCCCGCGAACAGGCCCGTACGCTGATCCGCAAGAACTTCAACGATTTCGACATTGTTCCGGCCGACCTCAACGGTCAACCGGTGCTGCGTCTGGCGATGACCCCGGCCAAGCTGGCGGAAATCCGTGAATACTCCATCAAGCAGAACTTGACCACGGTACGTAACCGCGTCAACGAGCTGGGTGTTGCCGAACCGATCGTCCAGCGTCAGGGCGCCAACCGCATCGTGGTTGAGCTGCCGGGCGTGCAGGACACCGCCGAAGCCAAGCGTATCCTCGGCAAGACGGCCAACCTTGAGTTCCGTCTGGCGGCTGAGCCGGGTGCTTCGAAAGCCACTTCCGAATCCTTCGAGTTCCGTGAGGGCAACCGTCCTCCTGCGCTGATCGAGCGTGGCCTGATCATCACCGGTGACCAGGTAACCGACGCCAAGGCTGGCTTTGACGAGCACGGCCGGCCAGAAGTGAATATCCGTCTGGATGGCCACGGCGGCGAGCTGATGAGCCGTGCGACCCGTTCGAACGTCGGTCGCAGCATGGCGGTGATCTTCATCGAGCAGCGTCCGGTCACCACTTACACCAAGCAGGTGGTCAACGGCGTCGAGAAAGACGTGCCGGTTCAGACCTTCAAGGAAGAGAAGAAGATCATCAGCCTGGCGACCATTCAGTCGCCGCTGGGTGCTCAGTTCCGCATCACTGGCCTGAACGGCCAGGGCGAGTCGTCCGAACTGGCGCTGCTGCTGCGTGCCGGTGGTCTGGCCGCTCCGATGTACTTCGCTGAAGAACGCACCATCGGTCCAAGCCTGGGTGCCGACAACATCACCAAGGGTATCGATGCATCGCTGTGGGGCATGCTGTTCGTCTCGCTGTTCATCATCGCCATCTACCGCTTCTTCGGCATTATCGCCACCGTCGCGCTGACGGTGAACATGGTGATGCTGCTGGCCTTGATGTCTCTGCTGGGTGCAACGCTGACCCTGCCGGGTATCGCCGGTATCGTGTTGACCATGGGTATGGCGGTCGACGCCAACGTGCTGATCTTCTCGCGGATCCGTGAAGAGATCGCCGCCGGCATGACCGTGCAGCGTGCAATCAACGAAGGCTTCGGCCGGGCATTCACCGCGATTCTCGACGCCAACCTGACAACACTGTTGGTCGGCGGCATCCTCTTTGCCATGGGCACCGGCCCGGTCAAGGGCTTCGCAGTGACCATGTCCCTCGGGATCTTTACCTCGATGTTCACGGCCATCATGGTGACCCGCGCGATGGTCAACCTGATCTTCGGCGGTCGTGACTTCAAGAAGTTGTGGATTTAAGGGGCTGCCATGTTACGTACAATCAACTTCATGGGCGTTCGCAACTTTGCGTTCGGCGTCACATTGTTCCTTACGGTGCTGGCCTTGTTCAGCGTCGCCACCAAGGGCATGAACTGGGGCCTGGACTTCACCGGCGGTACGCTCATCGAGCTGACCTACGAGCGTCCGGCCGACGTCACCAAGGTGCGTGAGCAGCTGGTGACCGCGGGTTATCACGAAGCCATCGTGCAGAACTTCGGTGCAACCACCGACCTGCTGGTGCGCATGCCTGGCGAAGACCCGCAACTGGGTCACCAGGTGGCCGAAGCCTTGCAGAAGGTGGGCGGCGAGAACCCGGCGACGGTCAAGCGCGTCGAGTTCGTCGGCCCGCAAGTGGGTGAAGAGCTGCGCGACCAGGGCGGCCTCGGCATGCTGATGGCGCTGGGCGGCATCCTGATCTACCTGGCGTTCCGCTTTCAGTGGAAGTTTGCGGTCGGTGCGATCGTGTCCCTGATCCACGACGTGATCGTGACCATCGGTATCCTGTCGTTCTTCCAGATCACCTTCGACCTGACGGTACTGGCGGCGGTGCTGGCGATCATCGGTTACTCGCTCAACGACACCATCGTGGTATTCGACCGGGTTCGTGAGAACTTCCGGGTACTGCGCAAGGCCAGCCTGATCGAGAACATCAACATCTCGACCACGCAAACCCTGCTGCGGACCATGGCGACTTCGATTTCCACCTTGCTGGCGATCGCGGCCCTGCTGTTCTTCGGTGGCGACAACCTGTTCGGCTTCTCCATCGCCCTGTTCATCGGTGTTCTGGCGGGTACTTACTCGTCGATCTACATCGCGAACGTGGTGCTGATCTGGCTGAACCTGAGCACGGAAGACCTGATTCCTCCGGCCAATACCGAGAAGGAAGTCGACGACCGTCCTTGAAGGAAGCTTCTTTCAGCGATGTAGTCCGAAAAAGGCGCGAGTTGAACTCGCGCCTTTTTTTGTGCTCCAAGGCAGGGAGAAGCGCGGGTTTATCCCGCATGTGATGGTCCAGGAGGTTCATGTGAACAAGTCGATGCTGGTTGGTGCTGTACTGGGTGCTGTCGGTGTGACTGCCGGGGGTGCTGTGGCCACCTACAGCCTGGTTAAAAGCGGCCCGGAGTTCGCACAAGTACTCGCCGTTGAGCCGGTCAAGACACAAATCAAGACTCCACGTGAAGTGTGCAAGGATGTAGCGGTCACCCGGCAGGCGCCGGTGAAAGATCAACATCAGATCGCCGGTACGGTGGTCGGTGCATTGGCAGGTGGTTTGCTGGGTAACCAGATCGGTGGCGGCAGCGGTAAGAAGATCGCCACGGTCGCAGGTGCTGTCGGTGGCGGTTACGCCGGTAACAAGGTGCAGGAAGGCATGCAGGAGCGTGATACCTACACCACCACCCAGACCCGCTGTAACACGGTTAACGACATCAGTGACAAGGTTGTAGGTTACGACGTGCGTTATTCGCTGGACGGCAAGGAAGGCAAGGTGCGCATGGATCGTGATCCAGGCAACCAGATTCCGGTGGATAAGGAAGGCAAGTTGATCTTGTCGGAGAATCAGACGGCTCACTGATCTGCTGATGCTGGATTAAAAAAGAAGCACCCTGCGGGGTGCTTTTTTTGTGCTCGCGATTCAAGCGTCACCCCCAATCCCCTGTGGGAGCGAGCTTGCTCGCGAAGGCGGTGTGTCAGTCGCCATCTCAATTGACTGACACGGCCTCTTCGCGAGCAAGCTCGCTCCCACATTTGGATTTGTGGTGTTTGAGGGGGCAAATTCCAGGCATAAAAAAAGCACCCCGAAGGGTGCTTTTTCTGTCGCTGGAAGCTTAGCGCTTCAGCGAGGCTGGCAGGTGCGGCTGGATGGCCGTCAGGACTGCCTTGAAGCACTTGGTGTTGCCGGCAACGACGTGGCCTTTTTCAAGGAAGTCGTGACCGCCGGTGAAGTCGCTCACCAGGCCGCCAGCTTCCTGGATCAGCAGGGCGCCTGCCGCCATGTCCCATTCGGACAGGCCCGACTCCCAGAAGGCGTCGAAGCGGCCGGCGGCCACGTAGGCCAGGTCCAGGCTTGCAGAGCCGGCGCGGCGGATGCCGGCGGTCTGGCCAACCAGGGCACGGAACATGCCCAGGTAGTTGTCGAGGTTGTCCATCTGGTCGTCACGGAACGGGAAGCCGGTACCCAGCAGGGCGCCGTCGAGGCTGGTGCGACCGCTGACGCGCAGGCGACGACCGTTCAGTTGAGCGCCGCGACCACGGCTGGCGGTGAATTCTTCCTGGCGAACCGGGTCCAGAACAACAGCGTGCTCAAGACGACCGCGGTATTTGCAGGCGATGCTGACAGCGAAGTGAGGAATGCCGCGCAGGAAGTTGGTGGTGCCGTCCAGCGGATCGATGATCCACAGGTACTCTTCGCCTTCGATGCCGGTGCCGGCGTGCATGCCGGTCTCTTCACCCAGGATCGAGTGATTCGGGTACGCCTTGCGCAGGGCATCGATGATTTTCTGTTCGGCGGCGCGATCCACCTCGGATACGTAATCCTTGGCGTCTTTTTCGTCGACCTTGATGGTATCCAGGCGCTCGATGGAGCGGAAGATCAATTCACTGGCGCTGCGGGCGGCGCGCAGCGCGATATTCAGCATGGGCTGCATGGATGTGTCACCTAAGGTTGTTAAAGAAAGCCGGGCATTCTATCAGAAAGTTTCTACAGGAGAAGGACGACGTTCGCTTTCATGGCTTAACGGTAGGATGAGCTGTAAGATTCTGCTCCCGATTATTGTGTTCGAGAGCGCCTCCCTTGCTGCAAAACATTCGTGTCGTCCTGGTCAATACCAGCCATCCGGGCAATATCGGCGGGGCTGCGCGTGCCATGAAGAACATGGGGCTGTCGCGGCTGGTGCTGGTCGAGCCTCGTGTGTTCCCGCATCACGAGGCCGATGCCCGTGCCTCCGGTGCCGGGGACATCCTTGAAAACGCGCAAGTCGTCGCCACCTTGGAAGATGCCTTGGTTGGTTGCAACCTGGTGCTTGGTACCAGTGCTCGCGACCGGCGCATTCCCTGGCCGCTGCTCGATCCCCGCGAATGCGGAACGAAGGTGGTCGAGGAAGCGGGGCAGGGTGCGGAAATCGCTCTGGTGTTCGGTCGTGAAGATTCCGGCCTGACCAACGAAGAGCTGCAGCGATGTCATTATCACGTGCACATTCCATCAGACCCTGAGTTCAGCTCGTTGAACCTTGGGGCGGCGGTGCAGGTGTTGGGTTATGAAGTGCGCATGTCCTGGCTGGCGGCCCAAGGTCAGCCGAGCAAGGTCGAGAAGGAAGAAGTGGCCTCGGTCAAAAGCGCTGAGCTGGCGACCATGGACGAACTGGAGCGATTCTATGAGCACCTGGAGCAGACCCTGGTGGCCATCGAATTCCTCGATCCGGAAAAGCCACGGCACTTGATGGCGCGCCTGCGCCGGTTGTACGGACGCAGCTCGGTCAGCCGGGCGGAAATGAATATTTTGCGTGGCATCCTCACGGAAACCCAAAAAGCGGCCCGTGGTGAGCTCCTTAAGCGGAAGGATTAATGATGTTCGAGCGTTTGCGTGAAGATATCCAGAGCGTATTCCACCGAGACCCGGCGGCGCGTAACGCTTTTGAAGTCCTGACTTGCTATCCGGGCATGCACGCCATCTGGATCCACCGTTTGTCGGCGATGCTGTGGCGCGCGGACCTGAAATGGCTGGCGCGGCTGGTGTCGAACTTCGGCCGCTGGCTGACCGGGATCGAGATCCATCCGGGGGCCAAGGTCGGTCGTCGTTTCTTCATTGACCATGGCATGGGCATCGTCATCGGTGAAACCGCCGAGATCGGCGATGACGTCACTATTTATCAGGGTGTGACCCTGGGCGGCACCAGCTGGAACAAGGGCAAGCGTCACCCGACGCTGGGTGATGGCGTCGTGGTCGGGGCGGGCGCGAAGGTGCTCGGCCCGTTCACAGTCGGTGCCGGTGCCAAGGTGGGTTCCAACGCTGTCGTGACCAAGGAAGTGCCGCCGGGTGCCACTGTGGTGGGTATTCCGGGGCGGATCATCGTCAAATCCGACGAAGAGCAAGATGCCAAGCGTAAGGCCATGGCCGAGAAAATCGGCTTCGATGCCTACGGTGTGACTGAAGACATGCCTGACCCGGTGGCTCGCGCCATTAACCAGTTGCTCGATCACCTGCAGGCGGTCGATGGTCGTCTGGAGGGGATGTGCGGGGCGTTGAAGGACCTGGGCAGCAATTACTGTGCGAAAGATCTGCCTGAGCTGCGCGAAGAAGATTTCGCCTGTGTGAAGGACAAGGATCAGAGTCAGGCCAGCTAAACCGAGTCGAATTCATCGCGAGCAAGCTCGCTCCCACAGGTGATCAAGTTGTACAGGCTGACGCGGTCCAGTGTGGGAGCGAGCTTGCTCGCGATGAACGATAACGCGGTACTGCTGGCTGTATATGGCCGGCCTTTGCTATGATGCTGCCGCTCTTTTGCGGGTAAACCTGACTAAAGTACTAGGTCTTATAGTTGACTTAAATACTCGGGAATTGCATACTCGCCTCATTCCGAACTCCGTGGTAATTGTCCATGCGACTGACTACAAAAGGCCGATACGCCGTGACCGCCATGCTTGACCTGGCGTTACACGCGCAGCACGGGCCCGTGTCCCTGGCCGATATCTCCGAGCGCCAAGGCATCTCCCTGTCCTACCTCGAACAGCTTTTCGCCAAGCTGCGCCGCAGCAATCTGGTGTCCAGCGTGCGCGGTCCGGGTGGTGGCTACCAATTGTCCCGCGACATGCAGGGCATCCAGGTCGCCCAGGTGATCGATGCGGTGAACGAATCGGTCGATGCAACCAAATGCCAGGGCCAGGGTGATTGCCATCAAGGCGACACCTGTCTGACCCACCACTTGTGGTGCGATCTGAGCCTGCAAATTCACGAATTTCTGAGCGGTATCAGCTTGGCTGACCTTGTGACTCGCCGTGAGGTGCAAGAAGTAGCCCAGCGTCAGGACCAGCGCCGTTGCAACAGCAAGGCGCCACGCCTGGACAAGATTGAAGCGTCCGCCGTCGAATGACAGCCAAAGAGCTAGCGGCACGCCAGCCAGCCTGATTTAGGAGATAGTCCATGAAATTGCCGATTTACCTTGATTACTCTGCGACCACCCCGGTTGATCCGCGTGTTGCGCAAAAAATGAGTGAATGCCTGCTGGTCGACGGAAACTTCGGTAACCCGGCGTCCCGTTCCCACGTGTTCGGCTGGAAAGCTGAAGAGTCCGTTGAAAACGCTCGTCGTCAGGTCGCTGACCTGGTCAACGCCGACCCGCGCGAAATCGTCTGGACTTCCGGTGCCACCGAATCCGACAACCTGGCAATCAAGGGTGCGGCACATTTCTATGCCACCAAAGGCAAGCACCTGATCACCACCAAGATTGAGCACAAGGCTGTCCTGGACACCATGCGCCAACTGGAGCGTGAAGGCTTCGAAGTGACCTACATCGAGCCTCGTACCGATGGCCTGGTGACCCCGGAGATGATCGAAGCCGAACTGCGCGACGACACCATCCTGGTTTCGGTCATGCACGTGAACAACGAAATCGGCACCGTCAACGACATCGCAGCGATCGGCGAACTGCTCCGTTCCAAGGGCATCCTGTTCCACGTCGACGCTGCTCAGTCCACCGGCAAGGTCGAGATCGACCTGCAGAAGCTGAAAGTCGACATGATGTCGTTCTCCGCCCACAAGACCTACGGTCCTAAAGGCATCGGCGCCCTGTACGTAAGCCGCAAGCCGCGCGTGCGTATCGAAGCGACCATGCACGGTGGCGGTCACGAGCGCGGCATGCGTTCCGGCACCCTGGCGACCCACCAGATCGTCGGCATGGGTGAGGCCTTCCGCGTAGCCAAGGAAGACATGGCTGCCGAGAACGCGCGCATCAAGGCGTTGAGCGACCGTTTCTACAAGCAGGTCGAGCACCTGGAAGAGCTGTACGTCAACGGCAGCATGACCGCCCGCGTTCCGCACAACCTGAACCTGAGCTTCAACTACGTTGAAGGCGAGTCGCTGATCATGGCGCTCAAGGATCTGGCGGTTTCGTCCGGTTCGGCCTGTACCTCGGCGTCCCTTGAGCCTTCGTACGTACTGCGCGCCCTGGGCCGCAACGACGAACTGGCACACAGCTCGATCCGCTTCACCTTCGGCCGTTTCACCACCGAAGAAGAAATCGATTACGCCGCGCAGAAAGTTTGCGAGGCCGTTACCAAGCTGCGCGCTCTGTCGCCGCTGTGGGACATGTACAAAGACGGCGTCGATATCTCGAAGATCGAGTGGGCGGCACACTAAACAAAGAAGCCGCCGGATACGGGTCCTGTAGCAGCGCGGCGGTACATGCAGCGTAACTGCAGGGTCTCAAGAGCGGCCCTGATGAGTGAGGATTGAGAATCATGGCTTACAGCGAAAAGGTCATCGACCACTACGAAAACCCGCGCAACGTCGGCAAGATGGACGCGGAAGATCCTGATGTCGGCACCGGCATGGTCGGCGCTCCGGCGTGCGGCGACGTGATGCGCCTGCAGATCAAGGTCAACGAAGCCGGCATCATCGAAGATGCCAAGTTCAAGACTTACGGCTGCGGTTCGGCTATCGCTTCCAGCTCCCTCGCCACCGAGTGGATGAAGGGCAAGACCCTGGACGAAGCGGAAACCATCAAGAACACCCAGCTGGCTGAAGAACTGGCCCTGCCGCCAGTGAAAATCCACTGCTCGGTACTCGCTGAAGACGCCATCAAGGCGGCTGTTCGCGATTACAAGCAGAAGAAAGGCTTGATCTGATTTTCGAGTTTTGGCGACGAGTAAGGAGTCACCGATGGCTATCAGCATGACAGAAGCGGCTGCTCGACACGTGCGGCGCTCCCTCGACGGGCGCGGCAAAGGTGAAGGGATTCGTCTGGGTGTTCGCACCACGGGCTGTTCCGGCCTTGCCTACGTGCTGGAGTTTGTCGACGAGGTGGTTGCAGAGGACCAGGTGTTCGAGAGTCACGGCGAGAAAGTGATCATCGACCCGAAGAGCCTGGCCTACCTGGACGGCACCGAACTCGATTTCGTCAAGGAAGGGTTGAACGAAGGCTTCAAGTTCAACAACCCCAACGTACGCGGTGAATGTGGCTGCGGCGAAAGCTTCAACATCTGAGGCTTGTCGTGGGTACTCCTTGTCATTTCGCTTTATTTGAGCTGCAACCGAGTTTCGATCTGGATCTCGATCAGCTGGCTACGCGCTACCGTGAGTTGGCGCGCGGCGTTCATCCGGACCGCTTTGCTGACGCTTCCGAGCGCGAGCAGCGGTTGGCGCTGGAACAATCCGCGAGCCTCAACGAGGCCTACCAGACGCTCAAGAGTCCACCCAAGCGCGCGCGTTACCTGCTCGCCTTGAATGGTGGCGAGCTGCCGCTGGAGGTCACGGTGCATGATCCGGAGTTCCTGCTGCAGCAGATGGAGTTGCGCGAAGAGCTCGAAGACCTGCAGGACAGCGCCGACCTGAATGGCGTTGCCGTCTTCAAGCGCCGCCTCAAGGCTGCCCAGGATGAACTGAATCAAAGCTTCGCAGCTTGCTGGAACGATGCCGCGCACCGTGAACGGGCCGAACGCCTGATGCGGCGCATGCAGTTCCTCGACAAGCTCACCTACGAAGTGCGCCAGTTAGAAGAGCGCCTCGACGATTAACCCAGTGCCGCTCCGGTCGCACGCCTGATATACAGATAAGTCCTGATAACGATGGCCCTACTGCAGATCGCCGAACCCGGCCAAAGTCCTCAACCGCACCAGCGTCGTCTGGCTGTGGGGATCGACTTGGGCACTACCAATTCGCTGGTCGCTGCATTGCGCAGTGGACTTTCCGAGCCTCTGGCTGACGCAGAAGGGCGGGTCATCCTGCCGTCTGCCGTGCGCTACCATGCCGATCGCGTCGAAGTTGGCGAATCCGCCAAGCTGGCCGCCGCCACCGATCCGTTGAACACCGTGCTGTCGGTCAAGCGCTTGATGGGTCGTGGTCTGTCCGACGTCAAGCAATTGGGCGATCAACTGCCGTACCGCTTTGTCGGTGGCGAATCGCACATGCCGTTCATCGAGACGATCCAGGGGCCGAAAAGCCCGGTGGAAGTCTCCGCCGACATCCTCAAGGTTCTGCGTCAGCGTGCCGAGGCGACCCTGGGCGGTGAGCTGGTGGGCGCGGTGATCACCGTTCCGGCCTATTTCGACGACGCTCAACGTCAAGCCACCAAGGACGCGGCCAAGCTGGCCGGTCTGAACGTGTTGCGCTTGCTCAATGAGCCGACCGCGGCAGCCGTGGCTTACGGTCTGGACCAGCACGCCGAAGGCTTGGTCGCGATTTATGACCTGGGCGGCGGCACCTTCGATATTTCGATTCTGCGCCTGACCGGCGGTGTCTTCGAAGTGTTGGCCACCGGCGGCGACAGCGCCCTGGGTGGCGATGACTTCGACCACGCGATTGCTGGCTGGATCATTGAGGGCGCCGGTTTGTCGGCCGACCTTGATCCAGGCGCGCAGCGTCAACTGCTGCAGACTGCCTGTGCCGCCAAAGAAGCGCTGACCAGTGCCTCGTCGGTCGAAGTGGCGCATGGCGCCTGGAAAGCCGAGCTGACCCGTGAAGCCTTTGATGCGCTGATCGAGCCGATGGTCGCGCGCAGCCTGAAAGCCTGCCGCCGCGCGGTGCGTGATTCCGGTGTCGAACTGGAAGACGTGCATGCCGTGGTCATGGTCGGTGGTTCGACTCGCGTGCCTCGCGTTCGTGAAGCCGTCGCCGAAGCCTTCGGTCGTCAGCCGCTGACTGAAATCGATCCGGATCAAGTGGTGGCCATCGGTGCTGCGATCCAGGCCGATACCCTGGCGGGCAACAAGCGCGATGGCGATGAACTGCTGCTGCTCGACGTGATTCCGTTGTCACTGGGGCTGGAAACCATGGGCGGCCTGATGGAGAAGGTGATTCCGCGCAACACCACCATCCCCGTCGCTCGTGCCCAGGACTTCACCACTTACAAAGACGGCCAGTCGGCCATGGCCATCCACGTGTTGCAGGGCGAGCGCGAGCTGATCAGCGACTGCCGCTCCCTGGCGCGCTTTGAGCTGCGTGGCATTCCAGCGATGGTGGCCGGCGCAGCGAAGATTCGCGTGACCTTCCAGGTCGATGCCGATGGCTTGCTCAGTGTGTCCGCCCGCGAACTGGGTTCGGGCGTGGAAGCCAGCATCCAGGTCAAGCCGTCCTACGGTCTGACCGACGGCGAAATCGCCAAGATGCTCAAGGATTCGTTCCAGCACGCCAACGATGACAAGGTTGCCCGCGTACTGCGTGAGCAGCAGGTCGATGCCCAGCGCCTGATCGAAGCGGTGCAGGCTGCTCTGGAGGCCGACGGCGACCGACTGCTCGACGCCGACGAGCGCATGGTCATCGACCTGCAGGTGCAGGAACTGACCGAACTGATGAAAGGTACCGATGGTTACGCCATCGAGCAGCAGACCAAGCGTCTGTCGCAAGTGACCGACGCCTTTGCTGCCCGCCGCCTGGACTCGACGGTGAAAGCCGCGCTGGCGGGGCGCAACCTGAATGAGATTGAGGAATAACGATGCCGCAGGTCATTTTTCTGCCACACGAGAAGTTTTGCCCCGAAGGCATGGTTGTTGAGGCTGAGACGGGTATTTCCATCCTCGAACTGGCCCACGAGCACCACATCGAGATGGAAAGTGCCTGTGGCGGCGTTTGTGCCTGCACCACTTGCCACTGCATCATCCGCGAGGGTTTCGACTCGCTGGAAGAGGCTGACGAGCTGGAAGAGGACTACCTTGATAAGGCTTGGGGTCTTGAGCGCGAGTCCCGTCTGGGGTGCCAGGCCAAGGTCGGTACCGAAGACCTGACCGTCGAGATTCCGAAGTATTCGCTCAACCATGCGGCCGAAGCACCGCACTGATTCAAGGATCTGAAATGAGTCTGAAATGGGTTGATGTGCTGGAAATCGCGATCCAGTTGGCTGAAAGCAAGCCTGAGGTGGACCCGCGTTACGTGAACTTCGTCGATCTGCACCAATGGGTGCTGGCATTGCCGGAGTTCAGCGATGATCCGACCCGCGGCGGCGAGAAAGTGCTTGAAGCCATTCAGGCCGCCTGGATCGAAGAGGCAGACTGAGTCTGTCGAGCAGGTTAGGCAATACCCGAGAACCCGCGTATAATTCGCGGGTTTAATTTTTCGTAAATTACCGTTTCTGGAGTTACACCATGGCTGTTCAACGTACTTTCTCCATCATCAAGCCTGACGCCGTTGCTAAAAACGTTATCGGCGAGATCACCACTCGTTTCGAAAAAGCTGGCCTGCGCGTTGTAGCTTCGAAACTGAAGCAACTGTCCAAAGCCGAAGCTGAAGGCTTCTACGCTGAGCACAGCGCTCGTGGTTTCTTCAACGACCTGGTTGCTTTCATGATCTCCGGTCCGGTTGTCGTTCAGGTTCTGGAAGGCGAAAACGCTATCGCTCTGAACCGTGAGCTGATGGGCGCTACCAACCCTAAAGAAGCTGCTGCCGGCACCATCCGCGCTGACTTCGCTGATTCCATCGACGCCAACGCCGTACACGGTTCGGACTCCGAAGCCGCTGCCGCTCGCGAAATCTCGTACTTCTTCGCAGCTACTGAAGTAACCACTCGCTAAGCATTGGCTTAAGAGTGAAGGTGAATCCATGACTACATCGACTGTAAAAACTAACCTGCTGGGTCTGACCCAGCTGGAAATGGAAAAATTCTTCGACTCAATCGGGGAGAAGCGTTTCCGTGCCGGTCAGGTAATGAAATGGATTCACCACTTTGGTGTCGATGATTTCGATGCCATGACGAACGTCAGCAAGGCCTTGCGCGAAAAGCTCAAGGTTGTTGCTGAGGTCCGTGGTCCGGAAGTGGTCAGCGAGGACATCTCCAGCGACGGCACCCGCAAATGGGTGGTGCGCGTGGCGTCCGGCAGCTGCGTCGAGACCGTTTACATCCCCCAGGGCAAGCGCGGCACCTTGTGCGTTTCGTCCCAGGCAGGCTGTGCCCTGGATTGCAGTTTCTGCTCCACCGGCAAGCAAGGCTTCAACAGCAACCTCACCGCCGCCGAAGTCATCGGGCAGGTGTGGATTGCCAACAAATCCTTTGGCAGCGTCCCGGCAACCGTCGACCGTGCCATCACCAACGTGGTGATGATGGGCATGGGTGAGCCGCTGCTGAACTTCGACAACGTCGTCGCGGCCATGCATTTGATGATGGACGACCTGGGCTACGGCATTTCCAAGCGCCGTGTGACCCTGTCGACCTCCGGCGTGGTGCCGATGATCGATGAGCTCTCCAAGCACATCGACGTCTCCCTGGCGTTGTCCCTGCACGCACCGAATGACGCATTGCGTAACCAATTGGTGCCGATCAACAAGAAGTATCCGCTTAAGATGCTCCTCGAGTCGTGCCAGCGCTACATGTCGAATCTCGGCGAAAAGCGCGTGCTGACCATCGAGTACACCTTGCTCAAAGATATCAACGACAAGGTCGAGCACGCCGTGGAGATGATCGAGCTGCTCAAGAACATCCCGTGCAAGATCAACCTGATCCCGTTCAACCCGTTCCCGCACTCCGGTTACGAGCGCCCGAGCAACAACGCCATTCGTCGTTTCCAGGATCAGCTTCATCATGCCGGTTTCAACGTCACCGTCCGCACCACCCGTGGTGAAGACATCGATGCGGCCTGTGGTCAACTGGTAGGGCAGGTGCTGGATCGCACCCGTCGCAGCGAACGTTATATCGCCGTGCGTGAACTCAACGCCGACAACGATGTAGCGCAAGACGCCGCGAAATAACCAAGAGAGGATCTCTATGTCCCTGCGCTTTGCGCTGCTTTTGCTGTTGGCCAGCCTGTGTGCTGGCTGCGTGCTTTCGGGTGATTACAACCCGATGAAGACCAGCAAGGGCCGTGATGAAGCGCGTGAGGCCTATGTGCAACTCGGTATCGGGTATTTGCAACAAGGCATGACCGAACGCGCCAAGGTTCCGTTGAAGAAAGCATTGGAGCTGGATGGCTCCGACCCTGATGCCAACGCGGCGCTGGGGCTGGTGTTCCAGGCCGAGATGGAACCGGAACTTGCCGACGAGCATTTTCGCAAGGCGCTGGCTTCCCGTCCCGGCGATGCACGAATCCTCAATAACTACGGCAGTTTCCTGTTCGAGCAGAAGCGTTACAACGAAGCCTACGAGCGCTTTGAACAGGCCGCTGCCGATACCCTGTATCCTGAGCGTTCTCGGGTGTTCGAGAACCTGGGCATGACCGCAGCGATGCTCGGTCAGCGCGATATGGCACGGCAGCAACTGGAAAAAGCCCTGCGCCTGAACCGTCAACAACCACGTGCATTGCTGGAAATGGCTGAGTTGTCTTACGAAGACAGGCATTATGTGCCTGCGCGTGACTATTACGACCGTTTTAGCCAGCTCTCCGGGCAAAATGCACGTAGTCTATTGCTCGGCGTTCGGCTGGCAAAAGTGTTCGAAGACCGCGACAAGGCCGCAAGTGCAGGCCTGCAACTAAAAAGACTCTATCCCGGTACGCCGGAATATCAGCAATACCTGTCGGAGCAATGATGAAAGCGGCGCATCCCGAAGTTGTAGCAGCGAATCGCGTAAACCCCGGTGAGACTTTGCGCCAGGCCCGCGAAAGCAATGGCTGGTCGCTGGCCGAAGTGGCCCTCAAGCTCAACCTCACCACCACTTCCCTGAGCAATCTGGAAGCCGGCGCCTTCGACAAGCTGCCCGGGCATACTTTTGCCCGTGGTTACATTCGCGCCTATGCCAAATTGCTCGGCATGGACCAGGCCGTTCTGGTCCAGCAATTCGATCAATCCACCGGTACCGACTCCCAGGGCAGCAATGTTCACAGCCTGGGCCGTATTGAAGAGCCGGTCCGGGTTTCCCACACCATTTTGCGAATCGTCAGCCTGCTGTTGCTGGTCGCGGTGATCGGTGGCGGTTTCGTCTGGTGGCAGGATCAGACCTCGATGCGCACCAAGGACCTGATCGGTCTGGCACCAGAGCACGTAGAAGTCGAAGGCGCCGACGGTACGACACAGATTCACCCGCTGGACGAGCCGGAAGACCAGGCCGTCGTGGAAGGTCAGAGCGAAGGCGTAACCGCCCTCGCGCTGCCACAGGCCGACGCTCCGGCTGAAGCACCAGAGCAGGCTCAGGCGACTGCGCCAGCCGCCCCGGTAGCGCCGACCACGCCAGCCGCACCCGCGCCCGTTGTCGCAGCGCCGGTTTCTCCGGCAGCTCCGGCTCCGGCAGCTCCTGCCGTCCCGGCTCCGGTGGCGACTGCACCGGTAGCCCCTGTCGCTCCTGCTCCAGCGGCAGCCGCGCCGGTGGCCGGCCAAGGCCAGGTTCAGGTGCAGTTCACCTCCGATTGCTGGACACAAGTGACCGACGGTAGCGGCAAGGTGCTGTTCAGCGGTCTCAAACGCAAAGGCGACAGCCTGGCAATCAATGGCAAACCACCGTTTGCCGTGCGTCTGGGCTTTGCCCGTGGCGCTCAGGTCAGCTACAACGGCCAGCCGGTTGATGTCGCTCCGTTCACCAGTGGCGAGACTGCTCGCCTGAAGTTGGGTCAATAAGTCATGCACGGCGAATCTCCAATCAAACGTCGCGAATCCCGCAAAATCTGGGTCGGTAACGTGCCTGTTGGCGGCGATGCGCCTATCGCTGTGCAGAGCATGACCAACAGCGACACCAACGATGTTGCGGCCACCGTCGCGCAGATCAATCGCCTGGAAGCGGCCGGCGTCGATATCGTGCGGGTCTCCGTACCGGACATGGACGCCGCCGAAGCCTTCGGCAAGATCAAGCAGCTGGTCAAAGTACCCTTGGTTGCCGACATTCACTTCGACTACCGGATCGCTTTGCGCGTAGCCGAACTGGGTGTCGATTGCCTGCGGATCAACCCGGGCAACATCGGTCGCGAAGACCGTGTGCGTGCGGTGGTGGATGCCGCCCGTGACCGCGGGATCCCGATCCGTATCGGCGTGAACGCCGGTTCCCTGGAAAAAGACCTGCAAAAGAAATACGGCGAGCCGACCCCGGCAGCGCTGGTCGAGTCTGCCTTGCGCCACGTCGAGCACCTTGAGCGCCTGAACTTCCAGGACTTCAAGGTCAGCGTGAAAGCCTCCGATGTGTTCATGGCCGTCGAAGCCTACCGCTTGCTGGCCAAGGAAATCGTCCAGCCGCTGCACCTGGGCATCACCGAAGCCGGTGGATTGCGTTCCGGCACGGTGAAATCTGCCGTGGGCCTCGGTATGCTGCTCGCCGAAGGGATTGGCGATACTATTCGCATCTCGTTGGCGGCCGACCCGGTCGAGGAAGTGAAAGTCGGCTACGACATTCTCAAATCCCTGCACCTGCGTTCCCGTGGCATCAACTTCATCGCCTGCCCGAGCTGCTCGCGGCAGAACTTCGATGTGGTCAAGACCATGAACGAGCTGGAAGGGCGCCTTGAGGATTTGCTGGTGCCGCTGGATGTCGCGGTTATCGGTTGCGTGGTCAATGGCCCGGGCGAAGCCAAGGAAGCCCATATCGGCTTGACCGGCGGCACGCCGAACCTGATTTACATCGACGGCAAGCCGTCGCAGAAGCTGACGAATGACAATCTGGTGGATGAGCTTGAACGCTTGATCCGCCAGAAAGCGGCCGAAAAGGTCGAAGCTGAAGCTGCCGTTATTGCGCGCGGCTAAGCCTGGCTAAAAAGAGCCGAACGAATTAAGGAATTTAAGTGAGCAAGTCTCTGCAAGCCATTCGTGGCATGAACGACATCCTGCCCGAACAGACTCCCCTGTGGCGTCATTTTGAAGGCACCGTTTCACGCCTGCTGGATAACTACGGTTACAAGCAGATCCGCATGCCGATCGTCGAGTTCACCGAACTGTTCAAGCGTTCCATCGGTGAAGTGACCGACATCGTCGAAAAAGAGATGTACACCTTCGACGACCGTAACGGCGACTCCCTGACCCTGCGCCCTGAAGGCACGGCGGCCTGTGTGCGCGCGGTGCTGGAACACGGCATCACTGGCGGCGGCCAGGTTCAGAAACTCTGGTACATCGGTCCGATGTTCCGCCACGAGCGTCCGCAAAAAGGCCGTTATCGCCAGTTCCACCAGATCGGTGTCGAAGTGTTCAACCTCGACGGTCCGGACATCGACGCCGAGTTGATCGTGCTGACCTGGCGCCTGTGGGGCGAACTGGGCATCCGCGATGCGGTCAAGCTCGAGCTCAACAGCCTGGGCACCAGCGAGTCTCGCGGTCGTTATCGCGAGGCACTGGTCGAGTTCCTGTCCCGGCATCTGGACAAGCTGGACGAAGACAGCCAGCGCCGCCTGAAGACCAACCCGTTGCGGGTCCTGGACACCAAGAACGCCGAGACGCAGGCGATTCTGGTCGATGCGCCGAAAATGGCCGACTACCTCGACGAAGAATCCCGCGTGCATTTCGAGGGCCTCAAGGCTCGTCTGGACGCCGCCGGTATTCCTTATGTGATCAACCCGAAGCTGGTTCGCGGGCTGGACTACTACAGCAAGACCGTTTTCGAATGGGTCACCGACAAACTTGGCGCCCAGGGCACCGTGTGTGCCGGTGGCCGCTACGACGGTCTGGTGGAGCAGATGGGCGGCAAGCCGACCGCTGGCGTTGGCTTTGCCATGGGCATCGAACGCCTGGTGCTGTTGCTCGAAACCCTGGAGCAGATCCCGCAAGAGATCTCCCGTCAGGTCGACGTCTACCTCTGCGCTTTCGGTGAAGCCGCCGAACTGGCCGGCCTGACCCTCGCAGAGCGCGTGCGTGACCAGTTGCCCAACCTGCGCCTGCAAGTGAATGCCGGCGCCGGCAGTTTCAAAAGCCAGTTCAAGAAGGCCGACAAGAGCGGCGCGCTGTACGCGCTGATCCTCGGTGACGACGAAATGGCCCAGCAAGTGGTAGGTTTCAAACCCCTGCGTGGCCAGGGCGAACAACAAAGCATTGCCTGGGATGCGCTTGCAGCACACCTGGCCACCTGCGTCGTGCAGGGTTGAAGCTGTCTAAACAGCCGAATTAGCGATTAAGGAGTATTGGGGTGTCGAGTACCGAAGACGAACATTTGATGGAATTGAAGGAATGGTGGTCACGCAACGGTAAGCCCCTGGTCACTGGCGGCCTGTTGGCGCTGGTCATCGTGTTCGGCTGGCAGGCGTTCCAGAAGTATCAGAGCAATCAGTCGCAAGGCGCCTCGATTCTCTATCAGCAATTGCTCGAAACCACGCTGACGCCTGACGGCAAGCCTGATGCGGCCCGTGTTTCGGACCTGGCCGGCAAGCTCAACAGCGAGTTCGGCGGCAGCGCCTATGCGCAGTACGGCAGCCTGTTCGTGGCCAAGGTAGCGGTCGACAGCGGCAAGCTGGACGACGCGGTCACCGAGCTCAAGGCCATTGTCGCCAAACCGGCCAACCCGGCGCTGGGCGAAATCGCCCGTCAGCGTCTGGCCCAGGTACTCGGCGCGCAGAACAAGGCCGACGAAGCACTGAAGCTGCTCGAAGGCGATGCCGACAAGGCATTCCTGGCCACTCGCGAAGAGCTCAAGGGTGACCTGCTGGTGCAGCTGGGTCGTACCGACGAGGCGAGCGCGGCGTATCAAAAAGCCAAGGCGGCACTGTCGGATGAAGCGGCGGTCGGTGGCCTGCAAATCAAGCTGGACGACCTGGCCAAAGGGGATGCGTGACGTGATTCGTTGGAAACATGCAGCATTGCTGGCCCTGGCCATTTTGGCCGCGGGTTGCAGCAGCAACAGCAAAAAAGAACTGCCTCCGGCCGAACTGGTCGACTTCAAGGAAGAAGTGGTTCTGCACAAGCAGTGGAGTCGTTCGATCGGTGACGGTCAGGGCGAAACCTACAACATGCTGGTTCCGGCCATCGATGGCGATACCATCTATGCCGCCGACGTCACTGGCGTGTTGATGGCGATGGACCGCAACACCGGCGACGTCAAATGGAAGAAAGACCTCGAGTTGCCTGTTTCCGGCGCCGTTGGCGTAGGTTACGGTCTGGTCACCATTGGTACGATCAAGGGTGAAATCGTTGCCCTGGACGCGATCAACGGTGAAGAAAAGTGGCGCGCTCGCGTGTCCAGCGAAGTACTGGCGCCGCCAGCCAACAACGGTGACGTCGTGGTGGTTCAGACCCAGGACGATCGTCTGATCGGCCTGGATGCCTCCACCGGTGACCGTCGCTGGATCTATGACAGCACGCCTGCGGTACTGACCCTGCGTGGCACCAGTGCGCCGATCGTGACCAACCGCCTCGCGGTGGCTGGCCTGTCGACCGGTAAAGTGGTTGCCGTGGACATCTCCAACGGCGTACCGGTGTGGGAACAGCGCGTAGCGATCCCGCAAGGTCGTTCGGAGCTGGAGCGTGTGGTCGACATCGACGGTGGCTTGCTGCTGTCGGGCGAGACGCTGTATGTCGCCAGCTATCAGGGGCGCGTTGCTGCTCTGGACCTGCAAAGCGGCCGTCAGCTCTGGCAGCGTGATGCTTCCAGCTATGCCGGTGTCGCCCAGGGTTTCGGTACCGTTTATGTGACCCTGTCTTCGGGCACCGTTGAAGGCGTCGACGAGCGTTCCACCACAGCCTTGTGGAGCAACGACTCGCTGGCCCGCCGTCAACTGTCGGCTCCGGAAGTGTTCTCCAGCTACGTTGCAGTCGGTGACCTGGAAGGTTACCTGCACCTGCTGAGTCAGGTGGACGGTCGTTTCGTCGGCCGCGAGCGCATCGACAGCGACGGCCTGCGTGCCCGTCCGCTGGTGGTGGGTGACACGATTTATGTGTATGGCAACAGCGGCAAACTGGAAGCCCTGACCATTAAGTAAAGGTTTGACTATGCTTGGGGTTAACCCCCCAGGCTGCTTCACCGTTTGTAAGAGTGTAGGAGCGAGCTTGCTCGCGATGGACGTCAATGATTACGTTGGCAATCTGGTTAAACGCGGTGTCTTTGCGTTTTTCGCGAGCAAGCTCGCTCCTGCAAAAAAACACACGGTGATTGCCCCGAGCACCAGCCGCTGCCTCGCAGCGGCTTTTGTATTTTCTGAAATAACGAAGTGGAGAGCCGCATGGTTCCCGTAATCGCCCTGGTGGGCCGACCGAACGTCGGCAAGTCCACCTTGTTCAACCGCCTGACCAGGACTCGTGACGCCATCGTCGGCGACTTGTCCGGTCTGACCCGTGATCGCCAGTACGGTGAGGCCAAGTGGCAAGGGCGTTCCTACATTCTGATCGACACCGGCGGTATCTCCGGTGACGAGCACGGTATGGACGAAAAAATGGCCGAGCAGTCGCTGCTGGCCATTGAAGAAGCGGATGTCGTTCTGTTCCTGGTAGATGCCAAGGCCGGCTTCACCGCCGCCGACCAGATGATCGCCGAGCATTTGCGCAAACGTAACAAGCGTTCCCACGTCGTGGCCAACAAGGTCGACAACATCGACCCGGAAATGGCCCGCGCCGAATTCGCCCCGTTGGGCATGGGCCACGCGATCCCGATCGCCGGTGCCCACGGCCGTGGTATCACCCAGTTGCTGGAAATCGCACTGAGTGACTTCCCGAAAGACGAAGACGAGCTGGAAGAAGGCGAGGAAGAAGATGTAGCCGAAGGCGAGGAAGCCAAGCGCATTCCTGGCCCAAGCGAAAAAGACGGGATCAAGATCGCCATCATCGGCCGTCCGAACGTCGGCAAGTCGACCCTGGTCAACCGCATGCTCGGGGAAGACCGGGTAATCGTCTACGACCAACCCGGCACCACCCGCGACAGTATCTACATCCCGTTCGAGCGTAACGACGAGAAGTACACGCTGATCGACACCGCCGGTGTGCGCAAGCGCGGCAAGATCCACGAAGAAGTCGAAAAGTTCTCCGTGGTCAAAACCCTGCAAGCGATCAAAGACGCCAACGTGGTGATCTTCGTGATGGACGCACGCGAAGGCGTGGTGGATCACGACCTCAACCTGCTGGGCTTTGCCCTTGAGGCCGGTCGTGCATTGGTCATCGCGATCAACAAGTGGGACGGCATGACGCCGAGCGAGCGCGACTTCGTCAAGATCGAGTTGCAGCGTCGTCTGTTTTTCGTCGAGTTTGCCGATATCCACTTTATCTCGGCACTGCACGGCACCGGCGTGGGCAACCTCTACGCGTCGGTACAGAACTCGTTCAAGTCCGCGGTTACCCGCTGGCCGACCAGTCGCCTGACCCAGATCCTGGAAGACGCGGTCAGCGAGCACCAGCCGCCGATGGTCAACAGCCGCCGGATCAAGCTGCGTTATGCTCACCTTGGTGGCGCGAATCCGCCGATCATCGTGATCCACGGCAACCAGATCGAGAAGGTGCCGAAGTCCTACGTGCGTTACCTGGAAAACACCTACCGCCGTGTGCTGAAGCTGGTCGGTACGCCGATCCGCATCGAGTTCAAGGGTGGCGAGAACCCGTACGAAGGCAACAAGAACACGCTCACCGACCGTCAGGTCAACAAGAAGCGTCGCTTGATGTCGCACCACAAGAAGGCCGACAAGAAGCGTCGCGACAAGCGCTGATTCAGCGCTTGCTCACTCTTTTGGGGTGGGCTTGTTGTGGCGAGGGGGCTTGCCCCCGTTCGGTTGCGCAGCAGCCGCAATACCTGCAAGTGCGGTCTGCCAGACACACCGAGATTGCAGGATTGGGGTCGCTTCGCGACCCAACGCGGGCAAGCCCGCTCGCCACAGGGTACGGCGGTGATCAATTGAAGAAGGGCGTCTATAAGGCGCCCTTTTTCATGCCTGCCGTTTGGGCTATCCTCGGACTCCCCCGCGCCGCCGTAGAGCCGGGTGTAGAGCAGGGAACCACCGATGATCACCAGCAAGCTGCCGAATGTCGGCATCACTATCTTCACTCAGATGTCTCAGCTCGCGGCTCAGACCGGCGCGCTCAATCTGTCCCAGGGCTTTCCCGATTTCGCGGCCCCGCAGGCCCTGTGCGATGCGGTCGGCCGGCATATCGCCAGCGGCCATAACCAGTATTCGCCAATGACCGGGCTGCCGGTGTTGCGTCAGCAGATCGCGGCGAAGGTCGCCCGCAGTTATGGCGTGCAGGTGGATGTGGATACTGAAGTGACGGTTACCCCCGGCGCGACCGAGGCGATTTTCTGTGCCATTCAGGCGATTATCCACAGCGGTGACGAAGTCATTGTGTTTGACCCGGCATACGACAGCTACGAACCTTCGGTGGAGCTGGCAGGCGGCCGTTGCGTGCATGTGCAACTGGGCCTGAACGATTTCAGTATCGACTTCGAGAAGCTTGCTCAGGCACTGAGCCCGCGCACGCGGATGATCATTCTCAACACCCCGCACAACCCTAGCGGTGCGTTGATCAGCCGTGACGAACTCGACCAGTTGGCGACGTTAATCCGTGATCGCGATATCTATGTGATCAGCGACGAAGTCTACGAGCACCTGGTGTATGACGGCGTGCCTCACGTCAGCGTGCTGGCCCATGAAGAGCTGTATCAGCGTGCATTCGTCGTCAGTTCGTTCGGCAAGACCTACCACGTCACCGGCTGGAAAACCGGTTATGTGATCGCACCGCCGGCCCTGACGGCGGAATTGCGCAAGGTGCACCAGTACGTCAATTTCTGTGGTGTGACGCCGCTGCAATATGCCTTGGCCGATTTTATGGCCGAGCATCCCGAGCACGTCGAAGAGCTGCCTGCTTTCTATCAGGCCAAGCGTGATCTGTTCTGCGATCTGCTGGCGCCGTCGCGTTTCAGTTTCACCCGGGTGACCGGCACCTATTTCCAGTTGGTCGATTACTCGCAGATCCGCCCGGACCTCAATGACGTCGAGATGGCCCTGTGGATGACTCGCGAGCACGGCGTGGCCAGTATCCCGATCTCGGTGTTCTACCAGACGCCACCGGTCGGCCAGCGCCTGGTGCGGCTGTGCTTTGCCAAGCGTGAGGAGACCCTGCGTGAAGCGGCGGAAAAACTATGCGTGATCTGAGTGCATTGCCGAAACTGACCGTTGCGCTGATCCAGACGTCCCTGGCCTGGCACGACCGCCAGGCCAACCTTGAGCATTTCGAGCCGTTGCTGGAGCAGGCTCGCGGCGCCGACCTGATCATTCTGCCGGAGATGTTCACCACCGGTTTTTCCATGGAGTCGGAAGCCCTCGCCGAAGCGGAAAACGGGCCTACCAGTAAATGGTTGCGGGCTCAGGCTTTGAGGCTTGATGCGGTGATCACCGGTAGCGTGATCGTCCAGGCCGCCGACGGCAGTCATCGCAATCGTCTGTTGTGGGCCCGCCCGGATGGCGAGGTGTGGCATTACGACAAGCGTCATCTGTTCCGCATGGCCGGTGAGCATAACCACTACACCCCCGGCGAGCGCCAGGTGCAGTTCGAGCTCAAGGGCTGGCGAGTACGGCCGCTGATTTGCTACGACCTGCGCTTCCCGGTGTGGAGCCGCGACGCCCAGGACACCGACCTGCTGCTGTACACGGCGAACTGGCCCGGTGCGCGGCGCCAGCACTGGAACCGCTTGCTGCCGGCGCGGGCGATCGAGAACCTGTGCTATGTGGCGGCGGTGAACCGTATTGGCACGGATGGCAAAGGTTTTGCGTATACCGGTGACAGCCAGGTCCTGGATTTCCAGGGCGAGACGCTGCTCAGTGCCGGAGAGGCTGACGGGGTGTTCAAGGTGGTGCTGGATGCGGCGGAACTGGCGGCGTATCGCACGCGGTTTCCGGCGAATCTGGATGCCGATACCTTCGAGTTCACCTGAAATCTTTACTGTCTGACAGGGCCTCATCGCGAGCAAGCTCGCTCCCACAGTGACCGCGTTCACACCGATCAAATGTGGGAGCGAGCTTGCTCGCGATGGGGCCGGGACAAGCAACACAAAAACAGGCAGGCAAACAAAAAGGCCCCAAGGTTCGCACCTTGAGGCCTTTTGCATTTCAGCGATGGGTTACGCCGCTTTCGCTTCCGGCTGGCTCAGCGAGCGGTTCAGTGCGCTGAACAGGGCCTTGAAGCTGGCGGTGGTGATGTTTTCGTCGATGCCGACGCCATGCACCGCGCGTTCGCCGTTCACTCGCAGTTCAATGTAGGCCGCAGCCTTGGCATTGGTGCCAGCGCCGATGGCGTGCTCGTTGTAATCCATGATTTCCACCGGTACCGGCAAGCCGGCCACCAGCGCCTCCAGGGCGCCGTTGCCCTTGCCGCGCCAGTGCAGGTTAGTCTCGCCCTGGCCTTGGCTGGCCACTTCCACTTCGACGGCGCTGTGACCGTTTTCTTCCTGCAGGCGATGGCTGACCAGCGCGTACGGGGTGTTGGCCTGCAAGTACTCGCTGTGCAGCAATGCGTGGATCTGCTGGGCGGTCATTTCCAGGCCCAGGCGGTCGGTTTCACGCTGCACGACCTGGCTGAACTCGATCTGCATGCGACGCGGCAGGCTGATGCCGTATTCCTGTTCCAGCAGGTAGGCGATACCGCCCTTGCCCGACTGGCTGTTGACGCGGATGACCGCCTCGTAGCTGCGGCCGATGTCGGCCGGGTCGATCGGCAGGTACGGTACTTCCCACAGTGCGTCCGGTTTCTGCTGGGCAAAGCCCTTGCGGATCGCATCCTGGTGCGAGCCGGAGAACGCGGTATGCACCAGGTCGCCGACGTACGGGTGACGCGGGTGCACCTGGATCTGGTTGCACTCTTCGACGACTTTGCGCACGCCGTCGATGTCGGAGAAGTCCAGCTCAGGGTTCACGCCCTGGGTGTAGAGGTTCAACGCCACGGTCACGAGGTCGACGTTACCGGTACGCTCGCCGTTGCCGAACAGGCAGCCTTCGACACGGTCGGCGCCAGCCATCAGGCCCAGTTCGGTGGCGGCAACGCCGGTGCCACGGTCGTTGTGGGTGTGCAGGCTGATGATCACGCTGTCACGACGGTTGATGTGACGGCCAAACCATTCGATCTGGTCGGCATAGATGTTCGGCGTCGCGCATTCCACCGTGGCCGGCAGGTTGAGGATCATCTTGTGCTCGGGCGTCGGGTTCCAGACTTCGATCACCGCGTCGCAGACTTCCTTGGCGAACTCCATTTCGGTGGCGCTGAAGGTTTCCGGCGAGTATTCGAAGGTCCACTCGGTGTCCGGCTGCATGGCCGCGTATTTGACGAACAGCTTGGCGGCGTTCACGGCGATGGCCTTGACCCCGTCCTTGTCCTGGTTGAAGACAATGCGGCGGAAGGAAGGGGAGGTCGCGTTGTACAGGTGAACGATGGCTTTCTTCGCGCCGCGCAGGGATTCGAAGGTGCGCTCGATCAGGTCTTCACGGCCCTGGGTCAGCACCTGGATGGTGGTGTCGTCCGGGATGTGGTTGCCTTCGATCAGGGTGCGGACGAAGTCGAAGTCGGTTTGCGAGGCGGCCGGGAACGACGCTTCGATTTCCTTCACGCCGACCTGCACCAGGGTTTTCCAGAAACGCAGCTTCTTGACGGCGTCCATCGGTTCGATCAGCGACTGGTTGCCGTCGCGCAGGTCGGAGCTGCACCAGATCGGCGCGGCGGTGATGGTTTTCGACGGCCAGGTGCGGTCCGGAATGTCGATGGTCGGGAACGCGCGGTATTTCGAAGACGGGTCTTTGAGCATGCTCATCAGGAAATCCTTATTGTGTTGGCCGAAAAAAGGCGGCCTGCCGGTGGATCAAAAGTTCTTGGACTAACGCTTGGGACGAGGCACCACGATTCAGCCCGGCAGTCGTGCACTGACGAGGCACAGGCTGCGGTGTTGGCGGAGCTGAATGAGGGTGTGAGAGGTTTTCATGCCTTCAACCCTAACCTTGGGGGGGAAAGATGGCAAGCAGTCGAAAAAAATTGAGAGGAATACTCGTGGGCGGGTATTTATCGAGATTTTATTGCTGTGATTGGCAGTGATTGTTTTGTTGTTTGCGCGAGGTTTGAGTGGTGCGCAATTGATGATGTGACACTGCCGGACTGCTTTCGGTGTCTGTGATATTGCCATCGCGAGCA
Source organism: Pseudomonas sp. PDM30 (assembly GCF_019218985.1). Classification (NCBI taxonomy): domain Bacteria; kingdom Pseudomonadati; phylum Pseudomonadota; class Gammaproteobacteria; order Pseudomonadales; family Pseudomonadaceae; genus Pseudomonas; species Pseudomonas sp. PDM30. The sequence goes on from NZ_JAHUWM010000003.1 coordinate 330,911, forward strand.
AGCTCGCTCCCACAGGTACAGCGCAATCCCTGTGGGAGCGAGCTTGCTCGCGATGAGGCCATCAGCCTCAACAAAAAGCTAGGGCTGAAACGCACCAATGAAGATAGCCGGATCGACCCGCGCATCGTTCAGGCTGATGTTCCAGTGCATGTGCGGTCCGGTCGCGCGGCCGGTCGCGCCGACTTTGCCGACCACGTCACCACGGGCCAGTGGCTGCCCCACCTTCACGTCGATTTTCGACATGTGGCAGAACATGCTGATAAACCCCTGGCCATGGTCGACGAACACCGTGTTGCCATTGAAGAAGTAGTTGCCGATCAGGATCACCTTGCCGGCGGCCGGGGTCTTGATTGGCGTACCGCCGGGTACGGCGAAGTCCAGGCCTGAGTGGGGGTTGCGTTCTTCACCGTTGAAAAAGCGCCGCACGCCGAACTTGCTCGACAGCGGCCCGTTCACCGGTTTGTCCAGCAGCAGGTTGCTCGGGGTGTTGGGGCTGAACGTGCGGTAGGCAGTAATCTGCTCAGCCAGTTCACGCTCGATGCGCTTGAGATTTTCCGGGTCCGGATTGACCTGTTGGGTGTTCTTCAGGGTGATGCGCTGTTCCGGGTATTTCTTGTTGCCAACCGTGAAATTCAGATTACGGCCGCCGCTGCTGACCGATTGAACCCCCGGCTTGACCGTCAGCGGCAGGCCGACAATGGCCAGCCAGTTGTTCTGTTCCTTCACTACCAGCACCGGTTTGCCTTGATAAGTGGCTTTTGGCGCCTGGGCGGACGTGCCCAGGTCCACCACCGCAACGCCTCCCGGCACCGGTTTGTTCAACTGGCGAGTAATGTAGCTGTCGGCATGGGCGTTGAAGGTCAGGAGCAGCAACAGCAACGGAGCAAAGAAACGCGGCATGGATCAATCCAGTAAAGAAAGGGTGACGGGCGTCAGGTGATTGTCTTCGACCCGCACTTGCAGTTCGCCTTCGCCCAGTTTGGCCTTCAGGCGCTGGCCGGTATGGGTTTGCGCGGCGTTGCGGATGGCGTTGCCGCGCTCGTCCAGCAAGATGCTGTAGCCACGGCCGAGGGTTGCCAACGGGCTGACCACATGCAGTGTCTGCATCTGGCTGTGCAACTGCAGGCGACGGCTCTTCAGCCCTTCGCGGATCGCGCGCGGCAGGCGTTCGGCCAGGCTGTCGAGGCGCTGGCGAAGCATTGCCAGTTGCCGGCCCGGATGTTGTGTAGCCAGACGGGTTTCCAGGCGGATCAAGCGTTCGCGGCGGGTGTTGAGGCTGCGCTCGAACGCGCGGCGCATGCGCATGTCCAGGTCATCCAGGCGTTGCGCTTGCTGGCGCAGGCGCTCGCCGGGATGGCGCAGGCGTCGGGAAATGCCTTCCAGGCGCAGGCGGTCGCGCATCAAGCGGTCACGCATGCGCATCACCAGCCGTCGGTGCAGGCTTTCAACCCGACGCACCAGGTCGCTGGAGTCCGGTGCCAGCAATTCGGCGGCGGCGGAAGGGGTGGGCGCGCGCACGTCGGCCACGAAGTCGCTGATCGACACGTCGGTTTCATGGCCGACCGCACTGACAATCGGCGTCACGCAAGCGTCTACGGCGCGGGCCACGGCTTCTTCGTTGAAGCACCAGAGATCTTCCAGCGAGCCACCGCCCCGGGCCAGGATCAGTGCGTCGAAACCGCGGGCATCGGCCAGTTTCAGGGCGCGGACAATCTGCGCTGTGGCTTCGCGGCCCTGTACGGCGGTAGGGATCAGGGTCAATTGCACCTGCGGTGCACGACGGCGGAACACGCTGATGATGTCGCGGATCACCGCCCCAGTGGGCGAACTGATGATGCCGATGCGTTGCGGATGCGCCGGCAACGGCACCTTGCGCTCGGCACTGAACAGGCCTTCGGCGCTGAGCTTTTCCTTCAAGGCATCGAAGGCCAGGCGCAGCGCGCCATCGCCAGCCGGCTCCACGGTGTCGAGGATCAGTTGATAATCACCGCGCCCTTCGAACAGCGAGACTTTGCCACGCACCTTGACCGCCAGGCCGTCTTTCAAGGCCTGGCGAACCCGTGCCGCGTTCTGCCGGAACAACGCGCAACGCACTTGGGCGCCGCTGTCCTTGAGGGTGAAATACACGTGGCCGGAAGCCGGGCGGGCGAGGTTGGAGATTTCGCCTTCGACCCAGATGTTGCTGAACACGTCTTCAAGCAACACCCGCGCGCGGCCGTTGAGCTGGCTGACGGTCAGGACTTCGCGGTCCAGGCCGAGTCTTGCAAAGGGATCTTTAATCATGGGGCGCAGTTTAAAGGCATTCTTCAAGTGAATGCACGACCCCTATATCACCAAATGCTCGAGGAACTGTTGAACCAGTGCCGTCGGGTGTTTGCGGTACGCCAGAGCGACGCTGCTATGACTGCCGGGGTCTGCCAAAGGCAGGAAATGAACGTCGGGTGGCGCAATGTCCTGCATCGATTCCGGCAAGAGGGCGATGCCAAATCCCGCTTGGATCAGTTGCAGTTGCGTGGTTTTACGCGACATTACCCGAGCTGCTTTGGGAAAGAAGCCCTGGCGCATGCACAACTCGGCAGACAGGTAGCTAAGACCGCCTCGCTGGGGATGAGGGATGGAAATAAACGCTTCGTCGCGTAGCTGCCCCAGGTTGATCTGCCGCCCGGATTTGTCCCCGGCCAGCCAGTGATCGGGCGGGACTGCCACCAGCAACGGTTCGTCGTAGAGCGGGTCGATCTGCACCTCTTCACACTGACGGAGCACTGGCAGGCGCAATAGGCCGATGTCCAGTCGGCCGTCTGCCAACTCTTGCAGCTGCGCCTCGGAAGACAACTGAGCGATGTCCATGGACACGCCGGGATGATGTTCGAGATAACGGTCGACGCTGCGCAGCAGTCGGCCGCTCATGGGCACAGTGCTGGAATGGCTCAAACGTAAGGTGCCGTGTTGACCATTGCCGATCCTAGTGGCCATGTCGCTGGCCTTGATCAGCTCGCTCAACAGGTTTTTAGCACGGGGTAAAAAAGCCTCGCCCGCTGGTGTGAGTTGGGGCCGCCGCGCAGTACGTTCGAAAAGTGGGGTTTGCAAGTGGACTTCCATGTCCTTGATTTGCCGGCTCAGGGCCGACTGGGCGATGAACAGGCGCTCGGCTGCGGCGCCGAAACTGCCGCATTCAGTGATTTCAACGAAGTAACGCAGTTGCCGGATTGAAAGCACAAGGCATGCCTTTTTGAGATGGGTTGGTGGCTTTGATGATATTAGTCGCAACGCTCAGCGATGGCTAAAGTCAGCGAACTTAAATAGAGGAGCGCTGCAATGAGCGCATTGACGTTGTTGAGCCAATGGCCTTTCGGCGTAGTGGATTGGCTGGTGATTGGCTTTGGCATCGCCCTGGCCTACATCGTGTTCGGTATCGCCGGTTTCGGCACCGCGCTGGTGGCGGGACCGATTCTGATTCTGTTCATGCCGCTGTCGAAGATCGTGCCTTTACTGGTGTTGCTGGATTTTGTCGCGGCATTCGGCAATCTGTTGCCTTCGCGGCGCGATGTGGCGAGGCCGGAGCTGTTGCGGTTGCTGCCGTGCATGGCGGTGGGCTGCACACTTGGCGTGATATTCCTGCTGAACCTGAAATCCGACCTGTTGTTGCTGTTGATGGGCCTGTTTATCAGCGCCTATGCAATTTACAGCCTGTGGATAAAGGTCCGCCCGGCGCAGTTGTCTGCCGCGTGGGCGCTGCCGATGGGGACGGTGGGCGGAATGTTTGGCGCGTTGTTTGGCAGCGGCGGCTTTCTCTATGCGATCTATTTGAACAGCCGGTTGCCCAAGGAGGCGGCCCGGGCCACCCAGAGTGCGCTGATCAGTTGCAGTACGGTGGTGCGTTTGAGCCTGTTTGCTATCGCCGGTGTGTATGCCGATTTGCCGTTGCTGGTGTTGGCGGTTTGTCTGTTGCCGACGATGGTGCTGGGGCTGTGGTTCGGTCGACGGCTGACCATGCGCTTGTCCCGCGAGGCGTTTGTGCGCCTGGTGACGTGGCTGGTGCTGGCCAGCGGGATTGCGTTGATCGGACGCTATCTCAGTACCTGAAGATTCAACTTGTGGCGAGACGCTTTGTGTGGGAGCGAGCTTGCTCGCGATGGGGTCAGCAAATTCAGCATTGATGTGCCAGACAGATCGTCATCGCGAGCAAGCTCGCTCCCACAGAAGAGCCCCCCACTGCAAGTTGTTCAGTCGTTGTACTGGCTCAACAAGCGCTCCAGTCGCGCACTGAGGCGGCGTTTGATTTCGGTCTCGATGTGCGGGGCGAAATCGTCGATCACGTCTTGCATGATCAATTGCGCGGCGGCGCGCAATTCGCTGTCCAGGTGCAGCAAGTCATCCGGGTTCTTGCTGGGGGCGGGCGCCGACGTCGTCGCGGTGACGGGTTCAACGATCGGGGCAGGCGTTGTCGGTACGACGGGTGGCGAAGGTTCGCTCACGGCGTCGAACAACATGGGAATCTGTTCCTGATCACCTTCCTCGACCGTGTCGGTCAGCAGAGGCGGTTGCAGGTTGTCATCGCCGAGCAATTGGCGGATCGACTCAAGGTCGTCCAGCAGGTGCGCGGACTGTTGCAGCGGTTTTGGAGTGTCCATTGGAAGGCTCAGAGTCGCTGTAAACGGTGATCTTGCAGAGGATAGCCCTGTTCGCGGTAGAAACGGAAACTCTCCCGCGCGGCCGCTCTGATCGTCGGATCCTCCACCACCACTTCCGCCACCCGGGCGAACCTGTTGGCGAAGGCCGGGACTTTCAGGTCGAGATTGACCAGCAAATCCTGATGTTGACCGCAGTCATCGCCCACCCCCAGGACAATCAAACCCTCAGGCTCGGTGTCGGCGGGGCCGTGGGGCACGAAGCTTTCGCCCTTGAACGCCCACAGCCGCGCATCGAGTTCGTCACGCTGGGCCGCGTCGCTGCAATGCAGGTAGATGCGGTGGCCCATGCGCCAGGCTTTCTCGGTGAGCTTGCAGGCAAAGTCCAGGCGTGCCGAAGGATCGGCGCTGGGCAGGATATAGAAGTCGACTTTGGTCATTGCGGTTCCAGAGCGGCAAGCGGCGTCACCGGGAAGTGACGCCGCCGCCCATCAACGGTTTCAGGCTTTGGCGCGGTCCAGCAGGTATTGGGTCAGCAGGGGAACCGGACGGCCAGTGGCGCCCTTGTCCTTGCCGCCGCTGGTCCAGGCCGTGCCGGCGATGTCCAGGTGCGCCCAGTTCAGGTTCTTGGTGAAGCGCGAGAGGAAGCAGGCCGCAGTGATGGTGCCGGCTTTCGGGCCGCCAATGTTGGCGATGTCGGCGAACGGGCTGTCCAGCTGTTCCTGGTACTCATCGAACAGCGGCAGTTGCCAGGCGCGGTCGTCGGCAGCCTTGCCGGCGCTCAGCAGTTGGCCGATCAGTTCGTCATTGTTGCCCAGCAGGCCCGAGGTGTGGGAACCCAGGGCAACCACGCAGGCGCCGGTCAGGGTCGCGATGTCGATGACCGCTTGCGGCTTGAAGCGCTCGGAGTAGGTCAGGGCGTCACACAGCACCAGACGGCCTTCGGCGTCGGTGTTGAGGATTTCCACGGTCTGGCCGCTCATGGTGGTGACGATGTCCCCCGGGCGCGAAGCGTTGCCGCTCGGCATGTTTTCGGCGCAGGCCAGGATGCACACCAGGTTGATCGGCAGCTTCAGCTCGAGCACGGCACGCAGGGTACCGAACACGCTGGCGGCGCCGCCCATGTCGTACTTCATTTCATCCATGCCGGCACCCGGCTTGAGGCTGATGCCGCCGGTGTCGAAGGTGATGCCTTTGCCGACCAGCGCGTACGGCTTCTCGGATTTCTTGCCACCGTTGTATTGCATGACGATCAGGCGCGGAGGCTGGGCGCTGCCCTGGCCGACGGCGTAGAACGAGCCCATGCCCAGGGCCTTGATCTTCTTCTCGTCGAGGACTTCGACTTTCAGGTCCTTGAATTCTTTGCCCAGGTCTTTGGCCTGCTCACCGAGGAAGGTCGGGTGACAGATGTTCGGCGGCAGGTTACCCAGGTTGCGGGTGAAGGCCATGCCGTTGGCGATGGCGGTGGCGTGGGTCACGGCGCGTTGCACTTCAGCCTGGGCGGCCTTGATGGTCAGCAGGGTGATTTTCTTCAGCGCGCGGGGTTCGGCCTTCTGGCTCTTGAACTGGTCGAAGCTGTACTCGCCGTCCACCAGGGTTTCCGCCAGCAGGCGGGTCTTGCCATAACTGTCGCGGCCTTTGACGACCACTTCATCCAGGGCCAGCACTGCATCGCTGCCGCCCAGGCTTTTGAGGGTATTGAGGATGCCGGCGATGATCTTGCGAAACGGGCGGTCACCCAGTTCGTCGTCCTTGCCAACGCCCACCAGCAGCACACGCTCGGCCTTGAGGTTCGGCAGGCTGTGCAGCAGCAGGCTCTGGCCGACCTTGCCGGCCAGGTCGCCGCGCTTGAGCACAGTGCTGATCGCGCCGCCGCTCAGTTCGTCGAGTTGTCTGGCAACACCGCCGAGCTTGCGGCCTTCGCCGACGGAGACCACGAGAGTGGCGGTCTTCAACGTTTCGGGGTTGACGCTTTTTACAACCAGTTCCATGTCCAGGTCCCTGAATTGATGGTTATCACGCATGCGCCCGACACCTTATGTGCGTCGATTGCTTATAAACAGAAAGGCGCCAGGATCGACCGGCGACAAAGGCCGCAGTTTGAACCTCGCTACCGGCGGCTGACAACCCTCGGCCGCACGAATGTAGGAGCGAGCCTGCTCGCGAAGAACCCAAGAGTGACGCAGGGTGTCAGGCTCCCCGCGTTATCGTTGACGACCATCGCGAGCAGGCTCGCTCCTACAAGGGGGGGATGCATTGCGCAGTGACAGGCGCACCCAATCACAGGATAATGCGCCATCTTTTTTCGGCGGCTCTGCCTTGCGGGCTGTCCGATACGTTTGCTTGTTTGGCCGCCTTAGCCTGACAACCCTGGAGTGTCTGGTTTGATCGTCTTCCGTTATCTATCCCGCGAAGTCCTGTTGACCTTGAGCGCCGTCAGTGCCGTGCTGCTGGTCATTATCATGAGCGGTCGCTTCATCAAATACCTCGCCCAGGCGGCTTCGGGCCTGCTGGATCCGGGGTCGTTGTTCCTGATCATGGGCTATCGCCTGCCGGGCTTCCTCCAGCTGATCCTGCCGCTGGGGCTGTTTCTCGGGATCCTGTTGTCCTACGGTCGCCTGTACCTCGAAAGCGAAATGACCGTGCTCTCGGCCACGGGCATGAGCCAGCAGCGGCTGTTTTGCATGACGCTGTTCCCGGCCACCCTGGTTGCGCTCGTCGTGGCGTGGCTGAGTCTGAGCCTGGCGCCACAGGGGGCCAATCAGTTTCAGTTGCTGCTGAACAAGCAGGATGCCCTGACCGAATTCGATACCCTGGAGCCAGGGCGTTTCCAGGCTTTGCGTGACGGCACCCGGGTCACCTACACCGAGAGCATGTCCGATGACCGCGTCAATCTGGGTGGTGTGTTCATCTCGCAAAAAAACATCAGTTCCAATAACAAGGATCGCGGGATTTCTGTGCTGGTGGCGGAAAAGGGGCGCCAGGAAATTCGTCCGGACGGCAACCGCTACCTGATTCTTGATAACGGCTATCGCTATGACGGTAGTCCGGGGCAGGCCGACTACCGGGCGATCAAGTATGACGAGTACGGTGTGTTGCTGCCAAAACCGGAAGTCAGTGACGAAGTCACCGACCGTGACGCAATGCCGACCCGTACATTGATCGGCAGTGACGACATTCGCATGCGCGCCGAGCTGCAATGGCGCATGTCTCTGCCGTTGCTGGTGTTCATCGTGACCTTGATGGCGGTGCCGCTGTCACGGGTCAACCCGCGTCAGGGCCGATTCCTCAAGTTACTGCCGGCGATTCTTCTTTATATGGCTTACCTGAGCATTCTGATTGCCGCCCGCGGTGCCCTCGACAAGGGCAAGATCCCTGCGGTGTTTGGCTTGTGGTGGGTGCACGGGATTTTCCTGTCCATCGGCCTGGGCTTGCTCTACTGGGAACCCTTGAGCTTGAAGAGGGCGAGTCGCCGCAGCGCGCTGGAGGTGGCCCGTGGTTAAGCTTGATCGCTACATTGGTAGCAGTGTGTTCATGGCGATCCTGGCGGTGCTCGGGATCATTCTTGGTCTGGCGACACTGTTTGCCTTCATCGACGAGATGGGGGAAATCAGCGATACCTACACCCTGGTCGATGTGCTGAGTTACGTGTTGTTGACCGCTCCGCGCCGGATGTACGAAATGCTGCCGATGGCTGCGCTGATCGGCTGCCTGATCGGTCTGGGGAGCCTGGCCAGCAACAGTGAGCTGACCATCATGCGCGCCGCCGGTGTGTCGATCGGCCGGATCGTCTGGGCGGTCATGAAGCCGATGCTGGTATTGATGCTGGCCGGCGTGCTGGTCGGCGAGTACGTCGCTCCGCCCGCTGAAACCGCCGCACAGGCCAATCGCTCGCTGGCCCAGGGCAGCGGTGATGCACAAAGCGCCAGGCACGGCTTGTGGCACCGCCAGGGTGATGAGTTCATTCACGTCAACTCGGTACAACCCAACGGCATCCTGTATGGCGTGACCCGTTATCGCTTCGACAAAGAGCGGCACATGCTGTCGGCGAGTTTCGCCAAGCGTGCCAACTTCGAAAACGATCACTGGCAGTTGTCGGATGTCACGACCACGCTGTTCCACGAGCGCAGCACCGAAGTGGTTTCGACCCCGCAAGAGCGCTGGGACGTTGCGTTGAGTCCGCAGTTGCTGAACACCGTGATCATGGTGCCCGAGTCGCTGTCGATCAGTGGCCTGTGGAGTTACATCCACTATCTGGCGGACCAGGGGCTGAACAATGGCCGCTACTGGCTGGCATTTTGGGTCAAGGTGTTGCAGCCGCTGGTGACTGCCGCTCTGGTGTTGATGGCGATTTCCTTCATCTTTGGTCCGCTGCGCTCGGTGACCCTGGGTCAACGGGTGTTCACCGGCGTGCTGGTGGGCTTCACCTTCCGCATCGTTCAGGATCTGCTGGGGCCTTCGAGCCAGGTGTTCGGCTTCCCGCCGTTGCTTTCGGTGCTGGTGCCGGCGGGCGTTTGTGCCGTGGCGGGGCTCTGGCTGTTGCGTCGAGCTGGCTGATGGCGGGCATTTTCCGACCGCTTTGACGTTAAAAAACGCCCTTGTCGCAAGACCGGGGCGTTTTTGTAGGCGCCGTCTGACCTGCGAACGTGACGCTTGCGCCGTGGATCAGGTACAATTCCCGGCTATTTTTCGGCGGGCTATGCCTGCAGCCTTTTTGAGTGTTGATCCGTGAGTGATTTGAGTCATATCCGCAATTTCTCCATCATCGCCCACATTGACCATGGCAAGTCGACGCTGGCCGATCGCTTCATCCAGATGTGTGGCGGCCTCGCCGAGCGCGAAATGGAAGCCCAGGTCCTGGACTCCATGGACCTCGAGCGTGAACGCGGGATCACCATCAAGGCGCACAGCGTCACCCTGTATTACAAGGCTCGCGACGGTATCAACTACCAGCTGAACTTCATTGATACCCCCGGCCACGTTGACTTCACCTATGAGGTGAGCCGTTCGCTGGCTGCCTGTGAAGGCGCGCTGTTGGTGGTCGATGCCGGTCAAGGCGTTGAAGCACAGTCGGTTGCCAACTGCTACACGGCCATCGAGCAGGGCCTGGAAGTGATGCCGGTGCTGAACAAGATCGACCTGCCACAGGCCGATCCGGACCGTGTTAAAGAAGAAATCGAAAAAATCATCGGCATCGATGCCACCGATGCGGTCGAGTGTTCGGCCAAGACCGGCCTGGGCGTCGACGAAGTGCTCGAGCGCCTGGTCGCCACCATTCCTGCACCGACCGGCAACTACGAAGATCCGCTGCAAGCGTTGATCATCGACTCCTGGTTCGACAACTACCTGGGTGTTGTTTCCCTGGTACGCGTGCGCCACGGTCGTGTGAAGAAGGGCGACAAGATCCTGGTCAAGTCCACCGGCAAGATCCACCTGGTAGACAGCGTCGGTGTTTTCAACCCGAAGCACACCCCTACCGCTGACCTCAAGGCCGGTGAAGTGGGCTTCATCATCGCCAGCATCAAGGACATTCACGGTGCGCCAGTGGGCGACACCCTGACCTTGAGCTCGACGCCGGACGTTGATGTACTGCCAGGCTTCAAACGTATTCAGCCGCAGGTTTACGCCGGTCTGTTCCCGGTCAGCTCCGACGACTTCGAAGATTTCCGCGAAGCGCTGCAAAAGCTCACCCTGAACGACTCGTCGCTGCAATACACGCCGGAAAGCTCTGACGCACTGGGCTTCGGCTTCCGTTGCGGCTTCCTCGGCATGCTGCACATGGAAATCATCCAGGAGCGCCTGGAGCGCGAGTACAACCTGGACTTGATCACCACGGCGCCGACGGTAATCTTCGAGCTGCTGCTCAAGACCGGCGAGACGATCTACGTCGATAACCCGTCGAAGCTCCCGGACCTGTCCTCGATCGAAGACATGCGTGAGCCGATCGTGCGGGCCAATATTCTTGTGCCGCAAGAGCACCTGGGCAACGTCATTACCCTGTGCATCGAAAAACGTGGTGTGCAGGTTGACATGCTGTTCCTCGGCTCCCAGGTACAAGTGACCTACGACCTGCCGATGAACGAAGTGGTGCTGGACTTCTTCGACCGCCTGAAATCCACCAGCCGCGGCTATGCTTCGCTGGACTACCATTTCGATCGTTATCAATCGGCTAGCCTGGTGAAACTGGACGTGCTGATCAACGGTGACAAGGTCGACGCTCTGGCGCTGATCGTGCACCGTGACAACTCGCACTACAAAGGTCGCCAGTTGACCGAGAAGATGAAAGAACTGATTCCGCGGCAGATGTTCGACGTGGCAATCCAGGCCGCCATTGGCGGGCAGATTGTGGCGCGGACAACCGTCAAGGCGCTCAGAAAGAACGTATTGGCCAAATGCTACGGTGGTGACGTCAGCCGTAAGAAGAAACTGCTGGAGAAGCAAAAGGCCGGTAAGAAACGCATGAAGCAGGTCGGCAACGTGGAGATTCCACAGGAAGCCTTCCTTGCAGTGCTCAGGTTGGATAGTTAGGTCCTATGTCGCTAAATTTCCCGCTGTTGCTGGTCATTGCCGTGTTCGTCTGCGGCCTGTTGGCGTTGCTCGATCTGTTGATCCTGGCCCCGCGTCGGCGTGCCGCCATCGCTTCCTATCAGGGCAGCGTCAGCCAGCCTGACATGGTCGTGGTCGAGAAGCTGAACAAAGAGCCGCTGCTGGTTGAATACGGCAAGTCGTTCTTCCCGGTGTTGTTCATCGTGCTGGTGCTGCGTTCGTTCCTGGTGGAACCGTTCCAGATTCCTTCCGGTTCGATGAAGCCAACCCTGGATGTCGGCGACTTCATCCTGGTGAGCAAGTTTTCCTACGGGATCCGCTTGCCGGTGATCGACAAGAAAGTCATCGAAGTCGGTGATCCGCAGCGCGGCGATGTGATGGTGTTCCGCTACCCGAGCGACCCGAACGTCAACTACATCAAGCGTGTGGTTGGTTTGCCGGGCGACACGGTTCGCTACACCGCCGACAAGCGCCTGTTCGTCAACGGTCAATCGATTGCCGAGCAACTGGTCGGCTCCGAGCCGGGCACGCTGGGCAGCGCTGAGCTCTACAAGGAAAAACTCGGTGTGGCCGAGCACATGATCCGCAAGGAAATGAGCCGCTACCGCGCAATGCCGGACCATTCGTGGACCGTGCCGGCCGGGCACTACTTCATGATGGGCGACAACCGCGACAACTCGAACGACAGTCGCTACTGGGATGATCCGAACATTCCCAAGGATCTGCTGGGCATGGTTCCCGACAAGAATATCGTCGGCAAGGCCTTTGCGGTCTGGATGAGCTGGCCGGAACCCAAACTCAGCCACCTGCCGAATTTCTCGCGGGTTGGCCTGATCAAGTAATCAGACACGGCGCTGTTGAACACAGCGCCGAATGCATTTCTGGAGCCGGCACAATGGGCGCCAGAGGCATGAAAACAATGATATTCAGGACGTTATTTTTGAACACAGCTTTAATTGTCCCAAGCCTGCGCCAACTTACGGCGATGGCGGTGGAATCCAGCCACGAACTCAGCGTGGGTAAACCGTGAGCGTCTCCTTAAGCCGTCTAGAGCGTCAGCTCGGCTACACCTTCAAGGATCAGGAACTGATGGTCCTGGCCCTGACTCACCGCAGCTTTGCCGGGCGTAACAACGAACGCCTGGAATTCCTCGGTGACGCCATTCTCAACTTCGTCGCCGGCGAGGCGTTGTTCGAGCGCTTCCCGCTGGCTCGCGAAGGCCAGTTGTCGCGTTTGCGCGCACGTCTGGTCAAAGGTGAGACCCTGGCCGTACTGGCCCGTGGTTTCGATCTGGGCGAATACCTGCGCCTGGGCTCGGGCGAGCTGAAAAGCGGCGGTTTCCGTCGCGAGTCGATTCTGGCCGATGCCCTCGAAGCGCTGATCGGTGCGATCTACCTCGATGCTGGCATGGAAATGGCCCGCGAGCGTGTGCTCGCCTGGCTGGCCGGCGAGTTCGAAGGCCTGACGCTGGTCGACACCAACAAAGATCCAAAGACCCGCCTGCAAGAGTTCCTGCAGTCCCGTGGTTGTGAGCTGCCGCGTTACGAAGTGGTGGATATCCAGGGTGAGCCGCATTGCCGGACGTTCTTCGTCGAATGCGAAATCATCTTACTGAATGAAAAAAGCCGAGGTCAGGGTGTGAGTCGTCGTATTGCCGAACAGGTAGCGGCCGCCGCAGCACTGATTGCCCTGGGTGTGGAGAATGGCAATGACTGATACAAACGCAACTCGCTGTGGCTATGTTGCCATCGTCGGCCGTCCGAACGTGGGCAAGTCCACGTTGCTGAACCACATCCTGGGTCAGAAGCTGGCGATCACCTCGCGCAAACCGCAAACCACCCGTCACAACATGCTCGGTATCAAGACCGAGGGCGATGTGCAGGCGATCTACGTCGACACCCCTGGTATGCACAAGGGCGGCGAAAAGGCCCTGAACCGCTACATGAACAAGACCGCTTCGGCGGCGCTGAAAGACGTCGACGTGGTGATCTTCGTGGTCGATCGCACCAAGTGGACCGAAGAAGACCAGATGGTGCTCGAGCGCGTTCAGTACGTGACCGGCCCGCTGATCGTGGCGTTGAACAAGACCGACCGCATCGAAGACAAGGCCGAGCTGATGCCGCACCTGAGCTGGTTGCAGGAGCAGTTGCCGAATGCGCAGATCATCCCGATTTCCGCGCAGCACGGGCATAACCTCGATGCACTGGAACGCGTGATTGCCGAGCACCTGCCGGAAAACGATCACTTCTTCCCGGAAGACCAGATCACCGACCGGAGCAGCCGTTTCCTCGCCGCCGAACTGGTGCGCGAGAAAATCATGCGCCAGATGGGCGCCGAGCTGCCGTACCAGATCACCGTTGAAATCGAAGAGTTCAAGCAGCAGGGCAAGACCCTGCACATTCATGCCTTGATCCTCGTCGAGCGCGATGGCCAGAAAAAAATCATCATTGGCGACAAGGGCGAGCGCATCAAGCGCATCGGCACCGAAGCGCGCAAGGACATGGAGCTGCTGTTCGACTCCAAGATCATGCTCAACCTGTGGGTCAAGGTTAAGGGTGGCTGGTCCGATGACGAGCGTGCATTGCGTTCGTTGGGTTACGGCGACCTGTAATACGTTTTCCGGATCAACAATGATCCCCTGTGGGAGCGAGCTTGCTCGCGATAACGGTCTGTCAGTCAACATTGATGTTGAATATCAGGCCCTCATCGCGAGCAAGCTCGCTCCCATATTGGTTTCAGGTTGTATGTAAAACTGCGCTCCTTCATCGAGAACTGCGATTTCCATGTCCCAAGCGCCCGCCCAACCCGCCTATGTCCTGCACTCCCGCGCCTACCGTGAAAACAGCGCGCTGGTGGACTTCCTCACGCCGCAAGGTCGGCTGCGGGCGGTGTTGCGCAGTGCACGGGGCAAGGCCGGGACACTGGCGCGGCCGTTCGTGCCATTGGAAGTCGAGTTCCGGGGCAAGGGCGAGCTGAAGAATGTCGGGCGCATGGAGAGTGCTGGCATCTCCACCTGGCTCAATGGCGAGGCGCTGTTCAGCGGTCTTTACCTCAATGAATTGCTGATTCGCCTGTTGCCCGCCGAAGATCCTCATCCCGGCGTATTCGATCACTACGCTGCGACTTTGCTGGCGCTGGCTGAAGGTCGTGCTCTGGAGCCCTTGCTGCGCTCCTTCGAGTGGCGCTTGCTCGATGACCTCGGCTACGGTTTTTCCCTGACGACTGATATTCATGATCAACCCATCGCGCCGGACGGCCTCTACCGTTTGCAAGTGGATGCCGGGCTTGAACGTGTCTACCTGCTGCAACCGGGCCTGTTCAACGGCACCGAATTGCTGGCCATGGCTGAAGCCGACTGGTCTGCCCCCGGCGCTTTGTCTGCCGCCAAGCGCTTGATGCGCCAGGCGTTGGCCGTTCACCTGGGCGGCCGTCCACTTGTCAGTCGCGAGCTGTTTCGCAAGCCCTGATCACACCGTATGCTGTGCACCGAACTTTCTCTTCTTCTGGAGCGCTTCCGTGACCACCAGCACCCGTATTCTTCTTGGCGTGAACATCGACCACGTTGCCACCCTGCGTCAGGCCCGGGGCACCCGTTACCCGGACCCGGTCAAGGCTGCACTGGACGCGGAAGAGGCGGGCGCCGACGGCATCACCGTGCACCTGCGCGAAGACCGTCGGCACATTCAGGAGCGCGACGTTCTGCTGCTCAAGGACGTGCTGCAAACCCGCATGAACTTCGAAATGGGTGTCACCGAGGAAATGATGCAGTTCGCCGAGCGCATCCGCCCGGCGCACATTTGCCTGGTGCCGGAAACCCGTCAGGAACTGACCACCGAAGGTGGCCTGGATGTGGCGGGGCAGGAGGCGCGGATCAAGGCGGCGGTCGAGCGTCTGTCGAAGATCGGCTCCGAAGTGTCGCTGTTCATTGATGCCGATGAGCGCCAGATCGAAGCTTCCCGTCGTGTCGGCGCGCCAGCCATCGAGTTGCACACCGGGCGTTATGCCGATGCCGAGACGCCGACCGAAGTCGCCGAAGAACTCAAGCGTGTAGCCGATGGCGTGGCCTTCGGTCTGGCCCAGGGCCTGATCGTCAATGCCGGTCATGGCCTGCACTATCACAACGTCGAAGCCGTGGCGGCGATCAAGGGCATCAACGAACTGAACATCGGCCATGCGCTGGTGGCCCATGCGCTGTTCGTTGGCTTCAAGTCGGCTGTTTCGGAGATGAAGGCGCTGATTCTGACGGCGGCTGCCAAGGCTTAAAACCAACACAAAACCCTGTGGGAGCGAGCTTGCTCGCGATAGCGGTCTGACAGACACAATTGATGTGACTGACAGGGCCTCATCGCGAGCAAGCTCGCTCCCACATTTGATTTTGGGTGGCTGTCAGAGCGGGGCAGGTTCCTGCGACGGCTTGCTCTTGTCGATCCCCGGAACAAGCAGTTTGCCCTCGGCGACCTGGTCGCCTTCAAGCTGCGGCTGCGTGACCCAGGTCAGGATGTCGTAGTAGCGACGGATGTTCGCCACGAAATGCACCGGTTCGCCGCCACGGGCGTAGCCGTAACGGGTTTTGCTGTACCACTTCTTTTCCGACAGGCGCGGCAGGATCTTCTTCACGTCCAGCCATTTGTCCGGGTTCAACCCTTCCTTGGCCGCCAGTTTGCGTGCGTCATCCAGGTGGCCGCTGCCGACGTTGTAGGCCGCCAGGGCAAACCAGGTCCGGTCCGGCTCCTGAATCGAGTCGTCCAGCTGGTCTTTCGTGTAGGCCAGGTACTTGGCGCCGCCCATGATGCTCTGCCTGGGGTCCAGGCGGTTGGACACGCCCATGGCCTGCGCGGTGTTCTGGGTCAGCATCATCAGGCCGCGCACGCCGGTCTTGGACGTGACCGTCGGTTGCCACAACGACTCCTGGTACCCGATGGCCGCCAGCAGGCGCCAGTCGACTTTCTCCTTCTTGGCGTAGGCCTTGAAGTGCTGTTCGTACTTGGGCAGGCGTTGCTGCAAGTGTTGGGCAAACGTGGTGGCGCCCATGTAGCCGAGGACGTCGACATGCCCGTAGTAGCGGTCCTTGAGGCGTTGCAGGGTGCCGTTCTTCTTGACCTTGTCGAGGTAATCGTTGATTTCGTTGAGCAGGCTGTTGTCGTCGCCCGGGGCGACGGCCCAGCTCTGGTTGCTGGCGTCGCCGAGGTCGAAGGCGACCCGGATGTTGGTGAAGTACACCTGGTTCATCGCCACTTCGTTGGAGTCGACCAGGGTCAGGTCGATCTGACCTTCATCCACCATGCGCAGGAGATCGACGACCTCGACCGCGTCAGACTCTTCGTATTCGATGCCAGGAAACTTCTGTTTCAGCTGCGCCAGTTGTTCGGCGTGGGTGCTGCCCTTGAGCACCATGATCTTCTTGCCCACCAGATCCTTCGCATCGGTTGGCCGGGACTGGCCGTTGCGATAGATGATCTGCGGGGTGACTTCCAGATAGGAGTGGGAGAAGCGCACCTGCTTCTTGCGCTCTTCGCTGCTGACCAGGCCGGCAGCCGCCAGCACCGGGCCATTGGGCTTGCCGACCTGGTTGAACAGGTCATCGAGGTTGTCGGCGGTCTCGATCTTGAGCTCGACCCCCAGATCGTCGGCGAAGCGCTTCACCAGCTCGTATTCGAAGCCGGTCTCACCGTTGCGATCCTGAAAGTAGGTGGCGGGGCTGTTTCGGGTAACCACCCGCAGCACACCATCCTCCTTTACGCGCTCGAGCGTGTTGGGTTTATCAACACAGCCACCGAGCATCAGGAAGAGTCCGGTTGCGATCAGCCATTTGGCGTACCGCGGACGCAAAGCCGTTGGGAAAAACATCTGCGCAGTATACGCAAAGGACCACGAGCGCCATATCTCGACAGTGAGGGGCTTGTCTGCTAGCGATCACAAAACCGGCCGAAACCCCGCAGGAATGGGCCTTGCCTGCATTTTGTTACAGTAAAAATAAGCTGTTGCTGCACGCCCGGTTAACCTGACTTTCGAGGCAGAAACACAGATCGACGCCCGAGTGCAACCGTGCGTAGCGTTTCGGGTGATGTCGCGGGCTGTTTAGGCTAGAATGCACGGCCTCAAAGCACACCCCTTCCCGAGGCTGTCCCGAAGATGTTGATCCTGCGCGGCGCTCCTGCCCTTTCTGCCTTTCGCCACAGCAAGCTCCTTGAGCAACTGAGCCAGAAGGTTCCGGCTGTCAGCGGCCTGTATGCTGAATTCGCTCACTTCGCCGAAGTTACCGGCGTCCTGACCGGCGACGAACAGCAGGTGCTCGCGCGCCTTCTGAAGTACGGTCCAAGCGTTCCGGTACAGGAACCGACCGGTCGTCTGTTTCTGGTGCTGCCGCGTTTCGGCACCATCTCGCCGTGGTCGAGCAAGGCCAGCGACATCGCCCGTAACTGTGGCCTGGCGAAAATCCAGCGTCTGGAACGCGGCATCGCGTTCTACGTGGCCGGCCAGTTCAGCGATGCTGAAGCCCAGCTGATCGCCGACGGTCTGCACGACCGCATGACCCAGATCGTCCTGGGCAACCTCGAGCAGGCCGCCGGCCTGTTCAGCCACGCCGAACCGAAACCCCTGACCGCCATCGACGTGTTGGGTGGCGGCCGCGCCGCGCTGGAAAAAGCCAACACCGAGCTGGGCCTGGCCCTGGCCGAAGACGAGATCGACTATCTGGTCAACGCCTTCGTCGGCTTGAAGCGCAACCCGCATGACATCGAACTGATGATGTTCGCCCAGGCGAACTCCGAGCACTGCCGTCACAAGATCTTCAACGCCAGTTGGGACATCGACGGCGAGAGCCAGGAAAAAAGCCTGTTCGGCATGATCAAGAACACCTACGTGATGCACAGCGAAGGCGTTCTGTCGGCTTATAAGGACAACGCTTCGGTGATCGTCGGCTCCGTGGCCGGTCGCTTCTTCCCGGACCCTGAGACCCGCCAGTACGGTGCGGTGCAGGAGCCGGTGCACATCCTGATGAAGGTTGAGACCCACAACCACCCGACCGCGATCGCCCCTTTCCCGGGCGCATCCACCGGTTCCGGTGGCGAGATCCGTGACGAAGGCGCCACCGGTCGCGGTGCCAAGCCGAAGGCTGGCCTGACCGGTTTCACCGTGTCGAACCTGCAGATCCCGGGCTTCGAACAGCCGTGGGAAGTGCCGTACGGCAAGCCCGAGCGCATCGTCACCGCGCTGGACATCATGATCGAAGGCCCGCTGGGCGGCGCTGCGTTCAACAACGAATTCGGTCGTCCGGCACTGACCGGCTACTTCCGTACCTTCGAACAATCGATCACCACCCCGCACGGTGACGAAGTTCGCGGCTACCACAAGCCGATCATGCTGGCTGGCGGCATGGGCAACATCCGTGAAGAACACGTCAAGAAAGGCGAGATCGTCGTCGGCTCCAAGCTGATCGTGCTCGGCGGCCCGGCGATGCTGATCGGCCTGGGCGGCGGCGCCGCTTCCTCCATGGCCACCGGCACCAGCTCGGCAGACCTGGACTTCGCTTCCGTACAGCGCGAAAACCCGGAAATGGAACGTCGCTGCCAGGAAGTCATCGACCGTTGCTGGCAACTGGGCGACAAGAACCCGATCAGCTTCATCCACGACGTGGGTGCGGGCGGTCTGTCCAACGCCTTCCCGGAACTGGTCAACGACGGCGACCGCGGTGGCCGTTTCGAACTGCGCAACATTCCAAACGACGAGCCGGGCATGGCCCCGCACGAAATCTGGTCCAACGAATCCCAGGAACGTTACGTTCTGGCCGTCGGCCCGGCAGATTTCGAACGCTTCAAGGCGATCTGCGAGCGTGAGCGTTGCCCGTTTGCCGTAGTCGGCGAAGCCACTGCCGAGCCACAACTGACTGTCACCGACAGCCACTTCGGCAACAGCCCGGTGGACATGCCGCTGGAAGTGCTGCTGGGCAAAGCCCCGCGCATGCACCGTTCGGTGGTTCGCGAGAACGAACTGGGCGACGATTTCGATCCGTCGACCCTCGACATCGCCAATTGCGTTGAGCGCGTCCTGCATCACCCGGCCGTGGCGAGCAAGAGCTTCCTGATCACCATCGGCGACCGCACCATCACCGGCCTCGTGGCCCGTGACCAGATGGTCGGCCCGTGGCAGGTTCCGGTAGCCGACGTTGCCGTCACCGCCACCAGCTTCGACGTCTACACCGGTGAAGCGATGGCGATGGGCGAGCGTACTCCGCTGGCACTGCTGGACGCTCCGGCGTCGGGCCGCATGGCCATTGGCGAAACCCTGACCAACATCGCGGCCTCGCGCATCGGCAAGATCTCCGACATCAAACTGTCGGCGAACTGGATGTCGGCTGCGGGTCACCCGGGTGAAGATGCACGCCTGTACGACACCGTGAAAGCGGTCGGCATGGAGTTGTGCCCTGAACTGGGCATCACCATTCCTGTGGGTAAGGACTCGATGTCCATGGCCACCCGCTGGAACGATGAAGGCGTGGACAAGTCCGTGACTTCGCCGATGTCCCTGATCGTGACCGGTTTCGCGCCAGTGACTGACATCCGTCAGACCCTGACCCCGCAACTGCGCATGGACAAGGGCACCACCGACCTGATCCTGATCGACCTGGGCCGCGGCCAGAACCGCATGGGCGCCTCGATCCTGGCGCAGGTTCACGGCAAGCTCGGCAAGCAGGCTCCGGACGTCGATGACGCCGAAGACCTCAAAGCCTTCTTCGCGGTGATCCAGGGCCTCAACGCCGACGGCCACCTGCTGGCTTACCACGACCGCTCCGACGGTGGTCTGCTGACCAGCGTTGTCGAGATGGCGTTCGCCGGTCACTGTGGCCTGAGCCTGAACCTCGACGGTCTGGCAGAAACCTCTGCCGACATCGCCGCCATCCTGTTCAACGAAGAGTTGGGTGCCGTGATCCAGGTTCGCCAGGACGCGACCCCGGACATCCTCGCGCAGTTCAGCGCTGCCGGCCTGGGTGACTGCGTGTCGGTGATCGGTCAGCCAATCAACAATGGCGAGATCGGCATCACCTTCAACGGTGACACTGTGTTCGAAGGCCAGCGTCGTCTGCTGCAACGCCAGTGGGCCGAGACCAGCTACCAGATCCAGCGTCTGCGTGACAACGCCGACTGCGCCGAGCAAGAGTTCGACGTGCTGCTGGAAGAAGAAAACCCGGGCCTGAGCGTCAAGCTGAGCTACGACATCAACCAGGACATCGCCGCGCCTTACATCAAGAAAGGCATTCGCCCACAGGTTGCCGTACTGCGTGAGCAGGGCGTCAACGGTCAGGTGGAAATGGCTGCCGCGTTCGACCGCGCCGGTTTCAACGCGATCGACGTGCACATGAGCGACATTCTGGCCGGCCGGGTCGACCTGAACGAGTTCAAGGGCATGGTCGCTTGCGGCGGCTTCTCTTACGGCGACGTATTGGGTGCCGGTGAAGGCTGGGCGAAATCCGCGCTGTTCAACAGCCGTGCCCGCGATGCGTTCCAGGGCTTCTTCGAACGCAACGACAGCTTCACCCTCGGCGTGTGCAACGGTTGCCAGATGATGTCCAACCTGCACGAGCTGATCCCGGGCAGCGAGTTCTGGCCGCACTTCGTGCGCAACCGCTCCGAGCAGTTCGAGGCCCGTGTTGCCATGGTGCAGATCCAGGAGTCGAACTCGATCTTCCTGCAAGGCATGGCCGGTTCGCGCATGCCGATCGCCATTGCTCACGGTGAAGGCCATGCCGAGTTCGCCAGCGAAGAAGCACTGCTGGAAGCCGATCTGTCGGGTTGCGTGGCGATGCGTTTCGTCGACAACCACGGCAAGGTCACCGAAAGCTACCCGGCCAACCCGAACGGCTCGCCGCGCGGGATCACCGGTTTGACCAGCCGCGACGGTCGCGTGACCATCATGATGCCGCACCCGGAGCGTGTGTTCCGCGCCGTGCAGAACTCGTGGCGTTCGGATGACTGGAACGAAGATGCTCCGTTGATGCGTATGTTCCGTAACGCTCGTGTGTGGGTGAACTAAGCGCCGTGTACAAGCTCAGCTTTTTTGTTCCCGACAGTCATGTCGAGGTGGTCAAAAGCGCCGTATTCGCCGCCGGTGGTGGGCGAATCGGTGCTTATGACCACTGTGCATGGCAAGTGTTGGGCACTGGCCAGTTTCGTCCACTGGACGGCAGCCAGCCGTTCATTGGCGAGGCAGGGCAGGTCGAACAGGTCGAGGAATGGAAGGTTGAACTGGTGGTGGCCGATGAGTTGATTCGCTCGGTAGTGGCGGCTCTGAAACAGAGCCATCCCTATGAGACACCGGCTTATGAAGTGTGGCGGCTGGAGGATTTCTGATTCTCCGGTGCTGAAATGAAAAACCCGCTGAAAGAGATTTCAGCGGGTTTTTTGTTGCCCAAACTATTGTGGTGTCAGTGAGGGCCTCATCGCGAGCAAGCTCGCTCCTACATTGGATCTGCATACACCGGACCACTGTGGGAGCGAGCTTGCTCGCGATGGCGGCCTATCAGGCACCGAGGATCTAAACCTTGGCACTGACCTCGCTGCGATTGACCAACACCTCCAGTGCATCACTCAAGGTCGGCGCCTTGTCGCCAATCAGCAGATGCCAGATACCGCCATCCAGCTGACTTACACCCTGGCAACCCAACGCTTTCAAATCGAACTCCGACAACGCCTTGCCATCGGCCAGTTGCAGGCGGATGCGGGTCATGGCCACGCAATCGAGTTGCAGCACATTGTCGCCGCCGCCCAAGGCATTGAGCCATTGCTGGGCCTCGGGTGTCGCCATGGCGGCAGGTGGCGGCGCGTCGATTTCTGCAGCCGGTGACGACACCATGGCGCGACCTAGCGCAGGCATCGCCAAGCGAATCTCATCGGCAATCGCGTCGGCCATTGGCCCCACCACCACTTGCAAACTCCCGCCCTTGCCCGGACGCACCACGGCCATGGCACCGAGTGCTTTCAAGTCGGTATCCGAGGCTTTGTTGCGATCCACCATGTCCAGGCGCAAGCGCGTGGTGCAGGCACCGACGGTGATCAGGTTTTCGGCACCACCCAAGGCCTTGATGTATGCCCCGGCGCGTTCATTGTCGGCGACGGCAACCTGCTCGACGTCAGCGCTGGTTTCGCGGCCCGGTGTCTTCAGGTCGAAGCGGCGGATACAGAAGTCAAACACCACGTAATAGATCACGGCATACGCCAGGCCCACCGGGAACACCAGCCAGCCGTTGGTGGACTTGCCCCAGCCAAGAATCATGTCGATGAAGCCGCCGGAGAAGGTGAACCCCAGGTGGATGTTCAGCGCATTGGTGATGGCCATCGACAGGCCGGTCAGCAACGCATGCAGCACAAACAGCAACGGCGCGAGGAACATGAAGGCGAATTCAATCGGCTCGGTGACGCCGGTCAGGAACGCGGTCAACGCCATCGACAGGAAGATCCCGCCCATCACCTTGCGCCGTGCCGGCAGGGCGTTGCGGTACATCGCCAGGCAGGCGGCGGGCAAGCCGAAGATCATCATCGGGAACATGCCGGTCATGAACTGGCCACCCTTCGGATCGCCGGCGAAGTAGCGCGACAGGTCGCCAGTCACCAGCGCCCCGGTGGTGGGGTCGGTGAAGTTGCCGAACACGAACCACGCCATGTTGTTGAGGATGTGGTGCAGGCCGGTGACGATCAGCAGGCGGTTGAACAGGCCGAAGACGAACGCACCGAAGCTGCCGCTTTCCATCATCAGTGTGCCGAAGCTGTTGATGCCGTGCTGGATCGGCGGCCAGATGTAGCCGAACACCACACCCAGCCCCACGGCGGCGAACCCGGTGACAATCGGCACGAACCGTCGGCCACCGAAGAACGCCAGGTATTCCGGAAGCTTGATGTCCTTGAAGCGGTTGTACAGCGCGCCGGCCATCAGGCCGCTGACGATCCCGGCGAGCATGCCCATGTTGATGCTCGGGTCGAGCGCCTTGAGGGTGGAGATCATCACCAGGTAACCGATCACCCCGGCCAGACCCGCCGTACCGTTGTTGTCCCTGGCGAAACCGACCGCGATGCCGATGGCGAAGATCATCGCCAGGTTGGCGAAGATCACCTGGCCGGCGTCGTGGATGATCGCGATGTTCAGCAGATCGGTATCGCCCAGGCGCAGCAGCAGGCCGGCAATCGGCAGGATCGCGATCGGCAGCATCAGCGCACGGCCGAGGCGTTGCAGGCCTTCGATGAAAAGTTGGTACATGGCGGTTCTCCGTGGATTCTTGTTGTTCTTCAGCTCAGAGGCCAATGCTGGTGACAGGCGTGACGCACGGCGCTGGCGCTGCTCAACTTGAGCAGATCCTGGCTGATGCGCCGGCATTCGCTGGCGTCGAGATGACGCACGCGGTCCTTGATTTCGCCGACCTGTACCGGGCTCACCGACAATTCACTGACCCCCAGGCCGATCAACACCGGCGTGGCCAACGGATCGGACGCCAGTGCGCCGCACACGCCCACCCAACGGTTGTGCTGCGCCGCACCGGCGCAGGTCTGGGCGATCAGCCGCAGCAGTGCCGGGTGCAGCGCATCGACGCGCGCGGCGAGTCCGGCGTGGTCGCGGTCCATGGCCAGGGTGTATTGCGACAGGTCGTTGGTGCCGATGGACAGGAAGTCCGCGTGTTCGGCCAGTTGCTCGGCCAGCAGCGCGGCGGCCGGAACTTCGATCATCACACCCAGTTCCGGGCGTTGCGCCAGGCCGAGTTCACCGCACAAGGCATCGAGGCGCTGGCGGATGTGCAGCAGTTCATCGACTTCCGTGACCATCGGCAGCAGGATCCGGCAGCGTGACAACGGGCGCAGGTGCAGCAGCGCGCGCAATTGCTGGTCGAGCAGTTCAGGGCGAGCCTGGGCCAGGCGAATGCCGCGCAGGCCGAGCACCGGATTGGCCTCGGCGGGCAGTGGCAGGTAGTCCAGTTGCTTGTCGCCGCCGACGTCGATGGTGCGGATGATCACCGACTTGTCGTCCATGGCATCGAGCACCGCTTGATAGGCGTGGTGTTGTTCCTGTTCGTCCGGCGCGGTGTGGCGGTCGACGAAGAGAAACTCGGTGCGCAGCAAGCCGACGCCGTCGGCGCCATTGGCCAACGCGTCTGCCGCTTCCGTGCTGGATGCCACATTGGCGGCGACTTCGATGCGCAGGCCATCGGTGGTCAGTGCGGGGGTGTGCGCCTGGGCCTGTTGTTCGGTCCGGCGTTGTTGCTGTTGCTGTTGCAGCTGGTGCACGTCGGCCAGGCGCTGTGTGCTGGGTGTCAGTTCGAGGCGGCCGCCGTCGGCGTCCAGCACCACCGGTTGCCCCTGTTGCTGATCGAGCAGCGTCGAACCCAGCGCCACGATGCACGGCAGGCCTTTGCCCCGGGCCAGAATCGCCACGTGGGAGGTCGCGCCACCTTCGGCCATGCACAGTCCGGCGACGCCTTGCTGGCTCAGTTGCAGTAAATCGGAGGGCGTCAGTTCATGCGCTGCGACGATGGCGCCGGCCGGCACGTCGTAATGCCAGGTGTCGCCGAGCAATGCGCGCAGCACCCGTTGCTTGAGGTCGCGCAGGTCGTTGGCGCGTTCGGCCAGCAGCGTGCTGCCGGTTTGCTGGAGGACTTCGCACTGCACGTCGATGGCCTGGCTCCAGGCGTGGGTCGCGGCCGTGCCCTGGGCGACGGTTTGTATGGCGGCGTCCAGCAGGGCCGGGTCTTCCAGTAGCGCCAGGTGTGCGGCGAAGATCGCCTCTTCAGCGCTGTCCTTGTGTTTTTTTGCCAGGACCAGCGTGCGTTCGATTTCGCTGCGCACCTGGCTCAGTGCCGCGTCCAGCACTTGCTGCTGTTGCTGGGGATCATGATGACCGGCATCCACCGGCAGGCTGATCGCATTCAGGTGGAACAGCGGCCCGCCGACCAGGCCGGGCGCCGCACAGACGCCGTGCAATACACCGGCTTCGGCGGGGCGATTGCGTTGGGCAATCGTGGTCGGCGCGGCGGCATGGCTGTCTTCGGCCAGGGCTGTGGATAACGCGGTCAGCAAGGCTTGCAGCGCGGCTTCGGCGTCCGGGCCCTGGCAACTGACCTGGACTTCTGCCTGTTCGCCGATGGCCAGCCCCATCAGGCCGATCAGGCTGTCGCAGGTGGCCGACTTGCCGGCGAAATGCAGCTGCGATTTGCTTTTGAATCCTTGCGCGGTCTGACGGATCAACGCGGCCGGCCGTGCGTGCAGACCGCCACGATGGGCGATGCGGATGTGGCCGACCACTTCTTCGCCAGCAAGCTCCACGTCCGCCTGCGCGCCCACGCCCTGGCGGCGAATGATGTGTAGCAGCGGCTCGCCGACCTTTACCGACTTGAGGGTGATGGGCCGTGCCTGAAAGTCCTGGCTGTTGGTGAGGATCAGCAGGCTGACCAGGCTTTTGCACTGTTGCGCGACCTTGTCCAGGTCGTAGCGCAGCAGCGGCTGGCCATTGGAGACGCGCGCGCCTTCCTTGACCAGCATCGAAAAGCCCTGGCCTTGCAGTTCGACGGTATCAAGGCCCAGGTGCAGCAGCAGCTCCGCACCGTTGTCGGCACGCAGGGTCACCGCATGGCCGGTGCGGGCGACATGCACCACCACGCCCGCGCACGGCGCATGAAGGGTATCGTTCAACGGGTCGATGGCGATCCCGTCGCCCATGGCGCCGCTGGCAAACACCGCATCCGGGACTTTGGCGAGCGTGAGCACCGGGCCGCTGAGCGGGGCGCTGAGGGTCAGCTCTTTATTGTTGTTATGCATGGCTCGGTCTCATCAGGAAAACTTCGGTTCGGATCAACGCGCCCCCCTCTGTAGGAGCGAGCTCGCTCGCGATGGACTAAAGAACGCCGCGTTTATCCAGCAAACGCGCGTTATCGTCAACGTCCATCGCGAGCAAGCTCGCTCCTACAAGGGTGGTTAGTGTGTACGCGTCACTTTGCTCAGGTGCCGTGGCTGGTCCGGGTCCATGCCTCGGGCCACGGCCAGGCCGGCGGCCATCACGTAGAAACTCTGGATCGCGAGAATCGGGTCGAGGGCCGGGTGTTCGGCGCGGGTCAGCGTCAGGTCCCGTTCAAGCACGTCATCCGGCGCGGCCAGCAGGACAAGGGCGCCGCGTTGGCGCATGTCGGCGGCCAGGCTCAGCAAACCGGCCTGTTCGGCGCCCCGTGGGGCAAACACCAGCAGCGGGTAGTTGTCGCCAATCAAGGCCATCGGACCGTGACGGACTTCGGCGCTGCTGAAGGCTTCGGCCTGGATCGCCGAGGTCTCCTTGAACTTGAGCGCCGCTTCCTGGGCGATGGCGAAACCGGCGCCACGGCCGATCACCATCAGTCGCTGACAATCGCGCAAGGCGTCGATGGCCCGGCTCCAGTCCTGTTGCGCGGCGTCGCGCAGGCCATCGGGCAAGGCGCGGCAGGCGTCGAGCAGTTCGGTGTCTTCTTTCCAGTGGCCAATCAGCCGGGCACTGGCGCTGAGGGTGGCGATAAAGCTCTTGGTCGCGGCGACGCTGCTTTCGGTGCCGGCACACAGCGGCAGGCTGAATTCGCAGGCGGCTTCCAGGGGCGAGTCTTCGGCATTGACCAGCGAAATGCTCAAGGCGCCGCGCTTGCGCAACAGGCGCAGGCTGTTGACCAGGTCCGGGCTTTGCCCCGATTGCGAAAAGGCGAATGCCACCTGGCCGCTGACCTTCAACGGTGCCTGTTGCATGGTCACCACCGACATCGGCAGCGACGCCACCGGGATGCCCAGCAGTTGCATGGTCAGGTAGGCGAAGTAACTGGCGGCATGGTCGGAGCTGCCACGCGCCACGGTCATGGCCACTTGCGGCGGCTGACGACGCAGGCGCCCGGCGATCTCGATCATCTGCGGGTCGAGTTGCTGTAATTGGGCTTGCACGGCCTCGAACGAGGACAGCGCCTCTTCAAGCATTTTTGAAGTCAATGTCTTCTCCTTCGACCATGACGGCGGTCAGTTTCAGTGAGCGATCCAGCCGCACGCAGTCGGCCCAGGCCCCCGGTTGCAGGCGCCCGCGTTCGGTGGTGCCGAGGTAGTCGGCGGGGAATTGCGACAGGCGCTGCGAGGCTTCGGCGATGGGCAGGCCGATTTTCACCAGGTTGCGCAGAGCCTGATCCATGGTCAGGGTGCTGCCGGCCAGCGTGCCGTCGGGCAGGCGCACGCCACCGAGGCATTTGGTCACGGTGTGGCTGCCAAGTTTGTACTCGCCATCGGGCATGCCGGCGGCGGCGGTCGAGTCGGTGACGCAATACAGGCAAGGAATCGAACGCAGGGCCACGCGGATGGCGCCGGGGTGCACGTGCAGCAAATCCGGGATCAGTTCGGCGTATTTGGCGTGGGCCAGGGCAGCGCCGACGATCCCGGGCTCGCGGTGATGCAGCGGGCTCATGGCGTTGTAAAGGTGGGTGAAACTGCTGGCGCCGGCCTCCAGCGCGGCCACGCCTTCCTCATAACTGCCCAGGGTGTGGCCGATCTGCATGCGAATGCCGCGGCTGCTGAGGTCGCGGATCAAGGCATCGTGACCGGCGATTTCCGGGGCAATGGTGATCACCCGGATCGGTGCGAGCGCCAGGTACGCTTCGACTTCGGCCATCAGCGCGGTGTGGGCGAAGTTGGGTTGCGCGCCGAGTTTGCCCGGGTTGATGTAGGGGCCTTCGAGGTGTACGCCAAGCACCCGGGCGCAGCCTTGGGGCCGCTGCTCACAGAATTCGCCGACGGCCTGGAGCACGCTGGATATCTCTTCGCTCGGTGCCGTCATGGTGGTGGCCAGCAACGATGTAGTGCCGAAGCGCACGTGGGTTCGGGTGATGGTTTCGAAGGCCGGCGCGCCTTCCATGATGTCTTTGCCGCCGCCGCCGTGAACGTGCAGGTCGATGAAGCCCGGCAGCAGGTACGGCAGATCGTTGTCCGCCGGATCGCAGGGCTGGCCTTCGATCGACACGACTTTGCCGTGCTCATGGACCAGTCGGCCGCGAACCCAGCCGTGGGCGGTGAGGATGTTGTCTTCGGACATGATCGGTTCTCTGGGTGGGCGGTTTCGCGATGCAGCGTTCTAGCGGCGAAGCTCTGCGACAAAGTCGTAGTAGTCGTTACGGCAATAGGTGTCGGTGACTTCGATGGGCGTGTTGTCTTCCAGGTAGCCGACCCGGGTCATCAGCAACATGGCGGTGCCGGGGGCGATGCCCACTAGGGCTGCGAATTCGTCCGAGGCGTTGATCGCCTGGATGTGCTGCAGGGCGCGGACAACCGGTTTGCCGATGCCGTCGAGGTATTCGTAGAGGGAATCGCCCACCGCCTGCGGCTTGGGAATGATCGAGGCGGGCAGGGTGCTCATCTCGATGGCCATCACCGTGTCGTCGGCCTTGCGCAGGCGTTTGAGGCGCGCGACTTTGTCGTTGGGCGACAGGCCGAGGCGGATCAGTTCTTCGTGGGTCGGCAGGGTGATTTCCCGCTCCAGCCATTGCGATCCGGGCACGAAACCCTTGAGGCGGAGCATTTCACTGAAACCGGAAAGGCGCGACAACGGTTGTTCGAGACGCGGCGTGATGAAGGTGCCGGAGCCCTGGTTGCGGCGGATCAGGCCTTGTTCGAACAACACTTCCAGAGCCTTGCGTGCAGTGACGCGGGAGATGCCCAGCGCCTCGCTCAGATTGCGCTCCGACGGCATGGCCTGTTCGGCTTTCCACTGGCCGGCATGGATCGCCGCTTCCAGATTGCGTGCCAGTTGCAGGTACAACGGCGTGGGTTGGGTGTCGTCGGGGCGCAGGGCTGAAAGGTCGTTCATTTAATTATTGTCCGACGCGTCTGTAGGAAAGTTACTTGTTCGCTGTAGGACAAAAAACTAATACCACTTGAATACCATGTCAATGCAGCTCTCAGGCTGCAGGTGCGGTAAACCGGCCTTATGTGGCGTAGTGGAAAGAGGCTGGATTGAAGTGGTATTAGCGGTGGGAGGATTTAAAGCAAAGATCGCAGCCTTCGGCAGCTTCTACAGGGGGAAATGGTATTCACCCTGCAGGAGCTGCCGAAGGCTGGAATTTTTTTGATTTTTTTTGCGGGGGCGACCAAAGGTCGTGGGATTTACGGGCGAATCTCGATCATCGTGCCATCCGGCACCAGGTTCCAGACTTCGCGCATGTCCATGTTGCGCATGGCGATGCAGCCGTCGGTCCAGTCCAGGGTGTGGAACAGGTCTTCCGGGGTGTCTTCGCTGTCCGGGGTGCCGTGGATCATGATCATGCCGCCGGGCTCGACGCCTTCACGACGGGCGCGGGCAGAGTCGCTGATGTTCGGGTAGGAAATGTGCATCGCCAGGTTGAAACGGTCGCTGATCTTGCGCCAGTCGACCCAGTAGAAGCCTTCCGGGGTGCGCTTGTCGCCTTCCATCAGCTTCGGCCCCTTGGGACGCTTGCCCAGGGAAATGCGATAGGTTTTGAGCGGCTTGCCGTCATTGATCAATTGCAATTGATGGGAAGACTTGAGAATCAGGATTTTCTCGATGACCTTGCCGTCCAGGGTTTCCACGGCAGAAGCCTGGGACACCGTGACAAACGACAAACAGAACAGGGCAAGCAACCAGCGCATTGAAACGATTCCCTAGGAGGTGTCGCGACTATTTATGTATAGAAGTTTTTGCAGGAGCTGCCGCTGGCTCGGGCCGCATTCGGACAATCTTTCGGCGCCTCCCGGTGATGCCGAGATGACATCAGATAATGGCAGGCTGAGCAAGCGGCGGGATCGATTCAGACCGAACGGGATAGATTTCGGTCCGCCGGTCAGCGAAGAAGCATTCTAAGGTACGGCCCACCGTGCGGAAAGCCAGCTCATCCCATGGAATGTCCGCTTCGTCGAATAGTTGCACTTCCAGGCTCTCGGGGCCGGCGCAAAAGTCCAGGTCCACCAGTTCGGCACGGAAGAACACATGCACCTGGCTGATGTGCGGCACGTCGATCAGGGTATAGATGTTCAGGTTGCGCACCCGGGCGCAGGCTTCCTCGGCCGTCTCGCGAATGGCAGCCTGTTCGATGGTCTCGCCGTTCTCCATGAAACCGGCGGGCAGGGTCCAGTAACCGCGTCGCGGCTCGATGGCCCGCCGGCACAGCAATACCTGGGTGCCCCAGGTCGCCACGCAGCCGGCGACGATGTTGGGGTTCTGGTAGTGAATGGCGTGACAACTGTCGCAGACAAAGCGCAGGCGCGAATCGCCTTCGGGAATGCGCTGGGTCACCGGGTTACCGCACTGGCTGCAAAATTTCATGCTGGGGTTCCTGAATGCTGCGCCTATCTTGGCGTGCGGCAGTGCCGGTCGGCAAGTTGTCGTTTCGCGACATGGGGCGGTTGCGGGGGTTGGGCGACCGCAGCGATTGGTGCATGATGCCGGGTAAGGCACAAATCGAGAACACTCATGCTGGACGAGCTACTGCATCGGGTTAGTAACCACACTCCACGCACACTGGAGACCGATCGTCGTTTTCCCGAGGCAGCGGTGCTGGTGCCCATCACCCGCAGTGACGAGCCCGAGCTGGTGTTGACCCTGCGTGCCAGCGGCCTGTCGACCCATGGCGGCGAAGTTGCCTTCCCCGGCGGGCGCCGTGACCCCGAAGACCCCGACCTGATTTTCACCGCCCTGCGTGAAGCCGAAGAAGAGATCGGCCTGCCGCCGGGGCTGGTCGAGGTGATCGGACCGCTCAGCCCGCTGATCAGCCTGCATGGCATCAAGGTCACGCCCTATGTCGGGGTGATCCCGGATTTTGTCGAATACCGGGCCAACGACGCCGAGATCGCCGCGGTGTTCAGCGTGCCCCTGGAATTCTTCCGTAAAGACCCTCGCGAACATACCCACCGCATCGACTATCAGGGCCGCAGCTGGTACGTGCCGAGCTATCGCTATGGCGAATACAAGATCTGGGGGCTGACGGCGATCATGATCGTCGAGTTGATCAACCTGCTGTATGACGCCAAAATCAGCCTGCATCAGCCTCCCAAAAGCTTTATCAATATCTGAAGCCATCGTTCGAATGGCCTGAATCCTGGTTTTGCTGAAAAAAGCCTGCCTGAGCCTTGAGGAATACAACAATGAAATACCGCCTGGGCGACGCCCGCGTCGAAACCCATCCACAGAGCTGGGTCGCACCCAATGCCGTGCTGGTGGGCAAGGTCAAGCTGGAAGAGGGCGCCAACGTCTGGTTCAACGCCGTATTGCGCGGCGACAACGAATTGATCCTGATCGGCAAGAACAGCAACGTCCAGGACGGCACCGTGATGCACACCGACATGGGCTACCCGCTGACCATCGGTGCCGGCGTGACCATCGGCCACAACGCCATGCTCCACGGCTGCACCGTCGGCGACTACAGCCTGATCGGCATCAACGCGGTGATTCTCAATGGTGCGAAGATCGGCAGGAACTGCATCATCGGCGCCAATTCGCTGATCGGCGAAGGCAAGGAGATTCCGGACGGATCGCTGGTCATGGGCTCGCCCGGCAAAGTGGTGCGTGAGTTGACCGAGCCGCAAATCAGGATGCTGGAAGCCAGCGCTGCTCACTACGTGCATAACTCGCAGCGCTATGCCCGCGACCTGGCCGAGCAGGAAGAATGACTGCCAGCGAACGCCCGGTTGCATCACCCTGCGTGAATATTTGTGCGCTGGACGACGATGACATCTGCACCGGTTGCCAACGCACGGTGGAGGAGATTACCCGCTGGAGCCGCATGACCAACGACGAGCGCCGCACGGTGTTGGGGTTGTGTCATGAGCGGGCCAAGGCCAGTGGGTTGATCTGGATGTTGCCTTCCAAATCCGATAACTGAATTGCCCCCAGAAAGTGCTTCGCACTTTATCGCGAGCAAGCTCGCTCCCACATGGGAATGCGTTCGTCTGTGGGAGCGAGCTTGCTCGCGATGGACTCAAGAGCACCGCGGGGAACCAGACGTCCCGCGTTATCGTTAACGACCATCGCGAGCAAGCTCGCTCCCACATGGGAATGCGTTCGTCGGTGGGAGCGAGCTTGCTCGCGATGGACTCAAGAACACCACGGGGAGCCAGACGTCCCGCGTTATCGTTAACGACCATCGCGAGCGGGCTCGCTCCCACATGGGAATGCGTTCGACTGTAGGAGCGAGCCTGCTCGCGATGGACTCAAGAACACCGCGGGGAGCCAGACTTCCCGCGTTCTCGTTAACGACCATCGCGAGCAGGTTCGCTCCTACAGTATCCTGTGCGGCAAAATTACAGGTACTTCCACGCCCATGCTCTTCCTGATCGCCTACATCAGCAGCGTCGTGCTGATCAATTACGCCTTTTCCACCGCACCGCACCTGGACATCATCTGGTCGGCCTGGGGCGGGCTGGTGTTTGTGTTGCGCGACATGGTGCAAGCCCGATTCGGGCATGGCGCCCTCGCAGCGATGCTGGTGGCGTTGGTGTTGTCCTATGTCACCTCCGATCCGTCCATCGCCCTGGCCAGCGCCACGGCGTTCGCCGTTTCCGAGTGCATCGACTGGTTGGTGTTCAGCATCACCCGGCGCCCGCTGCATGATCGCCTGTGGATAAGTTCGGCCCTGAGCATTCCCCTCGATACCTTTATCTTTTTCGGCATGATCGACGCCCTGACGCCGGGCGTGATCCTCACCGCCCTGGGCTCGAAATTCGCCGGGGTCACCGCCGTATGGCTGATCATGGCCTGGCGCCTGCGCAAACAGGCTGTCGTCAGCTGAAGTTCATGTAAAATGCCGCGCTTTCTCCCCATGGGAAGCGTGCTTCCCTCGATGATCCGCTCCTTGAGGACCTTCAGATGACCCGTATCGGAACTCCATTGTCGCCGACCGCGACCCGCGTATTGATGTGTGGCTGTGGCGAGTTGGGCAAGGAAGTGGTGATCGAGCTGCAACGCCTGGGCGTTGAAGTGATTGCCGTGGACCGCTACGCGAATGCGCCGGCCATGCAGGTGGCGCACCGCAGCCACGTGATCAACATGCTCGATGGTGCTGCCCTGCGTGCCGTGATCGAAGCCGAAAAGCCGCACTTCATCGTGCCGGAAATCGAAGCCATCGCCACCGCGACCCTGGTGGAGCTGGAGGCCGAAGGCTTCACCGTTATCCCGACTGCCCGCGCTGCGCAGCTGACCATGAACCGTGAAGGCATCCGTCGCCTGGCCGCTGAAGAGCTGGACCTGCCAACCTCGCCGTACCACTTCGCCGACACCTTCGAGGATTACAGCAAAGCCGTTGAAGACCTCGGGTTCCCGTGCGTGGTCAAGCCGGTCATGAGTTCTTCGGGCAAGGGCCAGAGCCTGCTGCGTAGCGTCGATGACGTGCAGAAGGCTTGGGACTACGCCCAGGAAGGTGGTCGTGCCGGTAAAGGTCGGGTGATCATCGAAGGCTTCATCGATTTCGACTACGAAATCACCCTGCTGACCGTGCGCCACGTCGGCGGCACCACCTTCTGCGCGCCGGTCGGTCACCGTCAGGAGAAGGGCGACTACCAGGAATCCTGGCAGCCGCAAGCCATGAGCCCGGTTGCCCTGGCTGAGTCCGAGCGTGTCGCCAAAGCCGTGACCGAGGCCTTGGGCGGCCGTGGCCTGTTCGGTGTCGAGCTGTTCATCAAGGGTGATCAGGTGTGGTTCAGCGAAGTCTCGCCGCGCCCGCATGACACCGGCCTGGTTACGCTGATTTCCCAGGACCTGTCGCAGTTCGCCTTGCACGCGCGGGCCATTCTCGGTCTGCCGATCCCGTTGATCCGTCAGTTCGGGCCTTCGGCCTCGGCGGTGATCCTGGTGGAAGGGCAGTCGACCCAGACCGCTTTCGCCAACCTGGGCGCTGCGTTGAGCGAGCCGGATACCGCGCTGCGCCTGTTCGGCAAGCCTGAAGTCAACGGCCAGCGCCGCATGGGCGTGGCCCTGGCGCGCGACGAATCGATCGAAGCCGCCCGCGCCAAGGCGACCCGTGCTTCGCAGGCGGTTGTTGTCGAGCTGTAAAAACAGCTGCGGCGGGCCTATACCTTCTAAAGGCTCGCCTACTGATCCTTGTAGGAGCGAGCTTGCTCGCGATGGACTAGAGGGCGACGCGTTCAATCAGAAAGTACGCGTTATCGTTAACGACCATCGCGAGCAAGCTCGCTCCCACAGGTAATTCGCGTCCGATCTTTTATCAGCGCTCCAGGCCTGTACCCCATGAATTCCCAAAGCATCATCGTCCCGAAAATCTCCACCCTGCCGGTACACGAACCCCGGGCCCGGGCCGTTGTGCGCTGGCTGGTGCGCAAGAACATCATCCAGGAAGAACTGACCACGTGCGGCCGCACCGGCAATCGCATGGGCCATGCGATCGCCGAGGGTGCCCGTGAGGTGGTCCTGCACCCGGACGCGCTGCCGTTCGGCGAGCCGGTCAACGGTCTGGAGATCATCACCAAGCGCTGCATCTATACGCCGGCCAAGGGTTTTCTTGGCGAAGCGGGCTGCGCCGAGTGCCGCAAGGAAGTGGGTGAAGCCCTGTTCGAAAGCCTGGAAGACTGGATGCCGGGGCGTACCGACAACTTCACCTGTCCCGAATGCGGGCATGAAGACGACATCAACGGCTTCCTGTTCCTGCAGGAATGCGGCTTCTCCAATCTCGGTTTCATCTTCAACAACTGGGCCGAAGCCGGGTTCAAACAGAGCTTTATCGATGAATTCGCCGATTGGCTGGATCAGCCGGTCAGTTGGGTGAAAGTCGAACTCTGATGACCTTGTAGGAGCGAGCCTGCTCGCGATGGTCGTGAACGATGACGCGTGCTGTCTGAAAACAAGCGTTGCCTGCAAGCTCATCGCGAGCAGGCTCGCTCCTACAAAAAAAGCAGCAATCCCGCCTTTTAATCCCCGTATGTCAGTAATGCCAATAATAGACAGAGTTTTACATTGAACCCGAAGGGGTGTCTGACTATAATGGCGCGCTTCCATTTTCCCGCTCGGGAGCCCCCGCGATGCTGCGTATCAGCCAAGAAGCTCTGACATTCGACGACATTCTCCTAGTGCCCGGTTATTCCGAGGTGCTTCCTAACGAAGTCAGTCTCAAGACCCGCCTTACCCGTGGCATCGAGCTGAATATTCCACTGGTTTCCGCTGCCATGGACACCGTCACTGAAGCCCGTCTGGCAATCGCCATGGCTCAGGAAGGTGGTATCGGTATCATCCACAAGAACATGACCATCGAGCAGCAAGCTGCCGAAGTCCGCAAGGTCAAGCGTTACGAAGCTGGTGTGGTCAAAGACCCGATCACCATCGTCGCCGACGCCACCGTGCGCGAGTTGTTCGAATTGACCCGCATGCACAACATCTCCGGCGTTCCGGTGCTGCACAATGGCGACCTGGTCGGCATTGTCACCTCCCGTGACGTGCGTTTCGAGAACCGTCTGGAAGCCACTGTCCGTGAAGTGATGACGCCTAAAGAGCGTCTGGTCACGGTCAAGGAAGGCGCCGACAAGAACGATGTACGTGAACTGCTGCACAAGCACCGCATCGAACGCGTGCTGATCGTCGACGACAAATTCGCCCTCAAGGGCATGATGACCGTCAACGACATCGAAAAAGCCAAGGCTTACCCGCTGGCCAGCAAGGACGATCAAGGTCGTCTGCGCGTGGGTGCTGCAGTCGGTACCGGTAAAGACACCGGTGATCGCGTTGCCGCACTGGTCGCCGCCGGCGTTGACGTGGTGGTGGTCGACACCGCTCACGGTCACTCCAAGGGCGTGATCGACCGCGTTCGCTGGGTCAAGCAGAACTTCCCTGAAGTGCAGGTCATCGGCGGCAACATCGCCACCGGCGCCGCCGCCAAGGCCCTGGCCGAAGCTGGCGCCGACGCAGTCAAGGTCGGTATCGGCCCTGGCTCGATCTGCACCACCCGTATCGTCGCCGGTGTCGGCGTGCCGCAAATCAGCGCCATCGCCAACGTCGCCGCTGCCCTTGAAGGCACAGGCGTACCGTTGATCGCCGACGGCGGCATCCGTTTCTCCGGTGACCTGTCCAAGGCCATCGTGGCCGGTGCTTCCTGCGTGATGATGGGCTCGATGTTCGCCGGTACCGAAGAAGCGCCGGGCGAGATCGAACTGTTCCAGGGCCGTTCGTACAAGGCTTATCGCGGCATGGGTTCGCTGGGCGCCATGTCCCAGGCCCAAGGCTCCTCCGACCGTTACTTCCAGGACTCCTCGGCAGGCGCCGAGAAGCTGGTTCCGGAAGGCATCGAAGGGCGTGTTCCGTACA
Source organism: Pseudomonas sp. PDM30 (assembly GCF_019218985.1). NCBI lineage: Bacteria > Pseudomonadati > Pseudomonadota > Gammaproteobacteria > Pseudomonadales > Pseudomonadaceae > Pseudomonas > Pseudomonas sp. PDM30. Next base: position 367,366 of record NZ_JAHUWM010000003.1, read on the forward strand.
AGGGCACCCTGAGCGCGATCATCCACCAGTTGATGGGCGGCCTGCGCTCCTCGATGGGCTACACCGGCAGTGCCGACATCGAAGAGATGCGCACCAAGCCTGAGTTCGTGCGGATCACCGGCGCCGGCATGGCCGAATCCCACGTTCACGACGTGCAGATCACCAAGGAAGCGCCAAACTACCGCGTAGGTTGAGCCTTCAAGCAACAAGCTAAGCAACCGGGGCTGTTTTATTCAGCCCCGAGTTGTTTCTGAATCACCACTGTTTCCGAATTTTTTAGACGAGACTGAATCATGGCCCTCGACATTCACGCTCACCGCATCCTGATCCTCGACTTCGGTTCCCAGTACACCCAGCTGATCGCCCGCCGCGTGCGTGAAATCGGCGTGTACTGCGAGCTGCACCCGTTCGATATGGACGAAGATGCGATCCGCGAATTCGCTCCTAAAGGCGTCATTCTCGCCGGCGGCCCAGAGTCGGTTCACGAAGCCAACAGCCCTCGCTGCCCGCAAGCCGTTTTCGACCTGGGCGTGCCGGTCTTCGGTATCTGCTACGGCATGCAGACCATGGCCGAGCAACTGGGCGGCAAGGTTGAAGGTTCCGAGCTGCGTGAGTTCGGCTATGCCCGCGTTGATGTAGTCGGCAAGAGCCGCCTGCTCGACGGCATCGAAGACCACATCGACGCTGACGGCCTGTTCGGCCTCGACGTGTGGATGAGCCACGGTGACAAGGTCACCCGCATGCCGGAAGACTTCCACATCCTGGCCAGCACTCCGAGCTGCCCGATCGCCGGCATGTTCAGCGACGAGCGTCGTTACTATGGCGTGCAGTTCCACCCGGAAGTGACCCACACCAAGCAGGGCGGTCGCATCCTGTCGCGCTTCATCCTCGACATCTGCGAGTGTGAAGCCCTGTGGACTCCGTCGAAAATCGCTGAAGACGCCATCGCCCAGGTTCGCGCCCAAGTCGGCACCGACAACGTCCTGCTCGGCCTGTCCGGCGGTGTGGACTCGTCCGTGGTTGCCGCGCTGCTGCACAAAGCCATCGGCGACCAACTGACCTGCGTGTTCGTCGACAACGGCCTGCTGCGCCTGCACGAAGGCGAGCAAGTGATGGCCATGTTCGCCGAGAACATGGGCGTCAAGGTGATCCGCGCCAACGCCGAAGAGCAGTTCCTCGGTAACCTGGCCGGTGAAGCCGACCCGGAGAAGAAGCGCAAGATCATCGGCCGTACCTTCATCGACGTGTTCGATGCCGAATCCTGCAAGCTGGACAACATCAAGTACCTGGCCCAGGGCACCATCTATCCGGACGTGATCGAGTCGGCTGGCGCGAAAAGCGGCAAGGCCCACGTGATCAAGTCGCACCACAACGTGGGCGGCCTGCCGGAAGAAATGAACCTCAAGCTGGTTGAACCCCTGCGCGAGCTGTTCAAGGACGAGGTCCGTCGTCTGGGCCTGGAACTGGGCCTGCCGTACGACATGGTCTACCGTCATCCGTTCCCGGGCCCGGGCCTGGGCGTGCGCATCCTCGGTGAAGTGAAGAAGGAATACGCCGACCTGCTGCGTCGCGCCGACCACATCTTCATCGAAGAACTGCGCAAGGCCGACTGGTACCACAAGGTCAGCCAGGCGTTCGTAGTGTTCCAGCCGGTGAAATCGGTTGGCGTGGTGGGTGATGGCCGTCGTTACGCCTGGGTCGTGGCCCTGCGTGCCGTGGAAACCATCGACTTCATGACCGCGCGTTGGGCACACCTGCCTTACGAACTGCTGGAAACCGTTTCCGGCCGCATCATCAATGAAATCGAAGGTATCTCCCGCGTCACCTACGACGTGTCGAGCAAGCCGCCAGCGACCATTGAGTGGGAATGATCGTATGAGCCTGTGAACGCAGGCTCAAAACGATAGCGACAAAAAGAAGCCCCGGGTTGTGAGACCCGGGGCTTCTTGCTTTTCAGTTGTGTTCGCCCCAAATCCCCTGTGGGAGCGAGCTTGCTCGCGATGAGGCCAGCACATCCAACATCTCCCGCGCCTGACACGCCGCCATCGCGAGCATCTTGATTTACACCGGCAAACGCCCTTCGAGGTTCATGCCCATACGGCTAAGACCCCAGGACAGCTCGTCGATGCTGGCATAAGGCACCTGATTCACGTCGGTCCATGCGGGGCGATTGATCAGGTAGCTGCCGTCAGCTGTGCGCTCGACCGGTGTTCTTGCCAGTTGACCGACTCTGCTGCGATGGATCAGTGTCCAGTTTCCGTTCGATTTCTCGAAAGTGAACATGCCTTGCCGATATAGCAGTCGATCAAGTGCTTCCGGTGTCTTTTCAAGCAACGGCAGTGGCATCTGCAAGCTCAAGTCAGCGTGCAAGGTGTCGAAGTTTCCGTCGGTTAATTCGGGTTGGGTGGCAAAGCCGCGGCCTACCTCAATGCCTCGATCCGTTTCAATCAGCAGGCTTTCTTCCGGCAGCACTTCTTCGATGCGCAAACCAATACCGCCCTGCATTTCGCTGATGCCGGACATTCCGCGAAAGGTGTTGATGTTTTCCTGATCCGTCAGCACCACCCATCTGCCCGCTCCGTTGAGCGTTTTGTCGGCCTCCATGATGGTGTGGGTGAGGTAGGTCTTGATGGCTTGCTCATGCATGTCGGGAAGTGATGGGCCGGGGAAACGGTAACTGGCCAGGCAGTCGGTTGCCTGAATCCGAATGCCATTTTGTTGAGCCGCCTTGACCACTTCAAGCGGGGTGAATCTGCCGGTGGGATCGCTTTTCAGCTTTTGCAAATACGCCTTGAGATCATCGGGCATTGACCCGGTCTTGAAGAATTGATCGAGTTCCACCTGGTTGAAATCGTTGAGCAGGCGATGGAAATAGATCGTCTTGACTTCCTGTTGGGCAAGGATCGGCATGTTCTCGATGAGAAACCGCATGCTGGCAATGCGGTCCTGGCTTTCACCGATGACCAGGCCCGGTGCCGCTTCAAATATCTTCGGGAGCAGTTCTGCGGCAGTGGTTGATGGCGTCACGACTGGAAGCTGCGGACGAGGGGGTAATGAAGCGAAAAATCCACTGCGGGAAAAGAATTGACGGGCGTCTTGTGACAGCGTGGCGCGCGGGGCCGCGACGTATCGTGCGTAAGTGGACTCTGCGCGAAAGCTTCCGTCTGGCTGACGGACCAGTTTGATATGGGTTTCTCTCTCGCCCATCGCCAGTAGTCTGATACTGAATCGGTTAGTTGCGTCGTATTGCGTGGCAGGGCGGCGCAGGATGGCCTGTGTTGGCTCTTGAACAGAGGCAGACGCAGAGGCGGGAGCAGGCGTAGAGGCCGGAGCAGATGTAGACGGCGGAACGCGGGACCCGCCCGGATGCCGGTTTCCACCGCCCCTGAGCCCGGCTCGGGGTGCCAGCTCCCATTCGCCCTCGGCATTGAGACGCACAGGGAGTGAACCTGAAAACGCGTTGGGATTTTCAGGGTCGATGATGGCCCAGGTGCCGCCTCCGTTGGGATCGGCTTCGTAGCGCACGTAATAGGCCCTGTCATCGAGCAAGATCGCGGAGGAAAGGTTGGAGTCGAGTTGATAGATGCCCTGGAATTTTCCGGCTTCACTCACGGGTGTCCGCCCCTCGAGCAGTTCATTGGCTTGCCAGTGGTCCGGTATTTCGATGGGTTGAGAGGTTCCTGACAAGGGGGAATCGAGTTCACTTGCCAGCTCGACGGGCCAGCCCATGGGTTTCATGCCCTTTGCAACCAACGCTTGCTTGAGTTCTTCGAGGTTGTCCACTGTCATGGACTCGTAGGCTGGCCGAAGCGGGGTATCCAGATTCAGCCGTCCACCCGGCGTGGATCTGATGACGCTGTCTGTCATCCCGTTGTTGGCATTGCGATAAACCACAAGGACGCTGCTGCGGTAGCGCTGGAAGGTGAACATCCCCGGTTCAGGCAGCAGCGCTCGCAGTTGTTGCGGAGTCCTGTATGCCCACGGGGTTTGCATCTGCACGCGCCAGTCGCCTTTGATCAGGGCATGGACGCTGTCGAAGTCCATGCCATCAGATACGTAAAAAACAGGGGAATCCGGATAGTCCGCATGCTCCACAGCCAATCCCGGATCGGAGTTGATGGGTTGCGCTTGCCCCGGCGCTACGTCATCGATACGAATGCTCAGGGCATCGGTCTGTTCGCTAATGCCGCGATAGCCTCTGAATGTCGCCATGTTTTCCTGATTGACCAAGGCAACCCATTTGGCCGGTTCTTTCAATGCTTCGTTGAACCGGATGACCTCGCTGGCAAAAAAACTCCTGGCCATCTGGTAATCGGATTCCCAGTTAATCGCTTCTTTGTTGATGTTGTAGGTCGTCGACATGTCGAGGGCCTGAACCCGGATCTGTTGGGCATTGGCGGCTTTGACCAGCGCCAGCAGATTGAATTGGCCTGTTGGGTCGTTGCCGGCCTTGATGTCGAGTTTTTTCAGGTAGTTTTCCAGCTCGACGGGCATTTCACCGGTGCGCGCGAAGGAGTCCAATTCGAGTTGATTGACGTTGGCCAGCAGCTCCTGCAAGTACAGGGTCTTGACGCCATGTTGCGCGAGCGTTGGCATGTTTTCGATCAGGAACTGTTTGCTGCCGATGCTGCCCCGGCTCTCGCCGACGACCAGCCCCGGTTTTTCTGCGTAGGCCGCTTCAAACAGTTCGCCAGGCGTGGCAAACGCTTGTGCAGAGGGCGCCGGTTGGCTCAGCGTCGGAGGGTGAAGCTCGTACCAGGCCCTGGCGTCGCTGACCAGATTGCGACGAGATTCTTCCTGGGCCATCTCGAATTCGCTGAGGGTGATGACCTCTTGGTCGGCATCGGACATGAGTACGCTGTGGACGTCGATGTCTGCCACTGACCAGATCCGTCTGAACGGGCTGCGTACGTCGGGTCCACCCAGCGCCCATGCCCGCATTTCAGGGTCGTCAAGGCCCGGCACGTGAACGCCTGGCCGTTGTGACCACTCCTCGACGGCGGGGGAGGCGGCGTCCGCTGCTTGCATCCCGCCTCTGAGGCCCAGTTTGGGAACGACTTCCCATTCTCCCGAATCATTCATAAACCGTACTGGAATCGAATCCGTGAAGGAGTCGGGATTGGCCGGGTCGATGATTGCCCAGTACCCACTCCCGTTGAGGCTGTTTTCATAACGCACGTAATAGGCGTTGCCGTTGAGTTTGATGGCGGACGAAGGATTCGAGGCGAGCCGATATGTACCCTGGAACTTGCCTGACTCACGAACCAGGGCGTCATCGCTGAGCACATCATTAATCCTGAAGGAGTCCGGCACTGATGACGCTGGCCTGTCCTCAGTCGAGCCCGTGACAGCCTCTGATTCTCCTTCGATGGTTTCGACCTTCGACCCCGCGGTTTCGGCAGGTGTGGTTGATTCAATCAGGTCGGCCATTTCTTTGGCTTCGGCGGCGTCGATGTCCGGGCCGATTTCCTCCAGCGATCCTGGACCTTTGAGCACCAGGAGGTTGAACAGCAAATCGATACCGCTGAGCACGGCGCCAAGAACGCCGGCCTTGCGTTCCTTGGCGGTTTTGCCATTGACCGCCTGATCGATGTTCAAACCCAGGCTGGCGATACTGGCGCCGACCACCGGCAGGGCAATCGGCCAACCGACCACCGCCATGGGGCCAAATACTTTTAAACCGGCGCTGAGGTAACCGATCCACAGTTTCTTGCGCAGATCGCCATTGGACGTCAGCGAGAGTTCGGCTTCGGCAAACATTGCGCTTTTGGTCGAGTTGCTCAACCAGCTGAATGCGTCGCCGGTGATGATCTGGTTTTTTTGATTGATCAGGTGATGGTCGTACTTGCCCCAAGTGCTGACCAGCCGGTTCATGATATCGGTGATGTTCTTGTCGATGGTTTGACGATCGGCCAAGGAAAAATGCGTCATGAAGCCTCGGCGAGCCTCTTCTTCGTTCATCTGCTGCAACATCCAGTAGTGCATGTCCGTCGCGGTTTCCAGCACTTTGAAAGCGACGTTTTCACCGGGCAGATACACGATCTGGCGCCCCTTGGGTGCGACGAAACGCAGGATGTTGGTGGCAAGGTACCCGTCGACGTCCAGAGTCCGAACAATGTCGGCGCAAGGGTGCTGAGCCCGCAGCATCTGCAGGTCGACAGGCCAGTTGATCGGACCCATTACGGCGTTAGTGACGAACTGAAAGTCATCGTCGCTCAACTGCCGTTTGTCCCTGGCCTTTACGGCTTGTATCAGAAAATTGCATTTGGCCAGGGTTCGGAAGTCGGTGCCGGACTGCTTCCAGAACGCGGTCAATTTGTCGGTATAGAGCGTGCTGAAATCGATGTTCCAGAACGCCTTCAGCACCTCGTTGCCGTGCAGGCGTACTTCGTTGGTTTCGTTGAACCTCCCGGCATTCGGGCCGGCGGTATAAAAGCCTGCATAGACGTCAAGCAGGTCGGCGTTGTCCTGATCGCTGGTGCGAAAGCGCTGGATCACCAGCTGCGTCAGGGTCGTGGTTGACGTCGGCGTTGCTTTGACATGCTCCCACCCCGTGAACGTTTTCGAACTGCTTTCGGCTGTGTCGAAACGGTGGAAGTACACCTGATCCGGATCGAGGTCGGTAATGCCGGATTTTTTCAGTAAGTCGCTGGCGACTTCGTGCGCCGTGTCTTGCAGGCTCGGGCAAGTCTGGATGACGGTGGTGGCGATCGCCTTGAGCGCGGCCTTGTCGGCGGCATTGGGCAGCGGGCGTGTTTCGTTCGGGTTCATGCACTCTCTTTCCTTGAGAAAACGGGATGTCGAGGATGGCCGGTTTTTTCAAGGCAAGTGCACTACATAGTTATGCCCACAGCTGATGTGCGGCCACAGGTCACCCTTACCGTTTCGCAGTTGCAGGTGTATCGTATTCGCCTTTTGCAGGCTCCCGGGCCTGTCGCTGATACGTGAGGTAGTTGAGTTCATGTCGTTTACCCGTCGCCAAATCCTCGGTGGCCTGGCCGGTCTTGTTGTCGTTGGTGTCGGTGCAGGGGGCGCGTCGCGCTACTGGCTGGGCAAGATGGCTGACGCCGAGGCGGGCCACGACTATGAGCTGATCGCAGCGCCGTTGGACTTGGAACTGGTAGCCGGGCACAAGACCCAGGCTTGGGCCTTCGGCCCTTCGGCGCCGGGCACCGAGTTGCGGGTGCGCCAGGGTGAATGGCTGCGGGTGCGTTTCATCAACCACCTGCCGGTCGCCACCACCATCCACTGGCACGGCATCCGTCTGCCGCTGGAAATGGACGGTGTGCCTTACGTCTCGCAGCTGCCGGTGCTGCCGGGCGAATACTTCGATTACAAATTCCGCGTGCCTGATGCCGGCAGCTACTGGTATCACCCCCATGTGAGCAGCAGCGAGGAACTCGGTCGCGGCCTGGTCGGCCCGCTGATTGTCGAGGAGCGTGAGCCCACCGGCTTCAAGTACGAAAAAACCTTGAGCCTGAAGAACTGGCACATCGATGAGCAGGGCGCTTTCGTCGACTTCAGTATTCCCCGGGAAGCGGCCCGTGGCGGCACGGCGGGGCGTCTGTCGACCATCAACGGCATCGCGCAAGCGGTGATTGATTTGCCGGCCGGGCAGATCACCCGTGTACGTTTGCTCAACCTCGATAACACCTTGACCTATCGCCTGAATATTCCCGGCGTCGAAGCGCAGATCTATGCGCTCGATGGCAACCCCATCGAACCGCGCCCGCTAGGCAAGGAATACTGGCTCGGCCCCGGCATGCGTATCTGCCTGGCGATCAAGGCGCCGCCGGCCGGTGAAGAATTGTCCCTGCGCAACGGCCCGGTGCGCTTGGGTACGCTGCGTTCGGTGGCCAACACCGACGCCCCGACCGAGTGGCCGCCCGCGCTGCCCGCCAACCCGGTGGCCGAGCCGGACCTGGCCAATGCCGAGAAACTCAACTTCAATTTCGAATGGGTCGGTTCGGTGTCGGTGAACGTCGATAATGGTAAGCCGCCAAGCCTGTGGCAGATCAATGGCAAGGCCTGGGACATCACCGACAAAACCTGTGCCGACCGCCCGATCGCCAAACTGGAAAAGGGCAAGAGCTACATTTTCGAATTGAAAAACATGACCCAGTATCAGCACCCGATTCACCTGCACGGCATGAGTTTCAAGGTCATCGCCTCGAACCGGCACAAGGTCATTCCGTATTTCACCGACACCTACCTGCTGGGCAAGAACGAGCGCGCGCAGGTAGCGCTGGTGGCGGATAATCCGGGTGTATGGATGTTCCACTGCCATGTGATCGATCACATGGAAACCGGCCTGATGGCCGCTATCGAGGTGGCGTGATGCGTCAGATTCGTCCCGCCGCCATCATCGACCGCAGTCGTGATCGCGAATTCATGCGTGAGGCCCTGGCACTGGCGGCCCAAGGCGCGGCCCTCGGCGAAGTGCCGGTGGGCGCGGTACTGGTCCAGGATGGGGAAATCATCGGTCGCGGCTTCAACTGCCCGATCAGTGGCAACGACCCCAGCGCCCACGCCGAGATGGTCGCAATCCGCGCCGCCGCCCAGGCCGTCAGCAATTACCGACTAACCGGCAGTACGCTTTACGTGACGCTGGAGCCGTGCAGCATGTGCGCGGGTCTGATCGTGCATTCGCGGATTGCCCGGGTGGTGTACGGCGCGCTGGAGCCCAAGGCGGGGATCGTGCAGAGCCAGGGGCAGTTCTTTACCCAGGGCTTTTTGAATCATCGGGTGTTGTATGAAGGCGGGGTGTTGGCGGATGAGTGTGGAGCGGTGTTGAGCGAATTCTTCAAGGCCCGAAGAGCGAAACCAGCAGACTGAACCCGGACCTGTGGGAGCGAGCTTGCTCGCGATAGCGGACTAACATTCAACATCTCTGTTGGCTGACAGTGCCTCATCGCGAGCAAGCTCGCTCCCACAGGGTTCTTCTGTATTTGGGTGGTTGTGGTTTACTTCCGCGCCACAATCACCGCCCGCATCGGCGCCGGCAACCCTTCAATGGTCTTGCTGTGATCTTCCGGATCGAGGAAGTCACTGAGCGACTGATACTTCATCCACTCCGTCCCGCGCTGTTCCTCGATCGTGGTGGTGCTCACGTCCACGCACTTCACGTCTGTGAACCCGGCACGTCGCAACCACAACTCCAGCGCCGGCACCGACGGCAGGAACCACACGTTGCGCATCTGCGCGTAGCGGTCCTCCGGCACCAGCACCTGATGTTTGTCGCCTTCGACCACCAGGGTTTCCAGCACCAGCTCACCGCCCTTGACCAGGCAATCCTTCAGCGCCAGCAAATGTTCGATGGGCGAACGGCGGTGGTAGAACACACCCATGGAAAACACTGTGTCGAACCCTTCGAGGTTCGGCGGCAGGTCTTCGAACGGGAAGGGCAGGTGCCAGGCGTTCGGCTCGGACAGGTAGCGTTGCACCGCCTGGAACTGGCAGAAGAACAGCCAGTTCGGGTCGACACCGATCACGCTGTCCGCGCCGGCGCCAAGCATGCGCCACATGTAATAACCGTTGCCACAGCCGACATCGAGGATGCGCTTGCCTTTCAGGTTCAGGTGCGGGGCGACCCGTGACCACTTCCAGTCCGAGCGCCATTCGGTGTCGACGTGCACGCCGAACAGGTCGAACGGCCCTTTGCGCCATGGCGACAGGCCCATCAGCGCGGTACGCATTTGCGCGCGGGTCTCGTCGCTGCAATCGGTATCGAGCTTCAAGCCATTGAGCAAATCGACTTCGCTCGGCTGGATCTTCGGCAGGGCGTCCAGCGCGCTTTGCCAGCGTTCCAGGTCGCCATGGCCCTTTTCCATTTTCTTGTCGAGTTGCGCTTGCAGAGTGTTGGCCCATTCGGCCAGCGGCGTGCCGGCCAGACGGCGGGCGAGGGGAGACAGATCAATCATGGCAAGGCAATCAACGAGGCAAAGTTAAGACACTGGAACCACGGCACGACTTTCGAGAACCCGGCGGCCAGCAGGCGTTCGCGGTGTTCTTCGAGGCTGTCGGGCTTCATGACGTTTTCGATGGCGCTGCGCTTCTGGGCGATTTCCAGTTCGCTGTAGCCGTTGGCGCGTTTGAAAGCGATATGCAGGTCGGTGAGCAACGCGTGTTCCTGCTCGTCTTCGAAACGCAGTTTTTCCGAGAGGATCAGGGCGCCGCCGGGCAACAGCGACTGACGGATGCGCGACAGCAATGCCGTGCGTTGGTCCGGGGCGATGAACTGCAGGGTGAAGTTCAGCGCCACCACCGAGGCCGGCTGGAACTCCAGGGCGAGGATGTCGCCTTCGATCACCTCCACCGGCAGCAACTCCTGGAACATCGAATCCTGCCCGTTGAGGTACTCGCGGCAGCGTTCGACCATCGCTGCGGAGTTATCCACAGCGATCACCCGGCAGCCATCGGTGCGCACGTGCCGGCGCAAGGCCTGGGTCACGGCACCGAGCGACGAGCCCAGGTCATACAGCACGCTGCCCGGCTGGGCGAACTGCGCGGCGAGCACGCCGAGGTTTTCGACGATGGTCGGATAACCCGGCACCGAGCGCTTGATCATGTCCGGGAACACCCGCACCACGTCCTCGTTGAAGGCGAAGTCAGGCACCTGGGCCAGAGGCTGGGCGAAAAGGCGATCGGGTTCTTTGCTCACGGCGGTTCCAGCGGTGTAGGTGGAAAAGGCCGGCATTTTAGCCAAGTTGGCGCGGGGATGCGCGGGTTGTCTGATAAACCGCCAAGCAGCCTGCAAAGTCTGTGTGTTCAGTGATATTGCTATCGCGAGCAAGCTCGCTCCCACAAGGGCTGTGCAATACCTGTGGGAGCGAGCTTGCTCGCGATGGGGTCAGCGCGGTTTCTGAGTGAACGCCGATGCCGTGATCCCCCATTGCCCCAGCCAATAGCTGAGGATGATCACGTACGACGCCGCGTCGAACGGCACCACAAACCGGCTGATGCCAATCACGCTGTCGGAGAACACGAATGCCACTGCGCCCGCCGCCGCCAGTAGCGCCGAGCGTTTGGGCACATCGGTCCCGAGTCGGGCCAGGGCGCGCCAGAGCATGGCGCTGATCGCCGTGCCATAGACAATCACAGGCACCAACAATGGCCCGAGGCCGTTGGAAATCAGAATCCCCAGCAGGACGGCGCCGACGCCGAGGGCCAGCACCAGTGGCAGCAATGCCAGGCGCCGGCAATCGCTCAAATACGCTTTCAGATAGGCCAGATGCGCAACCAGAAACGCCCCAAGGCCGAACACGAACAAATCCCCCGGCCATGCCAGCAACACGTCGCCGACCAGGGAGAAAATCAAACTCAGGCTGATCCAGCGCCGATATTCGCCTGGTGGTGCGTCATGCAACCAGCCAAGCAGGGCCAGCACCGGCAGCGGCTTGACCAGCAGGCACAGCAGGGACGCATGCACGCTCAGGCCATAAAGGAAGGTCACTGCGCCCATCAGCGCCAGAATCAGCCAGCCCACGGTCAGTTAACCGAGATCGCGCAGTCGAACGAATCCACCGGCAGTACTTCCGGCGCCCACGGCTGTTGCGAGGTCAGGCGCAAACGCCCGGTGCCGGTCGCAAACGCCTGAAAGCGCCAGGTCGAGACCCCGGCCGCGCCGACGATGCCGGCATCTTCCGGGTTTCGATAAACCTCTGGCCCCAGGGTGTGCAAGACGCCACCAGCCGAATCCTGGATCGCCCAGCGATAGCCCGTGGTCGGATTGCTCGGCAGGGTCAGGATCAGGTTTTGCCCGTTGCTGAGTTTCACCGGACATTCGCTTTGTTTTTCCACGGTCACGTTTTGTTTCGGTTGCGTGGCACACGCGGCCAGCAAGGCGAGGGCGAGGGGGACAAGCAGGCGAATGGGGGACATGTGGTCAGTGGCTCCGGCGTTCACGACGAACGGCGAGCATAACCGAGATGAGACAAAGTGTGACAGTCGCCCGCAATGGGGGTGTAAGAGTTGACGCTATCGCGAGCGGGCCACACACAGGGGGTAGAGGTAACCTCGTGAGAGCGACCTGCTCGGGATAAAGAAAATATTTACTGGTAGTGCTTAACGGTTAACTCACAAGAGAAAAACAGAAATCGCTTTCTGATGTAAATTCGATGCCATGCAGATCTTTGAACTTCATAACGACGTTGCCAGAGTACTGTTGTGTTTCGTTACTCACGGTCAAGTTCATGACACCTTCCAATGCCCAATGGCTGGTGTAGGCAGGGAAGTTTTCGGTATAGGCAATTTCTATCAAATGGTCCGGAGAGTTCAGTGTGTAGATTCCCGTCTCGATATGCTTGGGCATGTAAATGTCAAAGGCCCGGTCGAGTGGGGTGTTTTTTTCTCCGGCCTTGAAAATAGCGAGGATTTCCCTGTTTCCGACGCTGGCGAAAAATTCTTCGGACTGAAAGTCTTCACGATTCTGAAGGGTTGCATTCAAGTGGTTGTTTGGGCAGCAACGGCGAAATTTGACATTGTCATCAATGCGCTCGTCGACAAGATTTCTTCGTTGTTTGATATCCATGGGGTTCTCTCCTTTGTGCTTCTCGCACGAATGATTTGAACCTTGAGGATATAGAGCCGAAGTGCCTGGATGTACTCTCTGTTCTGATAGGATTACAAACCTATTAATTATGTATTTTTAGTTATTGCTGGCCTCGAAAAAATGGTCAGGTTACGAGCCTGACCATTTCGAAATCACACTGTTTAATCAGAACAACACCTTCGCCACATCCGCAAAGCGCTTGGCGAAGTGCACGGTAATGCCTTCCTTCAGGTATTCCGGCAGCTCCTCGAAATTCCCGCGGTTGGCCTCCGGCAGAATCAGTTCGAAAATCTTCTGCCGCCGCGCCGCAATCACTTTTTCCCGTACCCCGCCAATCGGCAATACATGCCCGGTCAACGTCAGTTCGCCGGTCATGGCCACGCCTTTTTTCGGTGGCTGATTACGTGCCAGCGACAGCAGGGCGCTGGCCATGGTCACGCCGGCGCTCGGGCCGTCTTTTGGCGTCGCGCCTTCCGGCACGTGCAGATGGACGAAGGCTTCGTCGAAGAATTTCGGATCGCCGCCATAGGACTTCAGGTGCGAACTGACGTAGCTGTAGGCGATTTCCGCCGACTCTTTCATCACATCACCCAATTGCCCGGTGAGCTTGAACCCACGGTTGAGGGTGTGGATGCGCGTGGCTTCGATCGGCAGGGTTGCACCGCCCATGCTGGTCCAGGCCAGCCCGGTGATCACGCCGACCCCCGCCAGTACCTGCTCGTTGCGGAACACCGGCTTGCCCAGAGACGCCTCCAGGTCTTTCGGCCCGAGCTTGATTACGGCTTTTGGATCGTCGAGCAGTTTCATCACCGCTTTGCGCACCAGTTTGCCGAGGTTTTTTTCCAACTGGCGCACGCCGGCTTCACGGGCATAACCGTCGACCAGCGCCTTGAGCGCGCTGTCGCTGATGCTCAGGCTGCCCTTGGACACACCGGCTTTCTCAAGCTGCTTGGGCCACAGGTGACGCTTGGCGATGGCGACTTTTTCTTCGGTGATGTAGCCCGACAGGCGAATCACTTCCATCCGGTCCAGCAGCGGGCCGGGGATCGAATCCAGGGTATTGGCGGTACAGACGAACAGCACTTTCGACAGGTCCATCCGCAGATCCAGATAGTGGTCGAGGAATTCGACGTTCTGTTCCGGATCGAGGGTTTCCAGCAGCGCCGAGGCCGGGTCGCCCTGGTAGCTCTGGCCCATCTTGTCGATTTCGTCGAGCATGATCACCGGGTTCATCACTTCGACGTCTTTCAACGCCTGCACCAGTTTGCCCGGCTGCGCGCCGATGTAGGTGCGGCGATGGCCCTTGATCTCGGCTTCGTCGCGCATGCCGCCAAGGCTGAAGCGATAGAACGGCCGGCCCAGGGATTCGGCGATGGATTTGCCGACGCTGGTCTTGCCCACGCCCGGCGGGCCCACCAGCAATACGATGGAACCGCTGATCTCGCCTTTGTAGGCGCCGACCGCGAGAAATTCGAGGATACGGTCCTTGATGTCATCGAGACCTGCGTGGTGTTTGTCCAGCACCTTGCGCGCGTGCTTGAGGTCGAGTTTGTCCTCGCCGTACACGCCCCACGGCACCGAGGTCGCCCAGTCGATGTAATTGCGGGTCACCGCATATTCCGGCGAGCCGGTCTCGAGGATCGACAGCTTGTTCATTTCTTCTTCGAGGCGTTTCTGCACCTGCGTCGGCAGGACTTTGCCCACCAGCCGCTGCTCGAACTGTTCGAGGTCGGCGCTGCGGTCGTCCTTGGTCAACCCCAGCTCCTGCTGGATAACCTTGAGTTGTTCCTTGAGGAAAAACTCGCGCTGATGTTCGCCGATCTTTCGGTTAACTTCGGCGGAAATCTCTTTTTGCAGGCGCGCGACTTCGACTTCCTTGCGCAGCATCGGCAGGACTTTTTCCATGCGCTTGAGCATCGGCACGCAGTCGAGCACTTCCTGCAACTCGCTGCCGGTGGCCGAGGTGAGCGCGGCGGCGAAGTCGGTCAGCGGCGACGGATCGTTGGGGCTGAAGCGGTTGAGGTAGTTCTTCAGCTCTTCGCTGTACAGCGGGTTGAGCGGCAGCAGTTCCTTGATCGCATTGATCAGTGCCATGCCGTAGGCCTTGACCTCGTCGGTCGGCTCGGTGGGCTGGTGCGGGTATTCGACTTCCACCAGGTACGGCGGGCGGTGATGCTTGAGCCAGGTCTTGAGGCGTACGCGGGTCAGGCCTTGGGCGACGAACTGCAGCTTGCCGTTTTCGCGGCTGGCGTGGTGCACCTTGACCAGCGTGCCGTAGAGCGGCAGGGCCGAGGTGTCGAAATGGCGCGGGTCTTCCTGGGGCGTGTCCATGTAGAACAGGGCCAGGGAGTGGTGATCGGATTTGCTGACCAGATCGAGGGTTTCGGCCCACGGTTCTTCGTTGACGATGACCGGTAGCACCTGGGCCGGGAAGAACGGTCGGTTATGGATCGGGATGACGTAGACCTTGTCCGGCAGGTTCTGGCCAGGCAGGGCCAGGCCTTTGCCAGGTTTGTGCTGCTGGGCGTTTTCCGGATCGGCGTATTCACTCGGGTCTTCGGGGAATTCCTGCTGGTCGCTCATGGGGGCACCTGCGCAATGGGTATGGGTCTTAGATGGGGCAGGTTGGCGGTGGTTTCAACGGTCATTTTCTGCGACGCGGTGTTTCGCAGGTGTGTTCAGCGCAGAGACAGGTTAGCTGGATTTCGCGGCGACACTATCCCCTGTGGGAGCGGGGGTGATTTGAAATCTGCGATAACAAAAAAGGCGACGTCCTCACGGACGTCGCCTTTGTTCTGACTGCCGCTAAAACTTACTCGGACAGTTTGTAAGCAATCACATAGTCACCCATTTTGGTGCCCAGTGAGCCGTGACCACCGACGACCAACAGCACGTACTGCTTGCCGTCCTTGCCGGTGTAGGTCATCGGCGTAGCCTGACCGCCAGCCGGCAGGCGCGATTTCCACAGCTCGTTGCCGGTGTTGACGTCATAGGCGCGCAAGTACTGGTCCAGCGTACCGCTGAGGAAGCCGACGCCGCCGGCGGTGACCATCGAGCCGCCCATGCTTGGCACGCCGAGTGGCAGGCCGATAGGCAATGGCGAGCTGTCGCGGCTGGTGCCGTTCTTGCGTTTCCACACGACTTTGTTTGTGGTCAGGTCGATGCCGGCCACGTAGCCCCAGGCCGGAGCCTGGCACGGTACGCCTAACGGCGACATGAACGGGTGCATGATCACCGCGTAAGGTGCGCCCGTGTTCGGTTGCACACCCGCGGTTTCGCTCTCGCGCTTGCTGTCGGCCGCGACTTCGGCGCGAGGTACCATTTTCGAGACGAAGGCCATGTAGTTCGGGCTGGTGAAGAGCATCTGGCGAACCGGGTCGACCGAAACGCCGCCCCAGTTGAAGACGCCGACGTTACCCGGATAGATCAGGCTGCCCTGTTCCGACGGCGGGGTGTACTGGCCTTCGTAGCGCAGTTCCTTGAACTGGATGCGGCACAGCATCTGATCGAACGGGCTGGCGCCCCACATGGCTTTTTCGGTCAGTTCCGGGGCCAGCAGGTTCAGGTCCGAACGAGCCTGGGTCGGCGCGGTGCGGTCACCTTTTACGGCACCTTGCGGAGCCGGAATCTCCTTGATCGGGATGATCGGCGTGCCGTCACGACGGTCGAGGACGTACAGGCTGCCCTGTTTGGTCGGGGCGATCAGCGCAGGTTTCACGCCGTCGGCGGTTTTCATGTCCAGCAGGGTTGGCTGGCTGCCGACGTCCATGTCCCACAGGTCGTGGTGAGTGAACTGGTAGTTCCAGCGCACCTTGCCGGTGGCCAGATCCAGCGCGACCAGGCCAGCACTGAACTTCTCGGCGCCCGGGGTGCGGTCTGCGCCCCACTGGTCAGGGGTCTGGTTGCCCAATGGCAGGTAGACCATGCCGAGTTTTTCGTCGACGCTGGCCAGCGACCACATGTTGGCCGAGTTGCGGCTGTAGTGTTCGCCCTCTGGCAGCGGTTCGGTCGCGTCGGGATTGTTGCTGTCCCAGTTCCACACCAGATGACCGTCGTGTACGTCAAAGGCACGGATCACGCCGGATGGCTCGTTGGTCGACTCGTTGTCGGTGACGTGGCCGCCCATGATCACCAGATCACGAGTGATCGCTGCTGGCGAGGTGGAGTAGTAGCCGCCGGCGGTGAACGGGCCGATGCCTTGAGTCAGGTCAACCACACCGTTTTTACCGAAGCCTTCGCAGATCTTGCCGGTGTCGGCGTTGAGTGCGATCAGGCGTGCATCGGCGGTTGGCAGGTACAGACGACGCGGGCAAGCCTGGGCAACGGCTTTGCCAGCCTCGGAAATCACTGCGGAGGCAGCGCTTTCAGACTTGGCGTAGGCTGCTTCGTCGTAGTACGACACGCCACGGCAGGTCATGTGGGCGAAGCCCTTGAAGCCCACCGGGCTCTTGATCTGCGGGTCGAAACGCCACAGTTCCTTGCCGGTGTCCGGGTCCAGCGCCAGCACCTTGCTATGGGCGGTGCAGGCATAGAGCATGCCGTTGGCCTTGAGCGGGGTGTTTTCGTTGGTCAGTTCCACCGGGTCATCAGCGGTTGGCAGATCGCCGGTCTGGATACGCCAGGCTTCTTGCAGCTTGCCGACGTTGGCCGGGGTGATCTGCTTGAGCGGCGAGTAGCGGTCACCGAATTCGCTGCGGCCATAGGCCTGCCAGTCGCCTTCGGGCATCTGCGGCGCGGTGCTGGTCATGTCCGCGGTGTCGCGGCCCAGTTCGCCGAAGGTTTCGCCCGGATGGGTGAACTGGCTGGCCACGGCGGTGGCGCCGGCCAGGACCACGGCCACGCTCAAGGCGCCAGTACCCATAGGGGCAGGGCCGTTGATCAGCAATGGACGACGGAACCACGGCAGCAGCATCACCACACCGAGGGCGAACCACAGCGCCAGGCGCGGCACCAGTTGCCACCAGTCGAGGCCAACTTCCCACAGCGCCCAAACAGTGCTGGCGAACAGTACCAGTGCGTACAGGCCCAGCGCCGCGCGGCGGGCAGCGATCAGCAGGACGCCGCTCAGCGCGATGCCGATACCGGCCAGCAGGTAATAAAGCGAGCCGCCAAGCATGCTCAGCTTGATCCCCCCGGCCAGCATGGCCAGGCCCATCAGCAGAAGCAATATGCCGAGCAGGGTCGGCAATAGACGGCTTCGGCTCAAGGCACCATCAGTGCTCATAGTGTGATTCTCCGTGACGTTTCAAGTAGTCCCGCGCAAGTTCACTGTAGATGACGATCTTGTGCGGGCAGGGTTCATATAAAACGGGTTTGGCTGACGCAGCCCCTGTAGGAGCGAGCTTGCTCGCGAGAAGCCTGAGAACACCGCGGGGTGTCAGGCTCCAAGCGTTATCGTTCACGTCCATCGCGAGCAAGCTCGCTCCTACAGGGGGGGTGTGGTGTTTTTTAGAACGACGACTGGACCTTGATCCCGCCGATCAGCGCGTCATCGACCTCGTCCACGCCACCGGGATGGCGGATGTATTGCAGGTTCGGGCGCACGGTCAGCCAGTTGGTCACGTGCACGCCGTAATAGAGTTCGGCGCTGTATTCGGTGTCCTGAGGCGGCAGGTAGGACGGATTGTCGTAGTCGAAAACAACATTGGCCTGGTTGGTCGCCTCGGCATTCTTGCGATAGGCCGGGTTGACGTGGACGCGGGCCATGGCAAAGCCGATGTCGTCCCTGGCGCGCGCATCGAGCAGGCCTTTGTAGACGAGGCCGGCCTGGACGTAGTTGTCGATGGCGTTGGTTTTTTTGTCGTGCATCGTGCCGTTGGCGAACAGGCTCAAGCCGCGAGAGTGGTCGCTGGCGAGGCTGGTGACTTGCTGCTGAAGGCCCAGCCACGCGCCGTGTTTGCTCGACGCGCTGCGATAGGCTTCGCCACTCAGGGCGGCAGGCTGGCCATTGCTGTCCTTGTAGACGTCGGTGGCGTTAGCGCTGCTGTAGTAGTAACCGGCGCGGTATTCACCCGGCAGGCCGTTGAGTTTCGGCGTCCACACCAGCTCTACCGGCAGGACTGCGCCCTGGGTGCCGCTGCCGCTGAGCTTGAAACCGTTGTCGCGGTCAAGGTTCGACGGGTTCTGCTCATACGCGCCGATCTGCGCGTACAACTCAGGCGTCAGGTGATATTTGACCCGCAGCGCCCACTGACTGACCGGCCAGTTGTACCAGATGTCGCCCGCCCAGTTGCCGACCTGGGAGCCGCAGAACGCCAGGTTTTGGAAGTCGCAGGGGAAGCTGTTGAAGTCTTCGCCTTCGCCGAAACGGCCGACCTTGATGTCGAGCTTTTCATCGAAGAACTTCTGCTGATACCACATCTGCGTCAGGCGCCAGGTCTGGCCGCGGCCCCAGACTTCCTGGGCCGAGGTGAAGCCACCGACACGCGGGTCGTTGATGCGGTCGTTGCTGATGTTGTTGCCGCTGCGTTCGGTGATGGTCAGCTGAAATTCGGCATCGTCCCAGCCGAGGATCTTCTGCAAGTCCAGGTGGGTGCCCAGGCCGAACTGGTCGCTGTAGCGCGCGGTGCGGTCGTGGTCGTAGCCGCCGTGAAGGTTGCTGCCCATTTCGCCGGTGTAATCCAGTTTGAAGTCATAGCCTTTTTCCGCCAGCTCCGTACGTGTGCCGTTCCAGTCGCCGAGCATCCACGGTGAGTCGCTATCGAATGCCGGAGCGGCCTGGACACAGGTGGCGAGGCCGAACGCGGTGAAACCGCCGATCAGTTTGAGGGCGTTGTGGCAAGAGACAGTCTTAAAGACAGCGCTGTCTTTCGAAAATCGCAAATCAGGCATAGGGAAGAAATTCTTGATCTTTTTCTGGGGGATGAGCGGAAGAAGTGACTGGCAGAAGCGTTTCAGCTAAAGCGTGCGCAAGGATAATGTTCCGTTACAAATAGAGAAAGGGCTTTTGATGACATGCATCGTTTCGGATTTTGTAACAGTCAGCTCTTTGTAGGAGCGAGCTTGCTCGCGATGGTCGTGAACGATAACGCGTCAAACCAGATACCCAGCGGCGTCGTTGCGTTTTTCGCGAGCAAGCTCGCTCCTACAGGATTCCAGGATCCCAAAATCACCTACATTTGATAGATCGCTTCCACCCGAAGAAGCCCTCGGCTAAGGTGCGCGGCTTTCCCATTCCAACATCGCTGAAGGCCCGGCATGACCGAACACAACACTGATCCGCTGCATGGCGTGACGCTGGAACAGATCCTCAACGCGCTGGTTGACCACTACGAGTGGTCGGGGCTGGCCGAGCGCATCGATATCCGCTGCTTCAAGAGCGACCCGAGCATCAAGTCGAGCCTGACATTCCTGCGCAAAACCCCGTGGGCGCGGGAGAAGGTCGAGCGCTTGTATGTGAAGTTGATGCGCACCAAACGACCGCTTTGAACATGGTCAACCCTTCTGCGTTACACCGTCGTTTTGTGGTCGTGGCTGCCATGCTCGGCTGGGCGGGGTTGAGCATCCAGATGTACCTGATTTTCCATTCGCGCTGGACGCTGGGCGCCAGCCTGATCGGTGGGCTGGTGAGTTTTTTCAGCTATTTCACCGTGCTGAGCAACACCCTGGTGGCGACCGTGCTGACCTGTGCAGTGACATCCCGCGAGTCGGCGGCGCGTCGCTGGTTCTTGCAGCCGTGGGTCAGTAGTGGCATTGCCGTGAGCATCGCCGTGGTGAGCCTCGCTTACAACCTGCTGCTGCGCCACTTGTGGCATCCCGAGGGCTGGCAATGGCTGGCCGACGAACTGTTGCACGACGTCATGCCGCTGCTGTTTCTGGTGTATTGGTGGAGTTGCGTGCCCAAGGGCAGGCTGCGGGTGGGACACATCGGGTTGTGGGTGATCTATCCGCTGGTCTACTTCGCCTATTCGCTGCTGCGCGGGCATTTGCTGGCGGTTTATCCCTACCCGTTCATTGATGTCGAGAAACTGGGTTATCCACAGGTGTTCATCAATGCCGGCGGGTTGTTGACGGGGTTTGTGGTGATTGCCTTGCTGGTGATTGGGTTGGATCGGTGGCGTGCCGCCCGGAAGTGAACGCTGATTGTGGCGAGGGGGCTTGCCCCCGTTGCGCTGCGAAGCAGTGCTAAAAGCTGCAATGAGTATTTATCTGAAACACCGCATCAGCAGATTTTACGACTGCTTCGCAGCCGAACGGGGGCAAGCCCCCTCGCCACAAAGTCTTCAACCAGCGATTGAGCGAGCAGATCACTCCTCGTCACTGTCCCCCAATTTCCAGTAACCCACCGCCTTGACGAACTGCTCGTCCAGCCCGTGCTCATCCAGCAGCACCCGACGAATCTGCCGCGACACTTTGCTCTCGGTCGCCACCCATGCGTACAGGCTGCCGGCTGGCACCTGGATCTGGCGCACCGTGCTCAACAAATGATCTTTGCCCCCTTCGCGCAGCACCCAGATCACATTGACTTCGGCAGCGCTCTCCAGCACTTGCTGCTCCTTTCCGTTTTCCACTTCGACAATCACCAATGCGCGTCGATTGGCTGCCAAGCCTTCGAGGCGTCGGGCAATGGCGGGCAGGGCGGTTTCGTCGCCGATCAGCAGATAGCTGTCGAACATGTCCGGCACGATCATCGAACCCCGTGGCCCGCCGATGTGCAGGAACTGCCCCGGTTTGGCCTGTTCGGCCCAGGTCGAGGCAGGGCCGTCGCCGTGCAGTACGAAGTCGATGTCCAGTTCCAGGGCGTCCAGATCGTAGCGACGCGGGGTGTAGTCGCGCATCTCAGGCAGCGGACCATTGTCCTTGCCGGCGCCCAGCACCAGGGTTTCCAGCGCCGCGGCCTGTTCGGCATTTTGCGGGAACAACAGTTTGACGTGATCGTCCGTGCCGAGGCTGACAAAACCTGCCAATTCAGGGCCACCCAAGGTAATCCGGCGCATGCGCGGAGTCAGGTCGACCACCCGCAACACTTCCAGGCGACGGCGTTTGATTTCGTGCATGACACGGTGAATGGTTGAGGCGATGACTTCAGTCATTCGGCGTTCTCCTGAACGGGTTGAACGGCGGGGCCGTCGACGATGGCTTTGGCGGTGTCGTTGAGCAGGACAGCGACGCGCCGGATTTCTTCCTTGCTCCAGCGGCCGTGGTGCAGTTGCAGCGCGTGGCGCAGGTTATGCACGGCTTCATGAATTTCGGGCGGGCGATCATGGCCGCGCAGCGAGCGTTTGCTGACATCGATGCGCACCCGCACACCTTCAAGGGCGATGGCTTGCTCTTTCAAGGACAGACGTCCGGCGTCGGTCACGCTGTAGCGTTTTTTTCCGCCTTCGGCGTCGCCCTGGATCATTTCGCTCTCTTCCAGAAAGGTCAGGGTCGGGTAGATCACGCCGGGGCTGGGGCTGTAGGCGCCGTCGAACATGCCTTCGATCTGGCGGATCAGGTCGTAGCCGTGGCAAGGCTGTTCGGCGATCAGCGCCAGCAACAGCAGTTTCAGGTCACCGGGGGCGAAGACCCGGGGGCCGCGACCACCGCGCTCACGTCCGGGACGTTTCTCGAAGCCGTCGCGGCCGTCGCCGTGTTCACGGTGGGGGGAATGATGGTCTCTCATTTCTGCTTTCTCTCGTCGTGTTTAGATACAACTTAAGATATATCTTAACGAGAAAGCAAGCCCCCCTGACCGGTGGCCGTTCCGAGCGTCGAGCCGATGACCCCGCCAAAACCGCAAAAATAGTGGTAATCAGTGCGGGTGAAAAACCTGAAATTAGTGTTAACTCTCTAATGTTGGGTTTTGGCCTGTTAAATGCGGGGTTTGTGGTATTGGTCTTACAGAAGTAACTTCGTTAGTTTCTGCTTGTCATTGCCGTTAGTGTGCGGTTTGTAGTATTTCTCTTACAGTCAGACATTGGTTTTTAAGTTATTTCAGGTTTTTTCTTTCTCGGGTGATAGCACTTTGGCTACGCACTTGCAGGAACGTTCCTGCTTACTTTCCAGATAAATTGATCGATCATCTTTCGGCGTTGAAAGTTCAGCTGAGCAAATAGCTGCTCGTGACGGTTTTGCTCAACTTGAACTTTCTGCGCTTATCCTTTTAAAAGACAGGTACTGAAAGATGTTCAAGAAAATCGCGTTTGCTGCTCCTCTGGCTGTTCTGGCTCTGAGTTCTTCCGCCGTATTTGCCGCGGGTGAAGCCCGTCACTCCATCAACCTTGTCGCGCATGTACCGACCAACGGTTTCTACGTGGTACCGGTCGATCCGGATCTGGTCAACAAGGATCAGAGAATGGATTACATTCCAAGCAAGGGCACCATGGATGAGGTCAACGGTTTCTTCGACGTACGCAACAACAACGGCTCGGTGCATGCCAGCCTTGAAAGCGTGCCGGAGCTGATCAGTGGTGCATCCAAAATTGGCCTGCAAGTGGCACTCAACAATGTAGTGCTCACCACGACTCCGCAAATGGTGGTTGGCGAGACCGAATCGAATGTCAATTACCGTGCCCCACTCAACATCAAGGCACAAGGCACCACCTTTGCACCAGGTGATTACACCGGTGCCGTCACCATGATGTTCGACGCTGTTCCTCCGGTTGCTCTTTGAACTTGATCAAGAGTCATAAGCGCTTACTTGTATAAGTAACGTGACCGATCGGCAATATTAAAAGTTGCCGGTCGGGTTTCAACTTCTTTGATATTAGAGTATTCGTTCATGTTCCCGATGACGCCCATCGCGGCAGCGCTTGCGTTGCTGTTATGTAGCAGCGCATTTGCGGCGCCCGCTTCCGTTGATAATACGCCGCGAAGTTTGCTGGCCCAGGCCAAAGGCTTGCCGGCAGAGTTCGAGGAACATTTTTTCGACGTTCCGTTGGCGGTTCGGGTCGAACTCGATCAGCAACCGTTGGGCGAGGCGATGATTGTATTGTCCCGCGATGACCGGGTGACGTTGCTCGATTTCACCGACACCAGTGAAAGCCGCTTCGGCGCCAGCGAACGCGAGACTTGGGCGGATATCCTCAAACCCGGCGTGGCGCTGGGCGCCTGCAGCGGTCAATGCCCGGAGCAGATGCTGGCGGTGCACTACAACCTGGAAAATTCATTGCTGTCGATCGTCACCGAAAATGCCGAGCGCGACAGCGAAGCCAAGCGTTTCTACGATCAGCCTGAAGGCGGCAGCAGCGGCCTGATGGTGCGCAATCAACTCAATCTCAACGGCGGCCAGGATCAAGACCTGGGCGGTCGTTTCGGTCTGGAAGCCAGCGGCAGCCTGGGCAACTGGAGCCAGACCTTCAACATGCAACTGGCGCGTCTGGGTGGACCGGACGACAAGACCTATCACGCCGTGCATGAGCTCTTCACCCAGCGCGAACTGGAGGGCAGTTTTTTCCGGCTGGGGTACTTCACCCCGAACTCCGAAGGCCTGACACGTCAGCCACGCTCATTCGGCAGCAGCCCGGATACCGCCGTGGGCGTGATGTATGGCAGCTCCGACAGTCTGGCGATCGACAGCCCGAAACCCAGCGTGTACCCGGTTTACGTCACGGCCAACCGTCAGGGTTCCGTGGAAATCTATCGCGATGGCCTGCTGATCAATACACAGTCAGTGCCAGCAGGGTTGCAGACCCTCGACACACGGCCATTGCCGGGCGGTATTTACGAGGTGGAAGTGCGGTTGATCGAAGATGGTCAAATCACCTCGACCACCCAGGAGCTGATCTACAAGCCGAACAACTGGCGCAACCACGATGAGCGCTGGCGCTACAACCTGTTCGCCGGGCAGGAAAGCAAACTGCTGAGCAACTGGGATCAACAGAGCAGTGGCGATGCCACGGCGGGCGCCTCGATCAATTACCTGCTGCACCCACGGGTGATTCTCGGACTGTCGGCACGCCAGGTGCGCGAAAAACTCCAGTACGGCAGCTCCATTGACTGGACCCTGGGCAACAGCACCAGCGTCTACGCCAATCTTTACCAGACCGAAGACCACGGCACCGGCGCCGATCTGCAAGGCCTGTACAACTACGGCTCTGGCAGTCTGGTGATCAGCCACAACCGTAGCTGGCTCGACACCACCAACACTTATGACACCCTGCCCGACGGCACCCGCGTACGCCAACGCAATGTGTTCACCGGCCAGACCAGCAACTCGTCGCTGGCGCTGAACCACCGCATCAGTCGCAAGAGTTCGCTCAACGCGCGGGTGTCCCACAGTGAGGGCAATGTCGAGGGCGTCGGCGTCGACCTCGGCTGGACCCAACGGACCCAGCTGTTTGGCAGCGATGCCAATTGGCGCCTGTCGCTGTTCGACCGTCCGGGCAGCTTCAGCAGCGGCGATGCGCGCAATCGGGGGGTCGACCTGAGCATCAACATGGCGCTCGGCGGTCCGGGCCAGCAGATTTCCGGCAGCATCGGCAGCCGCACCGCCCGTGAGGGTGGTCGCGACAACAACGCCTCGCTCGGTTACCGCAAAGACCTGCAAGACCACGTGTTGCAGAGCGTCTCGGTGACGGCGCTGACCGACACTTATGGCGTCGGTTTGTCGAGCCTGGCGAACTTTCGCACCGACGCCATCAATGGCGACGGTTTTATCCAGCGTTCGTCCTTCAACAACAAATTCACCGGTGGCGTGAACCTCGACAGCACGGTGGTGGTCGGCGCGCAACGCATGGCGTTGACCAGCCAGCATCAAGGGCGCGGCGCCGGGATGATTGTCGACGTCGAGTCCGACATCGACGGTATCGCCTTGCGCGCCGACGACCTCAGCGGCGGCAGCGCGGCGCTGCGGCCGGGGCGCAATTTCATTCCGCTCACGGCCTACAAAAACAGTTCGGTGAGCTTCGACTTCGAAGGCAATCACGTGCCAGCGGCCAGCATCGAGCCGGCGCGCACTCGCTATCACCTGAACAAGGGCGGTGTGGAGTACCGCAAGGTGCGGGTGATGAAAACCCTGACCGTGCTCGGGCGTCTGCTCGATCCGCAGGGTCGGCCGCTCAAGGGCCACCACGTGATCAACCACGCCAGCCGTGGGGTCAGCGAGGTCGATGGCTTCTTCTCGATGGAAATGAACGCTGGTTCACCGACCCTGGAAGTGCGTTATGCCGATCAGTTGCTGTGCCAGTTCCGCCTCGATACCGACAAACACCGCAGTGAAAACAACGTGCTGATGATCGGTGATTTGCGCTGTTCGCCGGACACCTTGGCGGACGCCAATCGCACGGCTGAGACGGCGGGATGACGGATATCCGGTTCAAGGGATTTTTGAGGTCATGTCAAATGTTAGATATTTCACAAGTTAAAAGGTCAGCCATATATGCAGCCGCTGTTGTTGGAGTAGTCGTGGCGCTGTTCCCTGCTTCAGCCGCAGCGGTCACCCAACAAATCAGGGCAGTGTTTTACCCTGATGCATCTAACCCTCAATTCAATAAGTTCGAAAATAGAACGCCGTTAAGTGGTTTTTGCTTGGATAACCCACCTCAATGCCACGCTGAAAACCTGTTCAGCTTACGCCTGCCTATTCTCTCTTACTCGAATGCAACCATTGTGGGCGGTCATACCAACAAGCGTTTGGGGGCGATGTTTAACATTCCTTCGCAATGGCAAGACGTGACCGTCAGCCACCCAACGGCGCCCCCTCAAACCGTCAGGTTCCGGGTGGCCGGCATGGGCGTGGCCTACAAATTACCTCTGCCGGCACCCGAACTGACCGGCGGGTTAGGCCATAACTATCTGTTTGAGGGCGGTACCTGGAGTTATGCCGGTCCACCGTGCACCGGTTTAATGGGTGCGGGTAATGACATTGGTTTCAATAGTTTCTGGCGGCACCCGGTTAGCGCCGAGATTTGCGCCAAGAAGGCTGTTTTCGATATTCCACAACCCTTCAAATATGAAACATTCGACATTACTTATGAGCTTGATACTCCCAATCCCCAAGACATGGTTTCGGGGCAATACACCGGACAGCATATTTTTCGAGTTGGGCCAAGCCAGGATTTTGATTTGGGCGATGTGATGATTCCTCAGGACAACGTCATCGTTCTTGATTTTCTTCTCGACGTTGAACATGTGTTGAAAATCGACATCCCCCCCGGCGGTGAAAAAATTCAGCTGGTCCCGGCTGGCGGCTGGCAGAGGTGGTTGCATGCGGGGCGAAAACCCGTGCGGTTGTTCCGCGACCAGACCTTCAATATCTCGGCCAGTTCTCGCTTCAAAATGTTTTTGCAGTGCTCAATCAGCGATGGACGGGTCTGCTTAATGGCTGATCGGGATTCGATGCTTAGCGCTCCATTGAAAGTCAGCGTGAGCTTGCCTGGTGGCTTGACCGATAGCGCCGGAAGACCGGTCCAGCGTCAGGAACTGGTGACTGAAGGCGGGGCCGTGACTTTTCAACCCAGCCACTATGTGGATCGTAAGCCGGGCACGTTGCACTTCGAACTTGAGAAGCCCGATCACTTTTTTTTGCCAGGGGCGCCAAAACAGTATTTCGGCGGCGTCACCGTGATCTGGGATTCGGAAATCTGATGGGCCGTCTATCGATGGACCGCGCCTGTGTTGTGTTCAATGTCATGAGGTTCAAAGGTATGAAACGTCTGTGGTGGCTGTTGGGTTTGAGCGGGTTTTCTCTGGTGGTTCAGGCCGGGCCGCAGATCAACGTGGGAACGGTGTACGACTATCTGGACGGCGACAAGAGCACTTACCTCAAACGCGTATTCAACAGCGGCGACAGCACCGCGTTCGTCAAGGTCAATATCCTGGAGATCATCTATGACGCCGATGGCAGCCACCGCGAGGTACCCGTCGCAACGCAAGCGGATGGCAGCGGTCGGGATGGCTTGATGGCCAGCCCCGCACGGCTGATCGTGCCGGCCAATGGCATGCAGGGTACGCGTTTGCTGCACATGGGCGCCCGTGACACCGAGCGTTATTTCCGCGTGCGCTTCGTGCCGGTGGTTCCGGAAAAGGAAGATGACTTCGCGGTGTCCAGTGAAGAGCGCGAAACCTACAAGGAGAACCTGTCGGCGGGGGTCAACGTGATGACCGGGTTTGGCACGGTGTTTTTTGTCCGTCCCAAGAACAGCCGTTTCGACAGCGTGATCGATGACAGCGCCGGTGTTTATCGACTGCGCAACAACGGCAACACCGTGGTGGTGATCGATGAGTTTCGCAATTGCTCGCTGAAGAATGAAACCGAGTGCGAGCCGACCACCAAGCATCACGTTCTGGCGGGCAAGTCGTTCGAGTTCGAGAAGAAACCCGGTCGCGAATACCGCTTCAACCTGATTGAAGGCGCCGACAAAAAAGCGTTGCGCGTTGCCAGCCAGTAACACCGCCAAAGGCGGGTCGCCCTGGAAGACTCGCCGCTTTTTTTCTCGCAACAGGTAACTGACATGATCAAGCAATCGGCCATCGCCCTCTGTGTGGGCGTGATGACGTGTGCCCAGGTTTTCGCGGCACGGGAAGAGCGCACGTTCGAAGTGTGGGCGGATATTCCGACCCTGGGCTTTTACGTGCTACCGGCCGAGACGAACTGGATTCATCTGGAACAGACCCTGCCGTGGAATCGCAACACGTCGAAGCTCGAAGGGTTGCGCAAGAATTTCGACGTCAAGCACGACACCAGTGCGATCGAAGCGCGGCTGGACGCCGAGCCCTATCTGTTCAACGGGCGGGAGGACCAGAACATCTACTTGCGGGTCACCTTCAATGGCCAGGAGTTGAGCCACGAGGCGACGCCGCGCGAAGTGGTATCGGCGGCGCAGGCCATGGCAGGCGGGCGCTTTGCTTTGGAAGTCCAGCCGAAAGAGCCGGTGGGTGGTTACAAACCCGGCACTTACTACGGAACGGTGCAATTGATTTTCAGTGCCGCGGCACCCTGATCTGTTTTTGACAGGGCCCAAAAGTGTGAGAGCACACGGGTGTTGCAGCGTTTGAATGTCGAGTGGATATCGCCACCCAGGGAGCAGGGCGGCTTTTCGGAGATGGATACAGATGAATGTCACAGGTGTTTTGTTTTCAAGACGGCTTTTTTGGTTATGGAGCCTTTTAATGGTGTGGTGGCTGATGCCCCAGGCGTTGGCACAAGACGTATCAATCACGGCGTTGTTCAAGCCTGATTCGGCTCATCCGCATCTCAACCAATTCAAGAACACTACTCCGCCCAGTGGCTACTGTCAGCTGTATCCGGGGCAATGTGAGGAAAACAAGACGTTCAGCCTGCAAGTCCCGATTCGATTCGATTCCAGCCAAGCGATCCCGGCCAACCATGCATCGCCGCGCCAGGGCGCAACGTTCAAGGTGCCGGCGCAATGGCGTGATCTGACGGTTCGTCACGAATCCGGGGAAGTGGAGACTGTAAAGGTGAGGATTACGGGTGTGGGCTCCAGGCATGTGACACAAGATGTGATGCAGTTGGTGGGCGGCGCCGATGATTATCGGATTGCGCACAACCTCTTATGGGGATCGAGCTGGGTGAACTCCCCGCCGCCATGTCTTTACAGTGGCGTGGGTTACTACGGTACCAACTACTACGGTTTTTTCTGGAAAACACCGGTTGAGGCCGCGTGTGATAAACAGGCGAAATTCAATATTCCGTGGTTGCGCTACGACCATCTGGATTTTTCCTATGAACTGGTCACGCCCAATCCATTGGGCATGTTGGCAGGCCATTACACAGGCTCGCTCACCTACACGATCGGCCCCAGCGGCGACTTCGATTTCGGCGATGTCATGCTGCCGAGCAGTCCGGTGTTAACCATGAACTTCAACCTCGACGTTCAGCACACCCTCAAGGTCGACATTCCGCCCGGTGGTGAGAAAGTCCAATTGGTACCGGCCGGTGGCTGGCAGAGCTGGTTGCAGGCGGGGCGCAAACCGGTGCGGTTGTTCCGTGACCAGACCTTCAACATCTCGGCCTCATCGCGTTTCAAGATGTACATGGAGTGTGAGTGGAGCACTGCCTACGACTGCATGCTCGATGACCGTGTCTCCAAGCGTGGGGTGGAGCTGCAGGTCTTTGTCACCCTGCCCAATGGCCTGACCGACATGAGCGGGCAACCCGTCAGGCACATGCGAATGCGATCGGGCGCCGCCAATGCGTTGTATTTCCAGCCGGGTTTCTACGTCGACAGGGCGCCGGGTGTTCTGCACTTTGAAGTGCCCCAGAGTCAAATGGCATTCATGCTCGAACCGGGTGCCGGTCCTTTCTACAGGGGCAAGGTCACCGTGATCTGGGATTCCGAGGTCTGAGGCTCGGGGCTGCCGCCATCGCTGGCAGGCCAGCTCCCACAGTGGATGGGTGTCGTACACAGATCTTGTGGCGACCACCGATCCCCTGTGGGAGCGAGCTTGCTCGCGATGAGGCAGGCACATCCAGCATCAATGTTTATGCTTTTTACTGGCCGGCGCGCTTCATGGCTTGACGGGTCAAGCGCCTCGACAGTTCTTTCTCGGCGTCACCGAGGTCGACCAGCAGGCGATCGAAAATTCCATCGCTCAATGGCTCATCGGCAAAGACCACCGTGTCCGGCGCCGGCAGATCGTTCATCAGTTCCCTGAGCCGGCTGCGCAGGGCAGCTCGCTGAGTATCCGACGTCGATTCAGCCCATTCGCGCTGGGTCGTGCGCAAAGTGTCCAGTTGATCCGACAGGCCCTGATAGCGACGTTTATTGGCTTCCATGTCGGTCGCATAGCGCTCGTTCAAATGGTTTTGCCAAAAGTTCTGCTCGAGCATTCGATCGACCAGACCATCGCCTTCGCCCAGGGCCAGCACCGTGTCATAGGCTTGATCGATCATCGCGTCAGTGACGCCGGACACCGGCCGGAACAACATGCCCTTCGATTGCCAGGGCAGGTCGAGGCGCTCTGCCAATCCGGTCTGATAGGCCAGGTAGACCTCGACTTCGTCCGGGTTGCCGCCACGACTGGCGACATCGGCACGGGCAATGTCGTTGACCTGTTCCAGCCGCGCCGCGCCTTTGGCCAGGGTCACCAGCTTCTGCTCCAGCTGCGCCGGGTCGGTGGAATACGCGTGGGCCTCATAGGCGAGCACATGGATGCCCATGTGATTGAACAACTGCGCACCGGCGTCGGCGCCATCCACCGGCGCGACGGCCATGGTGAACAGCTTCTCCCGCAGAGGCGTGTCGACGTAGGCGGCATCGAGCATGCGCCAGACACGCTGCACCAGTTGATCCCGGGCCGGGCCGGGGTTCTGGAAGTCGCGGCTCAGGCGGGTATCGAGCAATACGTTCAGGAAGCCCTGTGCCTGGGGCTCATCGGCCAGCTCCGACCAGAGATTGGTCCGGTCCATGCCCCAGCTGGGAACATCGCTCCAGTGATTCGCGCTGTAATCCGAGCTGACCACCCACTCGGCCTGGCTGTTGTAGGGCACGATGGGCTCCGGAGGCAGCGCCACCGAGCGGCGAACCGCCTGATAGTGAACCTGGTTTGCTTCCGACAGGTTGCCGAGGTCCAGCCGGGTACGTGCCACGACCCAGGCCTGCGGTGAGCCGGGTACCACCTCGGGGATCACGCTGATCGGGTTATCCCGAAGATCCAGCAGAAAACCGCGGGGCCTGGTTTTGCTCAGCGTACCTTCGGGCCAGGTGGCAATGCCCGTGTTGCGCAGCCCGACGACCTTCAGCCGGGGCATGCGCGAGATATCGACAGGCCTGCCCAGAGGATTTTTGTCCAGACGCAGAATTTCCAGGTAGGTCAGGTGTTTGAGTTTCTCGACGGCGGCGGCGTCCAGCGCGATGTGATTGTCACTCAAACGCAGGCGTTCGAGCCGATGCATGGCGCCGATGTTTTCCGGCAGTTGCGTCAGGTAGCATCGGTTGGCGCTGAGTTCGCGCAGGTTGGGGAAATCTTTCAGCAAGCCATTCGCCTTGGTGGAAAACAGTGTGTTATCGAGTTTCAGGATGGTGACCTTGTCCAGAAACCTTTTCAGTTGCGGTCGTTTCGGCCATTCGGACTCCAGATCTATCGGAAGCAGCTCCCGAGACAGATCCAACGCATAGCCATGGAGTTCGGTACGGCTGCCGAGCTCGGTATTCTTTCGTTCGAAACAGGCGAGTAAACGCTCGGCAATGTGTTGTCGAACACCGCGCAAAGGCATCGGATTATCGGCATCCAGCCCGGCGGACTCCGCCCTCCACAAATCGATGAGATTGCGCAGCTGGTTGAGATCGTTTTCCTGTTCCTCCAGAAGCCTCAGCGGCTCACCCTGGTTGGTCAGGGCAGTGGCGAAATTGTCGACCTCGGCCTCGCTGAAATGCGGATAAAGATCCTGGATGCGTTCGTGCAGTGTCAGGCCTTCCCTGCTGAGCCAGCCTCCACGCACCAACAACATCGTTTCATGCTCGGCCACCGGGCGAACGGGCGGGTCGGCGAGTACGGTGCGGCGTTCGCTGGGCGGGGCCGATTTGACCATGACCCATTCCCTGAACAGTTCAGCATCCCCCGGTTTGTAGCCCAGGCTGTTTTGTCCATTCTCCTGCGTGGGCTTGCAGGACGGCTTCGAAAAAGTCATCGGCTTCATGGATCGGCTGATCCTCGCCATCACGCACCTGATACTGTCCGACCTCGTCGCGAATCAGCACCCGCACCCGCGTGGCGTCATCGGGGCCGACGCTGCAACGCAACTCGCCATCGAATGTGCCCTGGCGAACCTCCAGGCGCAGGTCGCCGAAGGTATCGGTGTTAAAGCGCAAGGTGCCGAGTACCAGGCGCTCGGTGTCGGGCGTGATTGATGCGCTCGGGTACAGACCCTGGGCCGCTCGTACTGTTTGTGTTTCGAATTGCAGCTCTCGGGCCTGGGTCCTCATGCGCAAAGGCAGGCGGTTTTCCTGGGTAATCCGTTGACGTTCCGCGGCGCTGGCACGCGTATGGATTTGTTCCGCAACGGTCGCCGGCAGCTCCGGGAAATCGCTGAACAGCGGCGCGATTTCAGCGGGTACCGCGGCGGGCGCGATTGGCGGTGAAGCCAGGCGTTGCAGGGTATCGGTCAGCAGCGGTGGCGGCGGGGCGCTTTCAACGTGCACCCGGCGCAGCTCGGCTTCATCGGTGCCGCTGATCTGGCGAATCTGCTCCAGTTGTTCATCGTTGAAACCATCGGTGCTGTGGCCGAGGCGGCGCATCAAGGTCGAACCTTCCCATTCCCGCGGGTTTTCCGTTTCGCAAACCCAGGCCCCACGGCCATTGTGGCGCAGGGTCGGTGCGTAAGCGTCGAAACGCTGCGGATGGCGGATGCGTTGTTGCCCGGTTACCGGGTCTTCCAGCACTTCGAAGTGTTGATCGTTCAGGCGCACTATGCGTCGGCCCTGATGCTGGTGAATACCCAGGCCATCAGGCCGGGCGTCCTCGGGCAAATCCACGTCGGTGCGTTGATAGGGGCTGAGGTCAGGGTTCCACAAGCGCGTTTCACCGTTTGCCAACTGCACCGGTTTCAGGCCTTCGAAAAACGGTGAAAGTTTCGCCTGCGCAACATTGCCGACGGCGCCTGCCGCCGCGAACACGCCCAACTGGACCACGCTTTCCAGGACGCCGAAGGTCTGCTCGCCGGCCTCGGCCAAGCGTCCCTCGGCCAGGTCGACAAGGCCCTCGACCACGCCATCGGTCAATTGATAGGCCGTGTATGCCAGCATCAGTGGGCCCAGGACAGGCACAAATGGGGTCGCCACCAGCAAGGCGATCGTGAGGATGTCCGAGAGCATTTTTTCCAGGTTGTCCCACCAGGCCCAGCGGGCCATGCGGTCGGCGTATTCGGTGGAGATGGCGATCTCCCGGGCATCGTTGAAAATCTTGTTGAGGGTCTGCCGGTAGCGGTAGCCCCACAGGTCATTGTTGAAGGTCGTCGCGCGGTCGGTCTTGATGCTCGACACACTGAAATGCAGATCGGGTTTATCCACAGGCGTTTCGCGCCAGCTCGGCAAGCTGGAACCGGCGGCAACCGGCTGCCATTTCACCGTGCTGAGACGCGCGTTCAATCCGGCAAAAAAATGCCCGCGTTGCTCATGGGGCACGAACTGGCTGAAGAACTGTTGATAGCTTTTAACCGATGCGCCATCGCGCAACTGGCGTGTCAGTTCCGCCATGAATTCCAGAGACGAAGGGTATTGCTTGAGCGGGTGCTGCGGGTCATGGGGCACATAGGCAATCACCGGGACCGGGCCGCTGGCACTGGCTGTATCCGCCGCGATCAGGATGATGCCGCTCAGGCGCGTGTCCATCATCGCCAGGTTGTAATAGTCGACGGGTTTGCCGTTCCACTTCAGCCGTGAACGATCCTCGAGCATGCCTTGCACCACGTCATAGGCATCCTGGTCGATGTCGTGCTTCATCAGGGCCATTTGCGCGGCGACATTCAGTGCGCTTTTCTGGCTGAGAACGACTTTTTGGCGCAGGACATTGCTCGCTGCCTTGTCGCTCGGCTTTAAAGTGTCTTGCAGGTGCTGCTGATAGCGGGCGCCGATGTCCAGTTCGCGACACACGGACTTGAACTGCTCGATGCTCAGTTTGTGCTTGAGCTGTTTGACGTTGAAATGCCCGCGTGCGTCGGGGCGGGTGATGAATTCGGAATCTTGGGTGAACGCCTCGTCTTGGGAAAAGTTGTGCAGCGCGGCATCAAGCAGCGAGATGGTGCGACTGGTGGTTCCTGCGGAAAAGTCATGGACCCACCAGGCCGTCTTAACCGGGGCATACAGGCGCAGCCATGTTTCCTCGACATCGTCTTCGACGCCGAAGCGGTCCCTCAGTTTTTGCTGCAGCAGGGGTTTGGCAAAGGCTGAAATATCCAGCAGATCGCGCAGGGCCTGATCCACGGTGTTCTGCGAGGTCCAGTTAAGCTGGTTGGCTTTTTTCAACTTGCGGTGAGCGGTTGTCGACGCGGTCCTGTGCCAGTCGGGCAGCGTCAGCCTGACAGATTTCAGCGCATCGACACGAGATGGGGAGGTGTTCAACAGCCAGGACGGAATCGCCTTTCTGACCTGATGGAAGTGGATGCTTTTATCGAATGGGGCGATGGCGATCGGGTCTGATCCTTGAATCGCCGAGGGGGTAATGGGCATTGTTTGATCGTCCTTTGATCAGTACCGGGGACGACCAGACTAGGTAAGCATGTAGCCTAAAAAAAGCGCAAAGATTGGTTGTTAAAGGTGCCGGGTGCGACTCGATTCTCCAAAAATCAAAGAGTGAAAAATACATATGTACCGCCATCGTTCCATTTCGTTGAGTCGGGCTTAGCGGCTCGCCGCCACCTCGGTTGGCTGGCACATCGTGTGGGTGCCCGGTTGCAGGTAAGGCGTGAGGATCGGTGCCATGCCCTTGAGCACCTGCACCGGCAACGCCGAGGTGAAGGTAAAGCTTTCCGCCGAGCGGCCTGGCACGAACGCCGTCAGGGTGCCGAAATGGTGATCGCCTATGTAGAACACGAAGGTCGCCGTGCGGTTGAGCGATTTGGAACTCAAGATTCGCCCACCGGACCCGATGGCCTCGATGCGGTTGTCACCGGTACCGGTCTTGCCTCCCATCGCCAGCGGGCTGCCGTCGGGCAGTTTGAAACTGCCGGCCACGCGTTTGGCGGTACCGGCGTCGACCACTTGCGACAGGGCCTCGCGCATGGCGGTGGCTACTTCGGACGGCATCACCCGTTTGCCGACGTCCGGGTCATTGATCAGTTGGGTTTCAAAGGGGGTGTTCGCGGCAAAATGCAGGCTGTCAATGCGCAGGGTCGGCATGCGCACGCCATCATTGAGGATGGTGCCGATCAATTCGGCCAGGGCTGCGGGACGGTCGCCGGAGCTGCCGATGGCGGTGGCCAGCGACGGTACCAGGTGGTCGAACGGATAGCCGACTTTCTGCCAGCGCTGGTGGATGTCGAGGAACGCTTCGATCTCCAGCATGGTGCGGATGCGACTGTCGCGGGCGCCCTTGTGCCGGCTTTTGAACAGCCAGCTATAGACCTCCTGGCGCTCGAACTGGCTGGCTTTGACGATGTCGCTCCACTTGGCGTCGGGGTGATTGAGCAGGTAGCCCATCAGCCACAGGTCCAGGGGGTGGACCTTGGCGATGAAGCCCTGGTCCGGCAAGTCGTAGGAGCCTGGACCGTAGGCCTCGTAGAGCCGCACAAGACGTTCGTCGGTGAGCTTTTCCGTGAGCTTGGCGCCTTTGAGGTGCGAGCGCACAAAGGCGTTGAAGCTTTCCTGGCTGGCCTGCGGCAGCAGGTAGCGGTGCACGGCGGCCATGCGGATCGGGGTCGGGCGCATGCTGTCGAGGAAGGTGTCGAGGCGGTCCTGGGTGTCCTTGTTCTTGTACTTCTTCCAGAACTTGAGCAGGAACGAAGTGCCCTCGCGGTCGGCGAATTCGGCCAGGTACTCCTGACGCCGCGGGTTGCGGTCATCCTTGAGCAGTTCGGCACTGCTGTTCGGGCCGGAGTAGGTGGTGTAGCGCACCAGATCACGCATCAGGCGAATGAACGGCAGGTTGATCGATTCGCGCAGAGCGTCGCGCAGGGGCGGTATCCGGCCGTTGTCTTCCTTGCGGAAGTTGTGGAACGTGTGCAGGCCACCCCCGGTGAAAAACGCCTCGCCGGGGCCGGCGGAGTATTTGCGGTCCAGGGCGGCGCCGAGCATTTTTTGCAGGTCGCGGTCCTTGTTTTCGATCAGGTAGTCGACCGCCCAGCGGCTCAGGCGATCCTGATCCGGCACGTCAACTTTCTTCAGTTCCGGAACGGCCATGCCGGCGTATTTGTCGTGCAACTCGGCGATGATTTGCAGGTAGGTGGTCAGCACGCGCATTTTCGCGGTGGAGCCCAGTTCCAGTTTGCTGCCTTCGTTGATGTCGAATGGCTGGTCGGTGCTGTCGGTCTGCACCCGCACCCGCGAGCCGTCCGGGGTCAGTTCGAACAAGGTGAAGCTGTAGCGTACCTGGGTGGTGCTGGTGGTGGTCAGGAGGCGTTCGCCGATCAGGCCGATTTGCGTGGCAAACTCAGGGTCGGCCAGTTTTTTCAGGTACTCGGTGGCCTCGCTTTGCAACTGGCCTTGCAGGGTGCTGGTGGCGGAGAGGTCAAGGCGGTCGAGGTCATACAGCGGGCGATTGAGCATGCCGGCCAGACGGCTGCGCGCGACACTGATGCCCTTGTTGGTTTCAATCGGTTGAATGGTCGGCTGGGTGGCCCAGTCGCGGTAGATCACTTTGCTGGCCAGGGCGGCGGCGGCGAACTCGGCGTCGATCACATGGTTTTGTGCCAGCAGACGTATATGGCTGTCGGTGAGGTCGGCCAGTTCATCGTGACCCTTGGTCAGGTAGTGCGACGGGCGGCGCTGGGCAATCATCAACGACAGCATTTCACGCAGGGCCAGGCCTTTTTCCGCCATGGTTTTTGGATCCGTAGCGGTGCTGGACAGCGCTTCGTTGGCCTGTTTGAAGTCGGAGCCGTACCACACGCGCAACCCTTCAGCCATGCCGTGCACTTCACCGTGGCCCGGTACCGCTGACAACGGCACGCTGTTGAGGTAGTCACGAACCACGTTCTGCCGGATTTCGAGGGTTTGTGGCCCGGCCTGATAGGCGCGTACGGTGGCGGAAACCATCTGGCGAATCTTTTCCGCGCCATTGACCGTCAAGCCATCGGGGGAATGCCGGTACTTCTCCAACTGCGTGGCCAGGGTACTGCCACCGGCGGATTGGCCGGGCACGTGCAACATCTTCGCCAACTGGGACCACGCCGCCATGCCGAACCGCGGCCAGTCCACCGCCGGGTTGGCCAGCGGTTGCCTGGGGTCGAGCAGGAAGCGGTTTTCGATGAACAGCAGGCTGTTGACCACCACCGGCGGGATCGAGGCAAAGGTTGAATAAAGCTGCTGCGGATAGTGGTACTGGTACAGCGGCGCTGCGCGGCAGTCGGTGATCGACAGCCCGGCCTGGATTTTCTCGGCATAAGGCACGAACAGGCCCTTGTCGCTGTACTTCAGCAACGCCGGAGAAAAGCGGGTTTGCGCCTCAACGATGAAATTGCGCTTGATCAGGCGCGGCAGGAACTCACCCAATGAGCTGTAGCCCAGGCGCCGATCGAATGGACCTTCCCCCGGATAGCGAATCGCATCGCTGGGGCCGGGTTTGAGCTCATAGCTCAGTGACGCGGCGTATTTGCTGACTTCCTGGGCCTGGAACTTCGAGGTGCGCATCTCCCTCATGGCGGCCAGCCCCACGACAATCGCGATAATCAACAGCAATAGCCAGAACGCACCCCATCCGTGTCTGGAACGACGGGGTTTTTCAGGTAACGGCGCTTCATCCTCACTTTCATTCGGAACCACGGTTTTACTCGAATCTGTTTGCCACAAAGCGCCCATAGTCGACTGATCCATTCACGCAGATTGATCGGACTTGACTCAAGCTTAGACGGTGGTTGGCGAGGGTGAAGAAAATGTGAAGGGCAAAATGATGCACGGACGCACCGATAATCAGGCGGATTGAAGCACTCGTGGCGAGGGGGCTTGCCCCCGTTCGGCTGCGAAGCAGTCGCAAATCCGGTATTTGCGGTGTGTCTGATACAACAGGGGTTGCCTGATTGAGGGGCCTGCTTCGCAGTCCAACGGGGGCAAGCCCCCTCGCCACAAAACGCTCGGCGTATGGACTGCCTGTTTACAGCCAGCACGCATCCCAGAGCGGGTAGTCGCCAATTTTATCCACAAGTCCCGCCCTGAGTGGATTGGCAACGATGTAGCGAGCGAACGGCAGAAGATCTTCTCCATCGCGAATGGCCCGGTCGTGGTAGCCGGTTTGCCAGAGTGGGCCACGGCGGCCAGTGATTTCGTTCACTTCACGGGTGCAACGTGACTTGATGGCTCCGATGACACGCCCAAGATTGCCTTCCTCCAACTGCATCAGCCAATGAAAGT
The DNA here is from genome assembly GCF_019218985.1 of Pseudomonas sp. PDM30. Taxonomy (NCBI): domain Bacteria; kingdom Pseudomonadati; phylum Pseudomonadota; class Gammaproteobacteria; order Pseudomonadales; family Pseudomonadaceae; genus Pseudomonas; species Pseudomonas sp. PDM30. The sequence continues at coordinate 405,802 of NZ_JAHUWM010000003.1, forward strand.
GATCGGGCATGACCACCCATGCGATGGAGTTCACTACGTTGGTTTCATGAGCTCGACGTAGTTCTGAAACAAGTAAGCGTCCCAAATGCCAATCCGAAAAGATCGGTTGGCGACCATGAACAACGGCGGTGACGAGATATGCCCGACCGCTCTCGGAATATCGGCCCAGACGCAAGCGGTGGGAGTTGGGTTGAGTTGGCATTCCATTGCTTCCCTTGAGGGGATCAATTGCACCTTCAAGGCTAGTACCCGGTTGTCCAGGGTAGATCTGCATGTGTTGAGTGAAAGCTCTGATACCTGTGAAGGAATGACGGCGTGAGAAACCTGTTGTTGTTTTTGTGGCGAGGGGGCTTGCCCCCGTTGCGCTGCGAAGCGGCGCTAAAACCTGCGACTGGTGGTTGTCTGGCACACAGCGTTTTCCTGTTTTTCGACTGCTGCGCAGCCGAACGGGGGCGAGCCCCCTCGCCACAGTTGTGATCGCACCTGGAGAAAGGGGGCGGTCTGTAATGGCTGAAGTAGAGCCTTTTCGAGGGTAAGTACGACTTTGGCAGGGGCATGACGATGCACCATTGTTGTGCAATACTCGGCGCCGTTTTTCCCACTGATCTTGCGGGTTTTTCCTACAAGACGACTCTGCCCACGAAGCAGAACCGGTTCGGGACGCGATGGCTTATCGGTCAGCGCTTCGCCACTCGGTGGTCATATCCAATAACAAGACGAGGTTGTCCCCCATGCCCGTAGGCAATCACCTGCCCCAAGGCGAGACCGCTCAGGGCGGTCCGCTCAAACGTGAACTCGGCGAGCGGCATATTCGCCTGATGGCACTCGGTGCCTGTATCGGCGTCGGCCTGTTCCTGGGCTCGGCCAAGGCCATTGAAATGGCCGGTCCGGCCATCATGCTGTCTTACATCATTGGCGGTCTGGCGATCCTGGTGATCATGCGCGCTCTCGGTGAGATGGCCGTGCACAATCCCGTCGCCGGCTCGTTCAGCCGTTACGCCCAAGACTACCTCGGCCCGCTGGCGGGCTTCCTGACCGGCTGGAACTACTGGTTCCTGTGGCTGGTGACCTGCGTCGCGGAAATCACTGCCGTGGCGGTGTACATGGGTATCTGGTTCCCCGATGTACCACGCTGGATCTGGGCGCTCGCTGCGTTGATCAGCATGGGCTCGATCAACCTGATCGCGGTCAAGGCCTTCGGTGAGTTCGAGTTCTGGTTTGCCTTGATCAAGATCGTCACCATCATTGCGATGGTGCTCGGCGGTATCGGCATCATCGCCTTCGGTTTCGGCAACGACGGCGTGGCCCTGGGTATTTCCAACCTGTGGACCCACGGCGGCTTCATGCCCAACGGTGTACAGGGGGTGTTGATGTCGCTGCAAATGGTGATGTTCGCCTACCTGGGCGTGGAGATGATCGGCCTGACCGCCGGTGAAGCGAAGAACCCGCAGAAGACCATTCCGAACGCGATCGGCTCGGTGTTCTGGCGCATCCTGCTGTTCTACGTCGGTGCGCTGTTCGTGATCCTGTCGATCTACCCTTGGAACGAAATCGGCACCCAGGGCAGCCCGTTCGTGATGACGTTCGAGCGGCTGGGCATCAAGACCGCCGCCGGCATCATCAACTTCGTGGTGATCACCGCGGCGTTGTCGTCCTGCAACGGTGGCATCTTCAGCACCGGTCGCATGCTCTACAGCCTGGCGCAGAACGGCCAGGCTCCGGCGGGCTTTGCCAAGACCTCGAACAACGGCGTGCCGCGTCGTGCATTGCTGCTGTCGATTGGCGCGTTGCTGTTGGGCGTACTGCTGAACTATCTGGTGCCGGAAAAGGTGTTTGTCTGGGTGACGGCAATTGCCACCTTCGGCGCGATCTGGACCTGGGTGATGATCCTGCTGGCCCAGCTGAAGTTCCGCAAAGGCCTGAGCGCCAGCGAAGCGGCCGGCCTGAAATATCGCATGTGGCTGTACCCGGTCAGTTCGTACCTGGCGTTGGCGTTCCTGGTGCTGGTGGTCGGCCTGATGGCGTACTTCCCGGACACCCGCGTGGCGCTGTATGTGGGGCCTGCGTTCCTGGTGCTGCTGACGGTGCTGTTCTACGTGTTCAAGCTGCAACCGACCAATGTTTCGCAAGGTGCGGCGCGTTCGGTTTCGTAAGTTGTAACGCTTGAAAAGCCAAAGCCCCGGTCGATTGGCCGGGGCTTTTTGTTGAAAGTCATTTATCTGCGAACCGGGGCTTTTGTGGCGAGGGGGCTTGCCCCCGTTGGACTGCAAAGCAGTCCCTAGATCAGGCCCTAAAGTTGTGCCAGACACACCGCAAATATCGGATTTGCGACTGCTTCGCAGCCGAACGGGGCGGTGCGGCGATCCGACAAGCCCCCTCGCCACAGGTATCAGTCAAGCGACTACCACCTGCTTTGGACCAGTCAACCGCTTGTTGAACTCAAGCCAGGTCGCCAGCAACGCCATCAACCCGGCACCCACCAACGCCGTGAAGATCTGCATGGCAAAAGCATCGTCGGTCAACGCATTGACCATGTCCGCCAATGGCGCCAGCAGAACGCCCAGACAGAAAATCTCCAGCGAGAAACGGCCCATGCGGCAACTTTGCTGCGCGAGCCAGTTTTGTGTCCATCCGCTGTCGGGAATCAGTTTCGCCGTGACGTAGGCCAGTGCCAGGAAGTGCAGCAGGCGCACGGGGGAAAGGTCGGTCTTGCTGATGGGGTACAGGATGGTTTGCAGGCTCGCCGGCACCACGGCATCGTGCAGCTCCGGCCAACGCCACAGCACGGTCAACACACCCGCGACCACGACATACAGCGCCGCACCGACAAAAAACGGCTGGCGAACCAATGGGCGGGTCTGGGGCAGGCGCGGGCGCTGGCCGTGAATCGCAGCGGCACCGCCGAGTACGAACAGCAGCTGCCAGGCGACCGGGTTGAAATACCACACGCCGTCCTTGATGGCCGCCAGGTTCCAGCCAGCCAGCGGCACCATCAGGTACAGCGCCAATGACATCGAGACCACCACCCAGGCCTTGCGCACCAGCAGCGGCAGCACCAGGGGCAGGCCCGCCAACAGCACGATGTACAGCGGCAACGGGTCCATCAGGTTCGGCTTGAAGCGCAACAGCAGTTCATCGATCAGGGCCTGCTGCGGGTTGCTGATGAAGTGATGCATGCCCATTTCTTCCACCAGATCCCGTGTTTCCACGTGGCTGTTGGCGAAAAACACAATGCCCATCAGCATCGCCAGCAGGAAGATATGCACCACGTAGAGCACCCACGCCCGGCGCAGGATTTTTACGCAGGCGATCAGAAAGCCTTCGCGCGCCAGGACTTTGCCGTACGCCAATACGGATGCGAAACCTGCCAGAAACACGAAGACCTCGGCTGCATCGCTGAAACCGAAGTTACGCAGGGTGATTTGCCCCAAAGGGTTGTGGGGCACGTGATCCCAAAAGATGAAGATCAGTGCCAGACCACGAAAAAAGTCGATCCGGTGATCGCGCGCTAAGGTCATGACAGCAGGCTCGTAACAGCGGGTAAAAATGGGATTGGTCGCTGGCGCAAAGGCCACGCGCCCAATCGGCGGCGCGCAGGGTGGACTGATTCGCGGGCAATTGCAAAACCGGGATATTACCGGATGTCTCGGGCATTGCCCCAAGGCTCAACCGCTGGTCTGAAAGACCGCTTGACCTGCGATTTATGACAGTAAACAGGCTCAAATATCAATAAGTGCAACGTTCTTGAAACGGGAGCCTCACATGAGACTGTTGTGGAAAGGGCTGTCCAGTTACACGGTGATCGGGGTCGCCAACACCCTGATTCACTGGCAGATCTTTTTCCTGTTGAGCGTGGCAGCCGGCCTCAGTCAGGCGATCAGCAACCTGGCCGCCTTCTGCGTGGCCGCGTCATTTTCCTTCTACATGAACGCGCAATTTACTTTCGCCGCCAGTGCCACGGTCGCGGGTTATCTGCTGTTTCTTTTGGGCATGGGGGCACTGAGCCTGGGTATCGGCCATCTGGGTGACCTCTGGCGGTTGCACGGCTTGCTCACGGTGGTCCTGTTTTCGGCGTTGAGCCTGGTGTTCGGTTTTCTATATTCCAAATACGTGGTGTTTCGCGGACGTGATCAATGAAAATCTCGCTCATTGTCCCGGTCTTCAACGAAGAGCAGTCCATCAACCTGTTTTATCAGGCGGTGCGAAGGGAGTTGAGATTAGGCGACACCGAAGTCGAGATCGTATTCATCAACGACGGCAGCTCCGACAACACGGCCGAACAGGCTACGGCACTTGCCCAGGCGGATGATCAGGTCATGCTGATCAATTTCTCGCGCAACTTCGGCAAGGAACCGGCACTGTTTGCCGGCCTGGAGCATGCCAGCGGCGATGCCGTGATTCCCATGGATGTCGACCTGCAGGACCCGATCAACGTCATTCCGTTGTTGATCGAGCAATGGCAAAAGGGTGCCGACGTAGTACTCGCCAAGCGCCGCAGCCGGGCCGCCGACGGCTACCTCAGGCGCCACAGCGCGTCGATTTTCTACCATGTGCTCAATCGCATCGCCTACACCCGCATCGAGGAAAACGTTGGGGACTTCCGGCTGATGGATCGCAAGGTGGTCGATGTGATCCGTTCCTTGCCGGAGCACCAGTTATTCATGAAAGGCGTGCTGTCGTGGGCCGGGTTCAACACCGTGGTGGTGGAGTTCGAGCGGCCGGGAAGGGTGGTGGGGAGCAGCAAGTTCAATGTCTGGAAGCTGTGGAACCTGGCACTGGAAGGCGTGACCTCGTTCAGTACCGTACCGCTGCGCTTGTGGACTTACGTCGGTGGCGGCATTTCGATTTTCGCGGTGCTCTATGCGGTGTACATGGTGCTGGACAAGATTTTCTTCGGCAACAGCGTTCCCGGTTATCCGTCGCTGATGACTGCGATCCTGTTTCTCGGCGGCGTGCAACTGATCGGCATCGGCATCCTCGGCGAGTACATCGGTCGCATCTATATCGAGGCCAAGCACCGGCCGCGTTATGTGATCAAGGACATCGTCGGCGGTAAAGACCGGGGCGGGCGTTAAATGGGGCGGTTCAGCGACGTCTTCGTTCGCGAGCTTAGCCGGCATCAGGTCTGGCGGTTTTTTCTGGCCGCCACTCTGGTGTATGTCCTGCCGTTGATCCTCGCCGATTATCCCTACATCGATGACAACTGGCGCTCGCTGGCGGCGGGCATGGCCTGGGCCGAACAGGGCCGACTCTTCGCCCAGCTTTTCTACAACGCGCTGACCTTCAGCCATGCCGCGCCGAACATCTTTCCCTTGCCCTTGTTGATCGCCACGCTGGCCATGGCGTCGGCGCTGACAAGCCTGACGTTCCATTACTTCCGTCAGCCCACCGTTGCTTGCTGCCTGGTGCTGTTGCCGCTCTGGTACAACCCGTTCTTCCTGCAGAACCTGTCTTATCAATACGACGGTCCCACCACGACCCTGAGCCTGGTGGCGGTGATCTACGCGATCACCTTTCGCCACCCTTGGCGCGGCGTGCAGTGGCTGGTGCCGTCGTTCCTGATTGCCTTGGCGCTGGGGCTGTATCAAGTCAGCCTGAATGTGTTCCTGGGTCTGTGTTGCCTGGAGTTGCTCAGGGCCGCCAACGATAAAACCACCCCGGTACCATGGCGTGACCTGCTGGGCTGGAAAGCCGCTCAGGTCATCCTCGGCGGGTTGATCTACAGCGTCAGTGCTTATCCATTCATGGGCTCCAATCGCACATTGCTGCTCGATTGGACGGCGCATCCCTCATTGCAGATCCAGATCAACATTGGCCGGGTCCTGGAAAAAGTCGTGCTGCTGTTCCATGGCGGATGGCTCTGGGTGTCCGGCGGGTTGCTGTTGCTCGCGATAGCCGGGGCGGTGCGGTTGGGATTGAACGTAGCGGCGCGCCAGGACAGCGGGCCGAAGAAGCTGTTGATCGGCCTGATGTGTTTGCTGACTTTGCCCGTCGTGACGCTGCTGGTGTCCGGTGTCGCGTTGTTTTTCCGCGACTTCAACGAAGGTGCCCGCACCTTGATGGGCTTCGCCGTGCTGCTGGTGTTGCTGTTCTACCTGGGGCATCTGGCGCTGGCGTCGATCCATGAGCGGTTGCCGCTGCTGTTGATGATTCCCCTGCTGGCCATGTTGTCGTTGTCGTTCGCTTATGGCCGGGTGCTGACGGTGCAGAAAACCTTTGCGTCCACGGCACTGGCCGGTCTTGCGTACGACATCGCCAGCCATCAGTCGCTGCGCGAGGCCAGGCGGATCTACCTCTCGGTGAGTTACTCCGACTATTGGTTGGTGGCGGCGGCAGGCTCATTCAAACAGCTGCCAGTGCTGCACTACTTGCTCAATACCGACTTTTACATGCTGGCCGAAAATCTGCCGAAAGCAGGCATCACCAACGTGGTGGCGGAGCAGGAGCGGCGTAATGCGACGCGGGTCGGCTATCAGGGCTATCCGGCGTTGGTCGAAAGCCGGTTCTACCGGATTTACCTGATCGGCGATTACGGTTTTATCGTGATGAAAGAACCGGCCCCGAGCAAAACACTGCGCTGGTGACGCGCGATTCTGCTCGGGGTGGCGAGGTCATGCCGCCGCTATTTCACTGGGCTCGAAACTATCGGCCCGGGCCATCTGCCACATCCGCGAGTAGAACTCGCCGTTCACTTCACCGGTCAGCAACTCACCCGGTTTGAGGAACACGTGCAACTGCGAGAACAGCTTGATCTCGGTCGCCGACATACGTCGCACCAGATGCTTGGCGGACAACTGCGATGGATGTTCGAGGCCGGCGGCGGCGAGCATTTCCGCCAGGGCCTTGAGGGTGTTGCGGTGGAAGTTGAACACGCGTTGGGCTTTGTCCGGTACCACCAGCGCGCGCTGGCGCAGGGTGTCCTGGGTGGCGACGCCAGTCGGGCATTTGTTGGTGTGGCAGCTCTGCGACTGGATGCAGCCGATGGCGAACATGAAGCCGCGCGCCGAGTTGGCCCAGTCGGCGCCGATGGCCAGCACGCTGGCGATGTCGAAGGCGCTGACGATCTTGCCGCTGGCGCCGAGTTTGATCTTGTCCCGCAGGTTCAGGCCCACGAGGGTGTTGTGCACGAACAGCAGGCCCTCGCGCATCGGCACGCCGATGTGGTCGGTGAACTCCACGGGCGCGGCGCCAGTGCCGCCTTCCTTGCCGTCCACCACGATGAAATCCGGGAGGATGCCGGTTTCCAGCATGGCCTTGGCGATGCCCATGAACTCCCACGGATGGCCAAGGCAGAACTTGAAGCCCACCGGTTTACCGCCGGACAACTCACGCAGTTGCGCGATGAAATGCATCATTTCTATCGGCGTGGAAAACGCGGTGTGGCGCGACGGTGACACGCAGTCCTCGCCCATCAGGATACCGCGGGTTTCGGCGATTTCTTTGGTGACCTTGTGTTTGGGCAGGATGCCGCCGTGGCCGGGCTTGGCGCCCTGGCTCATCTTGATTTCGATCATCCGTACCTGTGGCGTCCGGGCTTGCGCCGCGAAGCGTTCCGGGTCGAAGCGGCCGTCGCTGGTGCGACAGCCGAAGTAACCGCTGCCCAGTTCCCAGGTCAGGTCGCCGCCGTTTTCCCGGTGATAGGGGCTGATGCTGCCTTCGCCGGTGTCATGGGCGAAATTGCCGAGCTTGGCACCCTGGTTCAAGGCACGGATGGCGTTGGCACTGAGGGAGCCGAAACTCATGGCCGAGATATTGAATACCGACGCCGAATACGGCTGGGTGCATTGCGGGCCGCCGACCGTCACCCGGAAACTGCTCGGGTCGCTCAAGGGAGCGGGGCGCATGGAGTGGCCGATGAATTCGAAACCCGATTGATACACGTCAATCAGCGTGCCGAAGGGTTTGTCGGCGGTTTCATTCTTGGCCCGGGAGTAGACCAGCGAGCGCTGGGCCCGGGAGAAGGGCAGGGCGTCGCTGTCGGATTCGAGCAGGTACTGGCGGATTTCCGGGCGGATGCCTTCGACCAGATAACGGATATTGCCGAGGATCGGGTAATTACGCCGCACGGCATGCGGACTTTGCAGTAGATCGAACAGGCCGATCAGGCTGAGGACGGCGGTGACAGCGGTAATCGGCCAGAGCCAGTCGTATTCAAGAAACGGCAGGCTGGCGAGGGTGAAGATCACGCAGACGACAAAGAAGGCGTAGCGGCTCAGGAGTGACAGGCTCATACGGTTTCCTTGGGTTCGGACTCAATATTTGGACAAAACACAAAACACTGTGGGAGCGAGCTTGCTCGCGATGGCGGCGGGTCAGTCAACATCAATGCTGAATATGAAACCGCTTTCGCGAGCAAGCTCGCTCCCACATAAAAGCAAAGTGCTCCACAGGTCATTCAGGCATTTTGTGCCTGGAGAAATATCGAAAACAGCTCGGACTGGGATTTGATCCCCAGCTTGCTGTACATGTGTTTCTTGTGGACTTTCACGGTTTCGACCGAGATTTCCAGCTTGCGGGCGATTTCTTTACTGGAGCAACCGCTGAGCATCAAACGCCCGACATCCAGCTCCCGGGCCGTCAACTGCGCGCCTTTGAGTTGCTGCACCGAGGCTTCCAGTTGTACCCGCCAATCAGCTTGCGGCGGTGCGGGGGCCAGGGCCACGACTTCGTTGATTTCATAGGGTAGACGCTGGCGCAACAGGCCGAGCACCCACGGCTGGATCAACGACAGCAAGGCGATCTGCTGGCCGCTGAAACGCTGGGTGCTGCCCAGGGACAGGCACAGCGTGCGGTCGCCTTCGAGCTGGCAATTGAACTGGATTTCGTCGGCCACCACATTCAGACGAAAGTAGCGCTGGTAATACTCAGTCAGCTCAAAATGCTCCGGGGCCACTTCCGACAGGCGATACAGTCCGGTGCGCGATTGCTCGCGACAGGCGATGTAGAAGGGGTCGAGCAGGTACAGGCCGCGCAGGTAGTCCTGGAACAACTGGTCAGGGCTGCCGTCTTCGCCGGGGCATTCGGCGAACACCTGGGGGCGCTGATCGGCGCTGAAAAGCAGCGCCACCCAGCTGTCGAAGGGCACGTACTGGTCCAGCAGGCGCACAAGCTGGGTCCAGAAATTGGGCTTGTCCAGGGCGTCGATCAGTTGCCCCACCGAGCGGTGCCAGGCGATGTCGTCCAACGAGAGTGTCATGCATCTACCCCTATCGTGTTACCCCGGCGGCGTAATTCCCCGCCCGGTTGCTTGCTGCGCATACTGGCGCACAGACACCGACCGGGCAATCTTTCTGCCGCCCGGCGCATAACAAGGAATACCCATGAAGGTCGAACTCGCCCAATTGGCAGGCCGTGACAACGACACGGCCTACAACCTCGAACGCACCCTGGCGGCAATGGCTGCATGCGCAGCCGATACGCAGCTGATCCTGTTCCCCGAAGGCCACTTGATGGGCTTCCCTTCGGCCGAGTCCGTGGCCGAGGTGGCCGAGCCGCTGGACGGCCCGTCCGTCAGTGCAGTGATCGCCGCTGCCCGCCAGCACAATATCTCCGTGGCCATCGGCATGGCCGAAAACGACAACGGCCGCTTCTACAACACCACGCTGCTGATCACTCCTGAAGGCATCGCGCTGAAGTACCGCAAGACTCACTTGTGGGCCTCGGATCGCGGTGTCTACGAGGCGGGCGATCGCTACACCACCTGCCTGTGGAACGGCGTGCGTGTGGGCCTGCTGATTTGCTACGACATCGAATTCCCCGAGAGCGCCCGCGCCCTGGCGCAACTGGGGGCTGAACTGTTGATCGTCACCAACGGCAACATGGACCCCTACGGTCCGACCCATCGCACCGCGATCATGGCCCGCGCCCAGGAAAACCAGGCGTTTGCGCTGATGGTCAACCGGGTGGAAGAGGGCGATGGCGGTTTGTTGTTTGCCGGCGGCAGCGCATTGGTCGATCCGCTGGGCACCTTGTTGTTCGAAGCCGGACGCGAGGAAGGGCAGTTTGCGGTCGAGCTGGACCTGAACCAGCTGACGGCGGCGCGCCAGGATTATCGGTATCTGGATGATCAGCGGCTGAGGTTGCCGGGGGAGGTGGTTGAGCAGGCGGGTGGGCTGCGGGAGCTGCTGATTCCTGTGCGCTGATCTGGGCCCTGTGCTGGCTGGGCTGACGCCATCGCGAGCAAGCTCGCTCCCACAGGGGCGGGCTCCAGTGGATTCGGATTTTGTAATCGACACAAATCCTGTGGGTGCGAGCTTGCTCGCGATGAGGCCCTGACAAACGACACACCTGATTGACCATTCACCCAAGAACAACAACGCAACACCCGTAATTTGCGCCGAACTCGGCTCTGCCATAAATCCAATAAAATCCGGAGTAGTCGCTCATGGCTCGTTTGCAACGCACCCTGTCATTAGGCTCGGTGGTGCTGTTTGGCATCGCCTACATGACGCCGATCATTGTGCTCGGCACCTTTGGCATCCTCGCTCAATCCACCGCCGGCATGGTGCCGGCCGCGTACCTCGCGGCGCTGGTGGCGATGTTCTTCACTGCCATGAGCTATGGGCGGATGGCTTCGGCGTTCCCGGTGGCCGGCTCGGCCTACAGCTATGTGCGCAAGGCAATCAGCCCGAAACTCGGGTTCATCGCCGGTTGGGCGGTGCTGCTCGATTATCTGTTCCTGCCCATGGCGATCTGGCTGATCGGCGCGGCCTACCTCAACTCCGCATTCCCGGCGGTGCCGCAGTGGGTCTGGGTACTGGCGTTCATCAGCATCACCAGCGCGATCAACATCGTCGGCCTGAAGCTGGCCAACGGCATCAATGCCCTGTTGATGCTGGTGCAGTTCCTGGTGCTGATCGCCTTCGTCGCGCTGTGCGTGCATTACGTCGGCGGTGATGCAAGCACGCCGTTGTGGTCGATCAAGCCGTTCTCAATGGCGACATGCAGATGCCGTTGATCATGAGCGGCGCGGCCATCGCCTGTTACTCGTTCCTGGGCTTCGACGCGGTCAGCACCCTGACCGAAGAAACCCGCGATCCACGCCGCACCATTCCCCGGGCGATCATGCTGATCACCCTGATCGGCGGGCTGATTTTCGTCGGCGTGTCGTACTTCGTGCAGATCGCTCATCCGTCGTTCCAGTTCGACAGCGTCGACTCGGCGGCCTATGAAATTGCCCGCAACATCGGTGGTGACCTGTTCGTGTCGATCTTTCTGATCGGCCTGATCGTCGGTCAGTTCGCCTCGGGGCTGTCAGCCCAGGCCAGCGGTTCGCGGCTGCTGTACGCCATGGGCCGCGACGGCGTGTTGCCGAAGTCGTTTTTCGGGACCTTGCACGAACGCTTCGGTACGCCGATCAACAGCATTCTGCTGTGCGCGGTGGTGGCGTTGCTGGCACTGAAACTGGACGTCACCACCTCGACCTCGTTCATCAACTTCGGCGCGTTCCTGGCCTTCAGTCTGGTGAACCTGTCGGTGATCTTCCATTACTGGATCGGTGGCGAGAAAAAGGGCCCGCGCGAATTCGTGCTGTTCCTGCTGTTTCCGTTCATCGGCCTGTCAGCGGATTTGTGGTTGATGGTCAGCCTCGATCATCTGGCGGTTTATCTGGGGTTGAGCTGGCTGGCGATTGGCGTGGTGTACCTGGCGGTATTGACCGGTGGTTTCCGTCGGCAGCCGCCGGAGATGGATTTCCAGGAAGCCGCATAAAGGAAACTGTAGGAGCGAGCTTGCTCGCGATAAACCTGAGGGCGCCGATGGGCATCTGGTTTTACGCGTTTTCGTTCCCGACCATCGCGAGCAAGCTCGCTCCTACAGGGCGGACATGTGATCCTTAGCGTTTTTGAGTCAAGGGCCTTCTGTTTATGTCGACGTTTTCCATGCCTGCCTCCGGGATTATCCGCATCGCCGCCGCCCTGTTGATCGGCCCTGACGGCCGCACGTTGCTGGTGCGCAAGCGCGGCACCACGGCGTTCATGCAGCCGGGTGGCAAGATCGAGCCCCATGAATTGCCGGTCCACGCCCTGGCCCGGGAGCTGGAAGAAGAGCTGGGTCTGGACATCGACCCGGCGCAGGCCGTTTACCTCGGTCACTTTTCGGCACCGGCCGCCAACGAGCCGGGTTTTGTCGTACATGCTGAGCTCTTTCAACTGAATATTCATTGCGACGTCACCCCGGCGGCGGAGATCGAAGAGGTGCTCTGGATCGACCCGGCCACCGACGGCGATGTCAGCCTGGCGCCATTGACACGGGACCTGATTCTGCCGTTTTATCGAGCATCGCTGACCGCGATCGCCTGATCATCACGCAAAGGACCTCGCCCATGATCCCGCTTCAAGACCTGCTGATTTTTGCTGCTGCCGCGTTGCTGATGGTAGTGACACCGGGGCCGAACATGATCTACCTGATCTCCCGTTCGATCTGCCAGGGGCGCAAGGCCGGGGTGATCTCGCTGCTTGGGGTGGTCGCCGGATTCTTCGTGCACCTGTTTGCCGCCGCTGCGGGTTTGACTGCAGTGTTCCTGGCGGTGCCGATGGCTTATGAGGTGTTGAAGTGGGCCGGTGCGCTGTACCTGTTGTGGCTGGCCTGGCAGGCGGTCAAACCCGGTGCGCGCTCGCCGTTCGAGGCACAGCAGTTGCCCCCGGATTCGTCGCGCAAGCTGATCACCATGGGCTTTCTGACCAGCGCCCTGAACCCGAAAATCGCGGTGTTCTATCTGTCGGTGTTTCCGCAGTTCATCACGCCGGAGCACGGTTCGGTGTTCACCCAGAGCATCATCCTCGGCCTGACCCAGATCAGCGTCAGTTTCTGCGTCAACCTGCTGATCGCCATGTTTGCCGCAGGCATCGCCTCGTGGTTCGTCAACAATCCGACCTGGCTGGCGATGCAGCGCTACTTCATGGGCTTTGTATTGTCGGGGCTGGCGCTGCGGCTGATGCTTGAGCAAAAACGGATGGCCTGAGGATGTGGATCGAACGACTTGATGCCAGCCATGCCCTGGACTACCGGGCACTGATGCTCGAAGCCTACGACCTGCACCCGCAGGCCTTTACCTCGAGCGTGCGTGAGCGGGCAGCGATGCCGCTGAGTTGGTGGGAGTCGCGCCTGACCGGCAAGCTGGACGTGGTGCTCGGGGCGTTCGAAGAGGGCCGGTTGGCTGGCATTGTCGGCCTCGCGTTCGAGCCTCGGGAAAAGGCCCGGCACAAGGTGACACTGTTTGGCATGTACGTGACCGCCAAGGTTCGCCAGCGTGGGCTCGGCTATCAACTGGTTCAGGCGGCATTGGCCGAGGCGCAGAACCATGCGGGTTTGCGCCTGATCCAGTTGACCATCACCGCCGGCAACGATGCCGCGTTCAACCTCTACCAGCGCTGCGGCTTCATCCAGTTTGGCCTGGAGCCGATGGCCGTGCGGGTGGGTGAGGATTACTTCGACAAGATCCACATGTGGCGTGAGATATAACCATCACATAGATCCCCTGTAGGAGCGAGCTTTTGTGGCGAGGGGGCTTGCCCCCGTTGGAGTGCGAAGCGCTCCCCAGCATTTCTTCAGACACATTGCGCTTGCAGTTTTCGCGACTGCTTCTCAGCCGAACGGGGGCAAGCCCCCTCGCCACAAAGACCGCATCGTCTGATTGTTCTAGCGAACGGCGCTGACCCCATCCAGCGTCGAAAACGACGTGTCCTTGGCCGTCAGCAAGAAGTCGCGCATGTACGGCGCATCGAGCATGTCGGCGCGGATCGCCGCATACAGTGTGGCGAACAAACCTTTCTCACCCAGCCGCTTGGCTTTCACATAGCCTCGCGAGCTGTATTCATGCAGTGCCCAATGGGGCATGCCGCACACGCCGCGACCGCTGGCCACCAGTTGCATCATCATCACTGTCAGTTCCGAGGTGCGGACCTGGGCCGGCTCGATGTCGGCGGGTTCGAGGAAGCGGGTGAAGATGTCCAGCCGGTCCCGTTCCACCGGGTAGGTGATCAAGGTTTCCGGGAGCAGGTCTTCGGGGACGATATAAGCCTTGCTGGCCAGGCGGTGCTGGTTGGCCACCGCGAGCATCGCTTCATAAGTGAACAGGGGGACATAGGTGATCCCGGCCAGGTCCACCGGATCGGAGGTCACCACCAGGTCCAGGTCGCCACGGGCCAGGGCAGGCAACGGGGCGAAGGAAAACCCTGAGGCCAGGTCCAGTTCGACCTCCGGCCAGGCGTCGCGGAACTGGTCGATGGTCGGCATCAGCCACTGGAAGCAACTGTGGCACTCGATCGCCATGTGCAGACGACCGGCGGTGCCACCGGCCAGGCGACTGATGTCGCGCTCGGCGGCGCGCAGCAGCGGCAAGGTAGCGTCGGCCAGTTGCAGCAGGCGCAAACCGGCGCTGGTGAAGCGCACCGGTTTGGTCTTGCGCACGAACAGCGGCATGCCCATGCGCTCCTCCAGTTCCTTGAACTGGTGGGACAGGGCTGACTGGGTCAGGTGCAGGCGATCGGCCGCATCCACCAGGCTGTCGGCTTCGCGCAAGGCGTGCAGGGTCTTGAGGTGACGGATTTCAAGCACCGGAGGCTCCATGAGGAAAACTTGTCGATAAATCGAAAAGGTTGAGTTTGTCTCATGTTGATGCCGCTGTCGACCACAAGCACGGCGGAGCACATGGCATGCTCCGCCGTTGTTACTTTACAGCGAGGAAAAGTGTTTGTTGCCCAGCGGTTTGCCAATGTCTCCGCGCCAGATCGCCTCGACCGTACCGCCACTGGCGGCCACGTCCTTCTGCCATTGCAGGCCCAGGTTGCGTTGTTCCGGCAGTTTCAGATGGCCTTTGACGAAGTCGCTGAACTGGGGCTTGGCCGAGGTGTAGTGGAAGTGTGCGTACCACAGGGGTTGCGCCGGTTCGCTTCGCAGGTCGCGCACCTCGTACTCCTGGAGGAAATCCCTGCGTCCATCCGTGCGTTTACCCAGATCGCGCAGGCCGCCCTCCTTGCTGATGTCCACCACGCGTTGTTCAAGCAGATAGTCCAGATAGCCCTCGGTGGGGGTTTTGCTGTTCAGGGTCTGCTCAATACGCAACGTGCGGCCGGCACGGGTCAATTCATTCGCGCGATTGCGCAATTGCAGCGCGACCGTCTCCGTGGGCGACAGGCGTTCGATGGCCCGGGCTCGCATGTTCAGTTCCTCGGCTTCACTGATCATCATGTGTTCCAGATCGACCGGCAACATGTCCTGACGGGCGTGGCCTTCGACTTTGCTTTTGTAGGCGTCCACGGTGCCGAGCCTTTTCCTGGCCTCCACCAGCAACGGCATGATATCGGTCACAAGTTCCGTTGGCGCTGCCGCCACGGGTTCACTGAGGTGATATTTGCCGCTGGAGGAACGGGGTAGCCAGGTTTCCCTGAACCCATTTGCACCCTCGACGGTGAAGCGCTGTTGGCGGGTTGCGGTATCCGTGCTGGCGATGCCGATGAGCAACTGATTGTCTTCCGTCTCGAACAGCTGCTTTGACGCATTTACCGCTTTCGCACTTTTGGACGGGCGAGTCTTGATGGCATGACGAGCCGCCGCTTCGACTTCTGCCAGATTGTCGAGAAACGCCGTGACCTGCTCCAGATCCAGATGCTGCGGATAACCCAGGGACCAGGCCCCGAGGTTGCGACGAAATTCGGCATAGGTCGCCAGGCAATCTTCGAGCACCTTGTTGCGCTGGGTAAACGTGGCCTGTACTTCAGGCAATTGATGTTGGGTCAGCAGCGCTCGCCCGACCTTGTCGCGGGCCTGTTTCAACTGTACGTGAAAGTAGACCCAGGACTGGTCGGTGACGGCGTTGTAGTGAGTGATGATCTCCAGCTCATTTGCCGTTTTCAGATAGTAGTAGTTGGCATCGCTGAATTTTTCGTTAACCGTGGCCATATCCGGGGCCATCTTTGATTTTTGCACGCGGTTGGTGATCCGTCCGTTCCATCGATTGGCTTCTGCGACCTGAGTGTGAAGCCGGTCGAAGTCCTTGAGAAACTCGATTCGGATTTCCTTGCGTTGCGCCATCAGTTGAATGTGTGCGGTGGTATTGCTGAACGGCGTGGCCTCCGAACGGGCAATCATTTGATCGATGCGGTTGAGGTGTTCCACCAGGCGCTCCTTGACCAAAGCGATCCGCCGTACCCATCGGTCGACGATGACCCAGGCGCAGCGGCTTTGAGCATCTTCGACCAGCATGCGTCTGCGGCCGTGGCTGATCAGCATCAGTTCTTCAAGGTTCAGGTACTGGGCCTGCGCCAGTTCGATGTCGTTCACGCAAAGAATGTCGGCATTGGCTCGAAGCGGTTGGCGCTGCTCCCGGTCAAGGCTGAAGTAATGTTCCAGCACAGTGTTGGAACTGCGGGTCTGGGTCCCGATGCGCCGGGAGTAGGCATCGGCAGTGTTGGTCAGCGTCAACTGGCGTCGCAACGCCCGATCCGTCCACCAGCGTGGCAGCCAGCGGCGAATGGCGGCGGGCCAGAGCGGGTCGAGGCCGTCAGCCATATGACCGAGCACCGCGCCGCCACCGGCACCGCCTCCTGCCGTCACGGTGCCGTACACCGCGTAATGGGTTTTCCAGTTGCCGGTTTCATCCAGGGCGATGGGTTGTTTGTAGGTTCGGGTGCTGGTTGCACTCAAGCGCCATTGCGGTGGGTTGTCGGTCAATTCGATGCGATAGATACGACCCTGGCTGACCATGAAGTCGCCGTCGGCGTGGCGATAAACGTTGCGATAAATCCCTTCGGTGCCCGGTTGCAGGCCGGCGAAGGAAATCTCGTGTTCGTACTCATAGCCCCTGAAGCGTTCGAGGGTGCGTCGGACGTGCTGCGGGGTCGAGACCTGCAAGGCGCCCGGTTGTCTGGTCAGGGCGCGCAATTGTCGCCCGCGAGTGGCGGCGCGCGCGGCACTGGAAGTGGCGCCAACAACGGGCAGCACATCCATGGCAGCGTCGATCAACGACAGCAACACGGCTTCCACCTCGGCCAGGCCATGGCCGACATCACCGCGCAGGAAGGCCGCCGCTGCCTGGTTGGCGCTGTTCCAGGCGTCGTACAGGGCAATGGCGGTACCGATGAAAGGCACGACGCCCAGCGCCATTTTCAAGTAGTTGAACATGGCCCCGGAGCGCAGCGCGACGTGCTCCAGATACAAGGCATCGTTGGAGCGCGATGTCGACCGATGCGCCTCCAGCAAACGGCCCATGTGCACATTGAGCAGATGCGCTGCCAGGGATGTACTGGCTGGCCAAGCGGTGCCGACGCCGATCAGGGCATCGAAGTTTTTCACCCGGGCCTGGTTGATCCGGCTGACGTGCGAGGCAAATTCCCCGGTCAGGGCGCGACCGGCCAGGTAGTTGACCATCGTGCTGTTCAGGCATTGGTTGAAGAGGAACGTCCGCGCCTGTTCAAGGCTGTCGAACTGACGCACAAACACCCCATCGGGGCAGTCAGGCCGATAGAGCAGGGTCAGGCCGCTGATCTGCTCGACGATAAAGGTCACCCCGGCCAGGGTGCTCGGCCCCTCGCCCGGCGTGTCCGTGCCGCCAACGGTCAGGTGCGCAGGCAACAACACGATGCGCTTGCCGTCGACCGCAAAGGCTTCACGACTGTTGGCGTCGATGGCGATCTGCAGCACGCGCTGGCCCGAGACGTCGATGTCCTTGGCCAGCACGGCGAATTCGCCGTGCAACTGGAGCATCAGCCGCCACGGTTCGCCCAGGCATTCACGACGAAATTCACTGCTGAAGGCCGAGGCGCCCGGGGCGCCGAGGAAGGTTTCGCGAATCAGCGTTTCGTATTTTCCGGCCAGATCCAGCTCGGTGACCATGTTGCGCAGGTAGTCCTGGGTGATGCCGGTTTTCAGTTTCTGCCGTTGCGCCTCGTCGGCGCCGCTGATCTGGACCCGCATCAACGACACCCGATACCACATCGACTGATCGATATTGCCTTGCGCCAGTTCGGCGAGGGACAACAAGCTGCGCTGCTCGCTGCCGGTCAGTACATTCTTTTGCGGTGTTCCCGGCGCTGCGCCCTCGATCAGCACCTTGCGCCACGTGGTGGTGTCGGGGATGTCCAGCATCACTTCAGCGGTTTGCGTCAGGGCGAAGTCTTTACGCAGGCGGGCGTCGATGGCCTTTTTGCTGAATGACTCGCGCAGTGGCAGTTCCCGTTCAAGCAGTTGATGGGAGCGCTTCATCGCCGCGATGTAGGCGGTGAACAACGCCTTGAGCCGATCGCGTTCGGCCGCGGACAGTGCGCTGAGGGACGACGGCAAGCGTGTTGCCAGCGTGGCGCTGCGGTTTTGCTCGACGATTTGTGCGAAGGCCAGCTCCCGCGCGGAGACAGTGGGGACGGTCAGGCGGGCGAGCGTCTGTTCACGCAGTTTTTCCAGTTCCGCCGTGCGTTGACCAGCATGGGAGGGCACGGGGTTGGCGGTCATCAGCCGCGTCGCATGCTGTTCACAGCTGTGAAGCTGGGTTTGCAGGGCGTACTCGAACGGGTTGCCGGCCAGCGGCAAAAACTGCAGCGCTTGCGTGTCGTCGTTGGCCGGCTGCCTGAACATCTTCTGCTCCAGGGCATGGCGGGAGGCGAACCGTTGCAGGCCGCCGAAATGTCCGGGCCAGTAGAGCAACACGCTGTCGCTGGCGGACGGCAGCAATGCCGATGGCCGGGCAAACAGCAGTACACCGTCGAGCTCCTGGGTCTGCGTGCGGAGGGTGTCGCCTTCGCTGTCAGTCGCGGTCAACACCAGTCGGGCGACCACCACATCGGCCGGTCGAGGTTTTTCGGGCGCGTCGAGCACGGCCGTCAGCCACTGATATTCATCGCTGCTGATCTGATTCAGGTTCAATTGCAGGTCGGCTTCGGCACGCAGGCCACTCAGGCGCGCCTGGTACAGGGCCTTGTAATGTGTGCCCGACGAGTGGCGCAGTTCCAGCAGTTGCGGTGCATCGTTGGCGCTTAACAGGGCACTTGCGGCCTCGCTGCTGGCCTGTTCGGCGGCGCGCAGAGCGTCGAATTGCTGTTGCAGCCGCTGCATGCGCGGGTCGTCGGTGGTGCCTGCAAAGTCCGGCCCCAGAAAGTTTTGCAGTGCCGTTTGCTGTTGCACTAAAGCGCTGTGACGCAGGCTGAAGGGAACGTCGGGGCTCAGTTGCCCGAACGGGGCGATGTCGTTGCTTGTATCCGGCAGGGGCAGGTCGGTGGGCGAGGCAAAAACACGGTCGTTGCGTTGCCGCTCGGCAGGGGCTGCGGCCAATCCCGCTAAAAGGGACTCCCCACTTTTCGTCAGCTGCGGGGTGTCCAATACGGTGTAATCGACCGTGACGCGGCTACCCTCGGGTTCAGGTTGCTGCTGGGTCAACCAGCGTTCCAGACTGTTGCGATTTTCAAAGGTCATCCAGGGCGCTTGCCGAGACGGCAGATACAGCAACTGGGTAACCGGTTGGTCGGTATTGCGGGTAATGACCAGGGCACCCGCCAGTTCGTCAGTCAGACCGCTGTTGCCCCTGAGCGACAGGGTCTCGACGTAAATCAGGATCTCGGCGGAGGTTGTCTGCGCTGCCGGGTTGACGAGATCCAGCAGTACGCCGAGCTGCTCGGCATTCAAGGTGCCTTGGGCAAATGCCAATTGGCACGACGCTTCGAAATGCTGGCGATACAAGCGAAGGGCCTGTGCCTGGCGTGAAACGTCGGTACCGCGTGCGCGTGCCTGCCACCAGTTCGTGGTCAAGGGAACTTGCGGGTTCTGTGCCATGAGGGTCAGCCATTGATCGCGGCAGTCGTTCCAGCGCGCCGAGGCGCTCATGTACAGGTTTTCATCCGTGTCTTGGGCCAATGAGGAGACGAGGCCGAAGTCGGCCAGCGGTGCGGCAGGTGATTCGTGCATGAAGAAGGACTCCGATGGGTGAAAAATCGGGGCCATTAAAGTTCGTTCGAGAAGCGGCATGGTGGTACATAGTTATCGCGTGCCGCTGTCTGGTCTGATGACCGTCCGGCACTCTTCATCAAACTGTCACGTAACTGTGGCAGCGCGCTTGAACAAACTTCATCAGACTCGCGCTCTACTGGGGTTCTGCGTTTCGGTGTTTCTTCATGCGTGTTTTCTTATCAAGATTTGTTTTTTTGGCCGCCTTTTTATTCGGCCTGCCGTCATTGGCGGCGTCTCGTTGCGATGTCAATGTTCCGACCGAACGGGTGGATCTGGCCCAGGTAAGCCTGGCGTACCAGAGCATTGGCCGTGCGTCGGATCCTGCATTGCTGCTGGTGATGGGGCTGGGCGGGCAATTGATTCACTGGCCGGACGAAGTGGTTGTCGCCCTGTGCCAGCAGGGGTTCCGGGTGATCCGCTATGACAATCGCGATGTCGGCCTGTCGACCTGGCGGCAAGCACCGGCCGATGCCAACCTGACCTTCGAAGTGCTGCGCTACAAACTCGGATTGCCGGTGTCGTCACCGTACTCGCTGACCGACATGGCCGACGATGGCCTGGGCTTGATGGACGCCTTGCACATCGATCAATTCCACGTGTTGGGCGCCAGCATGGGCGGCATGATTGCCCAGCACATGGCTGCCATGGCACCGCAACGGGTCGAGAGTCTGACCCTGATCATGACCACCTCCGGCGCCGAAGGCTTGCCGGCCCCGAGTGCGGCGCTGGTGCAGTTGTTGGCGCGGCGCGGCGCACCGAACCGCGAAGTGGCCCTGGAGCAACAGGCCGACCTGCTGGCGGCGCTGGGCAGCCCGATAGTGACCGACGATCGCCAGGCGTTGCTGCATCAGGCGGCGCAGTCCTATGACCGGGCGTTCAATCCCGAGGGCGTGAAACGCCAGATCATGGCCATTCTCGCCGAGCCGAGCCGGGTGACCCTGCTCAATCAGTTGCGGGTGCCGGCGCTGGTGGTGCATGGCACCGCCGACCCGCTGTTGCCGGTGATGCACGGGGTGCATCTGGCGGCGCATCTGCGCGGCAGTCAGTTGATCTTGATTCCGGGCCTGGCCCATCGTTTCCAAGAGGCGTTCAAGGCGCCGTTGCTGGCGGCGGTGTTGCCGTACTTGCGCGAGCACCGAGAAGACACTTCACATTGGGCGCAAATCGAGCCTGTGGCCGATCGCAACCTCCTGTAACCCCCCGATCACCTGTGGGAGCGAGCTTGCTCGCGATTGCGGTGTTTCAGCCAACGATGATGTCGACTGGCCCGGCGCCATCGCGAGCAAGCTCGCTCCCACAGGTGATCGGGTCGCTTTGAGCAAGCCCCCTAATGACTCAGGCCGTACTTTTTCACTTTGTCGAACAGAGTGGTCTTGGCCATGCCCAGTTCCTGGCTGGCCTGGGTCAGGTTGCCGCCGCTGCGTTGCAAGGCGTCGCTGAGCAGATTGCGCTCGAACGCTTCCACCGCTTCGGCAAAGGCCAGCCCCTGATTGCCGCCACTGGCACCGGTTTTCTTGAACGCCGGCAGGCCCAGGGCAAAGCGCTCGGCAACGTTGCGCAATTCACGCACGTTACCCGGCCAATCGTGGCTCATCAGGTTCGAAACGGTCTGGTTGTCCAGCTCCGGCACCGTGCGATCGAAGCGTAGGGACGACTGCTGCAAAAAGTGTTCGAACAGTTGCAGGATGTCTTCGCGGCGCTCGCGCAGCGGCGGCAGTTCCAAGGTCACCACATTGAGGCGGTAATACAGGTCACTGCGGAACTCGCCGGCCTTGCTCGACTCGACGAGGTCGGATTTGGTCGCTGCGATGACACGGCAATCCACCGCCACGCTCTGGTTCGAGCCGAGGCGTTCGAGGGTGCGCTCCTGTAATACCCGCAGCAGTTTGATCTGCAAGGGCAGGGGCATGCTTTCCACTTCGTCGAGGAACAGCGTGCCGCCGTCGGCGTGTTCGATCTTGCCGATCCGCCGTTTGCCCGCGCCGGTAAAGGCGTTGGCCTCGTGGCCGAAAATTTCGCTTTCGAACAGGTTTTCCGGCAGGCCGCCGCAGTTCAGTGCGACGAACTGTTTGGTGTGGCGCCGACTGAAATCATGCAGGCAACGAGCGACCAGTTCTTTGCCAGTGCCGGTTTCGCCCTCGATCAGCACGTTGGCCGAGGTGTCGGCGACGTTGGCGATCAGTTCGCGCAAGTTCTGCATGGCTGGCGAACGGCCGATGATCCGCCCTTCGAGGGAGTCACGCTCGGCCAGTTGCCGACGTAACGAGGAGACTTCTCGCGCCAGGCTGCGTTGCTCCAGTGCGCGGCGGGCCACGTCCACCAGGCGCTCCGGGGAAAACGGCTTTTCCATGAAGTCGTAGGCGCCTTTCTGCATCGCGCCGACGGCCATGGAGATGTCGCCGTGACCGGTGATCAGCACCACCGGCAGGCTGCGGTCGCGCTCCTTGAGTCGTGTCAGCAGTTCCAGGCCATCGATGCCCGGCAGGCGAATGTCGCTGACGACGATGCCGGCGAAGTTGTCGCCGACCCGCTCCAGGGCTTCTTCGGCGCTGCCCACGCCAATGCAGGGAATGTCTTCCAGGGTCAGCGCCTGTTGGCAGCCGAGCAGCACATGGGGGTCGTCTTCGACAATCAATACACTAAGGTCGTTGTTCATATTGGCTCGGCGAGAGTGGGGCTTACCAACGGTAAACTGAGGACGAATGCAGTACCACCGCTGGCCGGGTGCTCGACACCCAAGTGACCGCCGGTGGCGGCGGCGAGGCTGGCGGAAAGGGTCAGGCCCAGGCCCAGGCCCTGTTCGCCGGGTTTGGTGGTGAAAAACGGTTCGAACAGGTGCTTGCGCGCTTCGGCGTCGATGCCGTGGCCGTTGTCACGCACCCGCAGGCGGTATTTGCCATCGAACGTTTCGCCTTCGAGCCACAACTCGGGTTGCGGCTGCGCTTGCATGGCGTCGAGGGCGTTACCGATCAGGTTGACCAGAATCTGCTCCAGGCGGGTCTGGTCGATCTGCACCTGCACATCGGTGAAGTCGCGGTGTAATTGCAGCTGAATATTTTCCACCCGGGCGCCTAGCAATTGCAGGGCCGCGTCCACCGCTTTGCCGAGGCATGCCTGGCCTTTGTCGTCTCCGCGCCGGGCGAACGAACGCAGGCTGGCAGTGATCCGGCCCATGCGGTCGATCAATTCGTTGATGGTCTTGAGGTTGGTGCTGGCCACGTCGAGCTGGCCGCGTTCGAGGAAGCGCACGGTATTGCCGGACAAGGTGCGCAACGCCGCCAGCGGCTGGTTCAGTTCGTGGGCGATGCTGGTGGACATCTGGCCGATGGCCGCGAGTTTTCCGGCCTGCACCAGTTCATCCTGGGCACGGCGCAAAGTCTCTTCGGCGAGCCGGCGTTCGCGGATCTGGCCCTTGAGCCGTTCGTTGCTGGCGCGCAGGTCGGTGGTGCGTTCGGTAATCCGACGCTCCAGCTGATTGTTGGCTTCCTGCAAGGCTTCCCGGGCTGCGAGGCGGGTGGCGATCACCTTGCGCCGCTCGTTCCAGGCGATCAAAAGGAACGCCAGGAGGGCAAACGCCACGGCCACCAGGATCCCCTGGTTGATCGCTTCGCGGCGCAAGTCCTGGAGTGGCGTGAGCAGGGTGAAATTCCACGGTGTATCGCTCAACGGCCGGGTTTGCGCCAGATAGCTGATGTTTTCATCGTCGGACACCAGCTCGCTGTTGGCCGGGAACGTGAGTTTTTCCACGCCTTCGGACAGGGTTTCCCGGGCCAGCGGTTGCAGTTCATTGAGCGGGAACCAGTAGTACTGCAGGCTGCGGGCGAGTTTTTCCTTGGTTTCTTCGCTCAGCGGCACCACCGATTTCAAGCGCCGTGCCGGATCGCTGGAAAGAATGATGATGCCGTTTTCGTCGCTGACGAAGGCTTCCAGGCGAGCCCGTTGCCAGCGTTCTTCCATGGCTTCCAGGCGGACCTTGACCACGGCGACGCCGATGATCTTGCCGTGTTCTTCCAGGCCATGGGCCAGGTAGTAACCGGGTTCGCCGTTGGTGCTGCCGATGCCATAGAAGCGCCCCGGCTGACCGCGCACGGCGTTCTGGAAATAGGCGCGAAAGGACAGGTCTTCACCCAGGTAACTGTCGACATCGCGCCAGTTGCTGGTGGCCATGACGCGACCGGTGGTGTCCATCACGTAGATGGCCCGACTGCGGCTGCGCCGGTTCAGGCCTTCAAGGTAATCGTTGACCGTCTGCCGGTATTCCGGAGTCGGGTCGGCCAGCAACTGCGAAACGCTGGTTTCGAGTTCCAGCAGGCTGGGCAAGTAGGTGTATTTGCTGATTTCGCTTTCGACGGCGCGCGCGTGCAGTTCCAGCTGGCGCTGGCCGTTTTCGCTGAGGCTGCGGATGCCGTAGTGCTCACTGATCCAGAAGCCGATATAGCCCAGGCCGATCATCATGGCGATGATCAGTGGCGGCAGGAACAAATGACGAACCAGACGGGGTTTCACGGCGAGTGATGGCGACGTGGCGCGATAAAGAGTGGGGTCGCATTTCATCACAGATGCCTTGGGTCAACCAGCGCTTGCCCGCCTATCTGTAGGAGCGAGCTTGCTCGCGATGGTCGTCAACGATGACGCGTTCATCCTGGATGTACGCGGTGCCTTTGAGTACATCGCGAGCAAGCTCGCTCCTACAGGGGAGGGGCGTACAGCTCTTAGTGCTGCAGAATCTTGTTGAGGAAGTGCTGCGTACGCTCCGCGCGGGCATTGATGTCACCGAAGAACTCTTCTTTCTTGCAGTCTTCGATGATCTTGCCCTGGTCCATGAAAATCACGCGGTCGGCCACTTTACGGGCGAAGCCCATTTCGTGGGTCACGCACATCATGGTCATGCCTTCGTGGGCCAGTTGCACCATCACGTCGAGCACTTCGTTGACCATTTCCGGGTCGAGCGCCGAGGTCGGTTCGTCGAACAGCATGACGATCGGGTCCATCGCCAGCGCACGGGCAATCGCCACACGCTGCTGCTGACCGCCGGACAGTTGGCCCGGGTGCTTGTGGGCGTGGGCCGAGAGACCGACACGCTCGAGCAGTTGCAGGCCTTTCTTGGTGGCCTCTTCCTTGCTGCGGCCCAACACCTTGATCTGCGCGATGGTCAGGTTTTCGGTGATGGTCAGGTGCGGGAACAGCTCGAAATGCTGGAACACCATGCCCACGCGCGAACGCAGTTTCGGCAGGTTGGTCTTCGGGTCGGCGATGGAGGTGCCGTCGACCACGATGTCGCCTTTCTGGAACGGTTCCAGGGCGTTGACGCACTTGATCAGGGTCGACTTGCCGGAACCGGATGGCCCGCACACCACGATCACTTCGCCTTTCTTGACCTCGGTGCTGCAATCAGTCAGTACCTGGAAGTCCCCATACCACTTGTTGATGCTTTTGATAGAGATCATACGGCGAACCTTTTTTGCAGACGCTTGACCAGCTGCGAGGCGGCAAAGCTGATGATGAAGTACACGAGACCCGCGAAAATCAGGAACTCATTGGAGCGGCCAATGATGTCGCCACTGGCGCGCGAAGCATTGAGGAAGTCCACCAGGCCGACGGCGTAGACCAGCGAGGTGTCCTGAAACAGGATGATGCTCTGTTGCAGCAACAGTGGCGTCATCTTGCGGAACGCTTGCGGCAGGATGATCAGGCGCATCATCTGCCCGTAACTCATGCCCAGCGCTTGGGCAGCGCCCATCTGGCCCTTGGGAATCGACTGCACACCGGCGCGGACGATTTCGCAGAAGTACGCCGCTTCGAACATCATGAACGCCACGATGCACGAGGCGAACGCGCCGATCGGCGTGTCTTCGCCGGTGATCCAGCGCAGCACGAACGGTACCGCCAGGTAGAACCAGGTGATCACCAGCAGCAAGGGGATCGAGCGGAAATAGTTAACGTACGCGCCGGCGATGTTCGACAGCACTTTGTTGTGGGACAGGCGCATCAAGGCAAGGATGGTGCCGAGGATGATGCCGCCGATCACGCCCATGGCCATCAGCTTGAGGGTCATGATCATGCCGTTCCACAGGCCCGGCAGGGACGGGATGATGCCCGAGAAGTCGAATTCCATCATTTACCCCCTACGGAAATCAGGCCCGGTACGGCGACTTTCTTCTCGACCACGCGCATCAGCAACATCAGGCTCATGTTCAGGGTGAAGTAGATCAGCGTTGCCAGGGTGAAGGCTTCGAACAGGTTGGCGGAGAACTCGGCGGTCTGCTTGGTCTGCGCGAGCAGCTCCATCAAACCGATCAGCGAGGCCACGGAGGTATTCTTGAAGACGTTCAGGAATTCCGAGGTAAGCGGCGGAATGATGATCCGGTAGGCCTGGGGCAGCAGCACGTTCCAGTAGATCTGCGGCAGCTTGAAACCCATGGCGCGGGCGGCGGATTCCTGGCCTTTTGGCAGGGCCTGGATACCGGTGCGCACCTGTTCGCAAACCCGGGCGGTAGTGAACAGGCCCAGGCACACGACGACGCTGAGGAAGGCCGAGGTGGTCGGGTTCAGATCCTGCTTGTACCACTCTTGCAGGTCGGCCGGCAGCAGGTCGGGTACCAGGAAGTACCAGATGAACAGCTGAACCAGCAGCGGCACGTTACGGAAGAGTTCGACGTAGCAGGTGGCGATGCCCGATACGATACGGTTCGGCACGGTACGCATGACGCCCAGGATCGAGCCCAGTGTCAGGGCGATGATCCAGGCCGCGATGGCGATGCCGATGGTCCAGGCCAGACCGGTCACGTACCAGTCGAAATAGGTCTCGCTGCCCACGCCGGTGGACTTGAAGAACACGCCCCAGTCCCAGTTGTAATTCATTAGGGTCTCCCCTCAGTTCAATCAATGTACAAGTGCCCGCTTGGGGGAAGCTCCGTTCCCGCCCGACCTTTACGATCAGGCACACGCTCCCGGCTCGACAGCCACCGGTTCGAGTGTTTCCAAAAAATGCCAGCAGGAAGTGACCACCTCCTGAAAGGGCCAGGGCCCTCTCAGGAGATAAGGTTAGTCAGAAATCAGGACTTCTTGTCGTCAGCCGCTTTATCAGTCGGCTTGGCGATCAGGGCCTTGAGTTCGTCGCTCATCGGGAAGTTCAGGTTCAGGCCTTTTGGCGGGATCGGTTGCATGAACCATTTTTCGTAGATCTTGTTGATCTCGCCCGATGCGTAGGTGGCCTTGATGGCGTCATCCACAGCCTTTTTGAACGGCTCGTCGCCTTTGCGCACCATGCAGCCGTAGATTTCGTAGGACTGTGGAGTGCCGGTAACGGCCCAGTCACTTGCCTTCTTGGCCTTGGCTGCTTCACCGGCCAGCAGGGCGTCGTCCATCATGAAGGCCACTGCGCGGCCGGTTTCCAGCATCTGGAACGACTCGCCGTGGTCTTTGGCGGAGATGACGTTCATGCCCATCTGCTTGTCGGCGTTCATCGCCTTGAGGATGCGCTCGGACGTGGTGCCTGCGGTGGTCACAACGTTCTTGCCGGCCAGATCAGGGAAATCCTTGTACTTGGAGTCTGCCTTGGACAGCAGGCGAGTACCGATTTCGAAGATGCCAACGGAGAAGTCAACTTGCTGCTGACGCTCGACGTTGTTGGTGGTGGAGCCGCACTCGAGGTCCACGGTGCCGTTTTGCACCAGCGGGATACGGGTTTGCGAAGTCACCAGGTTGTACTTGACCTGGAGGTTCGGCATGTCGAGGTCTTTTTTCAGCGCTTCGACGACTTTCAGCTGGATGTCGTGGGAGTAGCCGACCGGTTTGCCGGAAGCATCCGCGATATAGGAAAACGGAATGGAAGCGTCGCGATGGCCCAGGGTGATGGTGCCGGACTCTTTGATCTTCTTCAGGGTGCCGGTGAGTTCGGCGGCGAAAACTGGCGTGCTGATCAGAGCGGCAGCAATGGCTGCGCCCAGGATATGGGGAACGATGCGCATCAAATTTTCCTCGACATTGTTTTTTTTATGGAGCCAGTTCACCGGCCCTTTTGTGCTGCAAAACACCTGAGCGCTACGATGAGTCGGCGCAAAGGACATTCGTCGATGAAGTGTAGAGCATGACTCGTGCCAGACCAGTGTGAATTGGTCAAAGCATTGATTTATAAGGAAATTAAATATTTTTTGCGTTGGGATTTCACTGAGATGATCCGGTTAACCGAACCGACCCGCAGGTCGCGTTCGGAAAACCGAATGGTGGCAGGGTGCTACCCGATCATCAAATGTATTTGCGCTTGTCCGGTGCTGGCGGGAAGTACTGGTACAACCAGGTTTCACTCAGCGTGCGGTCGTTGGTGCGGATGAACAGGCGCAGCTCGACAGGCTCGACGCTGTCATTGGTTGGGTACCAGTCAAACAGGATGCGGTAGCCCTTGATGTCATCAAGCTTGAGAACGCTGAAATCCTTGACCTCGCCGTTCGAGCAAGTGACTACAGGCTCGATGCCCGTGCCTTCAGGCAAGCGGTCCAGGCCGCCGCCGGTGAAGTCCACGGCAAAACGACGGGCCCAGACTGGCGGATAGTGTTCGCCCGGCGCCCAGCCCTCGGTGAAGCCGCCCATCCCGGAGCGGGTCGCATTGACCCGTGCCAGCGGCGTTCCGACCGGCGGCAATGCGCTCCAGTACAGCTTGTAGCCGTAATTCAGCGAGTCGCCGGCCGCCACCGGTTTCTTCGGCGTCCAGAAGGCGACGATGTTGTCCATGGTCTCGCCGGTTGTCGGGATCTCCAGCAGATCGACCGAGCCTTCGCCCCACGCCGTGGTCGGTTCTACCCACAGGCTCGGGCGACGGCTGTACCAGTCGACGGTGTCCTGATAGCTGGCGAACTCGTGGTCGGTCTGCACCAGGCCGAAGCCCTTCGGGTCGGTATCGGCGAAGGCATTGAATTGCAGGGTGGCCGGGTTGTTCAGCGGGCGGCAGATCCACTCGCCGTTACCGCGCCACATGGCCAGGCGGTCGGAGTCGTGGATTTGCGGGTGAATGGTGTCGCACATCCGGCGCTCGTGGGTGCCGCAACTGAACATGCTGGTCATCGGCGCGATGCCCAGCTGGTCGATGGCGGTGCGTGCGTTGACGTGGGCATCGACCTCCATCACCACGCGCTCGGCCTGGCAGTCGATATCGAAGCGGTAGGCGCCGGTGGCGCTCGGCGAGTCGAGCAGGGCGTAGACCACGAAGCGGGTGCTGTCCTTGTTCGGAGTCTCGAACCAGAACTTGGTGAAGTCGGGAAATTCTTCGCGTTTCTTGGCGTAGGTGTCGATCGCCAGACCGCGGGCCGACAAACCGTACTGGCCGGTGGCGTCTACCGCACGGAAGTAACTGGCGCCGAGGAAGGACACGACGTCGTGCTTGTCCAGTTCCGGGGCCTTGAACAACTTGAAGCCGGAGAAACCCAGGTCGCCCTTGAGCTGTGCGGTGTCGACCGTGGTGTTTTCATAGTTGAACAGCGACGGGCGGAAATGCACTTCGCGGGCCATCCGGGTTTTCGGATCGACGCTGTACATGCGCACCGGCTGCTTGAACCCCATGCCGACGTGGAAGAACTGCACGTCCAGCTGCCCCTTGTTTTCTTTCCACAACGAATGATTGCCGTCGTAGCGAATCGCATTGAAGTTCTGCGGGGTCATGGTCGCCAGGGTCGGCGGCAACTGTTGCTTGGTGTCCTGGTAGCGATTGCTGGCGAGCTGTTTGGCCTGGAGCTTCAGCGCCTCGAAATCGAACGCGGTGGCCTCGCCATCAGCGGTGCCACCGCTGGCGGCCCAGGCCTTGGCGGCCAACAGGCCCGTGGCGGACAAACCGGTGTAGGCCGCGATGGCCATGGAGGCTTTGAGCAAGTTCCTGCGGTGCATAAATACAACCTGTCGTGAGCAATCCCGCGCCGTTCCTGGCACGTGCTGGATCAGAAATATCGGTTCGGACATGCCTTCGGCCAAACGCAACGGACTTATAAACAGATGCCCGACAGCTTAAACCGTTCGAATGCGGAGCAAAATTGATTGATGGCAATGCGCTGGCTCGGCAATGAAACAAGACATGTCGGGAAACAAATCCGACAGGGGTTTCTGATTTAGAGGGCATTTCTGCTTTTTTCGACTAATTACTCTAAAAACCGCTTTTCAGCGCCCGGATTATTTCTATTCTGTGCACATGACCGGTTTAAGCCCGAAAGACCGGTGCGGTTCAGTCGGCACGATGCGGCTGCCGAAAAGGGGTAGGGCGATGCGGTTTTTTGCAGTTTTCTTTGACGTTTAGAAGGACATCGTCCATGTCGAAAGTACAAGGCATCACCGAAATGTTGGGAATCTTTCCGTGTCTGGCCCTGGGGCGACGAAGACGCCGGCTCAACAGCGAGGAAATGAAACTGGTGGAACGCTATCGGGAGCTGTCGGAGAGCGACAGGATTGCGATGAGGTATCTGGTGGACGCGATGAGGAGTGTTTCGCGGTTTTGAGTGGACCTGGAGCAGTAATGTAGGAGCGAGCCTGCTCGCGATGGTCGTTAACGATGACGCGTCCGTTCTGGATGTACGCGGTGTCTTTGAGTCCATCGCGAGCAAGCTCGCTCCTACAGTTTCCCTTTTTGATCGGCTCGATTTATCCCTTCAACGGCAAGTGCCAGCGATTGGGAAGGGGCGCTGCACCTGCATCAACTCAGGCATGTCTCGCCACTTGATCCAGGCGTGGTGCTGGTAATGCAGCAAGGGCACCGAAACTCCCGCCCAATTCAAGGAGCTCAGGCTTGGCAGGTTTTCCACAGGCTCCGATTTCGCATCACGCAGCGAGGGTATGGCCTCGTTGCTCAACCACTGGCGCAGATTGCGGTTTTCCGGGACGAAGTGGTGAACCAGCAAGGTGTACACGCCTGATTCGCTGACCATCAGGGTTTCGACCGTTTTGCCGTCTTTGCGCAGCCAGACGGTGCGACGTTGGTCGGAGTCGAGTTTCAGGGTGAGCCGTTCATTCAGGGGTTTACCCATCAGGCGCCCAAGGTCCTGAACGCAGAACCAGGCTTGGTTGTCTTGCATGAAGGCGTGGAGGAAGCGGTTGTGGCGGGTGAAGACGGTGGGATCGAAATAGGGAAGAGGCGAGCTTTGAGGATGCATTGGCATGGCGTGATTTCCGTTTTGGCCTGGAAAGTCGCCACCAACCCTTCGACAGGTTGGGTGGCGGACCGAATGGCGTTCGAAGTCGGGACACTTCCAAGTCAAAACGGAAGCCGAAAGGCCCGCGCCACACGGCCCGCCATAATGCAGAACTGAAGGCATAAAACAGCCACAGTTCTATGGGGGCACACGAGCACCGTTTTGACTTGTTCCGGCTTCGACTCCGGGCCGCTGATTTGGCAGCGACGGAACAAAGCCTATCGGTCAGGCGCTCGCGGCGCCAAGTCTACTCTGGCGACGCGTGTTGTAGGAATCGAGGGTTTTTCAGGCAGGCTGAATCTGTAGGAATTTACTGCTTGCAGTGTTGCGGTGGCGCCATCGCGAGCAGGCTCGCTCCTACAGGGGAATGCGTTCCAAACGTGGGAGCGAGCCTGCTCGCGATGCTTTAGTGCTTGAACATCACATGCCGCACAACGGTGTAGTCCTCCAGCCCATACATGGACATGTCCTTGCCATAGCCGGACAGTTTCTGACCGCCGTGGGGCATTTCGCTAACCAGCATGAAGTGCGTATTCACCCAGGTGCAGCCGTACTGCAAACGGGCCGACAGGCGATGGGCGCGGCCGACGTCGGCGGTCCACACGGAGGAGGCCAGGCCGTAGTCCGAATCGTTGGCCCAGCCCAGCACTTGGGCTTCATCGGTGAATTTGGTTACCGACACCACTGGCCCGAACACTTCGCGGCGCACGATTTCGTCGTCCTGTTGTGCGTCGGCCAACACGGTCGGTTCGAAGAAGAAACCATCGCCCTCAACCGCCTTGCCGCCAGTGATCAAACGAATGTGTGGCTGGGCGATGGCGCGCTCGACGAAGCCGGCAACGCGGTCGCGGTGTTGTGCGGTGATCAGCGGGCCGAGTTCGGTCGACGGATCATCCTGCAAGCCGTACTTGATGCTGCTGACGGCGGCGCCGAGCTTCTCCACGAACTTGTCGTAAATGCCTTCCTGGGCATAGATGCGGCAGGCGGCGGTGCAGTCCTGGCCTGCGTTGTAGAAACCGAAGGTGCGGATGCCTTCGACGGCGGCATCGATGTCGGCGTCGTCGAAGATGATCACCGGGGCTTTGCCGCCCAGTTCCATGTGCATGCGTTTGACGGTGTCGGCGGTGCTGGAAATGATGTTCGAGCCGGTCGCAATCGAACCGGTCAGCGACACCATGCGCACTTTCGGGTGAGTGACCAATGGGCTGCCGACGGTAGGACCACGGCCGAACACCAGGTTGAGTACGCCGGCCGGGAAGATATCCGACGCCAGTTCAGCCAGGCGCAGGGCTGTCAGCGGAGTCTGTTCCGACGGTTTGAGCACCACGGTATTACCGGCGGCGAGGGCCGGGGCGATTTTCCAGGCGACCATCATCAATGGGTAGTTCCACGGCGCAATGGAGGCGATCACGCCCACCGGATCTCGGCGGATCATCGAGGTGTGACCCGGCAAGTACTCGCCACCGGTTGAACCACTCATGCAGCGGCTGGCGCCGGCGAAGAACCGGAACACGTCGGCAATTGCCGGGATCTCGTCGTTCAGCGCAGCGCTGTAAGGCTTGCCGCAGTTGTCCGATTCCAGTTTGGCCAGTTCTTCGCCGTGGGCTTCGATGGCATCGGCGAGTTTGAGCAGCAGCAGCGAGCGGTCTTTCGGCGGGGTATGCGACCAGCTGTCGAACGCAGCGTCGGCGGCGCGCACGGCGGCATCGACCTGGGCTTCGCTGGCTTCGTTGATTTCCACCAGCACACTACCCAGCGCCGGGTTGAACACAGGTTGGGCGGGGCCTTCGCCGCTTTGCAGTTGGCCGTTGATCAGGAGTTTGGTTTGCATGGCTTTGTCCTCTTCGGAACTGTTGTTTTTTCTCGGTGGAAACCGACCCCCTGTGGGAGCGAGCTTGCTCGCGATAGCGGTGTGTCAGGCAATATCAATGTTGAATGTCAGTCAGCCATCGCGAGCAAGCTCGCTCCCACAGGTTCCGGTTTCCACATTGGGAATTGAGTTGTCAGTTACTTACCACCGCTGCCGGCCACGCTTTCGCCACCACGGGTCAGGTAATAGGCGCCGAGGATCGGCAGCATGGTCACCAACATCACCAGCATCGCCACGACGTTGGTCACCGGCACGTCCCGTGGGCGGCTGAGCTGGTTGAGCAGCCACAGCGGCAGGGTGCGTTCATGGCCGGCGGTGAAGGTGGTGACGATGATTTCGTCAAACGACAGGGCAAACGCCAGCATGCCGCCGGCCAGCAATGCCGAGCCGAGGTTCGGCAGGATGATGTAGCGGAAGGTCTGCCAGCCGTCGGCGCCGAGGTCCATCGAGGCCTCGATCAAACTGTGTGAGGTGCGGCGCAAGCGGGCGATGACGTTGTTGTAGACGATCACCACACAGAAGGTCGCGTGGCCGACGATGATGGTGAACATCCCCGGCTCGATTCCCAGTGTCTTGAAGGTCGCCAGCAACGCGATCCCGGTGATGATCCCCGGCAGGGCAATCGGCAGTATCAGCATCAGCGAGATGCCTTGTTTGCCGAAGAAGTCCCGGCGGTACAACGCGGCCGAAGCCAATGTGCCAAGGACCATGGCGATCAGGGTGGCAATCGAGGCGATCTGCAACGACAGCTTGATGGCCTCGAGCACGTCCGGCCGCGAGAACGCCACGCCGATCCACTTCCAGGTGAAACCCTTGGGCGGAAAGCTGAACGCTGCGTCTTCGGTGTTGAAGGCGTACAGGAAGATGATCAGGATCGGGAAGTGCAGGAACACCAACCCGCCCCAGGCGGCGAGGCGCAGGCCCAGGGAAGCTTTGTCAGAGTGCATCGAAGGCCCCCAGTCGTTTGACGATGGACAGGTAAATGGCGATCAGCACGATCGGCACCAGGGTGAAAGCAGCGGCCATCGGCATGTTGCCGATCGCGCCTTGCTGGGCGTACACCATGCTGCCGACGAAGTAGCCGGGCGGGCCGACCAGTTGCGGCACGATGAAGTCGCCCAGGGTCAGCGAGAAGGTGAAGATGGAACCGGCGGCAATGCCCGGGATCGACAGCGGCAGAATCACTTGCATGAAGGTCTGGCGCGGCTTGGCGCCGAGGTCGGCGGAGGCTTGCAGCAGCGAAGGCGGCAGGCGTTCCAGCGAGGCCTGGATCGGCAGGATCATGAACGGCAGCCAGATGTAGACGAACACCATGAAACGCCCCAGGTGCGAGGTCGACAAGGTGCTGCCGCCAACTCCCGGAATGCCCAGTACGAACTGCAGGACCGGCTCCAGCCCCAGGTGCTGCACGAACCACTGCGCCACGCCGCCCTTGGCCAGCAGCAGTGTCCAGGCGTAGGCCTTGACGATGTAACTGGCCCACATCGGCATCATCACTGCGATGTAGAAAAACGCCTTGGTCTTGCCAGTGGTGTAGCGCGCCATGTAGTAGGCAATCGGGAACGCGACGATGGCGCTGGCAATCGATACGGCAATCGCCATGCCCAGGGTGCGCAGGATGATGTCGAAGTTCGACGGCTGGAACAGCGCGGTAAAGTTCGCCAGGGTCAGGTCAGGGGTGACCGCCATGGTGAAGTCATCGAAGGTGTAGAAACCTTGCCACAGCAGGACCAGCAATGAACCCAGGTAGATCGCGCCGAACCACAGCAACGGCGGCACCAGCAGCATCGACAAGTACAGGTTCGGCCGGCGATACAGCAGGTTGGAAAACCTGCGCAACGGCGAGCCGCCTGACGAGGTTTGAGAAATAGCCAAGGTGCTCATCTCACACCCCGCCTGCAACGGTATCGTGCAACGGAATCATTGCCTCGCGCGCCCAGCGTGCGCTGATGCGTTGCCCGGTCTGGTGCTGTGCACTGGTGTCCAGCCACTGGTTGTTGGCCTTGCTGATGTTCAGGGTCTGGCCGTTTTCCAGTTTCAGCTCATAGCGAGTCGCACTGCCCTGGTACTGGATGTCATGCAGCAAACCGCTGACTTCAATCTCGTGGCTGGCCAGCGGACCTTCGGCGAATCGCACGTGTTCCGGGCGAATCGAAAACGGCTGTGGATTGCCACTGAGCTGCCAGGCCAGGTCACCGCGAATCACGTTGGAGGTGCCAACGAATTCCGCCACGAAGGTGGTGGCCGGTTTCATGTACAGGTTGCGCGGGCTATCGACTTGTTCGATGCGCCCCTTGTTGAACACCGCCACGCGGTCGGACATCGACAAGGCTTCGGTCTGGTCGTGGGTGACGAAAATGAAGGTGATGCCGAGCTGGCGTTGCAGCTTCTTCAGCTCGCCCTGCATTTGCTCGCGCAACTTCAGGTCGAGGGCGCCGAGGGGTTCGTCGAGCAGCAGCACCCGTGGACGGTTGACCAAAGCGCGGGCTAGGGCCACACGCTGGCGCTGACCGCCGGAGAGTTGCACCGGCTTACGCTCGCCGTAGCCACCGAGGGCGACCATGTCGAGGGATTCTTCGGCGCGCTTGAGGCGTTCGGCCTTGCCGACGCCTTTGACTTTCAAGCCGTAGGCGACGTTGTCGCGAACGTTCATGTGCGGGAACAACGCGTAATCCTGGAACACGGTGTTCACGTCGCGCTGGTACGGCGGCAGGCCGGCGGCCTCCTCGCCATGAATACGGATGGAGCCCGCGCTCGGTTGTTCAAAACCGGCAATCAGGCGCAAACAGGTGGTCTTGCCCGAGCCGGACGGCCCCAGCATGGAGAAAAACTCGCCGTCCTGGATGTCGATGGAAACCCGGTCTACGGCTTTCACTTCGCCGAATTGACGGGAAACGTTGGTGAACTGGACTGCAAGCGTCATGGTGCGATGCTCCAAAAAGGCGAAGGCCGTCGCAGCGGCCCTGCCTGGACTTCTGAAAAAACTGAATCGTGTTCGCGCATGTGTGGCTGGAATACTGACTGTGGCGAGGGGGCTTGCCCCCGTTGGGCTGCGCAGCAGCCCTGAAAACGGTGGGCGCGGTCTGCCAGACCGCAGTGACGGACTAGGGGAGGGCTTCGCCCTCCAACGGGGGCAAGCCCCCTCGCCACAAAAGCGTTTTTGCCACAGAAACGGTGTGTTACCTGCCGCCCATGATCGCGATGTAGTCTTGGGTCCAGCGGCTGTACGGCACGAACTTGCCGCCTTCAGCCTGCGGGGTTTTCCAGAAGGCGATCTTGTCGAAATTGTCGAAACCGTTGGTCTTGCAGCCTTCGGCGCCGAGCAATTCACTGCCCTTGCACGCTGCCGGCACCGCTGGCAACGAACCGAACCAGGCCGCTACGTCACCCTGGACTTTCGGTTGCAGCGACCAGTCCATCCATTTGTAGGCACAATTGGGGTGCTTGGCTTCGGCATGCAGCATGGTGGTGTCGGCCCACCCGGTGGCGCCTTCTTTCGGGATGGTCGAGGCAATTGGCTGCTTCTCGTTCATCAGGCCGTTGACCTGATACGGCCAGGCACCGGAGGCGACCACGCCTTCGTTCTTGAAGTCGCTCATTTGCACGGTGGTGTCGTGCCAGTAGCGGTGGATCAACGGCTGCTGGGCGCGCAGCAGATCGAGCACGGCCTTGTACTGGGCTTCGGTCAGTTCGTACGGGCTCTGGATGCCCAGTTCCGGCTTGGCGGACTTCAGGTACAGCGCCGCGTCGGCGATGTAGATCGGGCCGTCATAGGCCTGCACGCGACCCTTGTTCGGCTTGCCGTCCGGCAGGTTTTCCGCGTTGAACAACACGCCCCAGCTGGTGGGCGCAGTCTTGAACACGTTGGTGTTGTACATCAGCACGTTCGGGCCCCATTGGTACGGGGTGCCGTAGGTCTGCTTGTTGACCACGTACCAGGGTGCATCCTTGAGGCGCGGGTCGAGGTTCTTCCAGTTCGGGATCAACGCGGTGTTGATCGGTTGCACACGCTTGCCAACGATCAGGCGCAGGGAGGCGTCGCCGGACGCCGTGACCAGGTCGTAACCGCCCTTGGCCATCAGGCTGACCATTTCATCGGAGGTGGCGGCGGTCTTGACGTTGACCTTGCAGCCGGTTTCCTTCTCGAAACCGGTCACCCAGTCGTAGGCCTTGTCGCTCTCGCCACGTTCGATGTAGCCGGGCCAGGCCACAATATCCAGTTGGCCTTCGCCCGCCCCGACAGCTTTGAGCGGCTCGGCGGCCTGGACACTGGCGCTGGCCAGCAGCGCGGTGGTGATTGCACTGAGCAGTGCGGTCTTGTGCACGAACATGGGAATTCCCTCTTCTTTAAATTATGGTCGGGGCAGTTGTGAACGTGGTGAAGCATGCCGTTGGCGGCTTGTTATTAGCTTAGTCAGAGATGCTCGCCATGGCGGGCCATGATGTGCCGCACCACGCTGTAGTCCTGAAGCGAATCGCTGGACAGGTCCTTGCCGTAGCCCGAACGTTTCAGGCCACCATGGGGCATTTCGCTGACCAGCATGAAGTGGCTGTTGATCCAGGTGCAGCCGTACTGCAAGCGCGCCGCGACCTGCATGGCCTTGTCGAGGTTCTGGGTCCAGACCGACGAGGCCAGGCCGTATTCCGAATCGTTGGCCCAGTCCACCGCTTGTCCCAGCTCATCGAAGCGGGTCACGGTAACCACCGGCCCGAACACTTCGCGCTGGACGATCTCGTCACTTTGCTTGCAACCGGCGAGCAGGGTCGGCTGGTAATAGAAGCCGGCGCCGGAGTGCACCGCGGCACCGGTCACCCGCTCGATGTGTGGCTGACCCAAGGCACGTTCGACGAAACTGGCTACGCGGTCGCGTTGGCGGGTACTGATCAGCGGGCCGATTTCGTTGTCGGCATCGCGCTTGCCGGCGAAACGCAGACTACTGACGGCCGCACCGAGCTCGGCCACCAGGCGGTCATGAATCCCGGCCTGGGCGTAAATGCGGCAAGCGGCGGTGCAATCCTGTCCGGCGTTGTAGTAGCCGTAGGTGCGTACGCCTTCGACCACGGCCTGAATGTCGGCATCGTTGCAGACGATCACCGGGGCCTTGCCACCGAGTTCGAGGTGGGTGCGTTTGAGTGTCTTCGACGCGGCCTGGAGAATCTTTTGGCCGGTGACGATATCGCCGGTCAGCGACACCATGCGCACTTTAGGGTGGCTCACCAGGTGGCTGCCGACGCCTTCGCCGCCACCGCAAATAATGTTGATTACACCGCGCGGCAGGATCTCGGCCAGCGCTGGCGCCAGGGCCAGGATCGACAGCGGCGTGTGTTCCGACGGCTTGAACACCAGGGTGTTGCCGGCGGCGAGGGCCGGGGCGATTTTCCACGCGGCCATCATGATCGGGTAGTTCCACGGCGCAATCGACGCCACGACCCCGATAGGATCGCGCCGGACCATGCTGGTGTAACCCGGCAGGTATTCGCCGCTGAGCTGGCCGGTCTGGCAACGCACGGCACCGGCGAAGAAGCGGAACACGTCGACCGTGGCATTGAGGTCATCCTGACGGGCCAGGTGCAACGGCTTGCCGCAATTCAGGGCTTCGAGACGGGCGAGATGGTCGGCGTTTTTTTCGATGGCGTTGGCGATGTCCAACAGCAGGTTCGAGCGCTGTTGTGGCGTGGTGCGCGACCAACCGGCAAAGGCGCGGTGGGCGGCGAGGATGGCTGCTTCGACTTGTTCGGTGCCGGCTTCGGCGATCTGCGTCAGGATTTCGCCAGTGGCCGGATTGATGATGGGTTCGGCACAGCCTTGCCCTGCGACTGATTCACCATCGATCAACAAGGCGGTGAACAACGGGGTCTGCGCGCCAGCCATTTTTCGGGTTCTCGTTTTTTGTGTGGCTTGTTGTGTAGACATGGCAGCGCTCCCTGTGACTGGGGCCCGGCCGTCTTTATTGGATGCAACAAGACTAGTTCGCGGACCCGAGGACAACAAATACTAAATACTGAAGGTAGCGTTCGATTAAATAGATGGCTTGCGCCCGCCGTGGGGTTGTTCACGCGCGACCGTGAGGAACGGGTCCACCAGCGCCGGCCGTGCGGTGCCGCGACGCCAGGCCAGGCCGACATCCAGGGTCTGGCTGAGGTCGGCGATCGGCCGCGCTTCGATGATGTCGCCCTCCAGTGACCACGGGCGATAGGTCATGTCGGGCTGGATAGATACGCCCAGGCCAGCGGCCACAAGGCTTCGCACCGCTTCGGTCGAGGCCGTGCGCAGGGTGATGCGCGGTTGCAGGGAGGCGGCGGACCACATACGTTGGGCATTGCGGTCCATTTCATCGACGTTCAGTTGAATCAATGGCTCGCGGGCCACGTCGGCGAGGTTGATGCTGTCGTGTTCCAGCAGCGGGTGCTGGGCCGGCAGCCATAGCCGGTGCGGCGAGCGGGTCAACACTTCGGTCTGCAATGCGTGGCGGTCTTCGAGGTTGGACAGGATCAACACGCCGACATCGATCTCGCCGCTGACCAGCAAATGCTCGATGTACGGGCGCTCATCCTCCATCACGCGGATTTCCACGTTGGGGTAGGCGCGCTGGAAACGGGTGAGCAAATCCGCCAGGTAATAACCGGCCACCAGACTGGTCACGCCGACGATCAGTTGCCCGGCGACCTGGTCGGTGCTCTGTTGCAGGCTGCGCTTGGCGTTATCCACCGTGGCCAGGATCAAGTGCGCCTGACGCAGGAATTGATGCCCCTGGTGGGTCAGGGTCATGCCCTTGGCATGGCGGCTGAACAGGCTGACGCCGATTTCCTCCTCCAGTTGCTGGATCGCCAGGGTCAGGGTCGACTGGGAAATGAACGCAGTTTGCGCGGCGGCCGAGATC
This sequence comes from Pseudomonas sp. PDM30, assembly GCF_019218985.1. Classification (NCBI taxonomy): domain Bacteria; kingdom Pseudomonadati; phylum Pseudomonadota; class Gammaproteobacteria; order Pseudomonadales; family Pseudomonadaceae; genus Pseudomonas; species Pseudomonas sp. PDM30. Next base: position 445,653 of record NZ_JAHUWM010000003.1, read on the forward strand.
GAACCGGTCTCGGCCACGGCGATGAAGTGACGGATCTGACGCAAGGTCATCATGGGGAAGCACCCGGTGGGCTGTTTTTATCGATTGGCGAGAGTGTATATCGTTTTTTCTGATGGGGCGGCGCAAGCGGCAATGGGCGCATTGAGGGGAGTGCAACATCTGGAAGCACTCTCGCCCACGGGGCGTGGGCACTTTCGTTTTAGGCTGGTGGTCTTGGTTTCAGGTTAAACGTCTTGTGGAGGCGGTAAATGAATACCCGTGGATTGCTCGATCAACTACTCAAGTCCGGCCAGGACCTATTGCAGAACAAGGCCGGCAGCCCGCAGCAAAAGGGTGCGAGCGGTGGCAACGGAGGCCTCGGCAGTTTGCTCTCCGGCGCGAGTGGCGGGGCATTGGCGGCAGGCGCCATGGGCTTGCTGCTCGGCAGCAAAAAGGCCCGTAAAGTCGGGGGCAAGGTCGCGGTCTACGGCGGTCTCGCCGCGTTGGGCGTGCTGGCCTATAAAGCCTACGGAAACTGGCAGGCGCAGCAGGGCGGTGCGGCCGGTGCGCAACCGCAAACCCTGGACCGCGTACCGGACGCGCAAGTCGAGCTGCACAGTCAGGCGATTCTCAAGGCGCTGGTGGCCGCGGCCAAGGCTGACGGTCATGTGGATGAGCGTGAGCGTGCCTTGATCGAAGGCGAATTCACCCGGCTCGACAGCGATCAGGAGCTGCAACACTGGCTGCACGCCGAGCTCAACAAGCCACTGGACCCGAGCGATGTCGCCCGCGCCGCCCGCTCCCCGGAAATCGCCGCCGAGATGTACATCGCCAGCGTGATGATGGTGGACGAGGAAAACTTCATGGAGAAGGCCTATCTCGATGAGCTGGCGCGGCAGCTCAAGTTGGAGCCGGGGTTGAAGGCCGAGCTTGAGAAGCAGGTTCGCCAGGCTTCCTTGTAAACCTTCAGTCCGCCCCACATCCCCAATGACCATTCTACGGTCCCTTTCTGCCTAATCACCCCAGGCACCCATCCCGCCTTTTTTGGCGGGATGAGAAGTAGCGCGCAACCGTCTTATAAATGAAACACCGCCCTCGGCTATACTCCCCGCATTTCGAATCGGCTCCGAGGAATGACTGTGAAGAACTGGACGTTACGCCAACGCATTTTGGCGAGCTTTGCGGTAATTATCGCCATCATGTTGCTGATGGTGGTTGTCTCGTATTCGCGCCTGCTGAAGATCGAAATCAGCGAAGCCAGCGTGCGTGAGGACGCTCTGCCGGGGTTGTATTACAGTTCGATGATTCGTGGCGCGTGGTCCGACAGTTATGTACGCATTCAGGCCATGCTCGGCCTGGAGGAAGGGCAGGGCTTCACTGCCGAGGATGCCGCGAACTTCAAGGGCTACGCCGAGCGGTTGAAAGAGCAGATGGGCCTCTACCGTGGAACGATTGCCGACGAAGAAGACAGGGTCGAGTTCGCAGCGTTCGAAAAGCTTCATGAAGACTACCACCGGATTCTGGCCGCGGTGATCGAGTTGTATAAACACAACCAGAACGCCGAGGCCGTCAACATGTTCAAGGGTGAACTGACCCCGACCTGGACAGCGGGTCGAATGAAGGTCAATGAAATCCTGCGTCACAACAAGTCTGTGGCGGACGCAGACATCGCGGCCATTGACGATGCAGTGCTCAGCGCCAAAGGCATCATGGGTATTTCCCTGGTGATCGCGGTGCTGGCGGCCGCTCTCTGTGGTCTGTTGCTGATGCGCGCCATCATGGCGCCGATGAACCGCATCGTGAGAATCCTCGAAATCATGCGCACCGGCGACCTCAGCAGCCGCCTGAACCTGGAGCGCAAGGACGAATTCGGCGCGGTAGAGACCGGGTTCAACGACATGATGACCGAGCTCACTTCTCTGGTGTCCCAGGCCCAGCGCTCGTCGGTGCAGGTGACCACGTCGGTGACCGAGATCGCCGCGACGTCCAAGCAGCAACAAGCCACCGCCACCGAAACTGCCGCCACCACCACGGAAATTGGCGCGACCTCCCGTGAGATTGCCGCCACTTCCCGGGATCTGGTGCGCACCATGACCGAGGTTTCCACCGCCGCCGATCAGGCTTCCGTGGCTGCCGGTTCCGGCCAGCAGGGCCTGGCGCGCATGGAAGAAACCATGCACTCGGTGATGGGCGCGGCCGATCTGGTCAACGCCAAGCTGGCGATCCTCAACGAGAAGGCCGGCAACATCAATCAGGTGGTGGTGACCATCGTCAAGGTCGCCGACCAGACCAACCTGTTGTCGCTCAACGCCGCCATCGAGGCCGAGAAGGCCGGGGAATACGGGCGCGGCTTTGCCGTGGTCGCCACCGAAGTGCGGCGCCTGGCGGACCAGACCGCTGTCGCCACCTACGACATCGAGCAAATGGTGCGCGAGATCCAGTCGGCGGTGTCGGCCGGGGTCATGGGCATGGACAAGTTTTCCGAAGAGGTGCGTCGCGGGATGTCCGAGGTGCAGCAGGTCGGCGAGCAGTTGTCGCAGATCATCCATCAGGTCCAGGCGCTGGCGCCGCGGGTGCTGATGGTCAACGAAGGCATGCAGGCCCAGGCCACCGGTGCCGAGCAGATCAACCATGCGCTGGTGCAGTTGGGTGATGCCAGCAGCCAGACGGTCGAGTCTCTGCGCCAGGCCAGTTTCGCCATCGATGAACTGAGCCAGGTGGCCGTCGGGCTGCGCAGCGGCGTTTCGCGATTCAAAGTCTGATGAGCGAAATCACGGCCAAACGCTCTGCCGTGAAGCAGGCGCTGCATGCCTTGTTTCTGGTGTTTCGCGTCGGCAACGAGCGCTATGCCTTGAAGGCTATCGAAGTGGCTGAAGTGCTGCCGCGCCTGCCGTTGAAGCCCATTCCCCATGCCCCCGCCTGGGTCGCCGGGGTGTTCGCCTATCGGGGCACCGTGGTGCCGGTGATCGACTTGAGCGCACTGACCTTTGGCATGCCTGCACAGGCCCGTACCAGCACGCGACTGGTGCTGGTCAACTATCGCCCGGATGAAACCGCCGAGACACAACTGCTCGGGCTGATTCTGGAACAGGCGACTGACACCTTGCGCTGCGATCCGGCGGATTTTCAGCCCTATGGCCTGGACAATCGCCAGACGCCTTACCTCGGGCCGGTGCGCAAGGACGAGCGGGGGTTGCTGCAATGGGTGCGGGTCGGCGATCTGCTGGACGATCAGGTGCGCGCATTGTTGTTTCCCTCGCCGCCAATGGATCCGGCACTGCTGCAGGAGCGGCCATGAACAGCGACCAGCGTTTTTTCGACTTTCTCAAGGAAACTATCGGACTCGACGTGACCTCGGTAGGGCCTGCGATCATCGAGCGAGCGGTGCGCCAGCGCAGCATCGTTTCGCAAGCAGTGTCGGCCGATGAGTATTGGCACACCTTGCAGGGCTCGCGGGACGAGCAGCAGGCCTTGATCGAGGCGGTGATCGTTCCGGAAACCTGGTTCTTCCGCTATCCGGAGTCCTTCGTCACCCTGGCGAAACTGGCGAGCAAGCGTCTGGCCGAGATCAACAACCTGCGCGCACTGCGAATTCTCAGCCTGCCATGTTCCACGGGCGAAGAACCGTACTCGATCGCCATGGCGTTGCTCGATGCCGGGCTCAAACCGCACCAGTTCAAGGTCGACGGCCTGGACGTCAGCCCGTTGTCAGTGGAAAAAGCCCGTCGGGCGTTGTACGGCAAGAATTCCTTTCGGGGTGACGACATTGCGTTTCGCGACCGTCATTTCATCGCCGAAGGCGAGAGCTATCGCCTCGATCAGCGGGTGCTCGAGCAAGTGCGCCTGCAGGTAGGCAATCTGCTGGATCCGGCCTTGCTGGCCGGTGAACCGCCATTCGATTTCGTGTTTTGTCGCAACCTGCTGATCTACTTCGACCAGCCGACCCAGAAGCTAGTCTTCGAAGTGCTCAAGTGCCTGACCCACGTTGACGGCGTGCTGTTTATCGGCCCGGCCGAAGGCGGTCTGCTGGGGCGTTTGGGGATGCGCTCGATTGGTATCGCGCAGTCCTTCGCGTTCAGTCGACAGGGAACTGCGGACCCTGATTCCTTGCCGACGTTCGTTCCTGCGCCATTGCCAGTGCCGCAACCGTTGCGCAATCCACCGCCTGCGCCAGTGCGCAGCCGTCCGTTTGCCCGGGTTGCGCCGCTGCGGCCTGCGCCTGCGCCTGCAACCTCCGGCTCCGACACTGCCGCGCTGCTGGCCAATATCGCCGTGCTGGCCGATGAAGGCAAAAGCGCCGAGGCGCGAGCAGCGTGTGAAAGCTACTTGCGCAGCCATGAGCCGGTGGCTCAGGTCTTTTACTGGTTGGGACTGCTCAGCGATGTGGCCGGCAATACCCTTGAAGCGCAGGGTTTTTACCGCAAGGCGTTGTACCTGGAACCGCAACATCCTGAAGCGTTGATGCACCTGGCCGGCTTGCTGCAGGCCCAGGGCGACGCGATGGGAGCCAGACGATTGCAGGAGCGTGCCGTCCGCAGCGCACGTTCCGTCGACAGTGAGCGTAAACGATGATCGCCTCCGATACCTTCAGCGTCACCCGAGATGCCCAGGCCATCGACGATTGCTGGAACCGCATTGGTATCCACGGTGACAAGTCCTGCCCGCTGCTCAGCGACCATATTCATTGCCGCAATTGTGCGGTGTATTCGGCGGCCGCCACACGCTTGCTCGATCGTTATGCATTGCAGCAGGAAGATCGCGGGACTGTGTCCGTCGCGGTCGAGAGCGAGGTGAAAACCCGCTCGCTGTTGATGTTCCGTCTGGGTGAGGAGTGGCTGGGGCTCGCGACCCGTAGCCTGGTAGAGGTGGCGCCGTTGCAAGCGATTCACTCGTTGCCGCATCAACGTTCCCGGGCCTTGCTCGGCGTGGCGAATGTACGCGGAGCGCTGGTTGCCTGCCTGTCGCTGGTGGAACTGCTCGGGCTCGACGGCGCCAGCAGCGTGGCCACCGGTGCACGGGTCATGCCACGCATGCTGATCATCGCCGCCGACGGCGGGCCGGTGGTGGTGCCGGTGGACGAAGTCGACGGGATTCACGCCATCGACGAGCACATCCTCGATACCGCATCGCGCTCAGGTGCTCAGGCCAGCGCCAAATACACCCGTGGCGTGTTGCAATTCAAAGGTCGCAGCCTGCGTTGGCTGGATGAAGAACAGCTGTTGTGCGCCGTGACCCGGAGCCTCACATGACCCCCGAGCAAATGCGCGACGCTTCTTTGCTGGAGCTGTTCAGCCTGGAGGCCGAAGCCCAGACCCAAGTCTTGAGCGCCGGCCTGCTGGCGCTTGAGCGCGACCCGACCCTGGCCGATCAACTTGAATCGTGCATGCGTGCCGCGCACTCGCTCAAGGGTGCGGCGCGGATCGTCGGTGTTGATGCCGGGGTCAGCGTTGCCCATGTGATGGAAGATTGTCTGGTCAGCGCCCAGGAAGGCCGTCTGTTGCTGCGCCCCGAGCATATCGATGCGTTGCTGCAAGGCACCGATCTGCTGATGCGCATCGCCACACCGAGCAACAACCCGGAAGTCTCGGACATCGAGGCCTATGTGGCGTTAATGGCGCGGTTGCTGGACCCGGCGGCCCCGCTGGTTGTGCCTGCCGCACCGGTGATGGCCGAACTTCAGCTCGAAGCACCCGCGCCGAAGGTCGAGTCGCCGGCGCCTGTCGTCGAACCGCCATCGCCGCCAGCTCCACGCAAGACCAAACGCACCACCGAAAACGGCGAACGTGTGCTGCGTGTCACCGCCGAGCGCCTGAACAGCCTGCTCGATCTGTCGAGCAAATCCCTGGTGGAAACCCTGCGGCTCAAACCGCACCTGGCGACCATGCAGCGACTCAAGCGCATGCAGAGCAACAGCCTGCGCGCACTGGAGAACCTCAATGTGCATCTCAAGGATCACGCCTTGAGCCTGGAGGCCCAGGAAGCCCTTGAGGATGCGCGGCGCTTGCTCGCGCAATCCCAGCAACTGCTCATGGAAAAGAACGCCGAACTCGACGAGTTCGCCTGGCATGCCAGCCAACGGGCGCAGGTGTTGTACGACACGGCGCTGGCCTGTCGCATGCGGCCCTTTGCCGATGTGCTGACCGGGCAAGTGCGGATGGTCCGGGATCTAGGGCGCGATCTGGGCAAACAGGTGCGCCTGGAAATTGAAGGCGAAAAGACCCAGGTCGATCGCGACGTACTGGAAAAGCTCGAAGCGCCGCTGACTCACCTGTTGCGCAACGCGGTCGACCACGGCATCGAAACCCCGGAGCAGCGCCTGCTGGCCGGCAAGCCGGCGGAAGGTTTGATTCGCCTGCGCGCGTCCCATCAGGCCGGTCTGCTGGTGCTTGAACTGAGCGACGACGGTAACGGCGTGGACCTGGAAAAGCTCCGTCGCAGCATCGTTGAACGAAATTTGTCCCTCGCGGAAACCGCCGCTCAGTTGAGCGAAGAGGAGTTGCTGACGTTCCTGTTCCTGCCCGGTTTCAGTCTGCGCGACAGGGTCACCGAGGTGTCCGGTCGCGGCGTCGGCCTGGATGCGGTGCAGCACATGGTCCGGCAGCTGCGCGGCGCGGTGGTGTTGGAGCAGACGGCGGGCGAGGGCAGTCGTTTCCACCTTGAGGTGCCGCTGACCCTGTCGGTGGTGCGCAGCCTGGTGGTGGAAGTCGGCGACGAAGCCTATGCCTTCCCGCTGGCGCACATTGAGCGCATGTGCGACCTGGAGCCGGCGGATATCGTGCAGGTCGAAGGCCGCCAGCATTTCTGGCACGAAGGCCGGCATGTCGGTCTGGTGGCGGCCAGTCAGCTGTTGCAACGTCCGGCCAGCCAGAACAGCGGGCAAACCCTGAAGGTCGTGGTGATTCGCGAGCGCGATGCCATCTACGGCGTGGCCGTGGAGCGGTTCATCGGTGAGCGGACCTTGGTGGTGCTGCCGCTGGATGAGCGTCTGGGCAAGGTGCAGGACATCTCCGCCGGGGCCCTGCTCGACGACGGTTCGGTGGTGCTGATAGTCGATGTCGAAGACATGCTGCGTTCGGTGGAAAAACTGCTCAACACCGGGCGTCTGGAGCGCATTGCCCGTCACAGCAATCAGGTGGTCGAGGCGGCCCGCAAACGAATTCTGGTGGTGGATGATTCCCTGACCGTGCGAGAGTTGCAGCGCAAGCTGTTGCTCAATCGCGGCTATGACGTGGCGGTTGCGGTGGACGGCATGGATGGCTGGAACGCGCTGCGTTCGGAGGATTTCGATCTGCTGATCACCGACATTGATATGCCGCGCATGGACGGCATCGAACTGGTCACGCTGCTGCGTCGGGACAATCGCCTGCAATCGCTGCCGGTGATGGTGGTGTCCTACAAGGATCGTGAAGAGGACCGGCGCCGTGGACTGGATGCCGGGGCCGACTATTATCTAGCCAAGGCCAGTTTTCATGACGACGCCTTGCTCGATGCAGTGGTCGAGCTCATCGGAGGAGCGCGGGCATGAGGATCGCAATCGTCAATGACATGCCCATGGCGGTGGAGGCCCTGCGCCGCGCCCTGGCATTCGAGCCGGCCCACGAGGTGGTCTGGGTCGCCGGCAATGGTGCCGAGGCGGTGCGCCAGTGCGCGCTGGACACGCCGGACCTGATTCTGATGGACCTGATCATGCCGGTGATGGATGGCGTCGAGGCCACGCGGCGGATCATGGCCGAGACCCCGTGTGCCATCGTCATCGTCACCGTGGATCGCCAGCAGAACGTGCACCGGGTGTTCGAGGCCATGGGCCACGGTGCGCTGGACGTGGTCGACACCCCGGCCCTCGGCGCCGGCAATGCCCAGGAAGCGGCGGCGCCGTTGTTGCGCAAGATCTTGAACATCGTCTGGCTGATCGGCGACAAGGGTAACCGCCCGCGCTCGGCACCGGCACCCTTGCGCTGTTCGGGCTCACGCCAGGGCCTGATCGCCATTGGCTCATCCGCCGGTGGGCCGGCAGCGCTGGAAGCCTTGCTCAAGGGGCTGCCGCGTGATTTCTCTCCGGCCATCGTGCTGGTGCAACACGTTGACCAGGTGTTTGCCGCCGGCATGGCTGAATGGCTCGGCACTGCCAGCGGCCTTGATGTGCGCCTGGCCCAGGAGGGCGAGCCGCCGCAAAGCGGCACGGTATTGCTGGCCGGCACCAATCACCATATTCGCTTGTTGAAAAACGGCACGCTGGCCTACACCGCCGAACCGGTCAACGAGATCTACCGGCCCTCCATCGATGTGTTCTTCGAGAGCGTGGCCAATAACTGGAGCGGTGATGCCGTGGGGGTTTTGCTCACCGGCATGGGGCGTGATGGCGCCCAAGGGCTTAAACTCATGCGCCAACAGGGCTACCTGACCATCGCACAAGACCAAAACAGCAGTGCGGTGTACGGCATGCCGAAGGCGGCCGCAGCCATCGACGCTGCCGTGGAGATTCGCCCGCTGGACAAGATAGCGCCACGATTGCTGGAGATTTTCGCCAAATGAGCACCTTTTCCCTCATTCCTGGCTCAGGTAGTACTCAGGTGACCGCACATGACTGAATTACAGCTCGACGACTTCAAGACCGACGAAAACGCCGCCATGGTGTTGCTGGTGGACGATCAGGCCATGATCGGCGAAGCCGTGCGTCGCGGCCTGTCGAACGAAGAGAACATTGATTTCCACTTCTGCTCCGACCCGCACCAGGCCATCGCCCACGCTGTGCGCATCAAGCCGACAGTGATCCTGCAGGATCTGGTCATGCCCGGTCTTGACGGTCTGAGCCTGGTGCGCGAATACCGCAATCACCCGGCGACCAAGGACATTCCGATCATCGTTCTGTCGACCAAGGAAGATCCGCTGATCAAGAGCGCGGCCTTTGCGGCCGGGGCCAACGATTATCTGGTCAAGCTGCCGGACAATATCGAACTGGTCGCGCGCATCCGCTATCACTCGCGCTCCTACATGACCCTGCTGCAACGGGATGCGGCGTACCGCGCGTTGCGGGTCAGCCAGCAGCAACTGCTCGACACCAACCTGGTGCTGCAACGCCTGATGAACTCCGATGGCCTGACGGGGTTGTCGAACCGTCGGCACTTCGATGAATACCTGGAACTGGAGTGGCGCCGTTCGCTGCGTGAGCAGAGCCAGTTGTCGTTGCTGATGATCGATGTCGACTACTTCAAGGCCTACAACGACAGCTTCGGCCACCTGGAAGGCGATGAAGCCCTGCGCAAGGTCGCCGCGGCGATCAAGGACGCCAGTGCCCGGCCTTCGGACCTGCCGGCCCGCTACGGCGGCGAAGAGTTCGCCCTGGTGCTGCCCAACACCTCCCAGGGCGGTGCACGGTTGGTGGCCGAGAAGCTGCGCCAGACCGTGGCAGCCCTGAAGATCCCGCATAACTCGCCGGCCGAAGGTTCGAGCCTGACCATCAGCATCGGCCTGTCGACTATTACCCCGAAAGCGGGCAGCAACTGCCGCGACCTGATCCTGGCGGCGGACAAGGGGCTGTATTCGGCGAAGAACAATGGGCGTAATCAGGTGGGGGTCGGCTGAACAGCCTCCCCCCTGTAGGAGCGAGCCTGCTCGCGATGGTCGTCAACGATGACGATGGCTATCTGAATAAACGCGGTGCCTGAGCGTTTTTCGCGAGCGAGCTCGCTCCTACAAGGGCTTGGCTTTTCGGCCAGGCGGACTGCCGTTTTCGGCTGTTTCCCGGTATACTCGCCGGCTTTCAAAAGTTCGCCAACGAGTGCTGCCCGTCATGGAAATCAACCCGATCCTGAACACCATCAAGGACCTGTCCGAGCGCTCCGAAACTATTCGGGGGTATCTTTGACTACGATCAAAAGCATGAGCGTCTGACCGAAGTCAATCGCGAGCTTGAAGATCCGAGTGTCTGGAACAAACCTGAATACGCCCAGGAACTGGGCCGCGAGCGCGCTGCGCTGGCGCAGATCGTCGATACCCTGGACGAATTGAACACGGGTCTGGCCGATTGCCGCGACCTGCTGGACATGGCCGTCGAAGAGAACGACGAAGGCGCAGTGGGCGATGTCGTCGCCGAGCTGGCCCGTCTCGAGGAAAGTCTGGCCAAGCTGGAATTCCGCCGCATGTTCAGCCACGAAATGGACCCGAACAACGCCTACCTGGACATCCAGGCCGGTTCCGGCGGCACCGAAGCCCAGGACTGGGCCAACATTCTGCTGCGCATGTACCTGCGCTGGGCCGACAAGCGCGGCTTCGACGCGACCATCATGGAACTGTCCGCCGGTGAAGTCGCCGGGATCAAGGGCGCGACCGTGCACATCAAGGGCGAATACGCGTTTGGCTGGTTGCGGACCGAAATCGGCGTGCACCGTCTGGTGCGCAAGAGCCCGTTCGACTCCGGCAACCGTCGCCACACCTCGTTCTCCGCGGTGTTCGTCTCGCCAGAGATCGATGACAAGGTGGAAATCGAGATCAATCCGGCAGACCTGCGGATCGACACCTATCGCTCCTCCGGTGCCGGTGGTCAGCACGTAAACACCACCGACTCGGCCGTACGTATCACCCACGTACCGACCAACACCGTGGTCAGCTGCCAGAACGAACGTTCCCAGCACGCCAACAAGGACACCGCCATGAAAATGCTGCGGGCCAAGTTGTACGAGCAGGAAATGCAGAAGCGCAATGCGGCGTCCCAGGCGCTGGAAGACACCAAGTCCGATATCGGCTGGGGTCATCAGATCCGTTCTTATGTACTCGATGCCTCGCGGATCAAGGATCTGCGCACCAACATCGAGCGCAGCGACTGCGACAAGGTGCTCGACGGCGACATCGACGAATACCTGGAAGCGAGCCTGAAGTCCGGGCTGTAAGCAATGCAATACAGGATCGGCTGACCCGGCGCGATCCTTGTAGGAGCCAGCTTGCTGGCGATCCCCAGGCCGCAGGCCTGGGGGCAACGAACCTGTGATGGAATATTTAAAGACATGAGCGACCTAGAACTCGACCCGCAAGCCCTGCAACAGGAAGAAAACTCCCTGATCGCCCTGCGCAAGGAAAAGCTTGCTGCCGAGCGCGCCAAGGGCAATGCCTTCCCGAACGACTTCCGCCGCGAAAACTACTGCGAACAACTGCAGAAACAGTACGCGGACAAGACCAAGGAAGAGCTGGCAGAGGCTGCGATCCCGGTCAAGGTTGCCGGTCGTATCATGCTCAACCGTGGCTCGTTCATGGTGATCCAGGACATGACCGGTCGTATCCAGGTCTACGTCAACCGCAAGACCCTGTCCGAAGAAACCCTGGCCGCGGTGAAAACCTGGGACATGGGCGACATCATTGCCGCCGAAGGCACCCTGGCCCGTTCCGGCAAGGGCGACCTGTACGTCGAAATGACCAGCGTGCGCCTGCTGACCAAATCCCTGCGCCCGCTGCCGGACAAGCACCACGGCCTGACCGACACCGAACAGCGCTACCGCCAGCGTTACGTCGACCTGATCGTCAACGAAGACGTGCGCCAGACGTTCCGCGTGCGTTCGCAAGTCATCGCCCACATCCGCAGCTTCCTGATGAAGCGTGACTTCCTGGAAGTGGAAACGCCGATGCTGCAGACCATTCCTGGCGGCGCGGCGGCCAAGCCGTTCGAAACCCACCACAATGCGCTGGACATGGGCATGTTCCTGCGTATCGCGCCGGAGCTGTACCTCAAGCGCCTGGTTGTTGGCGGGTTCGAGAAAGTGTTCGAGATCAACCGCAACTTCCGTAACGAAGGCGTTTCGACTCGTCACAACCCTGAATTCACCATGTTGGAGTTCTACCAGGCCTACGCCGACTACGAAGACAACATGGACCTGACCGAAGAACTGTTCCGAGAACTGGCGCAGCTGGTTCTGGGCAGCACCGACGTGCCGTACGGCGACAAGGTGTTCCACTTCGGCGAGCCGTTCGTGCGTCTGTCGGTGTTCGACTCGATCCTCAAGTACAACCCTGAGCTGACCGCCGATGATCTGAACGACATCGACAAGGCTCGCGCCATCGCCAAGAAGGCCGGCGCCAAGGTGCTGGGCTTCGAAGGCCTGGGCAAGCTGCAGGTGATGATTTTCGAAGAGCTGGTCGAGCACAAGCTGGAGCAGCCGCATTTCATTACCCAGTACCCGTTCGAAGTGTCGCCGCTGGCCCGTCGTAACGACGACAACCCGAACGTCACCGACCGTTTCGAACTGTTCATCGGTGGTCGTGAAATTGCCAACGCCTACTCCGAGTTGAACGACGCGGAAGACCAGGCCGAGCGCTTCATGGCCCAGGTGGCCGACAAGGACGCCGGCGACGACGAAGCCATGCACTACGACGCCGACTTCGTTCGTGCGCTGGAGTACGGCATGCCGCCAACGGCGGGTGAAGGCATCGGTATCGACCGTCTGGTGATGCTGCTGACCAACTCCCCGTCGATCCGCGACGTGATCCTGTTCCCGCACATGCGGCCGCAAGCGTAAGTGTTTCAAATAAAAAGCCGCCTTTGAGGCGGCTTTTTATTGCCTGTCTGGTACAAACGTATCAACTTGTTAGTTTCATCTGAGAGGAAATACCTGTCGTGATTCGTGCAATAGCTCAAGAAGGTGCAGCGGGTATCGCCACTGCGGTCGCTGAAAGCGTTCAGTACCAGGGCCGCAAGGCCAGCCGACAGGGCAGTGAGCAGCGTCGACAGGACATTCTCGACGCCGCCATGCGCATTGTCGTGCGTGACGGCGTGCGTGCCGTCCGACACCGCGCGGTGGCCGCCGAGGCGCAAGTGCCGTTGTCGGCGACCACTTACTATTTCAAGGATATCGATGACCTGCTCACCGATACCTTCGCCCAATACGTGGAACGCAGTGCGGCGTACATGGGCAAGCTGTGGGTGAACAACGAGGGCCTGCTGCGCGAGATGATCGACAGTGGCGATGGCAGCCCGCAGGCGCGCTCGAAACTGGCGGACGACATTGCGCGGCTGATGACCGATTACGTTCACCGGCAATTGGTCAATCGTCGCGAACATTTGATGGCCGAGCAGGCGTTCCGTCAGGAGGCGTTGCTCAACCCGCGCCTGGCCGAACTGGTGCGCTCGCATCAGCAAATCCTGTTGCAGGGCTCTTGCCAGCTGTTCCAGGTATTGGGCTCGCGCGAGCCGCATCAGGATGCCAAGGTGTTGACGGCGATTATCGGCCGGATGGAATATCAGGGCCTGCTCAACGTAGACGAGCCTGCCGCCGAAGAGGAAATGCTCGGCATCCTGACGCGCTACATGCACCTGGTGCTGGCGTCGGTGTAGTCCGGCTGGCTCTTCACCCTGTGGGAGCGAGCTTTTGTGGCGAGGGGGCTTGCCCCCGTTGGGTGGCAAAGCCACCCCAAAATCTGCGGCCGCGGTGAGACAGTCAGTTCAGATGCGCAGGTTTTACGACTGCTTCGCAGCCGAACGGGGGCAAGCCCCCTCACCACACAAGCTTGCTCCCACAGGGGAAGGTGTCCACTTCAGGGCGGCGTATGTTCATAGGGAGTATTGAATGAAAGCCTGGCGTGTCGTTGTGATCGCCTTGTCGTTCCTGCTGCTCAGTGGCTGTCTGGTGACCTTCAAGGAACCGCTGCCCACGAGCGAGCCCGCGCCCAAAGGGTTGCTCGGCAAGTGGACCAGCACCAGCGCCTGGGGCGAGCCCGTCAATCTGGAGTTGACCCGCATCGCCGACAATCGCTACCAGGCCGTCAGCTACTTCAAGGCCAAACCCAAGGAGCGTGAAGCCTACCCCTTCACCGTGTCGCGCCATGGCAACCGTTGGTACTTGTCGGCGAAGGTGCCGGCGCAGTTCGGCGGGTATTTCATCATCGGCGGCTTCGAGCTGACCGACCAGCGTGAACTGGTGCTGTACAACCTCGACCCTGAACAGATCAACCAGGCGCTGAAGCAAAACGCCCTGAGCGGAGAAGCGTTTCAGACTGACGACGGCGCAGGCGTGCTGATCAACAGCTCCATGGATCAAGTCGCCGCCTACCTCGACGACCCGGCCAATACCGATGTGTTCGTCGAAGCCGTACGCTACCAGCGTCAGGCCAAAGCCAAATAAGCAGCACAATCAGGTTTCTACAGGAGTTTCGGGTGGACGATTACCAACAGTCGATACGCATTTTGTCCGATCGCATCGTGCTCGCGCAGACGCCGATCCGCGTCCTCGATGCGGTCAAGTGGGACGACAACATTCGTAAGGGCTTCCTCAAGGCCAAAGGCAAGGAAATGCCGGCGGTGGACCGCGACTACTACCTCAACCGGCCGCTGGCGTTCGATTCCAGCAAAGTGAAGCTGGAGTTCCAGAACATCGAGCGCGACATCACCCGCCAGCTCGGCCAGTTCAACCCGGTCGGCCAGATCATGCGTCGCATGTGCAAGGAATACCGCATGGTGGTGCGCATGCTCGAAGCGCGCGGCACAGAGGATTTCGGCCTGATCTCGCAGGAGTTGTACGGTGCCGCCTCCGACGCGTTCCACGCCGGCGACCCGACGCTGTCCGACCTGGGCATGATGTTGTCCGAATACCTGAACAACATCGACGGCCGTGGCGATCTCAAGGACGAGCCGAAGACGCTGACGGCCAAGGATGCGGTCGACCTGTTGCAGCATCGCTTGAACAAGGTATTTGGCGAAGCCGAGGAAACCATCCGGGTGTTCGAGTCCGACGGCATCGTCGCCGATGCGGCGGCCGGCGCCGACTACATCAAGATCCGCTCCGATGCGATGTTCAATCAGCGCGATGTGCGCGCCCTGGAGGTCCACGAAGGGCTGGTGCATGTCGGCACCACCCTCAACGGCCTGAACCAGCCGATCTGCACCTTCCTCTCCAAGGGGCCGCCCTCGTCGACGGTGACCCAGGAAGGCCTGGCGATCCTGATGGAAATCATCACCTTCGCCTCGTACCCCAGTCGCCTGCGCAAACTGACCAACCGCACGCGGGCCATTCATATGGTGGAGGAGGGTGCCGACTTCCTGCAGGTGTTCGAGTTCTTCCGCGAGCAAGGCTTCGAAATGCCCGAGAGCTACAGCAACGCCAGTCGCGTTTTCCGCGGCTCGGTGCCGACAGGTCTGCCATTTACCAAAGACTTGTCCTACCTCAAGGGCTTCATCATGATTTACAACTACATTCAACTGGCCGTGCGTAAAGGCAAGCTGGAGCAGATACCGCTGTTGTTCTGCGGCAAGACCACCCTGGAAGACATGCGTACCTTGCGCCAGTTGGTGGATGAAGGTCTGGTGGTTCCGCCCAAGTACCTGCCGGAACAGTTCCGCGACATGAACGCGCTGTCGGCGTGGATGTGCTTCTCCAACTTCCTCAACCACCTGAGCCTGGACCGGATCGAGGCGGATTACTCGAACATCTTGTGAACAAAGAATCCCCCTGTGGGAGCGAGCCTGCTCGCGATGACGGCTTTACATTCAACATGGGTGCAAGCTGACAGATCGCAATCGCGAGCAAGCTCGCTCCCACAGGGGATTGTGTTCCAATCCATTATTTCGCGAGGTTTCACCGGATGAGAATCCTCGGCATCGTCTGCCTTCTCCTGGCCCTGAACGGCTGCAGTTCGCTGCTGTTCTACCCCGAACCCGGCCAGTTGTTCACGCCGGAAAAGGCCGGGCTCGAATACCGCACCGTCACCTTGAACACCGCCGATGGCCTCAAGCTGAACGCGTGGTGGCTGCCGGTGAAGCAGGGTGTCGAGGTCAAAGGCACGGTGCTGCACCTGCACGGTAACGGCGGCAATCTGCCAATGCATCTGGGCGGGAGTTGGTGGTTGCCGGAACAGGGCTATCAAGTGCTGCTGGTGGACTATCGCGGTTATGGCTTGTCCGAAGGCAAACCCAGCCTGCCGGCGATCTATCAGGACATCGATGCGGCGTTCAAATGGCTCGACCAGGCCCCCGAGGTCAAGGGCAAGCCGCTGATCCTGCTCGGCCAAAGCCTTGGCGGTTCGATGGCTGTCCACTACCTCGTTCAACACCCCGAGCGGCAGAAACAACTCAAGGCTTTTGTCCTCGACGGCGTGCCCGCCAGTTATCGCAGTGTCGGCCGGTATGCGCTGAGTAATTCATGGGTGTTCTGGACGTTCCAGGTGCCGCTGTCGTGGCTGGTGCCGGACGGCGACAGCGCGATCAACTCCATGACGCAACTCAAGGACGTGCCGAAACTGATCTACCACAGCATCGACGATCCTATCGTGCCTCTTTCCAACGGCATCCGACTGTATCAAGCTGCGCCGCCGCCGCGGGTGCTGCAACTGACCCGTGGCGGTCATGTGCAGACGTTCGCCGACCCGGTCTGGCGCAAGGTCATGCTGCGTTATCTCGATGACCCGCAACATTTCAACGGCCTGCGCCGCCTGGGTGAAATCCCCAATTACCCGGCGCCCCCGAATTCAGAAGATGAACCACCAGAGAGTCCGCAATGAGTGAAGAACGCAACGCCATCCCGCTGATCATCACCGGTATCTGCAGCATCCTCGGCACCGTCGGTGCCCTGTGGTGGTACGGCTACCTGCACTTCGCCAAGCCCGAGGATGCGTTGCTGCTCAGCGACTTCACCATGCTCAAGACCGTGCCGGGCGAGGACTACAGGGTTTCCCTGGCGCCGGCGGCCCAAGTGGCCCAGTGCATCGATGGTGTGCTGGTGCTGTTCGACACCGAACAGAAAGGCCTGACCGGCGTGCTGGTCGACAGCAAGAAAAAAGCCGTGCGCTGCATGGGGCAGGAGACGCCGCAGAAGCTGGAGCAGTAACGCGATTCTGGCTGGCAATAAAGAACCAATGTGGGAGTGAGCTTGCTCGCGATGGCGGTGTAGCAGTCAACATGGATGTTGAATGTTATGGCCTCATCGCGAGCAAGCTCGCTCCCACAGGTTTTGCATTGAGGCAAATTACTGGGTGTAAGAGCTAACCGCCGAACGCGGAATCACCGGTTGGTTATCGTTGGAAATCGTCACTTCCACCCGACGGTGCATCGCCGGTTCGAGGTGCTGGGTGACGGTGCAGGTTAAATCAACACCGTCCTCCTTCAGCGCCATCAACCCGGTGCCGGTGAGAAAAGTAAAATAGTCATCGCGCTACTTCAAACCAGCGAAAGTTTATCAGCGATGCGCTATTGCCAGCTTCTTGGATTACACCCGCGTTAAATATTCCAGGCGGAAGTGACGGTAACGTTATCCGCCAAACTCCAGTAGCGTCTGCAGTAGTTGTTTCAATACTCGACTTGCTGTTTTTAGAACTCATTGTATAGGAAAGGGTTATCTTAGCCCCTGGGATACTGGTGCCTTGAAATGTAACGGGATTTGGAGTGGCTGGTGCTCCGAAGGCAGGAGTTTGAATACCTGGTGGTAGTAACGGTAGTCCAATTACGGGGCAAGGTGGACTTGTCTCGCCATTGATTGCAATGGCAACTGTCGCCCCATCTACCGATGTTGTGCACACACGGACAGTAATTCCTGCTGTGTCATCCTTCAGAACTCTACCGGGTTGCATGGCAGGGTCAACTGTCGTGGCTGATTCTGGAGTCGCATCGAGCTGAATGTTACTTACATTATTTCCCATGGTTGTGAATCTCACCCAAACACCGTTCACCCGATTGTCGGTAGGTGGGAAATCATCGTAGATAGTCGGCTTTCGGTACTCCAGTGCGATTTGACTAGGAGTCAAACCGGTACGATTGATGCGATAAAGTTGCGGTCCACCCTGACCCAACACGCCTAGGCGATATAGACCAGAACGCTCGATTACAGCAGACTGTGATTGATCCAGCCAACCGGAGTACCAGCGATTGTTAGCGGGGTAAAGTGTTCCACCCCCTGATACCGAATCTCCCGTATCGCCATATCCGATCGTTGTGCATTCGTTCGGGGCTCTTACAGTTTCTCCGTCTTGGGGGCATTTGGTGTACGTTTTTCCATGAGAATACCCAAGGCTATGACCGAACTCGTGTTTGTATACATGAGGGCTGGCGCTCTGACCGTAAACACCTATGATGCGTCCAGGCATATACGCAGAGGCGGCTCCCCCACAATCAATGACGTTGATCAAGTAATCAAAGTTACCCGGATTGAGCCCATTTGCTTCGGCCGCTTTGCGACCCTCCGAAGTTGCGAGGGACAGTGGCATAGGTTGTCCGCTTTTGCATTGTTCGGGGCGAGGTCCAGAGGTGTAGGAAATCACTTGGCCCGCTAATGTCAACTTTCCATGTGAGGCAGCCAGAATGTAGGACTTCAGCGAGTCCGGATCGGATGAAAGAGTATGCCGCTCGATCAAGGGTTTGTTCAGGATGTCTCCATCCTGCCACTTGATAACACTTACCAACATTTTCTTTGTTCCAACGACCGGACGTTGATTGATGCCCGGTTTGGGTAAAGGCGTGTCATTGGGTATGGCGTCCCGCTCGTCATACGCGAAGTTGTCGTTGAGAGAAGGGGGGGGAACTGTGGATTCGTCGGTTAACGAGCAACCCGACAGGATGAATGGTATGCAGATCAGCGCGGTCTTTCGCATCGCAATTGCTCCTTTTGCACTCGATTTGTGCTGGGAACAAAATTAAACCCGATGTAACAGCTTATCTACTGTCATAAATGACAGGTGCTATGAGCCCAACCTGATAACGTTAGGCTGGGCTCATATTTAATTTAGGAAAAGAACTATCGCTGGTAAGAACTCACCACCGAACGCGGCATTACCGGCTGATTGTCATTGGAGATGGTCACCTCCACCCGACGGTTCATCGCCCGGCCCGATGTGCTGCTGTTATCCGCCACCGGATATTCCTTGCCGTAACCCTGGGCGACGATACGCGCAGGATCAACGCCCATCTTCACCAGTGCCGCACGCACGGAGCCCGCGCGACGTTCCGACAGCGACTGGTTGTGCGACGCCGTACCGGTGCTGTCGGTATAGCCCTCGACAATCACTTTGCGCTCGGGGTTTTCCTGTAGGTACTGGGCCAGTTTGTTGATGTTCGCCAGACCGTTGGATTTCAGCTCGGCCTTGTCGGTGGCGAACAGCACATCACCGAAGGTCACCAGTGTCCCGCGATCGGTCTGTCTGGCGTTGAGGCTGTCCTTCAACTGTTTGATCTGCTGATCACGGGCGTCGAGGCGCGCCTGAGCCCGTTGCGCCGAGGCATCTTTCAGGCTGGCCTCGGCGGTGCGCAGGGCGATGGTCTGCTTGGCCACTTCGACGCGCTGGTTGGTCAAATAGGCAAGCTGGTCGACCGTGGTCACGTCCTCCTTGTCCCTGTAGGCCTTATCGGCCTTGTCCAGATAGTCGCTGGCTTCCTTGGTTTCCAGGGCCGCAACCTTGGCCGCTTGCGGATCGGTTTGCAGGCCGGTGTAGTTGGTGCGGGCCTGTTCGAGGTTGGCGTTCGGTGGTGTGGAGCAGGCTGCCAGGGTTACGGTGACAGCCAGCAGGGCAGGGATCATCAATTGATTGGATTTCATGATTTCGTCCTTTTAGTCGAGTGGGAATGCGTGGTGCCGCGCCGCTTACTGAACGGTGCGCTGGCTTTCCTGACGCAATTCCTGAACGCCTTTCTGCGCGTCCTTCACTGATTGTTCGGCCTTCATCGCCTGGGCCTTGCGCCCGGCCACGCGAGCGTCCCACTCGGCCTGTTCGGCGAGCATCCGGGCCTGGCCGTATTGCTTGTCGTGCATGGCAATTTCGGCTTGCTTGAGCTTGTCCTGGGCCGACTTCATTTCCACGGCGGCGAACTCGGTGCCGCCGGCGCTCACGGCGTCGTTGACGGCCGATTGGGTGACAGCGTACTGCTCGGTCGGCGGGTTACCGGCGCAGCCGGCCAGGACCAGGCTGCTGCCCAGGGCCAACGCCGCCAGTCTGAGGCTACGCGAACAGGTGAATGAGAGACTTCCGATTCGGGTTTTCATGGTCTTCAACTCCATTGGGCCAGTTCCTGAAAAACGTCGAAGTCCACCCTGGGCAGGGCGCTGAAACCATCAATTGCGGGGTATTTTGAAACGCTCGTCCCAGGCGTGGTTACTTGGGTTGACCCGAGGCTTTTTTTGAAAGTTCAGAGAAATTAGTCAGCTATTGAAAAAACCGTGAACGAATCGACAGGGCTCTAAATCGCATACTTGTGGGAGCGAGCCTGCTCGCGATGGACTTCACTACGCCGCGTTTAATCAGTCATCACGCGGTTTCGTTAACGCCCATCGCGAGCAGGCTCGCTCCCACATAGGGAGGAGTGCGGGGAGTAAATCAGTGTTTCTGTTTGTCGTCGGGCACCGACAAATCGTGCAAATGCCGACGGGACAGCGCCAGAAAGCGCGGGGTCGGCCCAATGTCTTCGTACAGGGGATCGCCTTCTTCATCGGTGGCGACCACGGTTGTGCCCTTGACGTACGGGAAGCTTCTTTCCAGCTCTTCCAGTGCGGCGCCGATCAGATCGCCGAGCAGTTCTTCAGGATGCCGCTTGGGATACATCTCGACGAGCGCGGCCAGGCGTGCGGCAGACTCCACGTCCAGATGAATCGAGTAGCCGGTGTCGGTCAGGCGACCCTTGGCGTTTTCTTCCCAGTGGTGGGCAAGCTCGCGGATTTTCATATTGACCTCATTGCGCTCCCGCTCGTGGCAGGCAGAGTGAGTGTCCGGCATTGGCCGGCGACAACCGTTGTACGGCTTACCGTTCAGACTAGCCTCAACAGGCAAGGTTTACAGTCCCTTCGTCGTCTTGCTTGTAAGAACCTGTCTGGGGCGGCACTCTCTTGTTTCTTAGCCGCCCGGATTTTTGCTGGAGACCTGCTGATGACCGATATTGATGCACGCTTGCGCGAGGACGTTCACCTGTTGGGTGAGCTGTTGGGCAACACCATTCGTGAACAATATGGTGACGGTTTTCTCGACAAGATCGAGCAGATCCGCAAAGGCGCCAAGGCTGACCGGCGCGGCTCCATGGACGCCGAGCTCAGCGCCAGCCTCAACCAGTTGACCGAAGACGAGTTGCTGCCGGTGGCGCGGGCGTTCAACCAGTTCCTCAACCTGGCCAACATCGCCGAGCAATATCAGTTGATTCACCGTCGCGAGGAATCCCGGGAGGCGCCGTTCGAAGCCCGGGTGCTGCCGGAGTTGCTCGCGCGCCTGCGCGCCGAAGGGCATGGCGCCGACGCGCTGGCCCGGCAACTGGGTCGGCTGGAGATCGAGCTGGTACTCACGGCGCACCCTACCGAAGTCGCACGCCGCACACTGATCCAGAAGTACGACGCCATCGCCGCGCAACTGGCGGCTCAGGATCACCGTGACCTGACCAGTGCCGAGCGCGAGCAGATCAAGACCACCTTGCAACGCCTGATCGCCGAAGCCTGGCACACCGAGGAGATCCGCCGCACGCGCCCGACGCCGGTGGACGAAGCCAAGTGGGGTTTCGCGGTGATCGAGCATTCGCTGTGGCAGGCCATTCCCAATTATCTGCGCAAGGCCGATCAGGCCCTGTACGCCGCCACCGGCCTGCGCCTGCCACTGGAGGCGGCACCGATTCGCTTTGCCTCGTGGATGGGCGGCGACCGCGACGGCAACCCGAACGTGACGGCGGCGGTGACCCGAGAGGTTTTACTGTTGGCGCGCTGGATGGCGGCCGATTTGTACCTGCGCGATGTCGATCGCCTGGCCGCTGAGCTGTCGATGCAGCAGGCCAGCGATGAATTGAAAGCCAGGGCGGGAGACAGCGCCGAGCCGTACCGGGCAGTGCTCAAACACCTGCGCGAACGCCTGCGGGCAACGCGTAACTGGGCACATGCCGCCTTGTCGACGCCTGCGCCGGCACCGATCGATGTGCTGCAGGACAACCGCGAACTGCTCGATCCACTGGAGCTTTGCTACCACTCCCTGCACGAGTGCGGCATGGGCGTGATCGCCGATGGGCCGTTGCTCGATTGCCTGCGTCGGGCAGTGACATTCGGTCTGTTCCTGGTTCGTCTGGATGTGCGCCAGGACTCGTCGCGACACACTGCCGCAATGACCGAAATCACCGACTATCTCGGCCTGGGACGCTACGAGGACTGGAGCGAGGAGGAGCGCATCGCCTTCCTGATGCGCGAATTGAGCAATCGTCGGCCCTTGTTGCCGAACTACTTCAAACCTTGCGCCGACACCGCCGAGGTGCTGGCGACCTGCCGGGAAATCGCCGCTGCGCCGCCGGCATCCCTCGGTTCCTATGTGATTTCCATGGCCGGTGCGGCTTCCGATGTACTCGCCGTGCAATTGCTGCTCAAAGAGTCCGGCGTGTTGCGGCCGATGCGTGTGGTGCCACTGTTCGAAACCCTGGCCGACCTCGACAACGCAGGTCCGGTGATCGAGAAGCTTCTGCTGTTGCCTGGCTATCGCGCGCGCCTGCAAGGGCCGCAGGAAGTGATGATCGGCTACTCGGATTCGGCCAAGGACGCCGGCACCACCGCGGCGGCCTGGGCGCAGTACCGGGCGCAGGAGCGACTGGTGGATATCTGCCGCGAGCAACAAGTCGAGCTGCTGTTGTTCCACGGTCGCGGCGGCACGGTGGGGCGTGGCGGCGGCCCGGCGCACGCGGCGATCCTGTCGCAGCCACCGGGTTCGGTGGCGGGGCGTTTCCGCACCACCGAACAGGGAGAAATGATTCGATTCAAATTCGGCCTGCCGGACATCGCCGAGCAAAACCTCAATCTGTACCTGGCCGCCGTGCTTGAGGCGACCTTGCTGCCTCCGCCGCCACCTACGCCCGAGTGGCGCCATTTGATGGACGAACTGGCTGCGGATGGTGTCAGCGCCTACCGCGCCGTGGTGCGGGAAAACCCGCAGTTCGTGGAGTACTTCCGCCAGTCCACGCCGGAGCAGGAGCTCGGCCGTTTGCCGCTGGGCAGTCGTCCGGCCAAGCGCCGGGCTGGGGGGATCGAAAGCCTGCGGGCGATCCCATGGATTTTCGGCTGGACCCAGACGCGCCTGATGCTGCCGGCCTGGCTGGGTTGGGAAGCGGCCCTGAGCAAGGCGCTGGAGCGTGGCGAAGGCGAACTGCTGGGGCAAATGCGCGAGCAGTGGCCGTTCTTCCGCACCCGCATCGACATGCTGGAAATGGTCCTGGCCAAGGCCGATGCCGACATTGCACGGTCCTACGATGAGCGTCTGGTAGAGCCGAATCTGTTGCCATTGGGTGCGCACTTACGCGACCTATTGTCGCAGGCGTGCACCATCGTTCTCGGCCTGACCGGGCAGTCGCAGCTGCTGGCACATAGCCCAGCGACCCTTGAGTTCATCCGCTTGCGCAACACCTACCTCGACCCGCTTCATCTATTGCAGGCCGAGTTGCTGGCCCGTTCAAGAGTGCAGGACGTGGCGCAGGGCAGCCCGGTAGAACAGGCCTTGCTGGTGTCTGTGGCGGGGATTGCCGCCGGTTTGCGCAACACCGGCTAAGGTCTTTGCCATGGGGTCAGGCATCCGGCAGGTGAGCCGGATGCCGCCGTTTGACGGGTGCAAAAGTGCTGCCAGGCGACAGTTAATGACGGGGTTGCGACTTGGGAAACTGTGCGCAATGGTCGCAGGAGGCAGCGGTTTCTCCGACTTTTGGCGTCTTGTGTGGGCGCAGCCTGCTGTGTATCTTGATCAGCCTTTGACCGTTTGGGCGGTCACGACCCTATTTTTGAGATTGGCCCCACGAGGCGAATCTGACGTTATCCATATAAAAAATTGAGGAGCACATCGATGCGCGTCATTCTGCTGGGAGCTCCCGGGGCCGGTAAAGGTACTCAGGCACAGTTCATCACCGAAAAATTCGGCATTCCGCAAATCTCCACCGGCGACATGTTGCGTGCAGCGGTCAAGGCCGGCACCGAGCTGGGCATCAAGGCCAAGAGCATCATGGATGCCGGTGGCCTGGTGTCCGATGACCTGATCATTGCACTGGTCAAGGACCGCATCGCCCAGTCCGACTGCGCCAACGGTTTCCTGTTCGATGGCTTCCCGCGCACCATTCCCCAGGCTGAAGCCCTGGTGACTGCAGGCGTCGAGCTCGATGCCGTGGTTGAAATCGCCGTTGAAGACGAAGAAATCGTCCAGCGTATCGCCGGTCGCCGTGTTCACGAGGCCAGCGGCCGCGTGTACCACATCGTCTACAACCCGCCGAAAGTGGCTGGCATTGACGACGTCACCGGTGAAGAGCTGGTGCAGCGCAAGGACGACACCGAAGAAACCGTGCGTCATCGCCTGTCGGTCTACCACTCCCAGACCAAGCCGCTGGTGGACTTCTACCAGAAGCTGTCGGCTGCCAATGGCAAGCCGAAGTACAGCCACATCGAAGGCGTCGGTTCGGTTGAAGCGATCACCGCCAAGGTGCTTGCAGCCCTGAGCTGAAAAGTCTGACCCGCTGCATCATCCACGGCCCGCTTGCGGGCCGTAGTTGTTTATACTGACGCACTTTTTTCCGATCTCTCTTGTGGATACATCGATGAGCACCTTGCTGGCCCTGGACACCGCGACTGAAGCTTGCTCCGTTGCCTTGCTGCATGACGGCAAGGTCACGAGCCATTACGAGGTGATCCCGCGCCTGCACGCGCAGAAGCTGTTGCCGATGATCAAGCAATTGCTGGCCGATGCAGGCACCACGCTGCAAGCGGTCGATGCCATTGCCTTCGGCCGTGGCCCGGGCGCCTTCACCGGTGTGCGTATCGCCATCGGCGTGGTGCAAGGCCTGGCGTTTGCCCTGGATCGCCCGGTGCTGCCGGTGTCGAACCTGGCCGTGCTGGCGCAACGTGCGCTGCGCGAACACGGCGCCACGCAGGTCGCCGCCGCCATCGATGCGCGCATGGATGAAGTGTATTGGGGTTGCTACCGCGAAACGGCCGGGGAAATGCGCCTGGTGGGGGCGGAAGCGGTACTGCCGCCGGAGTCTGCTGCATTGCCGGCCGATGCCGGCGGCGAATGGTTCGGCGCAGGCACCGGTTGGGGCTATGGCGAGCGTATCGCCGTCAGCCTGAGCGGGCAGGACGCGGGTATGTTGCCCCACGCGCAAGACTTGCTGACACTGGCGCGATTTGCCTGGGCGCGCGGCGAGGCGATCGTGGCCGATGAGGCGCAGCCGGTGTATCTGCGCGATAAAGTGGCGACACCCAAGGCGCGGTAATCTACTGGACCGGGGTGCTCCCATCGCGAGCAAGCTCGCTCCCACAGGTTTTGTGTTGGACTCAATGTTTGGAGCACCGAAGACCCTGTGGGAGCGGGCTTGCCCGCGATGGCGATCTATCGGACGCAGCCAATCGTCATTTTCTAATCCGGCTTTTAAACCTTTTGCCTTTTATGTGTTCTAGTTATCACTCGGCGGTTTGCGAAGTGGATTTTGCGCCACTAAACTGCCATCACTGATTCCGAGTATGCACTTATGCGTATAGACGGCGTTTCCTCTCAGTCCTACCCCATCAAGCGCAAACCCCGCAAAGGCCGCGTGGTGGAAGACGACGCCATTGATATCGAAGGCGAGCTGGAATTCCCGACTGAAGAGCAACTGGCTGCCCGCGCCGCCAAAGCCTCTGCGCAAAAACTGAGCAATCTTCCCGCCCGTCAGCAAGACATGATTTACCACCGTGCCATGAGCAAAAGCGTAGCGACAGCCCTGGCCAGCTACCTGAGCACCGCCGGTTTCGTCGATTGGGAAGCGGATGTGCTGGGTCTCGACCTGTACATCTGATGGTGCTGCCGTATTACCTCGGTTGCCCCTCCTGGAGCGAGAACGCCTGGCGCGACTACCTGTATCCGCCCGACGCTAAACCCGCCGATTTTCTTGATCTCTATTGCCAGGTTTTCAATGCAGTGGAAGGCAACACGACCTTCTACGCGAGCCCGGCTGCCAGCACCGTGCAGCGTTGGGCCGAAACCATGCCCGAACATTTTCGCTTCACCGCCAAGTTTCCCGGCGAGATCAGCCACGGTGGCGATCTGCGCGAGCAACTGACCGCCGCCGAAACCTTCCTGCAATTGCTCAGCCCTCTGGGTGAACGGGTGTCGCCACTTTGGTTGCAGTTGTCGAAAAGCTTCACGCCCCAACGTTTGCCTGAGCTGGCCGGATTTATCGATGCCCTGCAGCGACCACTGGCCGTTGAAGTGCGGCATGACGAGTTTTTCGCCAAGGGTGACAGCGAACGAATGCTCAACCGGCTGCTGCTGGATCGCGGTGTCGAACGCATCTGTCTCGATCCCCGTGCGCTGTTCAGTTGCACCTCGACCGAGCCTTCGGTGCTCCACGCCCAGTCGAAGAAACCCCGTGTGCCACCGCGGCCGGCGGCATTCACGCAATTTCCGCAGGTGCGTTTTATCGGCCATCCGACGCTCGAGGCCAACGATACGTTCCTGGAACCATGGGTCGAGAAGATCGCGCTATGGATCGAAGAAGGTCGCACGCCGTATATCTTCCTGCACACTGCCGACAACCTGCTGGCCGCGAAACTGGCGCAGCGTTTTCACGCCCGGCTGATGCTGCGTTTGCCTGGCTTGCCGGCGCTGCCTGAGCTATACAGAGAACCCGTCGCCGAGCAACTTGGCCTGCTCTGAGGCGGATTCTTTCCCCTCTTCAGGAGCCTGCCCAATGGATGCGCAAACCCTTCGAGCCCAGGCGTTCAAAGCCCTTCACGAACGCCCCGGGGCATTTGTGATTCCCAATCCGTGGGATGCCGGTTCGGCAAAAATGCTTGCCAGCCTCGGCTTCGAGGCGCTGGCGACTACCAGTGCCGGTTATGCCTTTTCCCAGGGGCGTGCCGATGGCGGATTGACCCTCGACGATACCCTGATGAACGTTCAGGCGATTGTCGCCGCCACCGACCTGCCGGTTGCCGTGGACCTGGAAAACGGCTTTGCCGACAACCCGGCTGATTGCGCCAAAAGTATCTTGCGCGCGGCAGAGGCCGGCGCCGTCGGTGGTTCGATCGAAGATGCCACCGGCCGCGAAGAAGGCCCGATCTATTGTTTCGAACATGCCGTGGCGCGCATCGAAGCCGCTGTGGCTGCCGCTCGCAGTCTGCCGTTCGACTTTACATTGACTGCCCGGGCGGAAAACTTTCTGCACGGCAATCCCGATCTGGCCGACACCATCCGCCGTTTGCAGGCATTCGCCGAGGCCGGTGCCGATGTGCTCTACGCACCGGGCCTGCGCAGTGCCGAGGATGTGCTGGCGGTGGTGCGCGCCGTGGCGCCAAAACCGGTGAATGTGTTGATGTCGGGCGGCTTGAAGCTGACGGTCGCGCAGTTGGGGGAAATGGGCGTCAAACGTATCAGCGTCGGTTCGGCGCTGGCATTGGCGGCCTATGGCGAATTCTTCCGCGCCGCCGAAGAAATCCAGTCCTCAGGCACGTTCGGTTTCACGTCCCGGTCGATGCCGTATCAGAAGGCGAATCAGTTTTTCAAAGGTTGAGGGAAGAGGGCGCGGCTGAGGATCAGGCGGCGATGCGCAGGTTCTGCAGGATGATCGGGCGCGCCCAACCATTGTCGAAATCGAGTTGTTTCTGCTGCTCCACCCGTTCTTCTGGCGAGAACGGCGGGAACGGCTTGTCGAGCAGATCGAGTTCGAACTCGGCGATGGGCAGGTGCAGCGGACGCGGTTGCGGGGCAGGGCCGGTTTCTGGCAGCGGTTGACCGGCGTTCAATACGATCGGGCGAACCCAGCCGCTTTCGAAGTCCTGCTGTTTTTGCTGGGCGACGATTTCGTCCGCCGGGAACGGTGGGAATGGCTTGTCCGCCAGGTCCATTTCGAATTCGGCAATCGGCAGGAACAGCGGCTCGGGCGGGCGGATTACGTTGTCCTTCACGTCGCATTCACGCTGGGACACGATGTGGGCCAGCAGGTCGCTGCCGACCGTGGGTTCAACAGGACTTTCGAGATCGACCGGTGGAAAATTCAGAGACTCAGGTAGCACTTCACCCGACTGTTCGGCCAGCGCTCGGGCAAAGAAATCCTGCCAGATGTGGCTGACGCCGCTCAGTGCCTGGGTGTTTCGCAGGTTGTAGTCGCCGTAGGGCGAGATAAAACCTGTGATTGTGGGTTGAATGTCTGACATTTCTCTCGGTAGACGCTCAGCTCTGGCAAAATGCTCGATAGTTTTGTTATCGGCAGTTTTTGCCGATCATTAATTTTTTGAGCGTGTTTTCCGATGATTGATCAACCTGCGGCCTGCCGCATCCATGTCCAGGCCCTCGACGCGGCTTTCGAGCCACAAGCCGAGCAATGGGCCGAGCGCCTGGGCCTGCCAATGCAAGTAGCGGACGGCGAATTTGCCTTGCAGGTGGGTGACATGGGCTTGCAGCTGCAACAGCTGGGGCCGGATGCGCCGGGGCCGGTGCGGGTGGACTTCGTCGAGGGTGGTGCGGCCCATCGCCGACTGTACGGCGGCGGCAGCGGGCAGATGATCGCCAAGGCTGTTGGCGTCGCCCAAGGCGTGCGCCCGCGGGTGCTGGATGCCACGGCGGGGCTGGGCAAGGATGCGTTCGTGCTGGCCAGTCTCGGTTGCGAGATGAGCCTGATCGAGCGTCAGCCGCTGATCGGTGCCTTGCTGGAAGACGGCCTGGCCCGTGGCGCGGAAGATTTCGACGTGGCGCCGATCGTGGCGCGCATGCGCTTGCTCAAGGGCAATTCGATCGAGGTCATGCGCAACTGGGAGGGCGAACCACCCCAGGTGATCTACCTCGACCCGATGTTCCCGCACCGCGAGAAAACCGCGCTGGTGAAGAAGGAAATGCGCCTGTTCCGGCCGCTGGTGGGCGATGACCCGGATGCGCCGGCATTGCTCGAAGCCGCGTTGGCCCTGGCCAGCCACCGGGTGGTGGTCAAGCGTCCGCGCAAGGCACCGTGCATTGAAGGGCCGAAGCCGAGTCATGCGCTGGATGGCAAGTCCAGTCGGTATGACATCTATCCGAAGAAGGCGCTCAAGCCGTAGGACCGAGTCGCCCCAATCGCGAGCAAGCTCGCTCCCACAGGTACGGTGAAAACCTTGTGGGAGCGAGCTTGCTCGCGATGGCGTCAGTCCAGACACCAACAATCCATCAGGCTCACTCAGGCCGATAAGCCCGCATAAACAACCCCACCACCTCCCGCACATGGCTCTCCGCCTCTTCGCCAACCGGCGGCTCGCCGCAGCCATACAGCAAACGGAAATTTCCGGCGCCCTTGAGCAGGCAGAAGAAGTGCTCGGCCGCGTTGTGCGGCTTGTCGATACGCAGCACGCCACTTTCGTCGATCTTGCTCAGCAGGCGCTCCATGCCATGCAGCATGCGCTGCGGCCCGGCCTCGAAGAAGATTTGCGCGAGTTTCGGATCCTGGCTGCCCAGGGTCATCATCAAGCGGTGCAGGTTCACTGATTCATCACTGTTGATCAGTTGATGAAAACCGCGCGCGATGTTCAGCAGCACGGTTTCCACGGCCACGCCTTCCGGCAGTTCGAAGAACAGCGGTGGCAACTGTTCCTCGCACTTGGCCATCACGGCGGAGGAGAACAGCGTCTCCTTGTCGTTGAAGTGGCTATAGACCGTCAGCTTCGACACGCCGGCCTCGGCCGCGACGGCATCCATGCTGGTATTGGCATAACCCTTACTCAGAAACAGCACTTTCGCTGCATCGAGAATTGCCTGGCGCTTGACCAGGTCCTTGGGTCTGCCTGGGCCATTGGGTGCTGAAAGATTGTTTGGCATATTCGTTTTTATTACTGGACTGGTGAGTTTGCTATTAATAACATACTGCTCAGTATAATTATTCAAAGCACCATTAGCGAAAGGTCCTTCACCATGTTCCGCTATGCCTTGTCCCTCGCGTTGCCAGTCACCCTGGCTTTTTTATTGTCTGCGTGTGGTCATGAAGAGGCGCCGCAAGTCAGCGTGCGCCCGGCCATGGTGGTCCAGCCAGAGCCTTCGGCACAGGCCATGGAAAGCTATCCCGGTGAAGTTCGCGCGCGGTATGAGCCGGATCTGGCGTTCCGCATCGGCGGCAAAGTCAGCCGACGACTGGTCGAGGAGGGGCAGCGGGTCAAGGCCGATCAACCCTTGGCGGAGCTCGATCCCCAGGACGTGCGCCTGCAACTGGAGGCCACTCGCGCCCAGGTCGCAGCCGCCGAAGCCAATCTGAACCTGGTGCGATCCGAGCGTGATCGCTACAAGACCCTGATGGAGCGTCAACTGGTCAGTCGTTCGCAATACGACAACGCCGAAAACCTCTATCGTTCCGGTGAAGCGCGCCTCAAGCAAATCAAAGCCGAATTCAACGTTTCCAATAACCAGGCCAGCTACGCCGTGTTGCGTGCGCCGCAGGACGGCGTCGTGGCCAAGCGCCTGGTGGAAGTCGGGCAAGTCGTGGCAGCCGGGCAAACGGTGTTCACACTGGCCACCGATGGCGAGCGTGAGGTCTTGATCAGCCTGCCGGAGCAGAATTTCGGCCGCTTCAAGGTCGGTGAACCGGTGTCGGTGGAACTCTGGACCCAGCCCGACCAGCGTCTCGCCGGGCGCATCCGTGAATTGTCGCCCTCAGCCGACCCCAAGTCGCGTACCTTCGCGGCGCGTATCGCCTTCAAGACCGGCACTGTGCCTGTCGAACTGGGCCAGAGCGCCCGAGTGTTCGTGCAGGCCGCCGACGTGGTTCCACTGTCCGTTCCGCTGTCTGCGCTGACGGCGGAAAACGGCGTGACTTATGTCTGGGTCGTCCGCGCCAACAACACCTTGCAAAGGACCCCGGTGCGGGTCGGTGCCTTCGGCGAGAAAACCGTACCGGTACTTGAAGGGCTCAGCGCCAGCGACTGGGTGGTGGCCGCCGGTGTTCATGTGCTTCTCGAAGGGCAGCAGGTGCGCCCGGTGGATCGCTCCAATCGCGTGGTCAATCTGGCGGACAAGGAGTAAGCCCCGATGCGCTTCAACGTTTCCGAATGGGCGCTGCGTAATCGCCAGATCGTCCTGTTCCTGATGCTGTTGCTGGCCATCGTCGGCGCACTTTCCTACACCAAGCTCGGCCAGAGTGAGGACCCGCCGTTCACCTTCAAGGCCATGGTGATTCGCACCAACTGGCCGGGGGCGACCGCCGAGGAAGTCTCGCGCCAGGTCACCGAACGCATCGAAAAGAAACTGATGGAAACCGGCGAATACGAACGCATCGTGTCGTTCTCCCGCCCCGGCGAATCCCAGGTGACCTTCATTGCGCGCGACTCCATGCACTCGGTGGAGATCCCGGAGCTCTGGTATCAGGTGCGCAAGAAGATCAACGACATCCGTCATACCCTGCCGCCGGGGATTCAGGGACCGTTTTTCAACGATGAATTCGGCACCACTTTCGGCAATATTTACGCCCTGAGCGGCGAGGGCTTCGACTACGCCGTGCTCAAGGATTACGCCGACCGCATCCAGATCCAGCTGCAACGGGTCAAGGATGTGGGCAAGGTCGAGCTGCTGGGATTGCAGGACGAGAAAATCTGGATCGAACTCTCCAACGTCAAGCTCGCCACCCTCGGCTTGCCGCTGGCGGTCGTCCAGCAAGCCCTTGAAGAACAGAACGCGGTATCGACGGCAGGTTTCTTCGAAACCAGCAGCGAGCGCTTGCAGCTACGGGTGACGGGGAATTTTCAAACGGTCGACGAGATCAAGAACTTCCCGATCCGGGTCGGTGATCGCACCTTCCGCATCTCCGACGTGGCTGACGTGCGCCGTGGTTTCAACGATCCACCGGCGCCGCGCATGCGCTTCATGGCGCAAGACGCCATCGGCCTGGCGGTGGCAATGAAGAACGGCGGTGACATCCTGGTACTGGGCAAGGCGCTGGAAATCGAGTTCGCCCGCATACAGAAAAACCTCCCGGCCGGCATGGAGTTGCGCAAAGTCTCCGACCAACCGGCGGCGGTGAAAACCGGTGTTGGTGAGTTCGTGCAAGTGTTGGTCGAGGCGCTGGCCATTGTGTTGCTGGTGAGCTTCTTCTCCCTTGGCGTGCGCACCGGCATGGTGGTGGCCCTGGCGATTCCGCTGGTGTTGGCGATGACCTTCGCGTGCATGTATTACCTGGGCATCGGCCTGCACAAGATCTCTCTCGGCGCGCTGGTACTGGCCCTGGGTTTGCTGGTGGACGACGCGATCATCGCCGTGGAAATGATGGCGATCAAAATGGAGCAGGGCTTCGACCGGGTCAAAGCGGCGAGTTATGCCTGGACCAGTACCGCGTTCCCGATGCTCACCGGTACGCTGATCACCGCGGCCGGTTTCCTGCCGATTGCCACGGCGCAATCGGGCACTGGCGAATACACCCGCTCGATCTTCGAGGTGGTCACCATCGCGCTGTTGGCGTCGTGGGTGGCCGCGGTGGTCTTCGTGCCGTACCTCGGGGAAAAACTCCTGCCGGACCTGGCGAAGATTCATGCCGCCAAACACGGTGCCGGCCAGCCCGATCCCTATGCCACGCCGTTTTATCAGCGCGTCCGGCGTCTGGTGGAATGGTGCGTGCGCTGGCGCAAAACCGTGATCCTGGCGACCGTGCTGTTGTTCATCGCTTCCATCGTGCTGTTCAAGTTTGTGCCGCAGCAGTTCTTCCCGGCATCGGGTCGCCTGGAGCTGATGGTCGATCTGAAACTGGCCGAAGGCGCTTCGCTGAGCAATACCGCCGACGAGGTCAAACGCCTTGAAGCGCTGCTCAAGGACAAGGCCGGGATCGACAATTACGTGGCCTATGTCGGTACCGGTTCGCCACGATTCTACCTGCCGCTGGATCAGCAACTGCCGGCTGCGAGCTTCGCCCAGTTTGTCGTCCTGGCAAAAACCATCGAAGAACGGGAAGCCCTGCGCACCTGGTTGATCTCAACCCTTAATGAGCAATTTCCCGCTCTGCGTTCGCGGGTCACGCGCCTGGAAAACGGTCCGCCGGTTGGCTATCCGGTGCAGTTCCGCGTGACCGGGGAGCACATCGAGGAGGTGCGGGCGCTGGCACGCAAGGTCGCGGCCAAGGTTCGCGAGAACCCGCATGTGGTCAATGTCCACCTGGATTGGGAAGAGCCGAGCAAGGTGGTGTACCTGAACATCGATCAGGACCGTGCGCGGGCGCTGGGCGTGAGCACGGCCAACCTGTCGAGGTTCCTGCAAAGCTCCCTGACCGGTTCCAGTGTCAGCCAGTACCGTGAAGACAACGAGTTGATCGAGATCCTGTTGCGCGGCACCGTGCATGAGCGCACCGAGTTGTCATTGCTGCCGAGCCTGGCGGTACCGACCGATAACGGTCGCAGTGTCGCGCTATCGCAGATCGCGACCCTGGAGTACGGCTTCGAGGAGGGCATCATCTGGCACCGCAACCGCCTGCCCAACGTGACGGTTCGCGCCGACATCTATGGCAAGGAGCAACCGGCGACGCTGGTGCAGCAGATCATGCCGACCCTCGATCCGATTCGCGCTGAACTGCCGGATGGTTACTTGCTGGATGTCGGCGGCACGGTGGAAGACTCGGCGCGCGGACAGAACTCGGTGAAGGCCGGCGTGCCGTTGTTCATCGTGGTGGTGTTGACCTTGCTGATGCTGCAGCTGCGAAGTTTTTCGCGCACGGCGATGGTGTTCCTGACGGCGCCGCTGGGGTTGATCGGGGTGACGCTGTTTCTGTTGGTGTTCCGCCAGCCCTTTGGTTTCGTGGCCATGTTGGGGACTATCGCCTTGTCCGGGATGATCATGCGTAACTCGGTGATTCTGGTGGATCAGATCGAGCAGGATATTGCGGCGGGGCTCAAGCCTTGGCAGGCGATCATCGAGGCGACGGTGCGGCGGTTCCGACCGATTGTGCTGACGGCGCTGGCAGCGGTGTTGGCGATGATTCCTCTGTCGCGCAGTGTGTTCTTTGGGCCGATGGCGGTGGCGATCATGGGGGGGTTGATCGTTGCTACGGCGTTGACGCTGCTGTTTTTGCCTGCCCTTTATGCCGCCTGGTTTCGGGTTCGCAAAGAGTCGGTTTGAGGGGGTGACCTTGGCGGCCTTCGGGCCGACCAGACTTTTGCGGGTGAATGCGATCCCCTGTGGGAGCGAGCTTGCTCGCGATGGCGGCCTGACAGTCGACCTGTATTTTGTTGACTGTGTACATATCCGTTGTTGCGGTAACGGCGGCTGGCGGTTTCGCCCTTACGGCGAGTCACTTTTAACAAGCGCCTTAAAAGTAACCAAAAGCGCTCGCCCCGAACGTCCGGCCCCTCGCCTAGGCTCGGGGTTCCTTCGCTCCGGTATTCATCCGGGGGCATTGCCCTCCGGTCGGCTTCGCTTCGACCTACATGCAATGAGTTCGACTGCGTCGAACGGCGCTGCGCGCCAATCCCCGGATGAACACCTCCACTCAGCCTCCCGAGGGGGCGGGTGGATCAAGATCAAAAGCTGCAGGCGAGCTAACGCTCGACCTGATGAGTGGTGAATATCAGTGGGTGTACGCCGACCCATTGTGGGAGCTGCCTGCTCGCGAAGGCGGCCTGACAGCCGACCTGTTTCTACCGAATGTACTCGGTCAAATTGTGGGAGCTGGCTTGCCTGCGATGGCGGCCTGCCAGCCAACCAATCCCTCACGGATGTACCCGACTCAATTGTGGGAGCGAGCTTGCTCGCGATGGCCGCCCAACAGTCAACAATGTTTTTCGCCCAAGCCAACCATTCAGACCATTCCCACAAGACTTTCAGGTTGCCCGTCGGAAGCACGATCTCTAGCCTTCGCCCGTCGCTGCCAATTCAGTGACCGGGACTGCAAGCCCGCCAATAGTTTGTTAGGCGCCCACTGGCGCACCTATAATCGTGGCGCTTTTTTAGCGACCACCGATTTATGGTGGCTGTGTGCGGGAGATCTTCGGGTCTGCCGAGGTTGCCTAACGACTCGGTCTTGCAGACCTGCACACAGCTGCCACCCATCATCTGCAAGTGATGCTGGCTGCTCCAACTTTCGTTAGGAGCTTCACAATGATCAAACCCAGCCCAAACCCCCCGGCTTCAGAAACCGCAGAACATATCGGCGCTTCAAGTCGCCACTGCCCAATTTTCACCATCCGCCCCGGCATCAATTCCGAAACCCTGCTGGTCCATGCCTACGAAACCCTTGCCTCAGCGAATGTAATGGCAACCGAACTGTCATCCATCCTGACCGGCCCCACCTCCAATCTGGCACTCGGCATTCAGCAGATGATCGTATTGGCGCAGCTATCGGTGAATCGCGTGCTGGATCAACTCGATTCACCTCAATAGCACAACGAAAAAGCCCGCTGAACCTGTGAAGGTCAGCGGGCTTTCTGGTGTTGCCGTCAGCTAAGAATTACAACGTACCAAACACCTTCTTCGCCAAACTGGTCGCCGCAGCCGCCGGGTTCTGGCGGATGGTTTCTTCCTGTTTGCCGATCATCTCGAACAAGCCATTCAACGCTTGCTCGGTGACGTAGTTTTCGACGTTGGCGTTTTTCGCATCCACTACGCCCATTGTCGCCGCTTGCCCGGCGAACGAGTTGTACTGCTGGGCCAGGCCAACCTTGTCGGTGGCTTGCTTGACGATGGGCAGGAATTTGGCGCGGATCTGTTCGCGGCTGGTCTTGTTCAGGTATTGGGTGGCCGAGTCGTTGCCGCCGCTGAGGATGCCCTTGGCATCTTCCACGGTCATTTTCTTCACGGCATCGACGAGGATTGGCTGGGCCTGGGTCACGGCGGTTTCCGCCGCTTTGTTCATGCTGGCTTCCAGCTCATCGACCTGGTCACCCATGCCGAACTGTTTCATCTTGCTCGCGACTTTGCCCAGCTTGCCCGGCAGTTCGATTTTCACATCGGGATTGTTGCTGAAACCACCCGGGGTGCCGAGTTGTTTGACGGCCAGTTGCGCGCCCTGGGTCAGTGCGTCCTTGAGGCCGCCGGTGGCGTCTTTCTGCGACAGGTCGGTGAGGGATAGCGCCAGGGCGTTGGCACAGATCATCAAGCCTGCGCACAGGCCGGCAAAGCGGAGGGTAGGGCGGAACATGGCAACTTCCTTTTTCGAAAAAGACACTTAGCGGGCCGGGTCGACACGGACCTTCAGCGGTTGTGGATCGGTGCCGTCCAGGCGCACGGCATGATTCTCGGTGGTGATGAACATCAGTTTGCCGTCGACTTCGATGCGCGCGTTCACCGAGTAACGGTGGTTGGGCTCTATCTTCAGCGGGTCGTAGCTGAGATGGAAGGCCAGCGGCACCTGCCCTTTGATCTGGCCGCGCTGTTCGTCGATGACCTTCGCCGGGGCATCGGCGAGTGAAATGTCCTGCAGGCTGACACTCAGGACCGCCGTCGGTGGCAGGGCGATGCGTTGCAGGTAGAAGACTTCTCCATCAAGGGAAGCCTTGGGCGCCGGTGTCGGGTGCTGGCAGGCTGTCAGCAGGATGGCGGCTGCGATCAGTGGCAGTTTTTTCATCGGTCAATCTCCGTATCGAGGGCGCCAGAACCGACTGGCGCCCTGATCAATCTAGACGGTTTACAAAGGTGAGGTGGCGTCGGCGGCATCTTCACTGCGATGCAACGCCACCTGACGGATCGACAAACGAATCTCCGCCGGCAATACGCGCTTGGCCGCGCCTTCGGCCAGTTCACCGAGCAGTTCGTGATAGCTCAGCTTGCCCGCTTCATCGCGCTTGAGCACGTCAAGGTCGAGCATCGTCTGGATGAAGTGGCGAAACAGGCTCTTGTCGAAGAATTCCGGGGCGTTCAGGCCATGCAGGATCGACAGGCGTTGGGCCATGACCGTGCACAGGTCTTCCAGTTCTTCGGCGCTGATGCTGTTCTGGCCGCTGTTGAGCAGCAGGGACACGGTCATGTAGAAACGCTGCAAGGTCTGGGCGATGCTTTTCGACAGCAAGGTCAGCAGCACGAAATGCCGCGAGCTTGGCGCCGGGCGCAAGTACACGTCGTTCTCGAAGCGCAGCAGGCCTTGCTCGACGAACGCCTCCAGCCATTGATCGATCACCGCATCCAGTTCGTCCAGCGACCAGCGAATGAACAGCTCCGCTTGCAGGTAGGGATACAACGCGCGGGTGTAGCGCAGGATCTGTTCGCGACTCATGCGCGAGGCGCTCTGGAAGAAGCTCGCCAGCAACGCCGGCAGCGCGAAGATGTGCAGTACGTTGTTGCGGTAGTAGGTCATCAGGACGGCGTTTTGTTCGTCCAGATAGAGAATCTTGCCCAGGGCATCGCTTTGCTCGGACAGCAGGTCCATGTCCTTTACATGCTCGATCAACGCCCGGCCATCGCCTTCCGGCAAGGTGGTGTGTGGCGAATAGGGGACCTTGCGTAGCAGCGCCAGGTACAGATCCAGCACACGCGCCATGGCCCGGTCATCCAGCGCCAGTCGGGTGGTCGACAGCAGCGCCAGTGCCACCAGGTTGACCGGGTTGATCGCCGCCGCTTCGTTGAGATGTTGTGCGACTTTCTCGCCGAGGCGGTTGGTGGTTTCGTTGAGCCAGGCCGGTCTGAACTGCGGGCCGAGTTCCTGTTGGCGCCAGTCCGGCTGTTCGCTGTCGAGGAATTCCGCCAGTTTGATCGGCTCACCGAAGTTCACCGCCACCTGGCCGAAGCGCTGCTTGAGCGCGCCAATGACTTTGAAAATATCGAAGATCGACTCTTTCTTCTTGGCCGCACCGCGCAGTTCGCCGAGGTAGGTCCGGCCTTCCAGCACACGCTCATAGCCGATGTACACCGGCACGAAGACGATGGGCATGCGCGATGAGCGCAGGAAGCTGCGCAGGGTGATCGCCAGCATTCCGGTTTTCGGTTGCAGCATGCGCCCGGTGCGCGAACGGCCACCCTCGACGAAATACTCCACCGGGAAACCCTTGGTGAACAGGGTATGCAGGTATTCGTTGAACACCGAGGTGTACAGCGGGTTGCCCTTGAAGGTGCGGCGCATGAAGAACGCACCGCCGCGACGCAGCAGGCCGCCGATCACCGGCATGTTCAGGTTGATGCCCGCGGCAATGTGCGGCGGGGTCAGACCGTTGCGGAACAATAGATAGGACAGCAGAAGATAGTCGATGTGGCTGCGATGGCACGGCACGTAGATCACTTCGTGACCCTGGGCGACCTTCTGCACGCCTTCGATGTGGTTGACCTTGATACCGTCGTAGATCTTGTTCCAGAACCAGCTGAGCACCACTTCCATAAAACGGATCGCAGTGTAGGTGTAGTCCGAGGCGATTTCGTTGCCGTAGCGTAGCGCTTGAGCTTTGGCTTTCTCCGGCGAGATGTTCTCGCGCTCGGCTTCGTCGAGGATCGCTTGTTTGACCTGTGGCTGGTTCAGCAAGCCTTTGACCAGGTTGCGGCGGTGGGAAATGTCCGGGCCGATCACCGCAGCCTTCAGGTTGCGAAAGTGAACCCGCAGGATGCGCTGGGCCATGCGCACGGTGCGTTCGTGGCCCTTGTCGTGCTCGATCAGTTCGCGCAGGTGGATCGGCGCGGAGAACTGCACGCGGGTCTTGCGTCCCAGGACGATGACGCTCAGTAACCGACGCAGACGCCCGGTAACGGCCCAGCTATCGGCGAACAGGAGTTTCCATGGGCTGTTTTCGCTGTCCGGCGACTGCCCCCAGAACACGCTGACCGGGATGATCTGCGCATCTTCGGCGGCGTTCTGGCTCAGGGCGCTGACCAGGCGGGTCAGTGTCGGCGGCGCTCCGCGCTTGTCCTGGCGGCCGAGCCAGTCCGGGTCCGGCGTCAGGTAGAAGAACGCGGCAGGTTCCAGCAGGTTGCCCACCGATACCGGCAGTACCGGGCGTGGCAGGCCGGCCTTGCTGCATTCGGTGTCGACCACGGCGAGGTCGGTCAGCGAAGGGTTTTGCAGGACGTAGAACACCGGACGACTGCGGTCGAGGTTGAGGGTGAACGACGACTGGTTGATCGTCTCGGAGCGAACCCAGAGGTACAACAGTCGGCGCAGGGTGCCAAACACAAGACGGCGGAACGGGGAGCGGGTCATACGGCTTCTGCGTGAGTGAATAAAACCGAGCGTTTGCTCGGGAGGTCGTAGGGGGCCTTCTCAATTAGTTTCCGCGCCGCGTTGTCGCCTTAAAGCGGGCCAGGCAAGGCGCAGGCCGCTGGGAATGGTTGTTCCCTTTCCAAGGCCTGTAACGCAGCCTGGCCCGCTTTAAGGCACAACCCGAAGGGCCGGGCCTGCTGTTTTGCAGGGCTGCGTTGCTCGAAGCTTATTTGGAATGACCAAACCACGCTTCTCGCGCCTTGCCCTGCAAAACAGCAGACCCGGCGCGGCGCGGAAACTAATTGAGAAGACCCCCTAGTGTGCCGGATTCGCTGAAAATCGGCAAAAAAGCGCGAAAGTAAACTCTTGTTGAGAGTTTTAACGTCTGTCATATACTCGGCGCTCTGTCGCCGTTGCCCTCATGGGACCGGTATGCGCAGGCTGACGTTCCCGAGGCTTTCCTGCGAAAAGCCCGACCAATAATAAAAAGGGAGTATGAACAAATGGCAACACGCGAAACCGGCAACGTGAAGTGGTTCAACGACGCCAAGGGCTACGGCTTCATTCAGCGCGAGGACGGGGTGGACGTGTTCGTGCATTACCGCGCGATTCGCGGTGAAGGCCACCGTTCGCTGACCGAAGGCCAGCAGGTTGAATATGCGGTGGTGGAAGGGCAGAAAGGGTTGCAGGCTGAGGATGTTGTAGGTCTGTAACCAGAATCTTCAGAACGCCCAAAAACACTGTGGGAGCGAGCTTGCTCGCGATAGCGGTCTGACATTCAACATGGATGTTGACTGAAAGGGCCTCATCGCGAGCAAGCTCGCTCCCACAGGTTTGGTGTGTAGGTTTTTACGCGGTTTTCCAGGTGATTTCTTCTTCACCATCGGCGCTGATGCGGATCCAGCGGTCCGCCGTCTCTTCACCTTCTTCCTCGACCCAGGTGCCCGGTGCACAACGCACTTCCACGTTGAGCGCGGCAAACGCGGCGCGGGCGCAGGCGATGTCGTCGTCCCATGGGGTCTGGTCGCTTTCCAGGTACAGGCTGTTCCACTTGCCGACGGCTTTTGGCAGCCAGGTCACCGGCACGTTGCCAGCCTTGCACTTGTAGGTCTGGCCCTTCTGGACCCAATCGGTGCACGGACCCAATGCCGCACCGAGCCAGGCGGCAATGGCTTTGTGGTCGACGTCGGCGTCTTTCAGGTAAATCTCGATATCGGGTTGGCGCATGGATGTCCTCACTGCGGGTCTGAAAAATCCATTCGCGGATTTAGCCGGTCTTGAGCATTTGCCCGAGACCAAAAATTAAGGTTATTGAAGTACGAAATAATCGTAGCGCATCGACACGGTGACCTCGAACGGCTCGGCCTGCTCGATAACGGCAGCACGGCGCTCGGCACTGGCGCGCCAGCCGTGGGGCGTCATGGCCAGCAGGTTCGCCCGGTCCTGACCGCTTTCCAGCGTCAGTTTGAATTCCAGGGTTTCGCTGTGGGCCAGCGCCATGCCTTCCGGCACCAGGGCCAGGTGCTTGTCGTCAGTGTATTCACGGACTTCGTCGTACAGCCGCTCGCGCAGTTCCATCAGGTGGCCGCTGGTCGGCCCGACTTTCATCAGGCCGCCGCCAACACTGAGCAGGCGCTTGGCTTCTTCCCAATCCAGCGGGCTGAAGACGCTGGCCAGGAACTGGCAACTGCCGGAAGCCAACGGCACCCGCGCCATGCTGGCGATCAACCAGGTCAGCTGTGGGTTGCGTTTGCAGGCGCGTTTGACTGCTTCGCGGGAGATGTCCAGGGCATAACCTTCGGCATCTGGCAGGGCCTCGGCGATTTGCGCGGTGTAGTAACCCTCGCCACAACCGATGTCCAGCCAGTGCTGCGGTGCATAACTGGCAGCCAGCTCCGCCAGACGCTTGGCCACCGGGGCGTAGTGCCCGGCATTCAGGAAGTCGCGGCGGGCTTCGACCATCGCCTGGTTATCCCCAGGGTCACGGCTGTTCTTGTGCTGCACCGGCAACAGGTTCAGGTAACCCTGGCGCGCACGGTCGAAACGATGCCCGGCAGGGCAGGCTACGCCGTTGTCCACCGCATTGAGCGGCTCACTGCAGATCGGGCACGCAAGCATCAGGCGAGCAACTTGATCAGGGTCTGGTAGTAGATTTCGGTCAGCACGTCGAGATCGGCTGCCAGCACGCGTTCGTTGACCTGGTGGATGGTCGCGTTGACCGGGCCCAGCTCAACAACCTGGGTACCCATGGTCGCGATGAAGCGGCCATCGGAGGTACCACCGCTGGTGGACGCTTTTGTTTCGCGACCGGTGATGTCCTTGATGCTCGCCGACACCGCGTCGAGCAGCGCGCCAGGTTCGGTGAGGAACGGCAGGCCGGACAGCGCCCAGTCGATGTGCCAGTCCAGGCCATGCTTGTCGAGGATGTCGGCGACGCGCTTTTGCAGGCCTTCGACCGTCGATTCGGTGGAGAAACGGAAGTTGAACACCGCCACCAGGTCACCCGGGATCACGTTGGTCGCACCGGTGCCGGAGTTGACGTTGGAGATCTGGAAACTGGTCGGCGGGAAGAAATCGTTACCGTGGTCCCAGTGCTCGGCTGCCAGTTCGGCCAGGGCCGGGGCAGCGAGGTGGATCGGGTTCTTGGCCAGGTGCGGGTAGGCCACGTGGCCTTGCACACCGTGCACGGTCAGCTTGGCGCCGAGGGAGCCGCGACGACCGTTCTTGACCACGTCACCCACCAGGGTGGTGCTCGACGGTTCGCCGACGATGCACCAGTCCAGACGTTCCTTGCGCGCGGCGAGGCGTTCGACCACGGCCTTGGTGCCGTGGTGCGCCGGGCCTTCTTCGTCGCTGGTGATCAGGAAGGCGACTTTGCCCTTGTGATTCGGGTAGTCGGTGACAAAACGCTCGGAGGCGACGGTCATGGCGGCGAGGCTGCCTTTCATGTCGGCGGCGCCACGACCGCAGAGCATGCCGTGTTCGTCGATCAGCGCGTTGAACGGTTCGATCTGCCAGGCCGCCACCGGGCCGGTCGGGACCACGTCGGTGTGGCCGGCGAAGCACAGCACCGGACCGTCGTCCTGGCCGTGGGTGGCCCAGAAGTTATCCACATCTTCGATGCGCATCGGTTCCAGGGTGAAACCGGCATCGCCCAGGCGCTGCATCATCTGCTTCTGGCAATCGGCGTCGATCGGCGTCACGGACGGACGGCGGATCAGGTCGATGGCGAGTTGGAGGGTCGGCGAAAGGTCGGCGTGGGCCGTCATGGAAAACTCCGAAAATCATGAATGTGGGCGCGGGCTAAATGTGGGAGCGAGCTTGCTCGCGATGGCGTTGTGTCAGTCAACATAAACTTTGATTGTTACATCGCAATCGCGAGCAAGCTCGCTCCCACAGGTATCGGGTTCGTTCTGTAAACCCCGACACGCCAGGCCCCGCAAAATGGCGCTTATCTTAAAGCAAAACGGCGACCATTGGCCGCCGTTTAGTGCATCCGCGCAGATTTAGACGACAGGTGCCGTTTCAGGCTCGGTGGCCGGTTTCGGCAGCGACGACAGGAACGCCATGATCAGCGCCGCGACGTACGGCAGCGACTGCACCAGCAGCATGATGACCCAGAAGCGCATGTCGTTGCTCGGCATGCCGTTCACCAGGTAGATCCCCAGGGCCGCGCTCCACAACAGCAACATGATGAACATCTCTTCCCGGGCTTCGGAAATCGCCACCCAGAAGCCGTGGTTGTCGGCATTCTTCGGCGTACGGAAGAACGGAATGCTGCTGGTGAAGAAGCCGTACAGCACCGCTTTGGCGATGGTGTGGGACAACGCCAGACCGGCCAGCGCCGCGCAGAAGGCGTCCTTCAGATTCACCCCGACCGCACGACGGTAGAGGAAGATGATCTTGGCGACCTTGAACACGAACAACGCCAATGGCGGGATTGCGAAGATCAGCAGCGGCGG
Organism: Pseudomonas sp. PDM30; assembly: GCF_019218985.1. Classification (NCBI taxonomy): domain Bacteria; kingdom Pseudomonadati; phylum Pseudomonadota; class Gammaproteobacteria; order Pseudomonadales; family Pseudomonadaceae; genus Pseudomonas; species Pseudomonas sp. PDM30. Next base: position 488,559 of record NZ_JAHUWM010000003.1, read on the forward strand.
ATCGACCCGTTGCGGCACGATGATCATCGCCGCCGACCACAACAGCGCGCCGACGGTGAAGAAGATGTTCATGCCGTCCGCCACCCATGGCAACCAGCCCGCGAGGAAGTGGTAGCGCTGGCCACGGGTCAGCTCGGTGTCCTTGCCGCGCAGCAGGCTGGCGGTGTGGCGCTTGATGATCTGGATCGCTCCGTAGGCCCAGCGGAAACGCTGTTTCTTGAAGTCGATGAAGGTATCGGGCATCAGGCCCTTACCGTAGCTGGTGTGGTAATACGCTGCCGACAGGCCTTTTTCGAATACCCGCAGGCCCAGTTCGGCGTCTTCACAGATGCACCAGTCGGCCCAGCCCAGCTCTTCGAGCACCGAGCGACGGGTCATGGTCATGGTGCCGTGCTGGATGATCGCGTCGCGGTCGTTGCGGGTGACCATGCCGATGTGGAAGAAGCCTTTGTATTCCGCGTAGCAGAGCTTCTTGAAGGTGCTTTCGTTCTGGTCGCGGTAATCCTGCGGCGACTGCACCACGGCGATTTTCGGATCGGCGAAGTGAGGCACCATGTGCTTGAGCCAGTTCGGGTGCACGCAGTAATCGGAGTCGATCACTGCGATCACTTCGGCGTCCTTGGCGGTGTGCGGGATCAGGTAGTTCAGCGCGCCGCCCTTGAAGCCGGCCAGCGGTGCCACGTGGAAGAACTTGAAGCGCGGGCCGAGGGTTTCGCAATAATCGCGCACCGGTTCCCAGACCGCCGGGTCCTTGGTGTTGTTGTCGATGATCAGGACTTCGAAGTCCGGATAGTCGAGGTTGGCCAGGGCGTTGAGGGTCTGTTTGACCATCTCCGGCGGCTCGTTATAGCAGGGCACGTGAATCGACACTTTCGGGCGGTAGCTGGAGTCGCCTTCCACCGGCAGGAACTCGCGCCGGCGCTTGTGCACCCACACCGCTTCGGCCAGTTCATGGGCTTCGGTCAGCAGCACGATAAACACCCCGAGCGCACCGAGGGCGAGCAAGAAGCCCACCGTCAGGCTGAACCAGGTGCTGTATTGCTGGCTGTAGTCGTAACCGATCCACACCAGCACCGAACCACACAGGAACGCAATGAAGGTCAGGAAGGTACGGCCACGCTGGCGCAGGGCCGAGCCGTCGATCATCAGCAGGGTCAGCGACAACAGCGCCAAAACCACCGAACCAATGGCCAACACGCGCCATTGCGGAATCGCTACCACCGGGCCTTCGAAGTTGAACTTCTGCTGGCGCGCGGCGTTGAACACGCCCCAGTAGGCGCCGACGGAACCTTCGTCGCTGGCTTTCCACGGCTGGTCAAACGCTTCGATCACGAAGTAGTTGAAGCCCTGGCGATTGAGCTTGTTGACCAGGGTTCGCAGATAAATCGCCTGGTCCGCCGGGGAGGCGTCGGCGCCACCACGCATGCGGCCGTTGCTCGGCCAGCCCACCTCGGACAGCAGCAGTGGTTTTTTCGGGAACATCTTTTTCAGGTCGCGGGCGCGGTCGAGGACGAACTGCCCGGCCTTGTCCATCGGGACGAACTCCCAGTAAGGCAGGACGTGCGCGGCAATCAGGTCGACGTGCTTGGCCAGTTCCGGGTGTTCTTCCCACACGTGCCACTGTTCGGACGTGGTCACCGGCACTTTCACGGCGGCACGCACGCGATCGAGCATGACGCTGAGTTCCTGGGCGGTGATTTCCTTGCGGTAAATGGCCTCGTTGCCGACCACCACACGAACCACGCTGCGCGAGGAGTTGGCGATTTCAATGGCACGGGTGATTTCCCGTTCGTTGCGTTCCAGGTCCGGGCTGATCCAGATCCCCAGGGTCACCCGCAAGCCGAACTCTTCCGCCAGTTTCGGGATGTTCTGCAGCGTGCCGTCGACCGAGTAGATGCGGATGTTGTCCGTCAGCTTGCTCATGATCTCCAGGTCGCGACGCATTTGATCGTCGGTCGGGTACTGGTCTTTCTGCGGGAACTGGCCCTGCTGGAATGGCGAGTACGAGAAGCCGGAGATCTGTTCAGGCCAGTTGGGGGCGGTGACCGGGCGGTTGATCAGCGCCCAGAAGCCGGTAAACAAGGCTGCGATGGCGAGCACCACGACCAGGTTGAGTCCAAATTTACGCGATGACATAGTTATTTCGGGTTCCAAAGACTGTGGAACGAAGGAACGGTTGGCGGTCGCCAAGGGGCGCGCATCCTACACCGGGCATTCTCTGGTCGTACAGCGGACAGGGAATTGCCGGACATTGGGCAATCCAAGTCGGTTTAAGTTCTTTCTTTAGAGCGTGTAGGACGAATCTTTGTTCGATGTATTTTTCGTGGATGTTGCCCGTTCATAGCGCAATGATGCTCTTGGGCGCCGACGGCCCTATAATGCGCGCCGGTTTTTGGGGTAATGGTCATGAGTACAGAAGATCCGCGGTTTGCTGGCATCGCCCGCTTGTATGGCATTGAAGGCCTTGAGCGCCTGAAAGCGGCCCATGTGGCGATCGTGGGCGTCGGTGGCGTCGGTTCCTGGGCGGCGGAAGCCATGGCCCGTTGTGGTGTTGGCGAAATTTCGCTGTTCGACCTCGATGACGTCTGCGTCAGCAACGCCAACCGCCAGTTGCACGCGCTGGACAGCACGGTGGGCAAGCCCAAGGTCGAGGTGATGGCCGAGCGTCTGCGCGGGATCAACCCGGATTGCACGGTGCATGCGGTGCCTGACTTCGTTACCCGCGACACCATGGCCGAGTACATCACGCCGAACATCGACTGCGTGATCGACTGCATCGACAGCGTCAATGCCAAGGCCGCGCTGATCGCCTGGTGCAAGCGGCGCAAGATCCAGATCATCACCACCGGCGGCGCGGGCGGGCAGATTGACCCGACGTTGATCCAGGTCTGCGACCTCAATCGCACGTTCAATGATCCATTGGCGTCGAAGGTGCGCTCCACGCTGCGCCGCGACTACGGCTTCTCACGCACCGTGACCCGCCACTACAGCGTGCCGTGCGTGTTTTCCACCGAGCAACTGCGCTACCCGAAACCGGACGGCAGCATTTGCCTGCAGAAGAGTTTTGTCGGTGATGGGGTGAAGCTCGACTGCGCCGGCGGGTTTGGCGCGGTGATGATGGTGACGGCGACCTTCGGCATGGTCGCGGCGACCAAGGCTGTGGACAAGATTGTCGCGGGTGTGCGGCGGCCGGCGGAGCGGGTCAAACCGCAGGTTTAGTCGGTGTGGCTGAAGGCCTCATCGCGAGCAAGCTCGCTCCCACATTGGAATGCGTTCCTCCTGTGGGAGCGGGCTTGCCCGCGATGGGCTGCGAAGCAGCCCTCTTATTGAGCCAACTCCCGCATCCGCTGAAGCACCGCATTCAAGCCATTGCTGCGGGACTCGGACAACTGCCGCCCCAACCCCAGCTGATTGAACCAGTCCGGCAAATCCACCTGCTGCAACTCGGCCGCGGACAAGCCGTTGACCCGCGCCAGCAGCAACGCCACCAACCCGCGAATCAACCGTGCATCACTGTTGGCGCTGAACTGCCAATGACCGTCGCGCAACTCGCCCACCAGCCACACCTGGCTTTCACAGCCGTGTACCCGATTGGCGTCGCACATTTGCGTGTCGCTCAACGCGGGCAGGCGCTCGCCCCATTGCATCAGCAGGCGTGCGCGTTGTTCCCAGCCTGCCGCTTTCTGAAAGATATCGAGTGCCGTCACGGCATCGGCAGGCAGGTTCATCGCAATAGCTCCAGCGCCTGATCCAGGGCTTCAAAGAACCGCTCCAGGTCTTCGGAATCGTTGTACAGCGCCAACGACACCCGAATCGCTCCGGCCAGTTCGAAGCGTTTGAGCAGCGGCATCGCGCAGTGGTGGCCGGCACGCACCGCGATCCCTTGTTCGGTCAGCAAATGCGCGAGATCGGAGTTATGCACACCCTCGACGGTGAAACTGGCCAGTGCCACTTGCGGCTTGCCCAGCAGGCGAATGCCGTTGCGCGCCTCCAGGCCCTTGAGCAGACAGGCATGCAACGCGGCTTCATGGGCAGACACGGCGTCCTGATCGAGCCCGGCGAGGTAGTCCAGGGTCGCTCCCAGGCCGATCACGCTGGCAATCGGCGGCGTCCCGGCCTCGAAACCCAGCGGTGCCGGGCGAAAGCGTGCGTCGTGATAATTGGCATCGAGCACCATTTCACCACCGAACTGCCAGGGACGCAGTTGTTGCAGTGCTGTGTTGCGCCCGAACAGCACACCCAGGCCATCGGGGCCGTAGAGCTTGTGGCTGGAGAACACATAGAAATCACAGCCCAGCGCCTGCACGTCGTGGCGACCATGGACCACGCCCTGGGCGCCGTCGATCACGGTCAGGGCGTTGTGCGCCTTGGCCAGTGCCAGCAATTCAGACAGCGGCTGCCATGCGCCAATCACGTTGGACAACTGGCTGACCGCCAACAGACGCGTGCGTGGGCCGATCAAACCGGCGGCGGCTTCAAGGTCGATCACGCCGTCGGCATCCAGCGGCAGGATCACCAGTTTCAGGTCGCGACGGTGCGCCAGTTGCTGCCACGGCAGCAGGTTGGCGTGATGCTCCAGGGCGCTGATGACAATCTCGTCGCCCGGATTGAAAAGATGTTCCAGGCCATAGGCCAGGAGATTCAGCGCGGACGTCGCGCCGTGGGTAAATATGATCTGCCCGCAATCGCCAGTATTGAGCCATTGCGCGACTTTGCGGCGGCTGTCCTCGAACGCCTGGGTGGCGTGGGCGCCGGGCAAATGCTGCGCCCGATGCACGTTGGCCGCGCCGTTGGCGTAGTAGTGCGCCAGGGCATCGAGCAGGGCTTGAGGTTTTTGCGTAGTGGCGGCGTTGTCCAGATAGGTCTGGTCTTGCCGTTGCAGGGTGGCGATGGCCGGAAAATCGACACGCCAGGGGGAGAGAATCATCATGCTGTTCGGCCTATGCACTTGATCCCTGTGGGAGCGAGCTGGCTCGCGATGATCGCTTGGACGACACGGGCTGTCTGATGCCCCGCGTTATCGTTGACGTCCATCGCGAGCAGGCTCGCTCCTACAGGAACAGGGATCGTGTGGCTTAGTTGTGAGCGTGCAGCGCTTCGTTCAGCTCGATGGCCGATTTGTGGGTTTTGCATTCCACGGCACCGGTCTCCGAATTGCGACGGAACAGCAGGTCTGGCTGGCCGGCCAGTTCACGGGCCTTGACCACTTTGACCAGTTGATTGTTCTCGTCCAGCAGCGCGACTTTGGTACCAGCGGTCACGTACAGGCCCGACTCGACGGTGTTGCGGTCGCCCAACGGGATACCGATACCGGCGTTGGCGCCGATCAGGCAGCCTTCGCCGACCTTGATCACGATGTTGCCGCCGCCCGACAGGGTGCCCATGGTCGAGCAGCCGCCGCCCAGGTCCGAACCCTTGCCGACGAATACGCCAGCGGATACGCGGCCTTCGATCATGCCCGGGCCTTCGGTGCCGGCGTTGAAGTTGATGAAACCTTCGTGCATCACGGTGGTGCCTTCGCCCACGTAAGCGCCCAGGCGCAGACGCGCGGCGTCAGCGATACGCACGCCGGCCGGAACCACGTAGTCGGTCATTTTCGGGAACTTGTCCACCGAGAACACTTCCAGCAGTTCGCCGCGCAGGCGGGCTTCGAGTTGCAGTTCGGCCAGTTCGCTCAGGTCGACAGCGCCCTGGCTGGTCCAGGCCACGTTCGGCAGCAGCGGGAAGATCCCGGCCAGGTTCAGGCCGTGTGGCTTGACCAGGCGATGGCTCAGCAGGTGCAGCTTGAGGTAGGCCTCAGGGGTGGACGACAGCTGGGCGTCTTCGGCCAGCAAGGTGGCAACCAGCGGCTTGTGGCTCTCGGCCAGGCGGGTCAGCAGTTTGCCTTGTACCGCGTCGATGCCTTTCACGGCTTCAGCCAGTTGCGCGGCCTGCGCGGTGGTGAAGGTGATGGCCTGGTTGCCTTCGCTGTAACCGAGGATCGGCGCAATGGCGGCGACCAGTTCGGCGGGCGGGTTGAGCAGTGGCTGGGCGTAGAACACTTCCAGCCATGCGCCTTGACGGTTTTGAGTGCCGACACCAAAGGCCAGGCTGAACAGGGTAGTAGACATGTTGATACCTCTAGCAAATTGAAACGGGCTGCTTACTTGAGCGCGGCCGCGTAGATATCTGGCTTGAAGCCAATCAGGGTTCGGTCACCGAGATCAAGCACCGGACGCTTGATCATCGAGGGTTGTGCGAGCATCAGTTCGATGGCTTTCGTCTGGTCGAGATCGGCTTTGCGTTCGTCGTCGAGCTTGCGAAAGGTCGTGCCTGCACGGTTCAACACCACTTCCCAGCCGTGCTCGTTGCACCATTGGGTCAGGTGTTCACGGTCGATACCGACCGCCTTGTAATCATGAAAGTCATAGCTGACAGCGTGTTCATCGAGCCAGGTGCGCGCCTTTTTCATGGTGTCGCAGGCTTTGATGCCGAAAAGGTGCAACGTTTTGCTTGAAACGGTCAAGGAATTGCCCCCTTTGCAGGTGCCGTAAATAAAAGGTGACGGATTATGCCATGGAAGCGCAAATCCTGCGGGAATACGGTGCTTCGGTGACCTGCGTGCGACATAGGTGCAAGGGTCGCCCGAAGTCTAAGCGGCTAATATGGCACTTCAATGCTGTTGATCGTCCGGGAACCACGCTTTATGCAAACCGCTTATACCGTCCTGATCCTGTTGATGCTGGTTGGCGTTTCGCGCCTGATCGGACGGGTGGTTCCGCTGCCGTTGCCGTTGGTGCAGATTGCCGCTGGGGCCTTGCTCGCCTGGCCGACGCTCGGCCTCCATGTAGCCCTCGATCCCGAACTGTTCCTGTTTCTGTTCCTGCCACCACTGTTGTTCTCCGACGGCTGGCGCATGCCCAAGCGCGAATTCTGGCACTTGCGCGGCCCGATCCTGACCCTGACCCTGGCAGTGGGCCTGGTGCTGTTCACCGTGGTCGGCGCCGGGTATTTCATTCACTGGTTGCTGCCCGGTGTGCCGTTGCCGGTGGCGTTCGCCCTGGCGGCGGTGCTGTCACCGACGGATGCGGTGGCGGTGTCGGCCATTTCCCGCAACAGACTGCCGACCCCCTTGATGCACATCTTGCAGGGCGAGGCGCTGATGAACGACGCCTCGGGCCTGGTGACATTCAAGTTTGCCCTGGTGGCGGCGGTGACCGGTGTGTTCTCGCTGGCCAATGCCAGCCTGACGTTCGTGCTGGTCGCTGTCGGTGGCCTGGCGGTCGGGGTGGCCTTGAGTTGGCTGGTCGGCCGTCTGCGAGCGTGGATGATCGAGCGGGGCTGGGATGATCCGGCGACGCATGTGGTGTTCATGTTGCTGCTGCCGTTTGCGGCCTACGTGCTGGCCGAGCGCATGGAAGTGTCGGGCATCCTCTCGGCGGTGGCGGCGGGAATGATGCAGAGCTGGCTCGACCTGTTGCCGCGCCAGACCAACACGCGCTTGCTCAACCGAAGTGTCTGGTCGCTGCTGGAGTTCGCGTTCAACGGTTTGATCTTCCTGCTGTTGGGTTTGCAGTTGCCGGACATCATCAAGGCGGTGGCCAGTCACGAAACTTCGTTATGGCCGACGTTGTTGTATCGCGGGCTCGACGTGGTGGCGATTTTCCTGGTGCTGCTGGTTTTGCGGTTCGTCTGGGTGCAAAGCATCTGGCGATTGTCGGTACTGCTGCGGCGATTGCGCGGCAAGGGTGAAGTGACCCGGGTGCCGACGGCGCGATCCTGTTGGTTGCTGACCGTGGGCGGCGTGCGCGGGGCCGTGACGCTGGCGGGTGTGATGTCGGTGCCGATGCTCATGGGAGGGAGCGCATTTCCCGAGCGCGACCTGCTGATTTTCATCGCCGCCGGGGTGATTCTGCTGTCGTTGATTGCGGCCTGCATCGCGCTGCCACTGTTGTTGCGTGGCATCGAAGCCAGTCCGGACGACAAGCGGCGCAACGAAGTGCGCGACGCCTGGCGCAAGACCGCCGAGGCGGCCATTCATGCGCTTGAGACAGAAGAGGTCAATCCACAGGACGCCGCCCAGTCCGCACTGGCCGTCGAGCTCAAGGCGCGGATCATGTCCGAGTACCGACATCAGTTGGAGGTGTTCAACGACTCCGCTGAGGCGCAAGCCCTGGCGTTTCAGATGGACTTGCTGGAACGGCGTTTGCGCTTGAAGGCGCTACGGGCGCAGCGCCTGGAGTTGTACAGCCTCAGTCGTCATCACCAGATTGGTGATGACGTGTTGCGTGAGGTGTTGGGGGAACTGGATCTGAGCGAGGCCAAACTCGGTCAGGTGAAGTAACACCTGCCCCCCGTGGGGGGTTATTTGCGGCGCTGGATGAAATCGCGAATCCGCTCGGCTGCTTCAACACACTCTGCCAGCGGCGCAACCAGCGCCATGCGCACACGCCCGGCCCCCGGATTGACGCCATCGACGTCCCGCGACAGGTAAGAACCCGGCACCACGGTCACGTGCTCCTGCTCGAACAGGTCTCGGCAGAACGCAGCGTCGTCACCGGCGACATTCGGCCACAGGTAGAAACTGCCATCCGGACGCTGTACGTCCAGCACCGGGCTGAGGATTTCCAGCACCGCATCGAACTTCTCGCGATACAGCGCCCGGTTGGCGCGCACGTGCACTTCGTCATTCCACGCGGCAACGCTGGCCAGTTGGGTTTGAACCGGCATCGCACAGCCATGGTAGGTGCGATAGAGCAGGAAGCCCTTGAGGACGTCGGCATCACCGGCCACAAAGCCCGAGCGCAGGCCTGGCAGGTTCGAACGCTTGGACAGGCTGTGGAACACCACGCAACGCTTGAAGTCCTTGCGACCCAGTTCCGCGCAAGCGCTGAGCAGGCCTGGCGGCGGCGTTTGTTCGTCGAAGTACAGCTCGCTGTAGCACTCATCGGCGGCAATCACGAAGTCGTATTCGTCGGCCAGGGCAATCAGCTTTTTCAGGGTCTCGACCGGGATCAGGGCGCCGGTCGGATTGCCAGGCGAGCACAGGAACAGGATCTGGCAGCGTTGCCAGATGTCCGGAGATACGGCGTCGAAATCCGGGTTGAAGCCGTTTTCGTCCAGGCATGGCAGGTAATGCGGCTTGGCCCCGGCGAGGAACGCCGCGCCTTCGTAGATCTGGTAGAAGGGGTTCGGGCTGACCACCAGCGCGTCATCGCCACGGTTGACTACGGTCTGGGTGAAGGCGAACAGCGCTTCGCGGGTACCGTTGACCGGCAGCACGTTGCGCGCCGGGTCGATCCAGCCCTTGGGCACATCGAAGCGACGCTCGCACCATGCCGCGATGGCTTCACGCAGCTCCGGGATACCGAGTGTGGTCGGGTACACAGCCATTTTTTCCAGATTGCTGGCCAGGGCCTCGGCGACAAAGCTTGGCGAACGGTGTTTCGGCTCGCCGATGGACAGCGCGATCGGACGCTTGTCCGGATTGGGCGTCACGCTGCCGAGCAGAGCGCGGAGTTTCTCGAACGGGTAGGGCTGGAGCTGGGACAGAGCGTTGTTCATCGATAAATCTCGTTCGGTGTTGGAGCGGCGCTGGTCCCTGTAGGAGCGAGCTTGCTCGCGATGGTCGTCAACGATAACGCGTTCTTGCCAGAATAACGCGGCGTATTTGAGTTCATCGCGAGCAAGCTCGCTCCTACAAAAGGCGGGCCGTTGTTAAGTCAGATGCTGATGCGCGACAGTTTGATATCAGGTTCCTGGTTGACGCTCAGTTGTTCGACGATCGCATCCTGCAGGCGGCTGCACAGCAACGGGTCGGACAACGGCTGATTGTTGGCGTCGGTGATGAAGAACACGTCTTCCACGCGTTCGCCGAGGGTGGCGATCTTGGCGTTCTGCAACGACAGATCGAACTCCAGGAAGATCGTGCCGATCCGCGCCAGCAGGCCCGGGCGGTCGGGCGCGGTGAGTTCCAGCACCGTCACCGGGCGTTGGGCGTCGTTGTGGATCGTCACTTGTGGTGCAAAGGCGAAATGCTTGAGCTGACGTGGCACCCGGCGCTGGATGATGGTCGGGTAGTTGTCCGGGTTACGCAGGGCTTCGGTCAGACCCTCGCGGATCTGTTTGACCCGCGCCGGATTATCGCCAATCGAGTCGCCGTCGGTGTCGAGCACGATATAGGTGTCGAGGGTGAACTGGCTGCTGGAGGTGATGACCCGGGCGTCGTGAATGTTCAGGTTGAGCTGGTCCATCGTTGCCACGGTCACGGCAAAGAAGTCGTGCTGGTCCGGGGCATAAATGAAGATCTGCGTGCCACCTTCGAACTCGCGCTGGGTGGTTTCCTTGATCAGCACCAGTGGTCCGCCGTCGGCCGGTTGCTGGAGTATCGCGTCGCTGTGCCAGGCCACGTCGCCGGCGGTGTGGCGCAGGAAATAGTCATCACCCAACTGCGCCCACAATTGCTCGACATCGTCCGGGTCGGTGCCGCCGCGCACCAGGATATCCAGGGCGGCGCTCTGGGTCTGGCGGATCTGCTCTTCGCGATCCACCGGGTTCTCCAGGCCACGGCGCAAGGCGCGCTTGGTCTCGGTGTAGAGCTGGCGCAGCAGGCTGGCGCGCCAGGAGTTCCACAGGGTCGGGTTGGTGGCGTTGATGTCTGCGACAGTCAGCACATACAGGTAGTCGAGGCGGGTTTCGTCGCCAACGATCTGGGCGAAATCGTGGATCACCTGCGGGTCGGACAAATCCTTGCGCTGGGCGGTGGTCGACATCACCAGGTGGTTTTGCACCAGCCACACGATCAGGCGACTGTCCCACGTGGGCAGTTGATGACGCTGGCAAAAGGCCTCGGCATCCACGGCACCGATGTCCGAGTGATCGCCATGCCGGCCTTTGCCGATGTCGTGGTACAGGCCGGCCATGTAGATCAGCTCGGGCTTGGGCAGCTTGCCCATGACTTTGCTGGCCAGCGGGAATTTTTCCGACACCTGGGTGTACTGCAACTTACGCAGGTGTTTGATCAGGTTCAGGGTGTGGGCATCGACCGTATAGATGTGGAACAGGTCGTGTTGCATCTGCCCGACGATAAAGCCGAATTCGGGCAGATAACGCCCAAGGATGCCGTAACGGTTCATTCGCCGCAGGTTGCGGTGGATGCCGATCTTGCATTTGAACAATTCGATAAACAGGCTGGTGTTGCGAATATCGTTGCGGAAGTCGTCGTCGATCAGGTGGCGGTGTTCCCGCAGCAGGCGAATGGTGTCGGCGCGCACACCCTTGATTTCGGGCTGCTGGGCCATCAGCACGAAGATTTCGAGCATGGCGAACGGCGTGCGGCGAAAGACGTTGTCGTTGCGTGCCTCGATGTAGCCGTCATGCAACTGGAAACGCGAGTTGATCGGCTGCGGTGGCGCTTCGTCTTCCGGTGCGAGGATGACTTCCTCGAAGTGCTGGATGATCAGGTCGCTGAGTTGGGCGATGCTCATGACCACCCGATAATACTGTTGCATGAAGTTTTCGATGGCTTGCTTGGCGTCGTCGCCTTTGAAGCCCAGCAGCCCGGCAATGGTGCGCTGGTGATCGAACAGCAGGCGGTCTTCGGCGCGGCCGGCCAGCATGTGCAGGGCATAGCGAACCTTCCACAGGAACTCCTGGGAGGAGGCGAGCAGGGCGTTTTCGCTCTCTACCAGGAATCCTTCGCCTGCCAGTGCCCGCAGGTTCAGGGTGCCGTACTCGCGACGGGCCACCCACAGAATCGTCTGGATATCCCGCAGGCCGCCGGGTGAGCCTTTGACGTTGGGTTCCAGGTTGTATTCGGTGTCGTTGTACTTGTGGTGGCGAGCCTTTTGTTCGGCATGCTTGGCCAGGAAGAAGTCCTTGCTCGGCCACATATGCCCGGTGCTGGTGACGTCCAGCATGCGTTGGCGCAAACGCTCGGGGCCGGCGATGGTGCGGCTTTCCATCAGGTTGGTGACGACCGTCAGGTCGGCGCGGGCCTCGACGGCGCATTCGTCGACCGAGCGAACGCTCTGGCCGACCTCCAGGCCGATGTCCCACAACAGCGTCAGAAAACGCTCGATGGAATCGCGGAAAACCTCGTGGTCGGCGCTGTCCAGAAGGATCAGCAAGTCGATATCGGAATAAGGGTGCAATTCGCCACGGCCGTAGCCGCCGACCGCGACCAGCGCGATGTCGGCGTCCTCGCTCCAGCTGAACTGCTCCCAGGCCTTTTGCAGGATGTTATCGACGAACCAGGCGCGATCCTCGATCAGCCGGCGAATGTCCCGGCCATTGCGAAAACGCGTGTCGAGCACTTCGCGGGCCTGGCGGATCGCCTTCTTGAAGGCCGCGATCGGGCTTGCCTTCAGGGCCAGTTCAGCCTGGAACTGGCCGCGGTCGAAGAGTTCGGGATCCACCTGCGGCATCGATTGGCTTTCCTTTCTATAGGCGATGTACGGTAGCGGGATCAGGCCGAAACGCGAGGGATGGTGTCATCACTGCGCAGGGTGAAGATCTCGTAACCGGTTTCGGTCACCAGCAGGGTGTGTTCCCACTGTGCCGAGAGCTTGCGGTCCTTGGTGATCGCGGTCCAGCCGTCGCCCAGTACCTTGGTGTCGGCGCGGCCCTGGTTGATCATCGGCTCGATGGTGAAGGTCATGCCGGCCTTGAGTTCCATGCCGGTGCCAGCGCGGCCGTAGTGCAGGATCTGCGGTTCTTCGTGGAATACCTTGCCGATACCATGGCCGCAGAATTCGCGAACCACCGAGAAGCCGTTCTTTTCCGCATGCTTCTGGATAATTTCGCCGATGTCGCCCAAGCGGCAGCCGGGTTTGACGATCTCGATCGCCTTGTACATGCATTCCTGGGTCACCTGGGACAGGCGCTCGGCCCAGACCGGTACGTTGCCGACGTGGAACATCCGGCTGGTGTCACCGTGGAAACCGTCCTTGATGACGGTGACGTCGATGTTCAGGGTGTCGCCATCTTTGAGCGGCTTGTCGTTTGGAATGCCATGGCAGACCACATGGTTGATCGACGTGCAGATCGACTTTGGATAGCCCTTGTAATTGAGCGGGGCAGGGATGGCTTTCTGCTCATTGACGATGTAGTCGTGGCAGATCTGGTTCAGTTGATCGGTGGTAACGCCCGGCTTGACGTATTCGGCAATCATTTCCAGCACATCGGCGGCCAGTTTGCCGGCGATACGCATTTTGGCGATATCCTCGGGGGTTTTGAGGGTGACGGTCATACAGGCTCTCTCTGCGCCAGGCGGCGCTTTCTAGACGGAGGGGGCAATGCGCGATCGAACTTCGCGGCCCTGAAAAATACGATTCTACCAGACGATCAGCGCAAATCTGCGGCTGTGTGCATCGCTTCTCTCTATAGAATGGTGCATTCTTGGCGGATTCCAAGGGGTGGAACAAAACGCTCGCCAGGATTTCAGAATCCGGGTTCCGTTTTGCCCTGTCTTGTGATATAAAATGCGCCGCTTTCCGGGGATGTCTCGGGAAGCTTAAATCCACACACGTGTCGACACGATGACCTGGGTGCCTTCAGCTGATGCTGCTGGTTGGTCATTGGGATACGTGGAGGCCAAACCCGACTTATTAAGGAACTATCATGTCCCAAGTCAACATGCGCGATATGCTGAAGGCCGGTGTGCACTTCGGTCACCAGACCCGTTACTGGAACCCGAAAATGGGCAAGTACATTTTCGGTGCGCGTAACAAGATCCACATCATCAACCTTGAAAAAACCCTGCCAATGTTCAACGAAGCTCTGACTTTCGTAGAACGTCTGGCCCAGGGCAAAAACAAGATTCTGTTCGTCGGCACCAAGCGTTCCGCTGGCAAGATCGTTGCTGAAGAAGCAGCACGTTGCGGTTCGCCGTACGTCGATCACCGCTGGTTGGGCGGCATGCTGACCAACTTCAAGACCATCCGTGCTTCCATCAAGCGTCTGCGTGACCTTGAAGTACAAGCCGAAGACGGTACTTTCGCCAAGCTGACCAAGAAAGAAGCGCTGATGCGCACTCGTGACCTGGAAAAGCTGGATCGTTCCCTGGGTGGTATCAAGGACATGGGCGGTCTGCCAGACGCTCTGTTCGTTATCGACGTTGATCACGAGCGCATCGCGATCACCGAAGCCAACAAGCTGGGCATCCCGGTTATCGGCGTAGTCGATACCAACAGCAGCCCGGAAGGCGTTGACTACATCATCCCAGGCAACGATGACGCAATCCGCGCTATCCAGCTGTACATGGGTTCGATGGCTGACGCTGTCATCCGCGGTCGCAACAATGTTGCCGGCGGCACCGAAGTTTTCGTTGAAGAAGCTCCGGTAGCAGCAGCTGAGTAATTGACGCCTTGGCGTTGACTCAGTAAGCAAAAAGGGGGCTTGGCCCCCTTTTTGCCACCTCGAAAACCATTTGTCGGCGCCCACTGCTCTATCTGTAACGTGCGGCAGCTAACAAGGGTGGTTCGGGAAGAATTGATCGCCCGTTCGATCGGGTGGAATGGTTGAAAACCTATCCAAGAGGATTTTGAAATGGCAGAGATTACTGCAGCGTTGGTCAAAGAACTGCGCGAGCGTACTGGCGAAGGCATGATGGACTGCAAAAAGGCCTTGACCAAGGCTGGCGGCGACATCGAGAAAGCCATTGATGACATGCGTGCTTCGGGCGCCATCAAGGCTGCCAAGAAAGCCGGCAACGTTGCCGCTGAAGGCGCTATCGCCATCAAGGCTGACGACAAGGCAGCCGTGCTGCTGGAAGTTAACTCGCAGACCGACTTCCTGGCCCTGCAAGACGACTTCAAGAACTTCGTTGCTGCCTGCGTAGAAAAAGCCTTCGACGAAAAACTGACCGACGCAGCTCCGCTGATCGCCGCTCAGGAATCGGCTCGTGAAGCTCTGGTCGCCAAAGTAGGCGAGAACGTCAACATTCGTCGCCTGGTACGCGTAGAGGGCGACGTTGTCGGCACCTACCTGCACGGCAACAAGATCGGAGTTGCTGTTGTTCTCAAGGGCGGCGATGTTCAGCTGGCCAAAGAGATCGCCATGCACGTGGCGGCGAGCAACCCTGAGTTCCTGCTGCCATCGCAGGTTTCGCCAGAAGCCATCGAGCGCGAGAAGGGCGTTTTCCTGACCCTGAACGAAGACAAGATGAAAGGCAAGCCAGCTGAAATCGTCGAGAAGATGATCGCCGGCCGTATCACCAAGTTCCTGGCTGAAGCCAGCCTGGTAGAGCAAGCTTTCGTGATGAACCCGGAAGTCACCGTTGGTGCCCTGGCCAAGAAAGCCGGCGCTGAAATCGTTTCCTTCACTTACTTCAAAGTAGGCGAAGGCATCGAGAAGCCAGTGGACAACTTCGCAGAAGAAGTTGCTGCTCAGCTGGCTGCCGCCAAGCAATAAGACGGTTTTTTAACTGTCGCCCAGAAGAGGCTGCCCGCTCACGCGCGCAGCCTCTTTTCAGATGGGGTATCAATTTTTATTTGGTTTCCCTTTGGAACTGGCTTACAAAGCCATGTTCCGATGGCGCTGAAGCAGTGCCAAGCTAGAGTGAGCGTCAGCTGTAAAACAGCTCGCAAAGAATTTTTTTTAAAATACGCCGCAGGAGAGATTCGCAATGGCTCAGCAGGGCAGTGGTTATCAGGCTCGCTATAAACGCATTCTACTCAAGCTTAGCGGCGAGGCCCTGATGGGCTCGGAAGAGTTCGGGATCGATCCGAAAGTTCTGGATCGCATGGCATTGGAAGTTGGCCAGCTGGTCGGCATCGGCGTTCAGGTTGGTCTGGTTATCGGTGGTGGCAACCTGTTCCGCGGTGAAGCGCTGAGCAAGGCTGGCATGGACCGGGTCACCGGCGACCACATGGGCATGCTGGCCACTGTGATGAACGCCCTGGCGATGCGCGACGCCCTTGAGCGCGCCAACATCTCGGCCATCGTGATGTCCGCTATTTCCATGGTTGGCGTGACCGATCACTACGATCGTCGCAAGGCCATGCGTCACCTGAATTCCAAGGACGTGGTGATTTTCGCGGCCGGTACCGGCAACCCGTTCTTTACGACGGATTCGGCAGCCTGCCTGCGTGCAATCGAAATCGATGCCGATGTCGTGCTCAAGGCGACCAAGGTCGATGGTGTCTACACCGCTGACCCGTTCAAAGACCCGCATGCCGAGAAGTTCGATCATCTGACTTATGATGAAGTGCTGGATCGCAAGCTGGGTGTGATGGATCTGACGGCCATTTGCCTGTGCCGCGACCACAAGATGCCACTACGCGTATTTAACATGAACAAGCCCGGCGCCCTGCTGAATATCGTACACGGCGGCGCTGAAGGGACCCTGATCGAGGAAGGCGAACAATGATCAACGAAATCAAGAAAGACGCTAAAGAGCGCATGCAGAAGTCTGTGGAGTCCCTGTCGCACAACTTCGGCCGCATCCGTACCGGCCAGGCGCACCCGAGCATCCTGGAAGGCGTGATGGTGCCGTACTACGGCGCTGACACCCCGATCAAGCAAGTGGCCAACATCACCGTCAAGGACGCCCGCACCCTGCAAGTCGTTGCCTTCGAGCGCAACATGCTCGGCGCAGTCGACAAGGCTATCGGCAGTGCAGGTCTGAACTTGAACCCGACCAACCTCGGCGAGCTGCTGCTGATCAGCATGCCGGCCCTGACCGAAGAAACCCGCCGCGGTTTCACCAAGCAGGCCCGTGACGTGGCTGAAGACGCTCGTGTTGCCGTGCGCAACATCCGTCGCGATGCCAACAGCTCGTTGAAAGACCTGGTCAAAGAAAAAGAGATCAGTGAAGACGAAGAGCGTCGCGCCACTGGCGAGATCGACGACCTGACCAAGAAATTCGTGGCTGAAATCGACGCGAAGCTGGCAGAGAAAGAAAAAGACCTGATGGCCGTATAAGGGTCGCGTTTTCATGGAAAAGACTAAGCAGACTGCACCGTCCGCGGTGCCGCGCCATGTCGCGATCATCATGGATGGTAACAATCGCTGGGCGAAAAAACGCTTTATGCCAGGTGTCGCCGGGCATAAAGCGGGCGTGGATGCGGTACGTGCAGTCATTGAAGTCTGCGCCGAGGCCAAGGTCGAAGTGCTGACCCTGTTCGCCTTCTCCAGCGAGAACTGGCAACGTCCGGCCGATGAGGTCAGCGCTTTGATGGATCTGTTCTTCAAGGCGCTGCGTCGTGAGGCCAAGCGCCTCAACGACAACAACATCAGCCTGCGCATCATTGGTGACCGCTCGCGTTTTCATCCAGAGCTGCAGGCTGCCATGCGTGAAGCCGAGGCCATGACGGTTGGTGCCAATCGTTTTGTCCTGCAGATCGCCGCCAATTACGGCGGTCAGTGGGATATCGCGCAAGCTGCGCAACGACTGGCGCGAGAAGTTCAGGCCGGGCACTTGCGTCCGGAAGACATCACGCCTGATCTGCTGCAGACCTGCCTGGTCACGGGCGATCTGCCGTTGCCGGACCTGTGCATCCGCACCGGTGGCGAGCACCGCATCAGCAACTTCCTGCTCTGGCAACTGGCCTATGCCGAGTTGTATTTCTCCGACCTGTTCTGGCCGGACTTCAAACACGATGCCATGCGCAATGCGCTGGCCGATTTCGCTTCCCGCCAGCGCCGCTTCGGTAAAACGAGCGAGCAGGTCGAGGCTGGAGCCCGGGTTTAATGCTTAAACAACGAATCATCACCGCACTGATCCTGCTGCCGATTGCCTTGTGCGGATTCTTTCTGCTTGAAGGTTCCGGTTTTGCACTGTTCATCGGGCTGGTCGTGACCCTTGGTGCCTGGGAATGGGCGCGTCTGGCGGGTTTTGCCGCTCAAGCGTACCGCGTTGGCTATGCCGCTGTGGTCGCTCTGGTGCTGTTCCTCATGTACATCCTGCCCGGCCTCGCGCCTTGGGTATTGGGTGCTTCAGTGCTGTGGTGGGCAGTGGCGACGTATCTGGTGCTGACCTATCCGCGCTCGAGCGAGCAATGGTCCAGTGCGGCGACCAAGTTGGTGATCGGCCTGTTGATTCTGCTGCCGGCCTGGCAAGGTCTGGTGCAGATCAAGCAATACCCGCTGGGTAACTGGCTGATCATGGCGGTGATGGTGTTGGTGTGGGGTGCCGATATTGGCGCCTACTTCTCCGGTCGCGCTTTCGGCAAACGCAAGCTCGCACCACAGGTCAGTCCGGGCAAAAGCTGGGAGGGCGTGTACGGTGGTCTGGCGCTGAGCCTGGTGATTACCACAATCGTTGGTCTGGTACGCGACTGGACGGTGGCCGAGCTGCTCAAAGGGTTGATCGGTGCCGCGCTGATCGTGTTCATTTCGGTGGTGGGTGATCTCACTGAAAGCATGTTCAAGCGTCAGTCCGGGATCAAGGACAGCAGTAATCTGCTTCCGGGTCACGGCGGTGTGCTGGATCGTATCGACAGCCTGACGGCAGCGATTCCGGTGTTTGCGGTGCTGCTGTGGATGGCTGCACCATGAGCCGCCCACAACAGATTACCGTTCTGGGGGCGACCGGCTCGATTGGCCTGAGCACGCTCGACGTCATCGCTCGTCACCCTGATCGATATCAGGTCTTTGCCTTGACTGGCTTCAGCCGCTTGAGTGAATTGCTGGCGCTCTGCGTGCGCCATGTCCCGCGATTTGCCGTGGTGCCTGAGATCGCAGCTGCCCGCACCCTGCAAGATGATTTGCGCGCGGCGGGTCTCTCGACCCGTGTTCTGGTGGGTGAGGAAGGTTTGTGTCAGGTCGCTTCCGATCCGGAAGTCGATACGGTCATGGCGGCCATCGTCGGTGCGGCGGGTTTGCGCCCGACACTGGCGGCGGTGGAGACCGGCAAGAAAATTCTGCTGGCCAATAAAGAGGCGCTGGTCATGTCCGGCGCGCTGTTCATGCAGGCCGTGCGCAAGAGCGGTTCGGTGTTGCTGCCGATCGATAGCGAGCACAACGCCATTTTCCAGTGCATGCCGCTCGATTATGCCCGTGGCCTTGAGGTGGTTGGCGTACGTCGGATTCTGCTGACGGCTTCCGGCGGTCCGTTTCGACAGACGCCCATGGCGGAGCTGGCGAATGTTTCTCCCGATCAGGCGTGTGCTCATCCGAACTGGTCCATGGGGCGAAAAATCTCCGTTGACTCGGCCAGCATGATGAACAAGGGGCTTGAGTTGATCGAAGCCTGCTGGCTGTTCGATGCCAAGCCTTCGCAGGTCGAGGTGGTGATTCACCCGCAAAGTGTGATCCATTCGCTGGTCGATTACGTTGATGGTTCTGTTCTGGCACAGCTCGGTAATCCGGACATGCGCACGCCCATCGCCAATGCCCTGGCCTGGCCGGAGCGGATTGACTCGGGCGTGGCGCCGCTGGACCTGTTTGCCATTGCGCGGTTGGACTTCCAGGCGCCCGATGAAAAACGTTTCCCGTGCCTGCGTCTGGCTCGTCAGGCGGCCGAAGCGGGTAACAGCGCGCCAGCCATGCTCAATGCGGCGAACGAAGTGGCGGTAGCGGCATTTCTCGACGAACGGGTTCGTTACCCGGAAATCGCGAGTATCATCGAGGAAGTACTGAATCTGGAGCCCGTAGTGGCGGTGGATGATCTCGATGCAGTGTTCACGGCAGACGCGAAGGCCCGATTGCTGGCCGGACAATGGTTGAGCCGTCACGGGCGGTAAATGCTGCGGATAGTTGGCCCAGGCAGCAGCGGATAGGAATGCGGAGAAAGTAGATGAGCGCGCTCTATATGATTGTCGGCACCCTGGTCGCTCTGGGTGTGCTGGTTACCTTCCACGAGTTCGGCCATTTTTGGGTCGCGCGTCGCTGTGGGGTCAAAGTGCTGCGTTTCTCCGTAGGCTTCGGCATGCCTTTGCTGCGGTGGCACGACAAGCAGGGCACCGAATTTGTCGTCGCCGCCATCCCGTTGGGCGGCTACGTCAAAATGCTCGACGAGCGCGAAGGTGAAGTACCGCTCGATCAGCTTGATCAATCCTTCAATCGTAAATCCGTTCGTCAGCGCATTGCCATCGTAGCGGCGGGGCCGATTGCCAACTTCCTGCTGGCATTTACGTTCTTCTGGGTATTGGCAATGCTCGGCAGCGAGCAGGTGCGTCCGGTCATCGGCGCTGTCGAGTCCGGGAGTATTGCGGCCAAGGCAGGTTTGAGCCCCGGCCAGGAAATCGTGGCCATTGATGGTGAGGCGACTTCCGGCTGGGCGGCGGTGAACCTGCAGCTGGTGCGTCGCCTGGGCGAAAGCGGTTCGTTGCAGGTAGTGGTGCGCGAACAGGGTTCCACGGCCGACTCTCCTCGTGAACTTGTGCTGGACAAGTGGCTCAAAGGGGCTGACGAGCCCGACCCTATCCATTCTTTGGGGATTCGTCCATGGCGTCCGGCATTGCCGCCTGTCCTGGCCGAGCTCGATCCAAAGGGGCCGGCCAAGGCTGCCGGCCTGAAGACCGGTGACCGCTTGCTCGCGCTCGATGGTCGTACGCTCGATGACTGGCAGCAGGTTGTCGATACCGTCCGTATGCATCCTGATACCAAAATCATGCTGCGGGTTGAGCGCGACGGTGCTCAGATCGACGTCCCGGTAACACTTGCCGCTCGCGGCGAGAGCAAGTCACCCAGCGGTTATTTGGGGGCAGGGGTGAAAGCGATCGACTGGCCGCCGGAGATGATCCGCGAGGTCAGCTACGGGCCATTGGCAGCAATTGGCGAGGGGGCTCGACGCACCTGGACCATGAGCGTGCTGACCCTCGATTCACTGAAGAAAATGTTGTTCGGCGAGCTCTCGGTAAAAAACTTGAGTGGACCGATAACCATTGCTAAAGTGGCGGGCGCTTCGGCCCAGTCGGGTGTTGCTGATTTCCTGAATTTCCTTGCTTATCTGAGTATTAGCTTGGGCGTTCTGAATTTGTTGCCCATTCCGGTACTGGATGGGGGGCATTTGTTGTTTTATCTGATCGAGTGGGTGCGTGGTCGTCCCTTGTCAGATCGGGTGCAAGGTTGGGGGATACAGATCGGTATCAGTTTGGTGATCGGGGTGATGTTGCTTGCTCTGGTTAATGATCTGGGTCGACTGTAACGCTTCGCTGAATTGCGAATCTGCCGCATTTTGCGGCAGTTTGTTTATTGCCAGTTGGAATAAGAAAGGACTTCATGAAACGTCTGCTGCTAACTGCGGTTCTCACCGTATTGATGATCGCCGAAGTTCACGCCGAGTCCTTCACTATCTCTGATATTCGCGTCAATGGCCTCCAGCGGGTCTCCGCGGGTAGCGTCTTTGGTGCTTTGCCGTTGAACGTCGGTGAACAGGCGGATGATCGTCGCCTGGTGGAATCCACTCGTGCGTTGTTCAAAACCGGTTTCTTTCAAGATATCCAGCTGGGCCGCGATGGCAACGTCCTGGTCATCACGGTAGTCGAGCGCCCGTCGGTCGCCAGTATCGAGATCGAAGGCAACAAGGCGATCTCTACCGAAGACCTGATGAAAGGCCTCAAGCAATCCGGTCTGGCCGAAGGCGAGATCTTCCAGCGTGCCACCCTCGAAGGTGTGCGTAACGAGCTGCAACGTCAGTACGTCGCCCAGGGTCGCTACTCGGCTACCGTCGACACCGAAGTGGTGCCGCAGCCGCGTAACCGCGTCGGCCTGAAGGTCAACATCAACGAAGGCACCGTTGCGGCTATCCAGCACATCAACGTGGTGGGCAACACGGTCTTCCCTGACGAAGACCTGATCGACCTGTTCGAACTCAAGACCACCAACTGGTTGTCGTTCTTCAAGAACGACGACAAGTACGCCCGTGAAAAGCTGTCCGGTGACCTGGAGCGCCTGCGTTCCTACTATCTGGACCGTGGCTACATCAACATGGATATCGCTTCGACTCAGGTCTCCATTACGCCAGACAAGAAACACGTCTACATCACCGTCAACGTCAACGAAGGCGAGAAGTACACCGTTCGTGACGTCAAGCTCAGCGGTGACCTGAAAGTCCCTGAAGACCAGATCAAGTCCCTGTTGCTGGTGCAAAAAGGCCAGGTGTTCTCGCGCAAGCTGATGACCACCACCTCCGAACTGATCACCCGTCGCCTGGGTAACGAGGGTTACACCTTCGCCAACGTCAACGGTGTGCCTCAACCGCACGACGAAGATCACACCGTAGACATCCTGTTCGCGGTCGATCCGGGCAAGCGTGCCTACGTGAACCGCATCAACTTCCGTGGCAACACCAAGTCCGAAGACGAAGTGCTGCGTCGTGAAATGCGTCAGATGGAAGGCGGCTGGGCTTCCACTTACCTGATCGACCAATCCAAGACCCGTCTTGAACGTCTGGGCTTCTTCAAGGAAGTCAACGTTGAGACCCCGGCCGTGCCGGGTGTCGATGACCAGGTGGACGTCAACTACAGCGTTGAAGAACAAGCCTCCGGTTCGATTACCGCCAGCGTCGGTTTCGCCCAGAGCGCCGGTCTGATCCTCGGTGGTTCGATCACCCAGAACAACTTCCTGGGTACCGGTAACAAGGTCAGCGTCGGCTTGACCAAAAGCGAATACCAGACCCGCTATAACTTCGGCTTTGTCGACCCCTACTGGACCGCCGACGGCGTGAGCCTGGGTTACAACGCGTTCTACCGCACGACTGACTATGACGAGCTCGATACTGACATCGCCAGCTACGCCGTAGACAGCCTGGGTGCAGGCGTGAGCGTTGGCTACCCGATCAGCGAGACTTCGCGTCTGACCTTTGGCCTGACGGCTCAGCAGGACGAGATCAAGACAGGTGTGTACACCGTTGACGAGATCTTCGACTTCGTTAACAAGGAAGGCGACAAGTACCTGAACTTCAAGGCTTCGGCCGGTTGGTCCGAGTCCACCCTGAACAAGGGTGTGCTCGCTACCCGTGGTCATTCCCAGAGCCTGGTGCTGGAATCCACGATTCCAGGCAGCGACCTGTCGTTCTTCAAGCTCGACTACCGTGGCCAGTTGTTCCAGCCATTGAGCGAGAACTACACCATGCGCCTGCACACCGAGCTGGGTTATGGCGATGGCTACGGGTCGACGGATGGCTTGCCATTCTATGAAAACTACTATGCTGGTGGTTTCAACTCGGTTCGTGGCTTCAAGGACAGCACCCTGGGGCCTCGCAGTACACCAAGTACCGGCAAGAACCCTGGTACAGCGGTCGACCCGGACCAGGATCCGCTGCCGTTCGGTGGTAACGTCCTGATCCAGGGTGGTGTGGAGGTTCTGTTCCCGCTGCCGTTCATCAAGGATCAACGCTCCCTGCGGACCTCGGTATTCTGGGATGTGGGTAACGTGTTCGATTCATCTTGCTCGGATACCACAAACGCGGATGGCTCGAAGTCCAACACCAAGTGCAACGATATCAGTCTGAGCAACATGGCCAGTTCCGTCGGTGTGGGTGTGACCTGGGTCACCGCACTGGGTCCTCTGAGTTTCGCCTTGGCCATGCCAGTCAAGAAACCGGATGACGCTGAAACTCAAGTGTTCCAATTCTCTCTCGGCCAGACGTTCTAAGCGTCTGACCCAAGATAACGACAATGAATTTTGTAGGGGTGCATCGTGCGTAAGTTGACTCAATTGGTTCTCCTGGCCAGCGTACTGGTCGCTGGTCCGGCGTTCGCCGACATGAAAATTGCTGTTCTGAACTATCAGATGGCTCTGCTGGAGTCCGATGCGGCCAAGAAATACGCCGTGGATGCCGAGAAGAAGTTCGGTCCTCAGCTGACCAAGCTCAAGACGCTGGAAAGCAGCGCCAAGGGCATTCAGGACCGCCTGATGGCCGGTGGCGACAAAATGCAGCAGGGCGAGCGCGAGCGTCTGGAGCTTGAATTCAAGCAAAAGGCCCGTGACTTCCAGTTCCAGTCCAAGGAACTGAATGAAGCCAAAGCCGTTGCCGACCGTGAAATGCTGAAGCAGCTCAAGCCGAAACTGGACAGCGCTGTGGAAGAAGTCATCAAGAAAGGTGCTTTTGACCTGGTCTTCGAGCGTGGCGCAGTGATTGATGTCAAGCCTCAGTACGACATCACTCGCCAGGTTATCGAGCGCATGAATCAGCTGAAGTAACTATGACAGCGATTATAAAGCTCGGCCAATTGGCCGAGTTCCTCGGCGCCACGCTACGTGGCGACCCGGAGAAAGAAATTACTGGGCTAGCCACTTTGCAAGAGGCTGGCCCAGCTCAGTTGAGCTTTCTCGCAAACCCTCAATACCGTAAGTACCTGGCAGATAGTCAGGCCGCAGCTCTGTTACTGAAGGCTGCTGATGCTGAAGGTTTTGCCGGTAATGCGCTGATGGTGCCTGATCCGTATCTGGCCTACGCGCGCGTTTCCCACCTGTTCGATCCAAAGCCGAAAGCGGCTGCCGGCATTCACCCGACAGCCGTTGTGGCCGAGGACGCGGTGGTTGACCCGGCTGCGAGTATTGGTGCCTTTGCGGTGATCGAAAGCGCGGCACGTATTGCTGCGGGTGTGACCATCGGTGCGCATTGCTTCATCGGTGCCCGTTGCGAAATTGGCGAAGGCGGCTGGCTGGCCCCGCGGGTCACGCTGTACCACGACGTGCGTATCGGCAAGCGTGTGGTCATTCAGTCAGGTGCCGTGCTCGGCGGCGAAGGTTTCGGTTTCGCCAATGAGAAAGGTGTCTGGCAGAAAATCGCCCAGATCGGTGGTGTGTTGGTCGGTGACGATGTGGAGATTGGCGTGAATACCGCTATCGACCGCGGCGCATTGGCCGATACCGTTCTCGGTAATGGTGTGAAGCTCGACAACCAGATCCAGATCGCCCACAACGTTCAGGTCGGTGATCACACCGCCATGGCCGCCTGCGTCGGGATCTCCGGCAGCACCAAAATCGGCAAGCATTGCATGCTCGCTGGCGGTGTAGGGCTGGTGGGGCATATCGAAATTTGCGACAACGTTTTCATCACCGGGATGACCATGGTGACCCACTCGATTACCGAAAAGGGTTCCTATTCTTCCGGAACGGCAATGCAGCCAGCAGCCGAATGGCGCAAAAGCGCGGCTCGCATCCGTCAGCTCGATGACATCGCGCGGCGCCTGCGACAGCTGGAAAAGCGTGTAGGGGAAGTGACCCCTGACGGTAATGCTTCATCAGATGGCTGATACCATTTCCATATCAAGTGTGCACAGCCGTTAGACGGCCTGCTTGATTTGCTAGAGGGGCGTGTGTCAGTCGCGCGCTCCCAATCTTTACATAGGCTTCCCCCCGAAATGATGGACATCAACGAGATTCGCGAATACCTGCCTCACCGTTACCCGTTCCTGCTGGTGGACCGGGTAGTGGAGCTGGATGTTGAAGGCAAGCGCATTCGCGCCTACAAGAATGTCAGCATCAACGAACCGTTCTTCAATGGTCACTTCCCTGCGCATCCAATCATGCCGGGCGTACTGATCATCGAGGCAATGGCTCAGGCTGCCGGGATCCTTGGTTTCAAAATGCTTGACGTGAAACCGGCTGACGGCACGCTCTATTACTTCGTCGGGTCCGACAAGCTGCGCTTCCGCCAGCCGGTTTTGCCGGGCGATCAGCTGATCCTTGAGGCCAAGTTCATCAGCTGCAAGCGTCAGATCTGGAAGTTCGAGTGCCAGGCTTCGGTCGATGGCAAGCCTGTCTGCTCGGCTGAAATCATCTGTGCGGAACGCAAGCTATGAGTTTGATTGACCCTCGTGCAATCATCGATCCGACAGCCGTTCTGGCTGACGGCGTCGAGGTCGGCCCGTGGTCGATCGTCGGCGCAGGTGTGGAAATCGGCGAGGGGACAGTCATCGGGCCGCACGTGATTCTCAAGGGCCCGACCCGAATCGGTAAGCACAATCGCATCTACCAGTTTTCCTCGGTGGGCGAAGACACACCCGACCTGAAGTACAAGGGCGAGGAAACCCGCCTGGTGATCGGTGACCATAACGTCATCCGTGAAGGCGTGACGATTCACCGTGGCACCATCCAGGACCGCTCGGAAACGACCCTGGGCGACCACAACCTGATCATGGCCTATGCCCACATAGGCCACGACAGCGTTATCGGCAACCATTGCATCCTGGTGAACAACACCGCACTGGCGGGCCATGTGCATGTGGAAGACTGGGCGATCCTTTCCGGTTTTACCCTGGTTCACCAGTATTGCCACATTGGCGCCCACAGCTTTTCAGGTATGGGTACAGCGATCGGCAAGGATGTTCCTGCGTATGTCACGGTGTTCGGCAACCCTGCCGAAGCCCGGAGCATGAACTTCGAGGGCATGCGCCGTCGGGGCTTCAGCGAAGATGCGATCCACGCGCTGCGTCGTGCCTACAAGGTGGTGTACCGCCAGGGCCTGACCGTGGAGCAGGCGCTCGCCGAACTGGCGGAGCCTTCTGCGCAGTTCCCGGAAGTAGCGGTGTTCCGTGACTCCATCCAGTCTTCGACCCGCGGCATCACCCGCTAACCATGGCCAATCTGCGTATTGCGCTGGTAGCGGGTGAGGCTTCCGGTGACATTCTGGGTGCGGGTCTCATGCGCGCGCTCAAGGCTCGCCACCCGGCGGTCGAGTTCATCGGTGTCGGTGGTCCGTTGATGCAGGCTGAAGGCCTGACCTCGTATTTCCCGATGGAGCGTCTGTCCGTCATGGGCCTGGTGGAAGTGCTGGGGCGGTTGCGCGAGTTGCTGGCTCGGCGCAAGAAGCTGGTCGCCGACCTGATCGACGCGAAACCCGATGTATTCATTGGTATCGACGCGCCGGACTTCAACCTCAATATCGAACTCAAACTGCGCCAGGCCGGGATCAAGACCGTGCACTACGTCAGCCCGTCGGTCTGGGCCTGGCGGCAGAAACGCGTGCTGAAGATTCGCGAAGGCTGCGACCTGATGCTCACGCTGTTCCCGTTCGAAGCCAGATTCTACGAAGAGAAAGGCGTGCCGGTGCGTTTCGTCGGCCATACCCTGGCCGATGCCATTCCACTGCAGGCCGATCGCGCTGCTGCGC
The DNA here is from genome assembly GCF_019218985.1 of Pseudomonas sp. PDM30. Lineage (NCBI taxonomy): Bacteria > Pseudomonadati > Pseudomonadota > Gammaproteobacteria > Pseudomonadales > Pseudomonadaceae > Pseudomonas > Pseudomonas sp. PDM30. Next base: position 515,545 of record NZ_JAHUWM010000003.1, read on the forward strand.
GGGCCGAACTCGGCTTGCCTGACGGGCCGCTGGTGGCGTTGATGCCAGGCAGCCGTGGCGGTGAAGTTGGCCGGCTCGGTTCATTGTTTCTCGATACGGCGCAACGCCTGCGGGCGTTGCGCCCGGGGGTGCGGTTTGTCATGCCGTGCGCCAGTGCGCAACGTCGCGCACAGCTCGAAGAACTGTTGGCCGGTCGCGATCTGCCGCTGACCCTGCTCGACGGGCAATCTCATCTGGCCCTGGCAGCGTGTGATGCGGTGTTGATCGCCTCCGGTACCGCGACGCTTGAAGCGTTGCTGTACAAGCGACCGATGGTGGTCGCCTATCGCCTGGCGCCGCTGACGTTCTGGATTCTCAAGCGCATGGTGAAAAGCCCCTACATTTCGTTGCCGAACCTGTTGGCCCAACGTCTGTTGGTGCCCGAGTTGTTGCAGGACGATGCCACGGTCGAAGCGCTGGCCCAGACCTTGTCGCCACTGATCGAGGATGGGGAAGAGCAGACCCGCGGTTTTGACGAGATTCACCGGACCCTGCGTCTGGATGCCTCCAACCAGGCTGCGGACGCAGTGCTGAACCTGATCGGCCAAGTAAAATGAGTAAAACGAATATGCAGATGGGGCTGGATTTCACCTTGGTCGCTGAAATCGAAGAGTTGGTTGCCGGTGTCGATGAGGTGGGTCGCGGTCCGCTCTGTGGTGCGGTGGTGACAGCGGCGGTGATCCTCGATCCGAACCGCCCGATCCTCGGCCTGAATGACTCGAAGAAACTCACCGAAGCCCGTCGCGAAAAGCTCTACGACGAAATCTGCGAAAAAGCCCTGAGCTGGTGCATCGCTCGCGCCGAAGTCGAAGAAATCGACGAACTGAATATCCTGCACGCCACCATGTTGGCCATGCAGCGCGCGGTCGCCGGGCTGCACGTTCAGCCGAAGCTGGCGATGATCGACGGCAATCGTTGCCCGAAACTGCCGATGCGCTCCGAAGCCGTGGTCAAGGGCGATAGCAAGGTTCCAGCCATCGCCGCCGCATCGATTCTGGCCAAGGTCAGCCGTGATCGTGAAATGGCCGCGTTTGAATTGATCTACCCGGGTTACGGCATCGGCGGGCACAAAGGCTACCCGACGCCTGTTCATCTGGAGGCGCTGGCACGGCTTGGGCCGACCCCGATTCACCGGCGTTCGTTTGCCCCGGTGCGGCTGGCGTATGAGGCGCTAGAGAGCGCCGTAGAGAGTTAGTCGCAAGGCTGATTTTTTTTACCAAGGCCCGGTACAATCCGGGCCTTGTTGTCTTCATGTTTATAGACAGGATCACTATGCCGGCTTCATTCGTTCACCTACGCCTGCACACTGAATACTCCCTGGTCGACGGTCTGGTGCGGATCAAACCGCTGGTCAAGACCCTGGTGGGCATGAACATGCCTGCCGTGGCGGTCACCGACCAGAACAACATGTGTTCCCTGGTCAAATTCTATAAAAACGCCATGGGTGCCGGGATCAAGCCGATCTGCGGCGCCGACCTGTGGCTGTCGAACAAGGATCCGGACAACCCCCTGAGCCGGATCAGCCTGCTGGTGATGAACGCCGAAGGCTATCGCAACCTCACCGAGCTGATTTCCCGCGGCTTTATCGATGGTCAGCGCAACGGCGCGATCATCATCGAGCGCGAATGGGTTGCTGAAGCCAACTCGGGCTTGATCATGCTGTCGGCGGCCAAAGAAGGCGAGATCGGCCAGGCCATGCTCAGCGGCAACCCCGTCGAGGCCGAAACCCTGGCCCGCGAGTGGATGGACGTGTTTCCGGATCGTTTCTATCTGGAAATCCAGCGCACCAACCGCCCCAACGATGAAGAACAACTGCACGGTGCCGTGGCCCTGGCCGAGAAGCTCGGTGCGCCGCTGGTGGCGACCAACGACGTGCGCTTCATCAAGCAGGAAGACTTCGCTGCCCACGAAACCCGCGTTTGCATCGGTGAGGGCCGCGCCCTCGACGATCCGCGGCGTTCGAAGAATTACAGCGATCAGCAGTATCTCAAAAGCGCCGAGGAAATGGCCGAGCTGTTCAGCGACATTCCCGAAGCGCTGGAAAACACCGTCGAGATCGCCAAGCGCTGCAACATTGAAGTGAAGCTGGGCACGCACTTCCTGCCCAACTTCCCGATCCCTGATGGCATGACCATCGACGAATACTTCCGCAAGGTGTCCTTCGACGGCCTGGAAGAGCGCCTTGCCGTTCTGCTGCCCAAGGACACCACCGAAGACTACGAGGCCAAGCGCCAGGTCTATGTCGACCGGCTGAATTTCGAGCTGGATATCATCATCCAGATGGGGTTCCCCGGTTACTTCCTGATCGTGATGGACTTTATCCAGTGGGCCAAGAACAACGGCGTACCGGTGGGTCCTGGCCGTGGATCGGGTGCCGGGTCGCTGGTGGCCTATGTGCAGAAGATCACCGACCTCGACCCGCTGGAATATGACCTGCTGTTCGAACGATTCCTCAACCCGGAACGGGTATCCATGCCCGACTTCGACGTCGACTTCTGCATGGACGGTCGCGACCGGGTAATCGACTACGTAGCCGAGAAGTACGGCCGCAACGCCGTGAGCCAGATCATCACCTTCGGTTCCATGGCGGCAAAGGCCGTGGTCCGCGACGTGGCGCGGGTGCAGGGCAAGTCCTATGGCCTGGCGGATCGTCTGTCGAAGATGATTCCGTTCGAAGTCGGCATGACCCTGGAAAAGGCCTATGAGCAGGAAGAGATCCTGCGCGATTTCATCAAGGTCGATGAAGAGGCCGCGGAAATCTGGGAGATGGCCCGCAAGCTCGAAGGCGTTGTGCGTAACGTCGGCAAGCACGCCGGTGGTGTGGTAATCGCCCCGACCAAGCTGACCGACTTCTCGCCGATCTATTGCGACGAAGCCGGTGATGGCCTGGTAACCCAGTTCGACAAGGATGACGTCGAGGCGGCCGGCCTGGTGAAGTTCGACTTCCTCGGCCTGCGGACCCTGACGATCATCGACTGGGCGCTGAAAACGATCAACCGCGACCGTGCCAAGGTCAACGAACCGCCGCTGGATATCGCGTTCATCCCGCTGGATGACAAACCGACCTACACCTTGCTGCAAAAAGCCGAAACCACGGCGGTGTTCCAGCTTGAATCCCGGGGCATGAAGGAGCTGATCAAAAAGCTCAAGCCCGACTGCCTGGAAGACTTGATCGCACTGGTGGCACTGTTCCGTCCGGGCCCGCTGCAATCAGGCATGGTGGACGACTTCATCAACCGTAAGCACGGTCGCGCCGAGCTGGCGTATCCGCACTCGGACTACCAGTACGAAGGCCTCAAGCCGGTACTGGCACCGACTTACGGCATCATCCTGTACCAGGAACAGGTGATGCAGATTGCCCAGGTCATGGCCGGTTACACCCTCGGTGGTGCGGACATGCTGCGTCGAGCCATGGGTAAGAAAAAACCCGAGGAAATGGCCAAGCAGCGCGGTGGCTTCATTGAAGGTTGCGCCACCAACAACATCGACGCGGACCTCGCCGGTAACATCTTCGACCTGGTGGAAAAGTTCGCCGGTTACGGTTTCAACAAATCCCACTCCGCCGCCTATGGCCTGGTGTCTTACCAGACCGCATGGCTGAAGGCGCACTACCCGGCGCCGTTCATGGCCGCGGTACTCTCGGCGGATATGCACAACACCGACAAGGTCGTGACCTTGATCGAAGAAGTGCGGACGATGAAGCTGCGTCTCGACGCGCCGGACGTGAACACGTCCGAATTCAAGTTCACGGTGAACGACGAAGGCCGGATCATTTACGGCCTGGGCGCCATCAAGGGCGTGGGTGAAGGCCCCGTCGAGGCGATCACCGAAGCGCGTCTGGCCGGTCCGTTCAAGGATCTGTTCGATTTCTGCGCACGGGTCGACCTCAAGCGCATCAACAAGCGCACCCTCGACGGTTTGATCCGCAGCGGTGCCCTGGATCGCCTCGGGCCGTATTTCCACGACGAGCAGAAAGCCTACCAGGCCAACATCGACCGCAATCGCGCGGTGCTGCTGACCGCCATGGAAGAAGCGATCAAGGCGGCCGAACAGACCGCGCGAACCCAGGACAGCGGTCACTCCGACCTGTTTGGCGGTCTGTTTGTCGAAGAAGACGCCGACGTCTACGCCAATCACCGCAAGGCCAAGGAGCTGACCCTCAAGGAGCGCCTGAAGGGGGAGAAAGATACCCTCGGCCTGTACCTGACCGGTCACCCGATCGACGAATACGAAGGTGAAATCCGTCGCTTCGCCCGCCAGCGCATCATCGACCTGAAACCGGCGCGTGATACCCAGACCGTTGCCGGGATGATCATCGCCTTGCGGGTGATGAAGAACAAAAAGGGCGACAAGATGGGGTTCATCACCCTCGACGACCGCTCCGGACGGATCGAGGCCTCGCTGTTTTCCGAGGCGTTCCATTCCGCGCAGTCACTGTTGCAGACCGACGCGATGGTGGTGGTCGAAGGCGAGGTCAGCAACGACGATTTCTCCGGTGGCCTGAAGTTGCGGGTCAAGCGGGTGATGAGCATGGAGGATGCGCGCACCAATCTGGCCGAAAGCCTGCGCCTGAAGTTGCATACCAAGGACCTCAAGGGCGATCAGCTACGCTGGCTGGGTGAACTGTTGAAGCGTCACCGCGGCGCGTGCCCGATCACCTTGGACTACACCAGCCCCGATGCGAAGGCCTTGTTGCAGTTCGGCGAAGGCTGGCGAATCGATCCGGCGGATGCGTTGATTCAAGCCCTGCGTGACCAGTTCGGGCGAGACAACGTCTTCCTCCAATACCGTTGACGGTCAGTGCTATTAGATTGCCCTGACCTTGACCTGAATTTTTAATCTCGACCTCAACGCGCCTGTCCCTTAAGGTAGGGCGCGAATAGACAACCGGCCGGCCCAAGAACCCTTGGGACTCGACCCAAGACGGACGCCTATGAACCCGAATTTTCTAGATTTCGAACAGCCGATCGCCGACCTGCAAGCCAAGATCGAAGAGTTGCGCTTGGTCGGTAATGACAATTCGCTGAATATCGGCGATGAGATCTCCCGCCTGCAGGACAAGAGCAAAACGCTGACCGAAGACATCTTCGGCAAGCTGACCAGCTGGCAGATCGCACGTCTGGCGCGTCACCCGAAACGTCCGTATACCCTGGACTACATCGAACACATCTTCACCGAGTTCGACGAACTGCATGGTGACCGTCACTTCTCGGACGACGCTGCCATCGTTGGCGGTATTGCCCGTCTGGACGACAAGCCGGTGATGATCATCGGCCACCAGAAAGGCCGTGAAGTGCGCGAGAAAGTTCGCCGCAATTTCGGCATGCCGCGTCCGGAAGGCTACCGCAAGGCTTGCCGCCTGATGGAAATGGCCGAACGTTTCAAAATGCCGATCCTGACCTTCATCGACACTCCGGGCGCTTACCCTGGCATTGACGCTGAGGAGCGCAACCAGAGCGAAGCGATTGCCTGGAACCTGCGAGTGATGGCCCGCCTGAAAACCCCAATCATCGCCACCGTGATCGGTGAGGGTGGTTCCGGTGGTGCGCTGGCGATCGGCGTCTGCGACCAGTTGAACATGCTGCAATACTCCACCTACGCGGTGATTTCGCCGGAAGGTTGCGCTTCGATTCTGTGGAAAACCTCCGAGAAGGCACCGGATGCCGCAGAAGCGATGGGCATCACCGCCGAGCGCCTCAAAGGCCTGGGCATCGTGGACAAGGTGATTGGAGAGCCACTGGGCGGCGCGCACCGCGACCCGGCCGCCGCAGCCGCATCGATCCGCGCCGAGCTGAGCTCGCAACTGGCGATGCTGAAGAAGTTCGATAACGACGCGCTGCTCAAGCGCCGCTACGATCGACTGATGAGCTACGGTCTCTAAGCCGTACACGCAGTGCCCATGTGGGAGCGAGCTTGCTCGCGATGAGGGTATGACAGTCGACGAATCTGTTGAATGTCAGGCCGCTATCGCGAGCAAGCTCGCTCCCACATTTGATTTATGCAAGGTGATGGATATGAGTCGGTCCAATATTGATCTGCCCGCCAGACTCTTGTTGAATCTTGCCTCGTGGCGCAATGCTGCGACCTGGCGCATCGCCTTCTCCGGCGGCCTCGACTCCACTGTCCTGCTGCACCTTCTGGCAACACTCTCCAAAACCGAATCCCTGCCGGCGCTCAACGCCATCCATGTTCATCACGGCCTTCAAGCCGTAGCCGATACGTGGCCGGAACATTGTCGTGCCGTGTGCGCTGCGCTGGGCGTGCCGCTGCAAGTGGTTCGCGTGCAGGTGCAACCGGGTGCCAGCCTTGAACGAGCAGCCCGGGATGCGCGGTATCACGCCTTCACTGAAGCCCTTCAGGCCAACGAAGTGCTGCTGACGGCTCAGCATCGCGACGATCAGGCGGAAACGCTGCTGTTTCGCTTGTTGCGCGGAGCGGGCGTGCGCGGATTGTCCGGGATGCCGCGTCAGCGCCCTTTGGGCAAGGGGCATTTGCTGCGGCCAATGCTTGATGTCACGCGGGCTGAGTTGGAGGCTTATGCCAGTGCGCATGGCTTGAGCTGGATCGAAGATCCCTCGAACCAGGATCGGCAGTACTCGCGCAATTACCTTAGGCATCAAGTCTTGCCCGTGCTGATCCAGCGCTGGCCGCAAGCGGTGGCGACCATGGCCCGCAGCGCGACGCATTTGAGTGAGGCGCAGGGACTGCTCGAAGAACTGGCGGACATGGATTTGCGTGAGGCCAGCTCTGCCAGTGAGTTTGCCTGGCTGGGCTTGCGGTCGCTTGAGCTGGCGCCGCTTGCGCAATTGTCTGATGCCCGGCAGCGCAATGCCTTGAGTCATTGGCTCGAACCGCTGACCCGCTTGCCGGACACTGACCATTGGTCGGGTTGGGAGGATTTGCGCGATGCCACCGGCGATGCCTGCCCGGTGTGGCGGCTGGCCGATGGCGAACTGCATCGGGCGGGCGGACGGATCTGGTGGCTGTCCGGCCACTGGCTGAGGCCTCTGTCCGGCGCCGGGGTGTGGCTGGACCCGGCTTTACCGCTGGCTATCCCGGGCAACGGCGTGCTTTTGCTGACCGGGCAAATCCCCGATGGCCCGCTGCATATCCGCTATCGTGAAGGGGGAGAGGTCATGGCATTGTCAGGCCGCGGCCATAGGGACCTGAAACGTTTGCTCAATGAAAGTGCTGTACCGTCCTTCGTACGCGGCAGATTGCCGCTGCTCTACAAAGACGGGCAACTGCTGGCGGTAGCGAACCTCAAGGGGCTCGATGGTGGTGCACTCGGCGACTGGCATTTGCATTGGCAGCCACTGAACGAAGATCAAGGTTTGAGCTGAAAGGGGCTTTCCGGTAGACTACGCTCCCTTCTTGATACAACTTCTGTGGATTCGCCTGAATTGCAGGAGTTGCCGATTACCAAGCAGTCTTTGCTGGGCGATTCCAAAAAATGTGTAGCGAGCAACGAACCGGTGTTTCATTTTCCGGTCTGTCCCAACGCGGCGGTTTTTTCGAAAGGTGCACTGTGATTAATGCAGGTGATCGGGGGCTTCGGCCTTCCTTCGCTTTCCCCGGCGGCTCGGACCGCTTTAACGCAGACTTCTAGGGTTTTTCATGACGCGCTACATATTCGTCACGGGCGGTGTTGTTTCTTCATTGGGGAAAGGCATTGCATCGGCATCATTGGCGGCCATCCTGGAGGCGCGGGGACTTAAGGTCACCATGCTGAAGCTGGACCCGTACATCAACGTCGACCCGGGCACGATGAGCCCGTTCCAGCACGGTGAAGTGTTCGTCACTCACGACGGCGCCGAGACCGACCTGGACCTGGGTCACTACGAGCGGTTCATCCGCACGACCATGACCCAGAACAACAACTTCACCACGGGCCGTGTCTACGAACACGTCCTGCGCAAGGAGCGCCGTGGTGACTACCTGGGTGCAACCATCCAGGTGATCCCGCACATCACCGACGAAATCAAGCGCCGCATCATCAAGGGTGCCGGCGACGCTGACGTGGCAATGGTCGAGATCGGTGGCACCGTGGGTGACATCGAGTCGCAACCGTTCCTCGAGGCGATCCGCCAACTGCGTTTCGAAGTCGGCGCCAAGCGCGCGATGCTGATGCACCTGACACTGGTGCCGTACATCGCCACTGCCGGCGAAACCAAGACCAAGCCTACCCAGCACTCGGTGAAGGAACTGCGTTCCATCGGCCTGCAACCAGACGTGCTGGTCTGCCGCTCCGACCACCCGATCGATGTGTCGTCGCGTCGCAAGATCGCGCAGTTCACCAATGTCGAAGAACGTGCGGTAATCGCGCTGGAAGACGCCGATACCATCTACAAGATCCCGGGCATCCTGCACTCCCAGGGCCTGGACGATTTCGTCGTCGAGCGTTTCGGCCTGCAATGCGGCGGTGCCGATCTGTCCGAGTGGGAAGCCGTGGTCGACGCCAAGCTCAACCCTGAGCACGAAGTCACCATCGCCATGGTCGGCAAGTACATGGAGCTGCTGGACGCCTACAAGTCGCTGATCGAAGCGATGAGTCACGCGGGCATCAGCAACCGTACCAAGGTCAACCTGCGCTACATCGATTCCGAAGACATCGAGAACCAGGGCACCGCGCTGCTCGAAGGCGTCGATGCCATCCTGGTACCGGGCGGCTTCGGTCTGCGTGGTGTCGAAGGCAAGATCACTGCCGTTCAATACGCTCGCGAAAACAAGGTTCCGTACCTGGGTATCTGCCTGGGCATGCAAGTGGCCGTTATCGAGTTCGCACGTAACGTGATGGGCTGGAAAGACGCCAACTCCACCGAGTTCGATCGTGCAAGCGGCCACCCGGTCGTGGGCCTGATCACCGAGTGGGAAGATGCCACCGGCGCCGTCGAAACCCGTACCGAAACCTCCGACCTGGGCGGCACCATGCGCCTGGGCGCGCAGGATTGCCTGCTGGAGCCGGGTTCCCTGGTCCACGGTTGCTACGGCAAAGACGTGATTGTCGAGCGTCATCGTCATCGCTACGAAGTGAACAACAACCTGCTGCCGCAAATCATGGAAGCCGGTTTGAAAATCTCCGGTCGTTCCGGTGATGGCGCACTGGTTGAAGTGGTTGAAGCTCCGGATCACCCATGGTTCGTCGCTTGCCAGTTCCACCCTGAGTTCACCTCGACGCCACGCGACGGTCACCCGCTGTTCAGCGGTTTCGTCAAGGCCGCGTTGGCTCAACACCAGAAGAAGGCGTAACCCCGATGGCACAGAAGATCATCCGCGTCGGCGACATCGAGATTGCCAACGACAAGCCCATGGTGCTGTTCGGCGGCATGAACGTGCTGGAAAGCCGTGACATGGCCATGCAGGTTTGCGAAGAGTATGTGAAGGTCACCGAAAAGCTCGGTATCCCTTACGTGTTCAAGGCCAGTTTCGACAAGGCCAACCGGTCTTCTGTGACCTCCTATCGTGGTCCTGGCCTGGAAGAAGGCATGCGCATCTTCCAGGACATCAAGCAAGCCTTCGGCGTGCCGATCATCACCGACGTCCACGAGCCTGACCAGGCCGCGGTCGTCGCTGAAGTCTGCGACATCATCCAGTTGCCGGCATTCCTGTCGCGCCAGACCGACCTCGTGGTCGCGATGGCCAAAACGGGCGCCGTGATCAACATCAAGAAAGCCCAGTTCCTCGCCCCCCAGGAAATGAAGCACATCCTGAACAAGTGCGTGGAAGCGGGTAACGATCAGTTGATCCTCTGCGAGCGTGGTTCGAGCTTCGGCTACAACAACCTCGTCGTCGACATGCTCGGCTTCGGCATCATGAAGCAGTTCGAATACCCGGTGTTCTTCGATGTGACCCACGCGCTGCAAATGCCTGGTGGTCGCTCCGATTCCGCCGGCGGTCGTCGCGCCCAGGTCACCGACCTGGCAAAAGCCGGTATGAGCCAGTCGCTGGCCGGCCTGTTCCTGGAAGCCCACCCGGATCCGGACAACGCCAAGTGCGACGGTCCTTGCGCCTTGCGCCTGGACAAACTGGAGCCATTCCTGGCCCAGCTCAAAGCTTTGGACGAACTGGTGAAGAGTTTTCCGACGGTAGAAACCGCGTAATCCTCAATTCTCCGGTAAAGTACCGCACGATTTAACGCTCAGGCCCTCGGGCCTGAGCCTTGTCGTCTGCAAGACTGCCCGCTGCACCTCACTTGCCGACGATCAAAGATTTCCTACAGCTGCGTCGTTTTCGTCAACTTTGGAGTGTTTACAACAATGGCTAAAATCGTCGACATCAAAGGTCGTGAAGTTCTCGACTCCCGTGGCAATCCCACCGTGGAAGCGGACGTGCTTCTCGACAACGGCATCATCGGCAGTGCCTGCGCGCCGTCCGGTGCTTCCACTGGCTCGCGTGAGGCGCTCGAGCTGCGCGATGGCGACAAGAGCCGTTACCTGGGCAAGGGCGTTCTGAAGGCCGTAGCCAACATCAACGGTCCGATCCGCGACCTGTTGAAAGGCATGGACCCAAGCGACCAGAAAGCGCTCGATCAGGCAATGATCAAGCTCGACGGTACTGAAAACAAAGGTTCCCTGGGCGCCAACGCGATCCTCGCCGTTTCCCTGGCCGCGGCCAAGGCAGCAGCACAGGACCAGGACCTGCCGCTGTACGCTCACATCGCCAACCTGAACGGCACCCCGGGTGTCTACTCGATGCCGGTTCCGATGATGAACATCATCAACGGCGGCGAGCACGCCGATAACAACGTCGACATCCAGGAATTCATGGTTCAGCCGGTTGGCGCCAAGTCTTTCTCGGAAGGTCTGCGCATGGGCACCGAGATTTTCCACCACCTCAAAGCCGTGCTGAAGGCCCGTGGCCTGAGCACTGCCGTCGGTGACGAAGGTGGTTTCGCGCCGAACCTGGCCTCCAACGAAGACGCTTTGAAAGTGATCTCCGAAGCCGTGGCCAACGCCGGTTACAAGCTGGGCACCGACGTGACCCTGGCCCTGGACTGCGCAGCCAGCGAGTTCTACGAAGACGGCAAGTACAACCTGTCCGGCGAAGGCCAGGTGTTCACCGCCGAAGGTTTCGCTGACTACCTCAAAGGCCTGACCGAGCGTTACCCGATCATCTCCATCGAAGATGGCCTGGACGAGTCCGACTGGGCTGGCTGGAAGATCCTCACCGACAAGATCGGCGAGAAGACTCAGCTGGTAGGCGACGACCTGTTCGTCACCAACACCAAGATCCTGAAAGAAGGCATCGACAAGAAGATCGCCAACTCGATCCTGATCAAGTTCAACCAGATCGGCACCCTGACCGAAACCCTGGAAGCCATCCAGATGGCCAAGGCTGCCGGTTACACTGCCGTGATTTCGCACCGCTCCGGCGAAACCGAAGATTCGACCATTGCCGACCTGGCCGTGGGCACCTCGGCTGGCCAGATCAAGACCGGCTCCCTGTGCCGTTCCGACCGCGTTTCCAAGTACAACCAACTGCTGCGTATCGAAGAGCAGTTGAACGGCAAAGCCAAGTACAACGGTCGCGGCGAGTTCCGCGGTTAAGCGGTAACTGGTAAAAAGACACCGGATTGTGTCGGAAAAATCGCTACAGCGACGTTTTTGCCACTAATCTGATGCCTTATATGCACAAGCCTGGTTCTTCCAGGCTTCGTGCTATCAGAAGCTTCACGTTTGGCATGGCTGTCTTTTTTCACTGGATACCTGATATTCGATGCGCAGTCCCAATTGGTTGTTCCTCATCCTGCTTTTGTTGCTGGCTGGCCTGCAGTACCGCCTGTGGGTGGGAAATGGCAGTCTGGCGCAAGTGGCCGAGTTGACTCAGCAGATTGCGGATCAGCAGGCTGAGAACCAGGCATTGCTGGAACGCAACCGGGTGATGGACGCCGAGGTCAGTGAGTTGAAAAAGGGCATGGAGACCGTCGAAGAACGGGCTCGTCATGAGTTGGGTATGGTCAAGGACGGTGAAACCCTTTACCAGTTGGCCCAATGATTAATTCGTTACCGGCCTTCTGGGCCGTGATTCCTGCCGCGGGCGTCGGTGCCCGTATGGCCGCGGACCGTCCCAAGCAGTATCTGCAACTGGGCGGGCGCACTATTCTCGAACACAGCCTTGGCTGTTTCCTTGATCATCCATGCCTGAAAGGTCTGGTGGTCAGTGTTGCTGTGGACGATCCTTATTGGCCGAACCTGGCGTGTGCCAGTGATCCGCGTATTGCCCGGGTCGAGGGCGGCGCCGAACGTTCCGGGTCGGTGCTCAACGCCTTGCTGCACTTGCATGCGCAGGGCGCTGATGATGAGGATTGGGTACTGGTTCACGATGCCGCACGGCCGAACCTCAGCCGTGACGATCTGGACAAGCTGCTGGCTGAGCTGGCTGACGATCCTGTCGGCGGGCTGCTGGCGGTTCCGGCGCGGGATACGCTCAAGCGGGTCGACAAGCACGGTCGTGTGGTCGAAACCGTGGATCGCAGTGTGATCTGGCAGGCCTACACGCCGCAGATGTTCCGCCTTGGGGCGTTGCATCGCGCACTGGCTGACAGCCTGGTGGCAGATGCCGTTGTTACTGACGAAGCTTCGGCGATGGAGTGGGCCGGTTCGGCACCGCGACTGGTCGAAGGGCGGTCCGATAACCTCAAGGTTACGCGTCCAGAAGACCTTGAGTGGTTGCGGCAGCGTTGGGCCAATCGTCACTGATTGACATTGGTTTCGTGCTGCCCCCAATCGCGAGCGAGCTCGCTCCCACAGGGTTTGCTGGCGTTTACAAGATTTGTGTTCGACCCCGCCCACTGTGGGAGCGAGCTTGCTCGCGATAGCGGTAGTCCGGTCACCGATATCTTGCTGACACGCCAGCTAGCTTCGGTATTCCGGCCTTTCAGCCAATCCCTCTTTTAAAAAATCCACCAACTTGCGCACCTTCGGCGACAGATGCCGCTGCTGCGGATACAGCGCCCAAACCGCCGTGTTCGGTGGTTGATGCGCCTCCAGTAACGAAATCAACGCGCCGCTATTCAAATGTTCCAGCACGTAATAGTCCGGCAACTGACACAGCCCTACGCCTTGTAGCGCAGCATCCAGTACGGCTTGCCCACTGTTGCAGCGCCAGTTTCCTTGCACTCTTTGCGAAAACTCCCTCCCGTTCTGTTCCAGTTGCCAGAGGTCCGAGCTGCCGATGAGGCAGTTGTGGCGGCTCAGTTCCGACAAACTGTGTGGGCGACCGTACCGTTCAAGGTAGGACGGAGAGGCACAGAGAAACATGCGTCGCGGCGCGAGGCGGGTGGCGACCAGCCGTGAGTCCTGCAAGCGCCCGAGGCGAATCGCCAGGTCGAGGCCTTCGTGCACCAGGTCAAGCTGGCGATTGCTCAGTTCGATGTCGATCCGCAGTTGCGGATACAACCCCATGAAGCGGGTCACCAGCGGCACGATGAAGCGCTCGCCGTAAGCCACGGCGCAGGTCATGCGCAGCATGCCCTTGGGTTCGCTGGTCAAATCGCCCACCGCGCGCAACGCCTCTTCGCGGCCATCCTGCAAGCGCTGGCAATGTTGCAGGAAGGTTTGCCCGGCCTCGGTCAGCGTGACCCGGCGGGTGCTGCGGTAGAGCAGGCGGGTTTGCAGGCGCTCTTCGAGGCGTACGATTTGTCGACTGATATGGGAGGAAGAAACCCCCAGGCGTTGCGCGGCAGCGGTGAACTGGCTGCATTCGGCAACGGCGACAAACTCGTCGATCCCTTCCCAGCGATTTTCGGACATCAATGATTATCCCTGTGTGGCAATAATATTTTGCATTTGCATCGATTATTCATCGTTGAGCCATGTATTACACTCGTTGTCTCGTTTTAATTCACTGGAGAATCACCATGATCAAGTCGCGCGCCGCCGTTGCCTTCGAGGCCAAGAAGCCCCTCGAAATCGTTGAAGTCGATGTCGCCATGCCCAAGGCCGGCGAAGTCTTGCTGCGCGTGGTGGCCTCCGGTGTTTGCCATACCGATGCCTACACCTTGTCCGGCGCTGATCCGGAAGGCATCTTCCCGTCGATCCTCGGCCATGAAGGTGGTGCGATCGTGGAAGCGATCGGCGAGGGCGTGACCTCCGTTGCAGTCGGTGATCATGTGATCCCGCTGTACACCCCGGAATGCCGTCAGTGCAAATTCTGCCTGTCGGGAAAAACCAACCTCTGCCAGGCGATTCGCGCGACCCAGGGCAAAGGCTTGATGCCCGACGGTACTTCGCGTTTTTCCTACAAGGGCGAAACGATTTTCCACTACATGGGTACTTCCACGTTCTCCGAGTACACCGTGCTTCCGGAGATTTCCGTTGCGAAAATCGCCAAGGAAGCGCCACTGGAAAAAGTCTGCCTGCTGGGCTGCGGTGTCACTACCGGTATCGGTGCAGTGCTCAACACCGCCAAGGTGAAACCGGGTGATACGGTCGCCATTTTCGGTCTTGGCGGCATCGGTCTGTCGGCTGTTATCGGCGCCGTAAAAGCCAAGGCTGCCCGCATCATCGCCATCGACATCAACCCGGCCAAATTCGAGATCGCCAAGCAGCTGGGTGCAACCGACTGCGTGAACCCGAAAGACTTCGATCGTCCGATCCAGGAAGTCATCGTCGACATGACCGATGGCGGCGTGGATTTTTCCTTCGAGTGCATCGGTAACGTGCAACTGATGCGCGCCGCACTGGAGTGCTGCCACAAGGGTTGGGGCGAGTCGGTGATCATCGGCGTTGCCGGTGCCGGCCAGGAAATCTCGACCCGTCCGTTCCAGCTGGTCACCGGTCGCGTCTGGCGGGGTTCGGCGTTCGGCGGCGTGCGTGGCCGTACCGAGTTGCCAAGCTATGTGGAAATGGCCGAAACCGGCGAGATTCCGCTGGATACCTTCATCACCCACACCATGGGCCTGGAAGATATCAACAAGGCGTTTGACCTGATGCACGAAGGGAAAAGCATTCGCTCCGTCATCCATTTCTGAGGTCCGCCATGAGCCTGGAAAACATCTCCTGCCAGAAAAGCTTCGGCGGCTGGCACAAACGCTATCGCCATCGCTCGGAAGTGCTCGGCTGCGACATGGTGTTCGCCGTCTACCTGCCACCGCAAGCGGAGCAGGGCGGCAAGCTGCCGGTGTTGTACTGGTTGTCCGGCCTGACCTGCACCGACGAGAACTTCATGCAAAAGGCCGGCGCCATGCGCATGGCCGCGGAGCTCGGTCTGATCATCGTCGCACCGGACACCAGCCCTCGCGGTCCTGAAGTGCCGGGCGATCCGGATGGCGCCTGGGACTTTGGCCTCGGCGCCGGGTTTTACCTGAATGCCACTCAGGAACCGTGGTCGCGGCACTATCGGATGCATGACTATGTCGTGCAGGAATTGCCGACATTGGTCGAAGCCCATTTCCCGGCGTCGGACAGGCGCGGTATCAGTGGCCATTCCATGGGCGGCCACGGTGCGCTGGTCTGCGCCTTGCGCAATCCGGGGCACTATCTGTCGGTGTCGGCGTTCTCGCCAATCAACAACCCGATGGATTGCCCGTGGGGGCAGAAAGCCTTTTCCCGCTATCTGGGAGAGGACCGTTCGAAATGGCGCGAATGGGATGCCTGCGCGTTGATTGCCGAGGCCGATGAGCAGCTGCCGCTGTTGGTCGACCAGGGTGATCGCGACGACTTCCTCGCCAACCAGCTCAAGCCGGAAGCCTTGCAGCAGGCGGCCAAACTGGCCGGTCACCCGCTGACGTTGCGCCTGCAGCCGGGCTATGACCACAGCTATTTCTTCATTGCCAGTTTCATCGATGAGCACTTGCGGCATCACGCGCATGCTCTGGTTGGCTAATGCAGGTAGAATCACGCCCTGACAAAAATCGGGGCGTTTTTTTATGCGTATTGGCCACGGCTATGATGTGCACCGTTTCGCTGAAGGCGATTTCATCACTCTGGGCGGTGTGCGCATTGCACACAGCTTCGGGCTGCTCGCCCACTCTGACGGTGACGTCCTCTTGCACGCCTTGAGCGATGCCTTGCTCGGCGCCGCGGCGCTGGGCGACATCGGCAAGCATTTCCCGGATACCGACCCGCAATTCAAGGGCGCCGACAGCCGTGCGCTGTTGCGTCACGTCGTCGCACTGGTCCATGCCAAAGGCTGGAAAGTCGGCAACGTCGATAACACCATCGTCGCCCAGGCGCCGAAAATGGCCCCGCATATCGAATCGATGCGCGCGCTGATCGCCGCGGATCTTCAAGTAGAGTTGGATCAAGTGAACGTGAAAGCTACCACCACCGAAAAGCTCGGCTTTGTCGGTCGCGAAGAAGGCATTGCCGTGCACTCCGTTGCCTTGTTGCTGCGCGCATGAACGAACTGCAATTGCTCGGCCCGCGGGCTTACGGTGAGGCCCTCGGCACGGCGGTCCTGAAAGCGATCGCCGAAGATTTCCAGGTCGACGAAGTCCTCGACATTCCCCTCAGCGGCGAGGGCGAACACCTGTGGATCTGGGTGGAAAAGCGTGGTCTGAATACTGAAGAAGCGGCGCGACGGATTGCCAAGGCTGCCGGCGTGCCATTGCGCACCGTCAGTTATGCCGGGCTCAAGGACCGTCAGGCGTTGACTCGCCAGTGGTTCAGCGTGCAATTGCCGGGCAAGGCCGACCCTGATCTGTCGGCTGCGGAAAACGATACGCTGAAGATCCTCAAGACCGCCCGCCACAAGCGCAAACTGCAACGCGGTGCCCACTCGGCCAACGGTTTTACGTTGCGCCTGACGCAATTCGCTGGCGACAAGGCTGCGCTTGAAGAACGTCTGCAACTGATCGCCAAACAAGGCATCCCCAATTATTTCGGCGCCCAGCGTTTCGGCCATGACGGCGGCAACGTCGTCGATGCTCGCGCCTGGGCCGCGCGCAAGGCCTTGCCGGAGCAGCGCAACGTGCGCTCGCGTCTGCTCTCCACGGCGCGCAGTTTTCTGTTCAATCAGGTGCTGGCCGCACGAGTTGCCGATGGCACCTGGCAGCGTGCCCAGGTGGGCGATCTGCTGGCGTTCACCGACAGCCGCAGCTTTTTCCCGGCAGGCGAAGCCGAGTGCAGCGACCCGCGCCTGGCGATTCTCGATCTGCACCCGACCGGCCCGCAGTGGGGCGAAGGTGACTCGCCGGCCACGGGCGTTGTCCATGAACTGGAGCAGGCAATCGCTGCGCGCGAAGCAGACCTTCGCGATTGGTTGATTAACGCCGGTATGAGCCACGAACGTCGCATCCTGCGGCTGCCCATTGGCGGGTTGACGTGGCATTATCCCGAGCCTGACATTCTGCAACTGGAATTCGTCCTGCCGGCCGGATGCTTCGCCACCGTATTGGTGCGCGAGCTTGTTGATCTGGTGCCGGTGGGGCAGACGGACAGCCCATGCGTATTCTGATTTCTAACGACGATGGGGTAACAGCACCCGGTCTCGCCGCGCTTTATGCTGCGCTGGCGGATTACACCGAGTGCGTGGTTATCGCCCCGGACCAGGACAAGAGCGGCGCCAGCAGTTCGCTGACGCTCGACCGTCCGTTGCACCCGCAAACCCTGGCCAACGGCTTTATCAGCCTCAACGGCACGCCGACCGATTGTGTGCACCTGGGCCTCAACGGCCTGCTGGAGCGCGAAGCGGACATGGTGGTTTCCGGAATAAACCTGGGTGCGAACCTGGGGGACGATGTCCTGTATTCCGGCACGGTGGCGGCGGCCCTCGAGGGGCGTTTCCTGAATCACCCCTCGTTTGCCTTTTCGCTGGTCTCACGCCAGGTAGAGAACCTTCCCACAGCTGCCCATTTCGCGCGCAAACTGGTTGAAGCCCATGCTGACCTGGATCTGCCACCGCGTACGGTACTGAACGTGAACATTCCCAATTTGCCGCTGGACCGCATCCGCGGTATCCAGCTGACCCGCCTGGGCCATCGCGCCCGAGCCGCGGCACCGATGAAAGTGGTGGATCCGCGGGGCAAGTCCGGTTACTGGATCGCGGCGGCCGGGGATGCCGAAGACGGTGGTCCGGGTACCGATTTCCATGCAGTGATGCAGGGTTATGTTTCGATCACGCCGCTGCAACTGGATCGCACCTTCAATGATGCCTTCAGAAGTCTGGACGGCTGGCTGGAGGGGCTGCGCTGATGGGTCGCGAACAAGACGATATGCTGCGTCGCGGCATCGGCATGACCTCCCAGCGAACCCGGGAGCGGCTGATCCAGCGTCTGTACGAAGAAGGCATCTCCAACGCCAGGGTACTGGAGGTCATTCGCCGGACCCCGCGCCACCTGTTCGTCGACGAAGCGCTGGCGCACCGTGCCTATGAAGACACCGCGCTGCCGATTGGCAACAACCAGACCATCTCCCAGCCTTATATGGTGGCGCGCATGAGCGAGCTGCTGCTGGAGGCCGGTCCGCTCGACAAGGTGCTGGAGATCGGCACCGGGTCGGGCTATCAGACGGCGGTGCTGTCGCAACTGGTCGAGCGTGTGTTCTCGGTCGAGCGCATCAAGGTTCTGCAGGATCGGGCAAAGGAACGCCTGGTCGAACTGAATCTGCGCAACGTGGTGTTCCGCTGGGGCGATGGCTGGGAGGGCTGGCCGGCACTGGCACCATACAACGGGATTATCGTCACCGCAGTGGCAACCGACGTGCCCCAGGCATTGCTTGACCAGTTGGCACCGGGAGGCCGAATGGTGATCCCGGTCGGGGCCGGCGAAGTCCAGCAATTGATGCTGATCATCCGCGAGGAACAAGGTTTTTCCAGGCATGTCCTGGGGGCTGTGCGCTTCGTGCCACTGCTCAATGGGCCACTGGCCTGAGCATTTGTTTCGGCACGCTGAATTCTCTTCGATTGCCTTTGTCTTACAGCGGCATCGTTGTGTTAAACGGGATTCATCGTCAGGCAGCAAACGTGTGCGCGGCACCGATTCGCCACATTAAAGGTAAAGCGTGCACGGCCCGTTATACTTGCGACAGTTCATGCCGGACTCCGGCATTTCACATTTTCAGCCACCACAGAGGGAGCGGCGGGTGAGTCTCACAGTCATTGCGCAGCGTATGAGTAAAACGAGCTTTCAGCGCCTGGTGACTGGCCTTGTCTTGAGCACTTTGCTGGTCGGTTGTTCCAGCAACAAGTCCAGCGATGTTCGTGTCGTGGACCGTAACAATGCCGCGGCTCAGCGTCCAGCCGTGACCACCGGGCAATACATTGTTCGGCCCAAGGACACCCTGTTCTCCATCGCCTTCCGTTACGGCTGGGACTACAAGGCCCTGGCGGCACGCAACAACATTCCTGCGCCTTACACCATCCGTCCGGGTCAGACGATTCGCTTTGATGGTCGTACAAATTCAACGTCGACGGCGGTGGTCAGCTCGTCCAGTTCAACACCTTCGTCGTCGAGTAAAACCACGGTCATCCGTCGTTCGGCAAACGGTACGACCACCAGCACAACGACGGTTGTACCGTCCGTCGCGAGCAAGCCAGCCCCTGCTCCTTTGCCACCTCCCGGGCCAGCCCCGACCGGCTGGGGATGGCCATCTAATGGCATTCTGATTGGAAAATTCTCTTCAAACGGTAGTTTGAATAAAGGAATTGATATCGCCGGAGATTTGGGACAGCCTGTTTTAGCTGCGTCTGATGGGACGGTGGTATACGCCGGGAGTGGCTTAAGGGGCTACGGCGAATTAGTGATCATCAAGCACAGTGAAACCTACGTCAGTGCCTACGGACATAACCGCAGGCTGTTGGTTCGGGAGGGGCAGCAGGTCAAGGTCGGACAGACAATTGCCGAAATGGGGTCAACGGGTACAGACCGGGTGAAACTGCATTTTGAGATTCGCCGCCAAGGTAAACCTGTAGATCCGCTGCAATTCCTGCCACGCCGTTGATCGCTACCAGCCTGTTCCGTCGCGTAGAGGGGACAGGCTCCAGCGTTGCCAGGGAGAAAGGCGCCGCTTGAGCTTGAGGTCGAACTCACCAAAGGACTATAACAATGGCTCTCAGTAAAGAAGTGCCGGAGTTTGACATCGACGATGAGGTTCTCCTGATGGAGAGCAGCATCGATACGGATTCGATGTCGAATGATGAAGGGGCGGCTCCACCTTCCGTTCGTGCCAAATCCAAACACTCCGCATCCTTGAAACAGCACAAGTACATTGACTACACGCGGGCACTTGATGCCACGCAGTTGTATCTCAATGAAATTGGTTTCTCTCCCCTGCTATCACCCGAAGAAGAAGTTCATTTTGCGCGCCTGTCGCAAAGTGGCGATCCGGCCGGGCGCAAACGCATGATTGAAAGCAACCTGCGACTGGTGGTGAAAATCGCCCGACGCTACGTCAATCGTGGGTTGTCGCTACTGGACCTGATCGAAGAGGGCAACCTCGGCTTGATCCGGGCGGTGGAGAAGTTCGATCCGGAACGCGGTTTCCGCTTCTCGACCTACGCGACCTGGTGGATTCGCCAGACCATCGAACGCGCAATCATGAATCAGACCCGGACCATCCGGTTGCCGATCCATGTGGTCAAGGAGCTGAATGTGTACCTGCGGGCCGCGCGGGAGCTGACGCAAAAACTCGACCATGAACCCTCACCCGAAGAAATCGCCAACCTGCTGGAAAAACCGGTGGGAGAGGTCAAGCGTATGCTAGGCCTTAACGAACGGGTTTCTTCGGTCGACGTCTCGCTGGGTCCGGATTCGGATAAAACCCTGCTGGACACCCTGACTGACGACCGTCCAACCGATCCATGCGAATTGTTGCAGGACGACGACCTGTCCCAGAGCATCGATCAATGGCTCTCGGAACTGACCGACAAGCAACGCGAAGTGGTTGTACGCCGCTTCGGCCTGCGCGGCCATGAAAGCAGCACCCTTGAAGACGTCGGCCTGGAAATCGGCCTGACCCGGGAGCGGGTCAGACAGATTCAGGTGGAAGGCTTGAAGCGGCTGCGCGAGATCCTGGAAAAAAATGGTCTGTCGAGCGAGTCGCTGTTCCAATAAGGCACTTACTGCGATGGCATGAAAAACCCCGACTGGCTCGGGGTTTTTTATTGCCTGGCCAGGAGACCGAGTCCCCTCGGGATTTTGGTTTCGTGCTGTAAGCCTAGGCTTACTCTTGCGTAAGTGTTCGTTATTTTTACACCCCGGCAGTCGTCCATTCGGAGCGTCGACCGCCTATATATCTTTGATTTATATTAATATTTTTTAGTATTAATGATGTGTGACACCTGAATCTCGCGCCAAGGGCCGATTGATCCCGGAGGGGAACACTCTAGTATTGAGGTTGTGTCGACGGACAGACACGTCCTTCATGGATGAGGGATATGGATATCGCAGGACGCGATTCATCAGGACGATGAAAAGGAATACAGGGAATAGGGAAAAAATGTGGGCGGGTCAAACCGCCCCTTTTTTTGCCCGCAGAAAAGCAAAAAGGCCCTTGTGGGGCCTTTTTCGCGAACGCGGGGGTAATCAGCGTTCGAGGTCTGCGATCTTGCCTGGCTTGCCGTCCCATTCTGCGGAATCGGGCATTGGATCTTTGCGTTCGGTGATGTTTGGCCAGATATCGGCCAACTCAGCGTTCAGCTCAATGAAGTTTTCCATGCCGGCCGGAACTTCATCTTCAGAGAAGATAGCCACGGCAGGGCATTCAGGTTCGCACAGCGCGCAATCGATGCACTCATCCGGGTGGATCACCAGGAAATTCGGGCCTTCGTAAAAGCAGTCCACCGGACAGACTTCTACGCAGTCGGTGTACTTGCACTTGATGCAGTTGTCGGTGACGACGAAGGTCATTTCTAATTTTCTCCTCAGGCGCGGCTTGCTGCGCCCCTTCTCGTAGGGGTCGCCAGGTTCGGGAGCGATAGTCTGCTGGCCAGGCTATTAGCCAGCAGCATCCCAAACCGCGCGAGATTCTAACAGCTTGCAAGCCGCTGCGTTAGATCCGTGTCTTTAGTGTATAGAGCATTTCGAGAGCACGACGTGGCGTCATGTCGTCCAGGTCGAGCTTGGCTAGGTCATCCAGCACCGGGTGCGGCAGGCTGGCGAACAGGTCGCTTTGCTGCGGCGCGGCCGGTTTGCCTTTGGCCGGTGCCGGTGTTTCGTGGGGCAAGGCGGTGTCTTCCAGGCGACTCAGATGCTCGCGAGCACGGGTGATGACCTCGCTCGGTACGCCGGCCAGCTGCGCAACGGCCAGGCCATAACTCTGGCTGGCCGGCCCGGGCAGCACGTGGTGCAGGAATACGATGCGTTCGTTGTGCTCGGTGGCATTGAGGTGCACGTTGGCCACCAGCGGCTGGGCTTCCGGCAGGACGGTCAGTTCAAAGTAGTGGGTGGCGAACAGCGTGTAGGCACGCAGATGCGCCAGGCGCTCGGCCGCCGCCCATGCCAGGGACAGACCGTCGAAGGTGCTGGTGCCGCGCCCGACTTCGTCCATCAGCACCAGGCTGCGCTCGGTGGCGTTGTGCAGGATGTTCGCGGTTTCGCTCATTTCCACCATGAAGGTCGAACGCCCGCCGGCCAGGTCATCGCTGGAGCCGATCCGGGTGAAGATGCGGTCGACCAGCGACAATTCGCAACTGGCCGCTGGCACGAAGCTGCCGATGTGCGCCAAGAGCACAATCAATGCGGTCTGACGCATGTAGGTGGATTTACCGCCCATGTTCGGACCGGTGATCACCAGCATGCGGGTGTTGTCGTCCAGGCTCAGGTCGTTGGCCACGAACGGCGTGGTCAGCACTTGTTCGACCACCGGGTGACGACCCTGGCTGATGCGCATGCACGGCTCGCTGACGAAGCGCGGGCAGTTCAGATCGAGGTTCAGTGCACGTTCGGCCAGGTTGCTCAAGACGTCCAGCTCGGCCAGGGCGCCGGCGGTGTCCTGCAACGGTGGCAGCTGGCTGATCAGATCTTCGAGCAACGCTTCGTACAGCATCTTCTCGCGGGCCAGGGCGCGGCTCTTGGCTGACAGTGCCTTGTCTTCGAATGCCTTGAGTTCCGGCGTAATGAAGCGCTCGGCGCCTTTGAGCGTCTGGCGACGAATATAGTCGGCCGGTGCCGATTCCGCCTGCTTGCTTGGCAGCTCGATGAAGTAACCGTGGATGCGGTTGTAACCAACCTTCAGATGCGACAGGCCGGTGCGGGCCTTTTCCCGTGCCTCGAGGTCGATCAGGAATTGTCCGGCGTTTTCGCTCAGCGACTGCAATTCGTCGAGTTCGCTGTCGTAGCCGGTTTTTAGCACGCCCCCATCACGAATGACCGCGGGCGGGTTGTCGATGATGGCTTTTTCCAGCAGTGCCGCCAGTTCCGGGTAGGTGCTGGTGATGGTGGCGAGTTGCTGGAGGTGTGGGGCTTCGAGCTCCGTCATTGCCACTTGCAGTTCGGGTAGTGCGCCGAGGGCGTCACGCAAGCGGGCGAGGTCGCGGGGGCGGGCATTACGCAGGCCGATCCGCGCAAGAATCCGCTCGATGTCGCCGATTTCCTTGAGCTGCGGTTGCAGTCTTTCGAAGCGATAACCGTCGAGCAGGCAGGTGATCGAGCTCTGGCGTGCCAACAGCACCGTCAAGTCGCGCAATGGGCGATTCAGCCAGCGGGTCAGCAGGCGGCTGCCCATGGCGGTCTGGCAACGGTCCACCACCGATTGCAGGGTGTTGTCGCGGCCCCCGGCCAGGTTGGTGTCGAGCTCCAGGTTGCGACGGCTGGCGCCATCGAGCACCACGGTGTCGTCCAGGCGTTCATGACGCAAACTGCGCAAGTGGGGTAGGGCGGTGCGCTGGGTTTCCTTAGCGTAGGCCAGCAGGCAACCGGCGGCACCGATCGCCAGGGTCAGGTTTTCGCAGCCAAAGCCCTTGAGATCCTGGGTCGAGAATTGCTTGCACAGGCTTTTGAGCGCCGAATCGCGCTCGAAATCCCACGGCGCACGGCGACGCACGCCGCGGCGTTTTTCCGCCGGCAAGTCCTTGGGCCAGTCATCCGGGATCAGTAATTCCACCGGGTTGACCCGCTCCAGTTCCGCCAGCAGGTTTTCCCAACCCTTGATCTCCAGCACGCTGAAGTTGCCGCTGGTGATGTCCAGCACTGCCAGGCCGAACAGGCGCTCATCGCCCAGGACGGCGGCGATCAGGTTGTCCCTGCGCTCGTCGAGCAGCGCCTCGTCACTCACCGTCCCAGGCGTGATGATGCGTACCACCTGCCGCTCCACCGGCCCTTTGCTGGTGGCCGGGTCGCCGACCTGCTCGCAGATCACCACCGATTCGCCAAGCTTCACCAGTTTTGCCAGGTAACCCTCGGCGGCGTGGTAAGGAATCCCGCACATCGGAATCGCCTGGCCAGCCGACTGCCCGCGGGCCGTCAGGGTGATGTCCAGCAACTTGGCGGCCTTCTTCGCGTCTTCATAGAAGATCTCGTAGAAGTCGCCCATGCGGTAGAACATCAGCTGGTCCGGGTGCTGGTTTTTCAGGCGCCAGTACTGCTGCATCATCGGGGTGTGGGAGGACAGGTCGGAGACGGCTTTATTCATCGGATTGTCAGGAAGCTCGTTGAAAGAGGTGGGGCAAAAGCAGGGCAACGGCCGGGCTTTTCCGCGATGGGCGCAAGGTTACCATGGGCGGTCTGCCCGACGCAGGCGCCACGGCCGGGTGACATCCTTTACGATGCAAAAATCATGTTATGCATCGACTATGCAAATCGGCATTGTCTTCTTCGAAAAGTGCAAGCACTATGCGCGTTATGCAAAAGCGCAACGTATCTACTGTATTAAGGGCATTGCTCGATCAGCACGGGATCTCCCCCACGGAGCTTCACCGTCGCACCGGCGTGCCTCAATCCACGCTCTCGCGCATTCTCAGCGGGAAGATCGTCGATCCTTCGGATAAACATGTTTCGAAGATTGCCGAGTATTTCGCCTTGAGCACCGACCAGTTGCGTGGCCGCGCGGACGTCTCGTCTGCCGCCAATGCCGGGCGCGCTCCTATGCATTCGGAACTCAAGGATATAAGTCTGTGGGACGACGATACCCCGGTCGATGACGACGAGGTGTCGGTCCCCTTTCTTCGCGAGGTTGAATTGGCTGCGGGATCGGGAAGATTCGTTATCGAGGAGAGCGAGCGCTCTAGCCTGCGCTTCGGCAAGCGGAGCCTGCGCCATAACGGCGTGCAGTTCGACCAAGCCAAATGCGTGACAGTGCGGGGCAACAGCATGTTGCCGGTGCTACGCGACGGCGCCACGGTCGGGGTCAATGCCGGCAAGTGCGGCATTGGCGATATCGTTGACGGCGACCTTTATGCAATCAATCACAACGGCCAATTGCGGGTGAAGCAACTCTATCGCCTGCCGACCGGCATTCGCTTGCGCAGCTTCAACCGTGACGAGCATCCGGACGAAGATTACACCTTTCAGGAGATCCAGGAGGAGCCGATTGTTATCCTCGGACATGTCTTCTGGTGGGGTATGTACGCCCGCTAACACTCATCCGTTTAGATAAAACCCGCTTCCCGAGCGGGTTTTTTTCGTGTGCTGAAAGCATTGGGCATGCTTTTAATAATGCGTTTGTGCATTGACTGATTATGCATAAGTGCATAATGTTGCTGCCTGACTATTAAAGAATGCGCTGTGATCACTACTCAAGGAGGCATGAAATGACCGCTGAGCAATATGCGTTGCTGGACATGCCTCTGTGGCTGGTCATCAGCCTGCCAATACTTGGTGGCGTTACCGGTGAAATGTGGCGTGCCGAAAAAGAGGGCGTTCGTGGCTGGTCCCTTGTCCGACGCCTGAGCCTGCGGTCTGGGTCCAGCATGATCTGCGGCGCTTCGGTCATCATGCTGCTGCACGCTGCCAATGTTTCCATCTGGGCTGCTTGTGCGGGTGGTTGTTTAGCGGCGATGGCCGGGACAGACGTCGTTCTGGGGTTGTATGAGCGTTGGCTGGCCAAGCGCATGGGGATCGGCCATACCCCCTCCGGTGACGTGGAAGATTGATTCTCCGACAGGCCTTTTCCAGAGCCTCCGGTTCTTTACATTTTGATCGTTCCTGTCGCTTGCAAGTGCGGTCTGCTCGTGTACGGTTAACCTCATCCCGCCCGATCAGGAGATGACCGTGAACGAAATCACCCAGCTCGCCGCCGAACTCGGCAGACGCCTGCAGGTTCTCAATGCCCATGTCACCACGGCGGAGTCCTGCACCGGCGGAGGCATCGCCGAGGCAATTACCCGTATCCCCGGGAGTTCGGCCTGGTTCGAGGCCGGTTATGTCACTTACTCCAACCGACAGAAAACCCTGCAACTGAATGTACCGGTGGAGTTGTTCACCACCGTGGGCGCGGTCAGCCGCGAGGTGGTCGAGGCGATGGTCCGGGGGGCGCAAGAGAAAAATAGCGCGTATTTCTCCGTGGCGGTCAGTGGCATCGCCGGGCCGGATGGCGGAACGGCGAACAAGCCGGTTGGCACGGTGTGGCTGGCCTGGGGCGTCGGAGATCAGGTGTTCTGCGAGCGGCAGCACTTCCCGGGTAATCGCGATGACGTCCGCCGACAAACGGTGAAGGCCGCGCTAGAGGGGCTGCTGCGCTATGCCGCGGCAGAAATCTCAAATCAGGGGTAGGCGATCCGGAAACGCTGTGGAATAATACTGGCTACTTATACAGGTGTTGGCCGTCAGGCCTTATTGATTACGTGAGGACTTTAATGGACGACAACAAGAAGAAAGCCTTGGCTGCGGCCTTGGGTCAGATCGAACGTCAATTCGGCAAGGGTGCCGTAATGCGTATGGGCGATCAGGACCGTCAGGCGATCCCGGCCATTTCCACTGGCTCTCTGGGGCTGGACATCGCTCTCGGCATCGGCGGTCTGCCAAAAGGCCGTATTGTTGAAATCTACGGTCCTGAATCTTCCGGTAAAACCACGCTGACCTTGTCCGTGATCGCCCAGGCTCAAAAAGCCGGCGCGACCTGCGCATTCGTCGACGCCGAACACGCCCTCGACCCTGAGTACGCCGGCAAGCTGGGCGTCAACGTCGACGACCTGCTGGTTTCCCAGCCGGATACCGGCGAGCAGGCCCTGGAAATCACCGACATGCTGGTGCGTTCCAACGCGGTTGACGTGATCATCGTCGACTCCGTGGCCGCCCTGGTGCCAAAGGCTGAAATCGAAGGCGAAATGGGTGACATGCACGTGGGCCTGCAAGCCCGTCTGATGTCCCAGGCACTGCGTAAAATCACCGGTAACATCAAGAACGCCAACTGCCTGGTGATCTTCATCAACCAGATCCGTATGAAAATTGGCGTGATGTTCGGTAGCCCGGAAACCACCACCGGTGGTAACGCACTGAAGTTCTACGCATCGGTTCGTCTGGACATCCGTCGTACGGGTGCGGTGAAAGAAGGTGATGAGGTCGTCGGTAGCGAAACCCGCGTCAAGGTTGTGAAGAACAAGGTGGCTTCGCCGTTCCGTCAGGCCGAGTTCCAGATTCTTTACGGCAAGGGCATCTACCTCAACGGTGAGATGATCGACCTGGGTGTTCTGCACGGTTTCGTCGAGAAGTCCGGTGCCTGGTATGCCTATGAAGGCACCAAGATCGGTCAGGGCAAGGCCAACTCGGCCAAGTTCCTGGCAGACAATCCGGAAGTCGCGGCAAAGCTGGAGAAGCAACTGCGTGACAAGCTGCTGTCGCCTGCATCGGTTGCGGACGCCAAAGCTTCTGCGGTCAAAGAGACCGAAGACGACCTGGCTGACGCTGATATCTGATCGAAGCGATGACCGCCGTACTCGATACACTCGTCGCGGTGCGGCGAACCGCAATGGACCTGCTCGCACGACGCGAGCACGGTCGTGTCGAGCTGACGCGTAAACTGCGTCAGCGCGGCGCCCTCCCTGAAATGATCGAAACAGCACTCGACCGGTTGACGGAAGAGGGGCTGTTGTCCGAAACCCGTTACCTGGAAAGTTTCGTTTCCTACCGCGCCAGCTCCGGTTATGGCCCTTTACGCATTCGTGAAGAGTTGGGCCAGCGTGGCCTGCAGCGCACCGATATTGAACTCGCCCTGCGTGAGAGCGGTATCGATTGGCAGGAGCAATTGATCGATACCTGGCGACGCAAGTTCTCCGGGCAATTGCCAGCAGACGCCCGGGAGCGAGCCAAACAAGGCAGGTTCCTGGCGTATCGGGGATACTCCATGGAAATGATCAACCGCCTGTTCAGCGGTCGAGGGATGGACGATTGAACTGAAACGGCCCGCTATTTAGATAGCGGGCCGTTTTTTTATGCCTCACGAAACCTTTGACGGCTCCCGCGTGCGTTGTTGTACCTGGGGTTTTGATTGTGCCCAGTTTTCCGGCAGGTTGATGTAGTCCACAAGCTCGCGCAGGCGGCCATGATTGCGGGCATTGAAGTTGAAGACCAGCCGCGCCAGATGGCTGAATTCGGCTTCGTTGTGTTCTTCACCGCTGTAAGCGTGCTGATGGAAATGATCGCTCAGGCACAGGTCGGCGAATGCCTCCTGCATGTGTTCGAGTGCGTGGTCGCTGAGTGTGTGATTCATGCGAATCAGGAACTGATGCTTGAGCCAGCGACTGGAGTGGAAGTTGCTGTAGAACTGGTTGATGTGCTCTACCGCTTCTTCGACGTTGTAGACCAGTTTCATCAGCTTCATGTCAGTGGGCAGGATGTAGTGGTTTTCCTCCAGTTGCTGGTGAATGAAGTCCAGTGCGCCTTGCCAGAATTTGCCGTCCGGCGTGTCGAGCAGCACCACTGGTACCAATGGGCTTTTGCCGGTCTGGATCAGTGTCAGTACTTCCAGCGCTTCATCCAGGGTACCGAAGCCACCCGGGCACAGCACGAGGGCATCGGCTTCCTTGACGAAGAACAGCTTGCGGGTGAAGAAGAAGTGGAAGGGCAGCAGGCTGGTCGTGCCGTCGACAGTGGGGTTGGCATGCTGTTCGAAGGGCAGGGTAATGTTGAACCCCAGGCTGTTTGCCAGTCCGGCGCCCTCATGGGCGGCGGCCATGATGCCGCCACCGGCGCCAGTGATGACCATCATGTCCGAGCGCGCCAGCGCGGCACCGAGTTCCCGGGCCATGCTGTAGAGCGGGTGTTCCATGGGGGTACGGGCCGAGCCGAAAACAGTGACCTTGCGCCGCCCCTTGAATTGTTCGAGCACGCGAAAAGCCTGTTCCAGTTCGCGCAGGGCCTGCAGGGTGATTTTGGCATTCCAGCGGTTGTGGTCTTCCTGGGCCATGCGTAGCACGGTCAGGATCATATCGCGGTAGATCGGGATGTTCGGGCTGTTGGGTGAAATCAGCTTGAGCTGTTCTTCGACCTTGCTGATGAGGTCGTGGCCGCTTTCTTCAAAATGACGGCTCAGGAGGTCATTCGGTTGGTAAGGCATTCAACTTCTCCTTCTGCACAGAACCCTCGGCCCGACAACGTACGTCGGTGCCACGACACTTCATGTGTCGCTGTCTGCCCCGGCCCATGCCTGGGCGATCTACTTGACCCGAAAAACACCGGATCATCCAAACAGGTTCTGTTTTTCCCTTGGATGAAAGAAACATTCGCACAATACGACAGGCGACGGGCAGCCCCTTTCCAGCCCTGAAAAATGAACGTGGATAACCTGAAATCTAGACCTTCACAGTGATTTGCGCTGCCTTGATCATTGCGCCTCAAAGTCTTTCCTGGCAACCGCTTATTGACGATTTGCAAGGTGCTTTCACCGCTCGTCTGAACGCACGTCGCGTGTGCTGCACTCTGATTTACTAAGTTACAGGTGCGACACGACAACTTTGCGTCAACGGCAAGGCGCGCAATACAAGCGGTTCAAGGATTTTTTGCTCAAACATGAGTGAAGTGCAAGGAGGCGGGAAACCATGGCCAGAGTCGTTCTGGAGATCGATACGCAACTGTATCGATTGCTGAAGTCATCGGCCGAGACCCATCATTTGAGTCTCGAAGAGGAGTGCTGCCGACGTTTGCGCGGTGGCGAGCGTCGTTCGCATTACTTGCAGGCGCTGCTGGCGGAACTGCGCGCCGAAGATGAACAGCGGCGCGCCAACTCCAGGTGATTACTTTTTCTTCTTGGCAGGTTGCAGGCAGTCCGATTCCTGGAAGCTTGCGGAACCGACCGGGCGGTTGGTCTTCACCTCAGTGAAGTCGTAACGCATGATCGCGCCCTTGGCCATCAGCTTGCGAAACCCTTCGTTTCGGCAGACTGAGGCTCCCAACTGGAAGTAAACCGCTTTTGGATCTGCGCGCATCTTGTCGGCGTGGCTGCTCTGCACGCTCAGATGGTTGATCAGCTGTTTGCCGTCAACGGTGTAGCCTTGATCGAGAATGTCTTCGTTGATCGCTCGAGGAGTGCCGACGCTGCTTTGGGTGGCGACGTTTTGCAGCATTTTGTTCAGTTCCGTGTCTTTCAAGGACGCAGCCTGGGCGTTGAAGGACGACGCCAGCAAAATGGCCGCGGTAGGAACGATAAGGCGCAGCATGAAACTCTCCTGGTTCAGTGATGCGGGGTTTGACCCGTCACGTGACTGTGCGTTCAGTGGCGGCGAATTATAGGGGAGGCTAGCTGGACGGTACAGGCTTGCGCCGGGCGGTCTGGTAAACTGCTGGCACTTTTTACCCTGTCGAGTGTTTTTCGTGTCGATTTCCCTTCTCTGTGGGCGTTGCCCGCGATGAGTCATACCCCCGCGCGCTTTGCCTTGAATGCCGTGGCCCGCTTGCGCGATCAGCGCGAAGAGGAGGGCATCAAGCCGATTCAGGCCCGCGGCTGGCGTGCGCCGCGCTGCCGTGACTGCCGGGTGATCGAGAGTCACTGTCTGTGTGCATGGCGTCCGCAGGTCGCTACCCGCTCCGGCGTGTGCCTGATCATGACCAACAAGGAGGTGTTCAAACCGAGCAACACCGGTTGGCTGATTGCCGACGTGGTGCCTGACAACCATGCCTTCATCTGGTCCCGTACCGAGATTGATCCGAAGTTGCTGGCGCTGTTGTCCGACCCGCAATGGCAGCCTTACCTGGTGTTTCCGGGTGAGTACGTCGAACCTGAGCGCGTGACAAACAGCGTGGACGTCGATGGCACGAAGCGCCCGCTTTTCATTCTGTTGGATGCGACCTGGACTGAAGCGCGAAAGATCTTTCGCAAGAGCCCCTATTTCGATCGACTGCCGATCCTCAGCCTGTTGCCGGAGAAACTCTCCCGCTACCGATTGCGCCGCTCGACCCGCAGCGAGCATCTGTGCACGGCGGAAGTGGCGGCGCTATGCCTTGACCTTGCAGGTGATGTCGCCGCGGCATCGGCGCTGGATGCCTACTTCGATGTGTTCAGCCAGCATTACCTCGATGCCAAGCATCAGTTGGACATGAACGTTTCGACCCCTGCACACGCCGAATTGATGCCCTATGTTCAGGTGGCCGCCCCATTGATGGACTGATTGTCGCGCATACTGCAATAAAGTGTACCGGCCATGCTGCTTGACCACCCCGGCTTCGCTGGGCATGCTTGGCGCCGATTAGGGTGCGGCCGGAGTTTTCGGCGCCGTTTTTTGCGCTGAACGTGCCTTGTCAGTGCAGCTGCGTGGCTGTGCCTTGAGGTGCTTTGGCGAGGTCCGAATGCATCGGGCGTCCCATGAAAAACAGGATCATTTGAAAAATGGCCACATACGAAATCCTGATTGCCGATGACCACCCACTTTTTCGTAGTGCCTTGCATCAAGCGCTGACCCTGGGCCTTGGCCCGGATGTCCGTCTGGTGGAAGTGGCGAGCATCGCCGAACTGGAAGCCCGCCTGACGGAAAAGTCCGACTGGGATCTGGTGCTGCTGGACCTGAACATGCCGGGGGCCTACGGTTTTTCCGGGCTGGTCCTGCTGCGGGGGCAGTACCCGCAGATTCCGGTGGTCATGGTCTCGGCCCAGGAAGAGGCGACCATCATGGTCAAGTCTCGTGAATTCGGCGCCAGTGGCTTCATTCCCAAATCCAGCGACTTGAGTGTGATCCAGAAAGCCGTGCGGGCGGTCCTCGATGGCGACGTGTTCTGGCCGCCACAGGCGTTCGAAGCGGTCAGCGTCTCGGATGAAGCCAAGGCGGCCAGCGAAGGGCTTGCCAGCCTCACCCCGCAACAATTCCGGGTGCTGACCATGGTCTGCGAAGGCTTGCTGAACAAGCAGATCGCCTACGAGCTGAGTGTTTCCGAGGCGACGATCAAGGCGCACGTGACCGCGATTTTCCGTAAACTGAATGTGCGGACCCGGACCCAGGCCGCGCTGCTCTTGCAACAACTTGAGTCAATTTCCAGCCATTAAAGGCTGGCAAATTCACGCTTTTTTGACTTTGGTTGAACTAGCTTTCCCACTTCTTTTTTGCCAGTTGCCCACTCTATGTCACCTTTCAAAGGCCAGACCGGCCTGAAACGTATTCTCAATGCTTCCGGTTATTCGCTGGACGGCCTGCGCGCAGCCTTCACCGGTGAGGCTGCCTTTCGGCAATTGGTATTGCTCAACGTCATCCTGATTCCTTTGTCGTTCTTCCTGAATGTCAGCCGGGTCGAACAGGCGTTGTTGATCGCGGTATGCCTGTTGGCGTTGATCGTCGAGTTGCTCAACTCGGCCGTGGAGGCGGCCATCGACCGCATTTCCCTTGAGCGGCACCCGCTGTCCAAGAATGCCAAGGACATGGGCAGTGCCGCCCAGGCCGTGGCATTGAGCATGATTGCCCTGGTGTGGGCGGTAATTCTGCTCTAGGCGATCGTCGGCAGCACGATCTCGTCGCTGCGCTGAACCCCGGCGGTGAAGGCGCGGCACAGATCGAGGAACTCGCGCATCGCCGAGGTCTGATATTTCTGTTTATGCCAGATGAAATAAAACTGTCGCGCCAGATCCAGATCCGGCGTCTCGACAGGCACCAGGCTGCCGCGGCGAAATGCGTCGCGCAAAGCCAGCCTGGAAATGCAGCCAATCCCCAAACCAGACTCCACCGCGCGTTTGATCGCTTCGGTGTGCTCAAGCTCGAGCCGGATGTTTAACGAAGTGCGGTGATGGCGCATGGCTTGATCGAAGGTTAACCGCGTGCCCGAGCCCTGTTCGCGCAGGATCCAGGCTTCGTGGCTCAACTCCTCCATGGTGGCCGTGCCACGCTTGGCCAACGGATGCTGAGGGGCGCAAAACACCACCAGTTCGTCCTCGACCCAGCTTTGTACTTCGATGTCCGGATGACTGCAGTCGCCTTCGATTAGACCCAGATCAATTTCATAGTGGGCCACTTGCTGCACGATATTGGCAGTGTTCTGCACATGCAGCTTCACCTGGCTTTCCGGGTGGCGCTGCATGAAGCTGCCGATCAACAATGTGGCCAGGTAATTGCCGATGGTCAGGGTTGCACCCACGGCCAGCGAGCCGAAACCGGATTTGCCATTGAGCAGGTCCTCGATTTCCTTGGCCTGGTCCAGCAGCGCCACCGCTTGTGGCAACAGCTGTTTGCCCAGGGCGTTCAGGCTCAACCGTTTGCCGGCACGGTCGAACAACTGGCAGCTGCACTGGCGCTCCAGTTCGGTGATCGAGGTGCTCGCCGCCGATTGCGAGAGGTTGAGCAGGCCCGCGGCACGGGACACACTTTCCTGCTGGGCGACGGCGACGAATACTTGAAGTTGACGGAGAGTAAATCGCATATCGATATAACCGATAACCCTTATCTTAATAATCCATTTAACAGATATTGTCTCTGCCTTTAGAATGCGATGCAATTGCGCAGAGCTGGCTTTTTTTGCAGAGCAGGCGCCGAACACGCGCAGACAAATCTCCAGGAGTCCCACGTACATGAGCAACATGAACCACGAGCGTGTCCTCAGTGTTCACCACTGGAACGACACTCTGTTCAGCTTCAAGTGCACCCGTGATCCGGGCCTGCGCTTCGAGAACGGTCAGTTCGTGATGATCGGCCTGCAACAGCCCAACGGCCGCCCGCTTATGCGCGCTTACTCGATTGCCAGCCCGAACTGGGAAGAGCATCTCGAGTTCTTCAGCATCAAGGTGCCTGATGGTCCGCTGACTTCGCAGTTACAGCATCTGAAGGAAGGCGATGAGATCATCATCAGCAAGAAGCCTACCGGCACGCTGGTACTGGATGACCTCAAGCCTGGCAAACATTTGTACCTGCTCAGCACCGGCACCGGTCTGGCGCCGTTCATGAGCGTCATCCAGGACCCGGAAACCTACGAGCGCTTCGAAAAAGTGATCCTGTGCCACGGCGTTCGTTACGTCAACGAAGTCGCTTACCGCGAGTTCATCACCGAGCACCTGCCGCAGAACGAGTTCTTCGGTGACGCGCTGCGTGACAAGTTGATCTACTACCCGACCGTGACCCGTGAGCCGTTCGAGAACGAAGGTCGTCTGACCGACCTGATGCGCAGCGGCAAGCTGTTCAGCGACATCGGTCTGCCACCGATCAACCCGCAGGACGACCGCGCCATGCTGTGCGGCAGCCCGAGCATGCTCGACGAGACCAGTGAAGTGCTGAACAGCTTCGGCCTGAAGGTTTCGCCGCGGATGCGCGAGCCGGGTGATTACCTGATCGAGCGAGCGTTCGTCGAGAAGTGACCGCAGGTCACGTTGTAGGAGCGAGCTCGCTCGCGATGGTCGTTAACGATAACGCGCGTTTTCTGGTTTAACGCGGTGAGTTCGAGCCCATCGCTGGCAAGCCAGCTCCTACAGTAGGTACGCAGCACAAAGAAAAGCCCGCATGGCCTGAAAAGGTCATGCGGGCTTTTTCGTTGCCGGGTTTATTTAACCGGGATAACTTCCAGGACCCGGATCACGTTTGTTTCCGGGTAATGCCAACGCACATCCAGATCCCAGAACTGCGCGCCGTATTCCCGCTCGGGTGCAGGTATTTGATAGGCCGGGCGTGGATCTTGCGCCAGGCATTGCTCGATCAACTCAACCAAAGGCTCTTCAAGACGCTGAGCGTGCTCGTGAGCCTGTTGCAGCGCTGCGTCCGTCCACTGCACGGGAATCAATAGCGGCGCAGCGCTGGCGATGCTGTTGGTGGCTGTATCGATGATGTCGGCGTAAGGCACGTAGGGTTTTATGTCGAGAATCGGCGTGCCGTCCAGCAAGTCAATACCGGATATCCACAGGCGATTGGCTTCGATCTTGTCCAGCTTGACCACGGATTGACCGATGCCATTGGGGCGGTGGGTGGCGCGGGTGGCGAACACGCCCATGGACTTGTTGCCGCCGAGGCGCGGTGGGCGGACCTTCAAGCGAGGTTTTTCTTCCAGGGCCTGGTGGAACAGGAACAGCAGCCACACGTGGCTGACCTGCTCCAGGCCTTGTACCGCGTCCCCTTGATCGAACGGAGCCACCAGTTCCAGCACGCCACGGGCAGCCGGGGCCAGTTGCGGTTGGCGCGGAATGGCGAATT
The DNA here is from genome assembly GCF_019218985.1 of Pseudomonas sp. PDM30. Classification (NCBI taxonomy): domain Bacteria; kingdom Pseudomonadati; phylum Pseudomonadota; class Gammaproteobacteria; order Pseudomonadales; family Pseudomonadaceae; genus Pseudomonas; species Pseudomonas sp. PDM30. The sequence continues at coordinate 550,984 of NZ_JAHUWM010000003.1, forward strand.
TCTCCTTGAAGCAGGAGCGCACGAAGCCGATGGGGGAAACGCTGTAGGTCATGGTTTGGGGTCGAGGTGGAATTTAAGGCAGGCATGATAACCCACACGGCCTTTGGCCCGGTGGCGCCTATCAGTCCGTCATCGCGGGCAAGCCACGCTCCCACAGGGTTCTCGAGCGCACACAAGATTTGTGTCCGTCTCAAAACCTGTGGGAGCGTGGCTTGCCCGCGATGGCCGCACCGCCGATCTACAGGCTGAACCCACCATCCAGCGGAATGATATTCCCGGTCATATAAGCCCCGGCAGTACTCGCCAGGCTGATCGCCAGCGCCGCCATTTCCTCCTCGCGGCCCCAACGCTTCATCGGGATCAACGCCGTATCCTGCGCCAGCGCCTGTTCATCATTGCCGATGTGCTGGGTCATCTTGCTCGGAAACCGCCCCGGGGCGATCACGTTGACGTTGATGTGCTGGCTCACCAGTTCGCGCGCCAGAATCCTCGACAGTTGGTGCAACGCAGCCTTGCTCGGCCCGTAGGCATACGCCTGCTCGCCGAAGGAGGAAATCCCTGCCACCGATCCTATGTTGATGATCCGCGCCGGATTCGCTTCGGAACCGGCCTTGCGCAGCAGGGGCAGGAACTGCTGGATGCAGTTGAACACCGACGTCACGTTGAGCTGCATGACTTTTTCCCAGCCTTTGATCGGGTAGCTCTCCAACGGTGCGCCCCAGGTGGTGCCGGCATTGTTCACCAGGATGTCCAGATGAGTGATCTGCTCGCCCAGGCGCGTGGCCAGTTGCAGGACGCCCTCTTCGGTGGCGAGGTTCGCCGCGATGGCGCGGCAGCGGCCAAGTGCACCGAGTTCGTCAGCGGTTTGCTGGCAGGCTTCGACGTCGCGGGCGCAGACGTATACGGTGGCGCCCGCCTCGACGTAGGCCTTGGCGATCATCTTGCCGATACCACGGGTGCCGCCGGTCACCAGGGCGGTGCGGCCTTGCAGGGAAAAGTAGGGATGCATGGCGAATCCTGAGAACTGAGGTCTTTACACCCTAGTCGTCAGCCGCCAGAAGCGGAGCCACTATTTTTGCGCGGAATAGGGAGGCATTCGGTCCTGTAGGAGCTGGCTTGCCAGCGAAGGATGAGAGACCGCCGCGCTCATCCAGTCAGCACGCGTTATCGTTTGCGACCATCGCTGGCAAGCCAGCTCCTACAGAAAACAGATGTGTCTCGAGCTTACTGCGGGCGCACTCGCAGGGTCAGGCCCTTGAGGAAATTGCGTAGCAGCTGGTCGCCGCACGGGCGATAGTTGGTGTGACCGAACTTGCGGAACAGTGCGCTCAGTTCAGGCTTGGACACCGGGAACTCGGCAGCCTTGAGGATCGCGTGCATGTCGTCTTCTTTCAGCTCGAACGCTACCCGCAGCTTTTTCAGGATGATGTTATTGGTCACCGGCACTTCGATCGGCTGCGGCGGGCGGCTTTCGTCCTTGCCGCGCTTGAAGATCACCAGACCGTCGAGGAAGTGCGCCATGACTTCGTCCGGGCAGCGTACGAAACCTTCCTCGTCTTCCTCTTTCTTGTCGAGGTAGGTCAACAGGTCCGGCAGGGTCACGTCCAGGCCGCCGAGCTTGATGATCTCGATGACTTTCTTGTCGCTGATGTCGAGCATGTAGCGCACGCTGCGCAGTACGTCGTTATGAATCATGTGTGCAGTCCTGATATTCAGCTGTGAGCGTCGCGGCCAGGCGCGGCGCCGAAATGGATGGCGGCCAGAAAAGCCTTAGAACTTCTCTTTGCCGGACAGATAGCGCCATTGCCCCACCGGCACTTTGCCGATGGACACGCCACCGATGCGAATACGGCGGATACCGACGACCTTGAGGCCGACCGCCTGGCAGAGCAGGGCGATGATGCCCGGCTGCGGGTTCTTCATGGCAAAGCGCAGACGGTTCTCGTTCTGCCAGCTGGCCTTGACCGCCGGCAACTCCTTGCCCTTGTAGGTCAGGCCGTGGTTCAGGCGGTTCAGGCCGTGGGCCACCATCTCGCCTTCAACCTCGACCACATACTCTTGCTCGATCTTGCTGGAGTCGGCGGTGAGTTTGCGCAGGATTTTCCAGTCCTGGGTGAACACCAGCAGCCCGCTGGCGTTGGCCTGCAGGTCGGTGCTGGCGGTCAGGCGCAGGAAGTGCCCGCGCAACGGGCGCTTGCCGTAGCGGTGCTCTTCGCTCAGGGTCTCGGCGCCGAGGGTGGCCAAGGCGGTGTCTGCGTCCATGCCTGCGGGCACATTGAGCAGCAGGGTCACCGGTTCCGGCGCAGTGGCCTTGGCTTCTGGATCAAGCTCGACTTTCTGGGTGTCGACCTTGAATTGCGGCTCGTCGATGACCACACCGTCGACGGTGACCCAGCCGCCCTCGATGAACAGCTCAGCCTCCCGACGGGAACAGCCGACGAGTTCGATGAGGCGTTTGGAGAGACGAATCGGGTCAGTCATGTCAGGGCCGTAACAAAAAGGGGGTGGGCATTGTACCTGCCTGGCGCCGGTTAATCCCGGTTCCATTTACGCAGTGAGGCTTTTTGTGGGAGCGGGCTTGCTCACGAAAGGGCCATCAGCCTCAACATGTATGTTGGCTGACACACCGCCTTCGCGAGCAAGCCCGCTCCCACATTTGATCTGTGTTGTGTCATCCATGCCGTGATTTTTGCTGGTCCTGACGCAAACGCATGTGCAACAACGGATACGGCTGGCCCATGCCATCGACCTCCGAACGACCGATGACCTCGAAGCCTTGCTTGAAGTAAAAGCCGAGGGCTTGCGGGTTCTGTTCGTTGACGTCCAGTTCGTCGGCGTTCAGGTGTTCCAGGGCATAGTGCAACAATTTCTTGCCCAGGCCCTGGCCGCGATGGTCGGGGTCGATGAAGAGCATTTCGATCTTGCCCGCCGCGACGCCGGCGAACCCGGTGATGCGCTGGTTCGAATCCTTGGTGCAGATCAGCATCACCGCGTCGAGGTAGCGGGTCAGCACCAGGTTCTTCAGCAGTTCGATGTAGCTGTCTGGCAGAAAGTCGTGGGTGGCGCGTACCGAGGCCTCCCAGACCCGGGTCAATTCTTCGTAGTCGCCGAGTTTCGGCGTGTGGATGACCGAATGCTGACGCATGCCCGTCTGCCTCTTATGCAGTGGTTGATAGGAATCCTTCCATGTGCAAACGATAGCCGTAAAAAAGCCCCGCATCTCGTCAAGAGAGCGGGGCTTTGCGTATTTTTTGCGTTTAGATCTGTTCAGCCCACAGATCGTATTCGTCGGCGTCGGTCACTTTGCACCAGACCTTGTCGCCCGGCTTGAGGTTGCTGCCGTTGTCGATGAATACGTTGCCGTCGATTTCCGGGGCATCGAAGAAGCAGCGGCCGACCGCGCCTTGCTCGTCGACTTCATCGACCAGCACTTCGATCTCACGGCCGATGCGCATTTGCAGACGCGCCGAGCTGATGGCCTGCTGGTGCGCCATGAAGCGCTCCCAGCGGTCCTGCTTGATGTCGTCCGGGACGACTTCCAGGTCCAGGTCATTGGCCGGTGCGCCTTCAACCGGCGAGTACTGGAAGCAGCCGACGCGGTCGAGCTGGGCTTCGGTCAGCCAGTTCAGCAGGTACTGGAAGTCTTCTTCGGTCTCGCCCGGGAAGCCGACGATGAAGGTCGAACGGATGATCAGGTCCGGGCAGATTTCGCGCCAGTTCTTGATCCGCGCCAGGGTCTTGTCTTCGAAGGCCGGGCGTTTCATCGACTTGAGCACTTTCGGGCTGGCGTGCTGGAACGGGATGTCCAGGTACGGCAGGATCTTGCCGGCGGCCATCAACGGGATCAGCTCGTCAACGTGCGGGTACGGGTAAACGTAGTGCAGGCGAACCCAGACGCCGAGGGTGCTCAGGGCTTCGCAGAGTTCGGTCATGCGGGTTTTCACCGGCGCGCCGTTCCAGAAACCGGTGCGGTATTTCACGTCGACGCCGTAGGCGCTGGTGTCCTGGGAGATCACCAACAGCTCTTTGACGCCGGACTTGACCAGACGCTGGGCCTCGTCGAGCACATCACCCACCGGGCGGCTGACCAGTTTGCCGCGCATCGACGGGATGATGCAGAAGCTGCAGCTGTGGTTGCAGCCTTCGGAAATCTTCAGGTAGGCGTAGTGGCGCGGGGTCAGCTTGATGCCTTGTGGCGGCACCAGGTCGATCAGCGGGTTGTGGTCCTGGCGCGGCGGCACGACTTCGTGCACGGCATTGACCACTTGCTCGTACTGCTGCGGGCCGGTCACCGCCAGCACGCTCGGGTGTACGTTGCGAATGTTGCCTTCTTCGACGCCCATGCAGCCGGTCACGATGACCTTGCCGTTTTCCTTGATGGCTTCGCCAATCACTTCCAGGGACTCGGCCTTGGCCGAATCGATGAAGCCGCAAGTGTTGACTACCACGACATCGGCGTCCTGGTAGGTGGACACCACGTCATAGCCTTCCATGCGCAGCTGGGTAAGGATGCGCTCGGAGTCGACCAGTGCTTTGGGGCAACCCAGGGATACGAAGCCAACCTTTGGATTGGCCGGCGCAGGAGTGGTGGACATGTCTAACCTCGGTATTTTGTGACGCCGCTTGCCGGGCAGGGCAAAACCGACGGACGGGCGCTTGAACTGCGCCTCTGATCAAAAAGTGCGCAATTCTAGCGATGAGTCGTTCACTTGACCAGCTTTATGCGGGGAAATACGACGAGTGCTGCGCTATGCTTCGCGCCGTTACGCCTTACAGATTTTTTACTGTCAACAAAACGTCTGTAACGTGAAGTAAAACAGCGCATGCTGCACGACAAAGCATAGTGCTTCTTTCAAAGAAGCCCGGGTCTGAGAAGTAGGAGTGGTGGATGGGTCAGGCAAGTAGTCAGGCTACCGATGCCGAGCATTCGGCGGTGAAGCCGATCGGCATGCTGGTCGCGGCAGTCGGGGTGGTTTATGGCGATATCGGCACCAGTCCGTTGTACACCCTGAAGGAAGTATTTTCCGGAGGCTATGGCGTGCCGGTCAACCATGACGGGGTGCTGGGGATTCTTGCGCTCATTTTCTGGTCGCTGATCTGGGTCGTGTCGATCAAGTACATGATGTTCGTGCTGCGCGCCGACAACCAGGGCGAAGGCGGGATCATGGCCTTGACCGCACTGGCCCGGCGGGCGGCGGCGGGGCATGCCAAATTGCGCATGTTGCTGGTGGTCTGCGGACTGATCGGCGCGGCATTGTTCTATGGCGACAGCATGATCACCCCGGCGATCTCCGTACTGTCGGCGATTGAAGGCCTGGGGCTGGCGTTCGAAGGTATCGACCATTGGGTCGTGCCGCTGTCGCTGGTGGTGCTGGTCGCGCTGTTTCTGATCCAGCGTCACGGCACGGCGCGAATCGGCATTCTGTTCGGGCCGATCATGGTCACCTGGTTCCTCGTGCTGGGTGCATTGGGCGTCTATGGCATCAGCCAGCATCCGGAAGTCCTGGAAGCGATGAACCCGATGTGGGGCGTACGTTTCTTCATGGTCCATCCGGGCATGGGCGTGACGATTCTCGGCGCCGTGGTGCTGGCATTGACCGGTGCCGAAGCGCTGTACGCGGACATGGGCCACTTCGGCCGCAAGCCGATCGCACGTGCGTGGTTCATCCTTGTACTGCCGGCGCTGGTGCTGAACTACTTCGGCCAGGGCGCGCTGCTGCTAGGTGATCCGGAAGCGGCCCGTAACCCCTTCTACCTGCTGGCGCCGAGCTGGGCGTTGATCCCGCTGGTCGGCCTGTCGACCCTGGCCACGGTGATTGCCTCGCAAGCGGTGATTTCCGGTGCGTTCTCCCTGACCCGCCAGGCGATCCAGCTCGGTTACATTCCGCGCATGCACATCCGACACACTTCCAGTGCCGAACAGGGCCAGATCTACATCGGTGCGGTGAACTGGGCGTTGATGGTCGGCGTGATCCTGCTGGTGATCGGTTTCGAATCCTCCGGTGCCCTGGCCTCGGCCTATGGCGTGGCAGTAACGGGCACCATGCTGATGACCACCATCCTGGTGTCGGCGGTGATGCTGCTGCTGTGGAAGTGGCCACCAATCTTCGCGGTTCCGATATTGTTCGGCTTCCTGTTGGTCGATGGTCTGTACTTCGCCGCCAACGTACCGAAAATTGTTCAGGGCGGTGCATTCCCGGTGATCGCGGGTTTCGCGCTGTTTGTGCTGATGACCACCTGGAAGCGCGGCAAGCAGTTGCTGGTCGAGCGTATCGATGAGGGTGGATTGCCGCTGCCGATCTTCATCAGCAGCATTGCCGTACAACCACCCCATCGTGTTCAGGGCACCGCCGTGTTCCTGACGGCACGGCCGGATGCCGTGCCCCACGCGCTGTTGCACAACCTGCTGCATAACCAGGTACTGCACGAGCAAGTGGTGCTGCTGACGGTAGTGTACGAAGACATCCCGCGGGTGCCGCCGAATCGGCGCTTCGAGGTCGACTCCTATGGCGAAGGGTTCTTCCGGGTCATCCTGCATTTCGGCTTCACCGATGAGCCGGACGTACCGCAGGCGCTGAAGCTGTGTCATCTCGAAGAGCTGGACTTCAGCCCCATGCGCACCACGTACTTCCTCAGCCGCGAAACGGTCATCGCCTCCAAGCTCGAAGGCATGTCGCGCTGGCGCGAGGCGCTGTTTGCGTTCATGTTGCAGAACGCCAACGGCAACCTGCGTTTCTTCAATCTGCCGCTGAACCGGGTGATTGAGCTGGGGACGCAGGTCGAAATGTAAACCTGATCCTGTAGGAGCGAGCTTGCTCGCGATGGTCTCAAATGCACCGCGTTTATTCAGGATTTCCGCGTCATCGTTGACGTCCATCGCGAGCAGGCTCGCTCCTACAGTGTGTTGTGGTGTTGAATGAAAAAGCCCCCGTTACCTTGCGGCAGCGGGGGCTTTTTTGTGGGGCTCAGATCACTCTTGAGCTTCTGCTTCTTTGGCTTGACGCTTCTCGATCACATCCACCAGGCGCTTGGCCAGCGCCGGATAGTTCTCGTCGAAGTGGTGGCCGCCAGGCAGCTTGATGGCTTCGCCCACCGCCGTCTTGTCGGTGCAGCCACTCTCGTCGGTTTCTTCTTCGCCGTAGATGCACACCACTTTGGCGGCTGGCAGCTTGGCCATTTCCGGGCCGGTGGCGGCTTCCTTGCCGGCGTTGCCGAGCCAGCCTTCGACTTCGATCTCGAAGCTGCCGGTACGGGCGAAGGCCAGCAGGATGATCGCGTCGACGCGTTGCTGTTCCGATTCGGCCAGGCGGTTGTAGATCGCCGGCAGTACGTCGGCGCCGAACGAATAACCGGTCAGGATGAAGCGCTTGGTGCCCCATTTCTGCCGGTAGTGTTGCATCAGTTCCGCCAGGTCCAGCGCGCTTTGCTCCGGGCTCTTGTGCTGCCAGTAGTAGCGCAGGGTATCGATGCCGACCACCGGGTAGCCGATCTTGGCCATCTCGCCCGCCACGTCGCGGTCGAGGTCGCGCCAGCCGCCGTCGCCGGACAGGAACAGGGTCACGGTGTCACTGGCCTGGCCCGCTGGCACTTCGACCACCGGGATCTGCAGGCCGCCAGCGGCTTTGTCGCCACCGACGAGGATCTTGCGCAGTTCGTTGTTCAGCACTTGCGGCAGGTTGATGTCGTAGTCGCTGATGCTGGTTTCGGCGTTCGGTTGATCACGCACGAAGCCGGCACTGGTGTCGTCCGGGTTGTCGTTCCACGCGACCAGCCAGTGACCGTGGGCCGCGCTTTTGGGCAGCAGGTGAGTGCAGCCGCCCTTTTCCAGGGCCAGGTCGACCGAGACGGCCTGGGCCTTGTCGTTCTTTTGCTCGGACAACCAGCGCCAGGCCAGCACGGCGCCAGGGCCGATGCCGCTGACCAGGGTCGCCGGGCCTTTGAGTTCGCGCAGGCCCGATTGGAGGGCGCGGCTTTGCAGCAGGCAATCCTTGGGCAGGATCACCTGGACAATTTGCGCCGCGCCACTGCGGCTCAGGGTCATCAATTGCTTGTCGCTGAGTTTCTGGTCTTCGTTGACCGCCACCAGCACCTGGGCGCGTGGCGTTGTGCCGGGGATGACACGGGTCATCGCCGCACCATCGGCCGGGGTCAGCAATTCGAGGGTCGGCTCCGGTGCCGGGCGTTTCAGGTACCAGAAACCGCCACCGAGAATCAGGGCCACTATCACCAGTGTGCCCAATACATACCGCAAGGAGCGTTGAATCATCAGCGTTTCACCAATCCGGTCAAGCCACCCGCGATCAGGGCAGCGGTGTCGGCCAGCGCAACCAGCGGATCGAGTCCGGCGGGCACGGCCATATAACGGGGTTCCCAATCAGGCTGGAACTTGTCTTTGAAGCGGCGCAAGCCCTGGAAGTTGTACAGCTGCTCACCACGGCGGAATACCATCGAGCCAAGGCGCTGGGTCAAGGGTGCGCCGCGACGGGGTTGCAACCCCGACAACGGCACCATGCCCAGGCTGAAACGCGCGTATCCATGATTTTTATAATGTTGAATCAGGCCGACCATCATGAACTCCATGGTCAGCTTCGGAGCATCCGGGTGCGCGCGCATCAGGTCGAGGCTGGCCAGGTCATGGCCGTAGGTCTCGAGCAAGTTTGCGAACGCCACCGGGCGTCCTTCGAAACGAATCACCGCGATGCGAAAATGCTTGAGGTAGTCATCGCTGAAGCGACCCAGTGAAAAACCTTTCTCCCGGACGTTCTTGCCGGTCAGCCAGGCATCGGAAATTACCTTGAGCTCATCCATCGGCGCCTGGCCGGGTTCATGGATTTCCAGGGACAGACCGTCGCGGGTGCCACGGTTCCAGGTGTAGCGCAGGTCCTTCATCTCTTTGCCCTTGGCTTCGAGATCAAAACGCTTGAGGTCGACCCGGGCTTCTTCGCCGAGCTTGATCGCGGTCAGGCCGATGTCCATGTAGTACGGCAGGTTCTCTGCACGCACTTGATAGAACACGGGGCGGGCGTGGTGGATGTCGCAAAGGTCGCGGAACTGCCAGATCATTTCCGCCCGTTGCTGGCCCGGGCCGATCGGGTCATACAACGCCACCAGGCTGCGACCACGGCGGGCGTACATCAGGAACGCCTCGTCGTTGGGGTGGAACAGCAGCGCCTTGTCGCCGGTCAGGGCCAGGCCGCCATCCGGTTGGGCCGATGCCATGAGGATCTTGCTGGCGCGCTCCAGTTCGTCGGGGGTGGGCAGGTGAATGACCGGGCGCTCGGTGCGCAGCAGCCAGGTCAGGGACACCACCACCAGCAGCACGGCAGCCCCGAGCAGCGAGCGCAGGCCGCGAGGGGCATCGGCGTCCAGAGTGAACTGCCACCAGAGTTGGTGACTGTATGGAACGTCCTGGTAGGCGAACAACAGCAACCAGATCGAGGCGCCGAGCACGCACAGGCTGGCCACCAGGTACAGCGGCGAGAACGGTACTTCGGTCAGTCGGCTGGGGCGATAGAACGAGCGGCGGAATACCCCGAGCAGGCTTGCCGTCAGCACCATCAGGCTGGCTTCTTCCCAGTCGAAGCCTTTGAGCAGCGAGAGCAGGGCGCCGACCAGTAACAGAATGGTGGTCAGCATCCACGCGGCCGACAGCCGGCGGCGCAGCCCCTGGGCCAGCAACAGGCAAAGCACGCCGACCAGGCTGGCGCCAAAGTGCGAAGCATCGACCAGTCGATGGGGGATCAGAAAACCGATGTGTTCCAGGCGCGTATCGATTTCCGGAGTGACGCCGGAGAACAGCAGGACAACACCGGACAGGAACACCAGCACCGCCAGTATCGGAGCCGCCAGACCCGAGGCCGCGCGCAACGTCTGGCGTGTCTGGAACAGGCGCTGGCCTTCGTTGATCAGCAGCAACAGGCAGGCCACCAGCAAGGGCAGGACCACGTAGATCAAGCGATAGAGCAGCAGGGCGGCCGCCAGTGGCGCAGCACCCAGGGTGTCGGAAAACGCCGCCAGCAAAATGGCTTCGAACACCCCGACACCGCCCGGCACATGGCTGAGCACGCCGGCAGCCAGCGCCAGCAGGTAAACCAGAAGGAACGCACCGAAGGGTGGTGTTTCCGGCAGCAGCAGATAGAGCACGGTCGCGGCGGCGGCTACGTCCAGGGCGGTGATGACCAATTGCAGGAAGGTCAGGCGACGCCCGGGCAGACGCAAGGTGCGGCGCCCGATCCTGACCAGCAGGTTGTCCGGGTAAGGCTGTTCCGGCAGCCGTCGACGGTAGATACCGATGGCCAGCACTGAAAACAGCACGAGCACGGCAGTCGCCACCACGCCCAGCAACGTCTCGGAGAGTCCCAGGGCGGAGGACGCCGCTGGCAGGTCGCTGAGCGTCGCCAGGGCAGCCAGCGGTGGCAGGGCGCAACCCAGCGAGAGGCTGGCGAACAAAGTCATGCGGGCGACTTCTGCCGCTCCCAGGCCATGACGAGCATAGAGGCGATAGCGAACCGAGCCTCCCGACAACATTGAAAGACCGATGGCGTTGCCGATGGCAAAGGCCGTGAAACCGCCCAGGGCCAGGGTGCGCGGTGCCAGGCTCGCCCCGGCATAGCGGCTGGCTGACCATTCGTAGCCGAGCAGAATGATGAAGCCCACCACAGTTGCAGCCAGCGCGCCCATCAAGGCAGGTTTTGGAACGTCGAGGATCGAGTCGTGCAGGGCGTTAAGGTCGAGTTCGCTCAACAGGTGGCGACAGGCAATCAGCGCGATCGCGAACAGCAGCAGGGTGACCGCCAGGCCAATGGGTTGACGGTATTTGCTCAATCGATCAAGCAGGCGCAGGCGCTCGGCATTGATCGGTTGTTTCGCTGTGACAGTGTCTTGTGAATCAGACGAGTTGGCGCGCATCAATCACCTCTTGGATCGTGCGCGACAGGATGGAGGTATCCAGCCAAGTTACCAATCCCTGTAGAAAAAAATAATCACAAATTTTAACGCCTATCACCCGGCAACAGGGATGGCGCGTTATCAGTCGCGGAGGCTTCAGCCTGTGATAGAGCATAGTCTGAACCCGGCGCATGGGTGATCCCCAAGCGGCTTGCTACACAGTGACAGGTCATTGTTGCGAAAGGACTTTTTCAACAGATACAAAAAAGGCCACTCTTTCGAGTAGCCTTTTTTGATGTTTGGTTGCGGGAGCCGGATTTGAACCGACGACCTTCGGGTTATGAGCCCGACGAGCTACCAGACTGCTCCATCCCGCGTCTGTGTGGCGGCATTCTATAGAGATGCGCCGGGGTGTCAACCGTTAATCCTGAAGCAGGTCAAATAAATGTTGAATCGCGGCAAACGGTCGCAGGGATGGCCTAAGTTTCGGAATCAGAACGATTTCCGGTTTCGGTTTCGTTGAGCGTCCAGGTCTTGTTCCTGCGTTCGGTGCTACAAAACGAGCGCGCACAAAAAAGGCCACTCTTTCGAGTAGCCTTTTTTGATGTTTGGTTGCGGGAGCCGGATTTGAACCGACGACCTTCGGGTTATGAGCCCGACGAGCTACCAGACTGCTCCATCCCGCGTCTGTGTGGCTCATTCTATAGAGATGCGCTCGGGTGTCAACCTCCAATTCCGATAAAACCTCTTCCCGTTCAATCGCTTAGCGTTCAAAAGGGGAGGTCGGCCGGTCTGTGAGGCAGGCAGGACAAGGCCTGCGAGTCTATTGAAAGTATTTTTTCGATTGAAAAAATAAATTCACAATCGACTCTTCCTACAATTGGAAAAGAACATTCAGACTACTGGTGCTATATACAGGTGTCGGTGAGATACTGTTTGTCCGGCACGCCATGACGCCTTTTCCTTGCCATGAACACAGCTTTGCTATGACCCAACACAAGATCATCCACGTCGATTGTGACTGCTTCTATGCAGCCATCGAGATGCGCGACGACCCACGCCTGGCCGGTAAACCACTGGCGGTAGGTGGGTCGGCGGACCGGCGCGGGGTGATCGCCACCTGCAATTATGAGGCGCGAGCGTACGGGGTGCGTTCGGCGATGTCCTCCGGGCATGCCTTGAAGCTGTGCCCGGACCTGACCATCGTCAAGCCACGCATGGATGCCTATAGAGAAGCGTCCAGGGAAATTCATGCGATCTTTCGCGATTACACCGAGATCATCGAGCCGCTCTCGCTCGATGAGGCGTACCTCGATGTGTCGGACAGCGCGCATTTCGCAGGCAGTGCAACGCGAATCGCCCAGGACATCCGGCGCCGGGTCTCCAACCAGTTGCACATCACCGTGTCGGCGGGTGTGGCGCCGAACAAGTTTCTGGCCAAGATTGCCAGTGACTGGAAAAAGCCCAACGGCCTGTTTGTCATCACGCCGGACCAGGTCGAGGACTTTGTCAGTGGTTTGCCGGTGAGCAAATTGCACGGGGTCGGCAAAGTCACCGCCGACAAGCTCGGCAAGCTGGGTATCACCGATTGCCTGCAATTGCGCGAGTGGGACAAGTTGGCGCTGGTGCGTGAGTTCGGCAGCTTTGGCGAGCGACTCTGGAGCCTGGCCCGTGGGATCGACGACCGTGTGGTGCACAACGACAGTCGTCGTCAGTCGATCAGCGTTGAAAATACCTACGACGTTGACCTTCCGGACCTGAAGAGCTGCCTGGACAAGTTGCCCGAGCTGCTGGAGACCCTGGCCGGTCGCATGGCGCGGATCGACAGCAGCTATCGTCCGGGCAAGCCGTTCGTCAAAGTGAAGTTCCACGACTTCACCCAGACTACATTGGAGCAGGCCGGGGCAGGGCGGGATCTGGGCAGTTATCAGTTGATGCTGACCCAGGCCTTCAATCGCGGCGGTAAGCCGGTGCGGTTGTTGGGTGTCGGGGTGCGGCTGGAGGACTTGCGGGGTGGGTTCGAGCAGATGGAGTTGTTTGAGCGGTAGTTTTGTGGTGAATGTGCGGGCCCCTTCGCGAGCAAGCCCGCTCCCACATTGGATTTGTGAACACCTGAAATCCTATGTGGGAGCGAGCCTGCTCGCGTTTAGTTCAGCCCCGGATTCGCTACCAGTCGCTCGCCATTGCGGGCCAGTGACTTCAGGAACTCAGTCTGCAATTCGGGATCATTGCGCGTCAGTTCGATCAGGCTCTGTTCCAGCTCACTGGCTTCCTCTTCAAGACCCAGCTCCGACAGGCGCTTGACCCGGTGGACCCACTGATTGACTTCGTCGCCCTCGAGATCGTCATAAATCAGCCCGTGGGCCTCATAGAGCTTGCTGCGTAAGGTGCTGCTGACGGCTAGCGAGGAGTCGGTGTGTACGTCGTCCTTGGCATCCTCGACACGAATCAGCAATCGGCTCAGGTGATTGATGTCATGTTCGGCGAACGGGTTGTCCAACAGATTCAGGCGCAACACGCCGTTTTTGTCGGTGGTCAGTTCGAAGGTTTCCTTGCCGGCCTTGACCTCGACCGGGCGCTCGCTCCAGGGCAGGCTTGAGTACTCCGTGCGCTTGTCGCGCTGGACTTCATCAATGCCGGCCAGGTTCTGCTGCGCGCGACCATGGGACTGCACGTTCATGAACGGGTTGAGCCCGGCGAAACCGTAGCTCAGCCAGTCCTTGGTCACGCTGTCCGGCAAATTGCCGAGGGCAAACACATTGACCACGTTGGCACCGACACCCGCTACCACGGCCACCGCGCCCAGCGGGATTTCGTAAATCTCCCGCCAGGGTTGGTACGGCGTATAGCGGTCATAGTGACGCGTGACTTCGTATTCGGTGACTTCGAAAGTCTTCTGCTCGTGGATTTTCACCCGCCGTTGCGGAAGCTCAAGCACCTTGGGCTCACCGACATCGATCTGCAGGCTGTGATCGAGCAATTTGCGCTCGACACGTTCCTCGTGCTCGCTGCGTTGTGACATTTGATTGGCACAGCCGCTGACCAGCAGGGCGCCGCACAAGGCGGCACCACCGAGGCCTAAGGTGTTTCGCTTGAACATGACGTCTCTATATCTGCTATCAGCGGCGGATGCGGGCCTGAAGGAAGGACAGTACGTCGGCGACCGGCAGCGCTTGTGCGTCGGCCTCGGTACGGCTCTTGTATTCCAGGTTGCCTTCGGCCAGGCCGCGGTCGCTGACCACGATCCGGTGTGGAATGCCGATCAGCTCCATGTCCGCGAACTTGATGCCCGGGCTGGTTTTCTTGTCACGGTCATCCAGCAGCACTTCGAAGCCGGCAGCGGTAAGTTGCGCGTACAGCTTGTCGGTGGCTTCGCGAACCTGCTCGGTTTCATAGCGCAGCGGCACCAGGGCAATCTGGAACGGCGCGAGGGTGTCGCTCCAGATGATCCCGTTTTCGTCGTTGTTCTGCTCGATGGCAGCCGCCACCACGCGAGACACACCGATGCCGTAGCAGCCCATTTCCAGGGTGACCGGCTTGCCGTTCTCGCCCAGCACTTCGCATTTCATCGCTTTGCTGTACTTGTTGCCCAGCTGGAAGATGTGCCCGACTTCGATGCCGCGCTTGATCTCCAGGGTGCCCTTGCCGTCCGGGCTCGGGTCGCCGGCCACGACGTTGCGCAGGTCGGCAACGGTCGGAACAGGCAGGTCGCGTTCCCAGTTCACGCCGAAGTAGTGTTTATCATCGATGTTGGCACCGATGCCGAAGTCGCTCATCAGCTCGACCGAACGGTCGATGATGATCGGCAGCGGCAGGTTCAACGGGCCGAGGGAACCGGCACCAGCGCCAATGGCCTCGCGCAGTTCGCCTTCCGAGGCCATGACCAGCGGGCTGGCAACGCCTGGCTGGTTGGCGGCCTTGATTTCGTTCAGCTCATGGTCGCCACGGATGATCAGGGCAATCAGCTTGCCTTTCTCTTCAGCATGCACCACGAGGGTCTTGATGGTTTTCTCGATCGGCAGGTTGAAGCCTTCGACCAGTTGCGCAATGGTCTTGGCGTTCGGTGTGTCGACCAGGCGCAGCTCTTCGGTCGCAGCGGCACGCGAGGTTTCGCGAGGCACGGCTTCGGCCTTTTCGATGTTGGCGGCGTAGTCGGAGCCGTTGCTGAACACGATGTCGTCTTCACCGGACTCGGCCAGTACGTGGAACTCGTGGGAGCCGGCACCGCCGATGGAGCCGTTGTCGGCTTCTACAGGGCGGAACTTCAGGCCCAGACGGGTGAACACGTTGCAGTAGGCCTGGTGCATGCGGTCGTAGGTGACCTGCAGCGAAGGCTGGTCGGCGTGGAAGGAGTAGGCGTCCTTCATGATGAATTCGCGGCCGCGCATCAAGCCGAAGCGTGGGCGGATTTCGTCACGGAATTTGGTCTGGATCTGGTACAGGTTGATCGGCAGCTGCTTGTAGCTGCTCAATTCGTTGCGCATCAGATCGGTGATGACTTCTTCGTGGGTCGGGCCGGCGCAGAAGTCGCGACCGTGGCGATCCTTGAAGCGCAGCAATTCAGGGCCGTACTCTTCCCAGCGCCCGGATTCCTGCCACAGCTCAGCCGGTTGCGTGCTTGGCATCAACACTTCGAGAGAGCCGGCAGCGTTCATTTCTTCACGAACGACGGCTTCGACCTTGCGCATTACCCGCAAGCCCATCGGCAGCCAGGTGTACAGGCCTGAGGCGAGTTTGCGGATCATGCCGGCGCGCAGCATCAGCTGGTGGCTGATCACGACCGCGTCGGAAGGCGTTTCTTTTTGTGTGGCGAGCAAAAATTGACTGGTGCGCATGGTTGGCCGTTATCGATTGCTGATGACGAGATATGACGGAGCATTGTACGGGCGAGATCCGCTGGCGTACAGGCGTGCGGTCGGTGGTGTGGCAGGAGGGCGCGATTCACTCGGCCCTCCGCGATTCTTCCTGCGTAAAGAACCTACGATTCTTCGGCGACCGGGGTGTGCACCGGTTCCGGTGTAGGTGTCGGACCTTCACGGCGGTTCTCCTGGAACCAGTGCAAGGCGATCAACAGCAGGGTCGGGACGCCCAGCAGGGCGGTAATCAGGAAGAAGTCGTGATAACCGAACTTCTCCACCATGACCCCTGAGTAGCCGCCGATCAGGCGTGGCAGTAGCAGCATGATCGAGCTGAGCAGGGCGTATTGGGTGGCGGAGAATTTGAGGTTGGTCAGGCTCGACAGGTAGGCGACGAACGCCGAGGTCGCCAGGCCCGAGCTGAAGTTATCCAGGGAGATGGTCAGCACCAGCATGTTCAGGTTGGGGCCCATGTCGGCGAGCATCAGGAACAGGATGTTGGTCGTCGCGGAGGCGACACCGCCGATGAACAGGATCGGCAGGATGCCGAAACGCACGATCAGCAGGCCGCCCATGCCGGCGCCGACCAGGGTCATGATCAGGCCGAAGATTTTGCTGACGCTGGCGATCTGGTCCTTGGTGAAGCCCTGGTCGATGTAGAACACGTTGGCCATCACGCCCATGACCGTATCGGACATCCGATAGGTGGCGATCAAGCCGAGCAGCAGCAGCGCTTGCCAGCGGTATCGCAGGATGAAGTCGTTGACAGGTGTCAGCACTGGCGCCAGGCCGCGGCGGCCCATGGCCGAGAGGCACAGGGCGGTGAGGGTGGTATAGAGAATCGCGCGCAGGAAGGCGCGGTCCTCCAGCAGCAGGTCGAGCAGGCTCTCGCCTTCGAACAGTACGCTGGCGAAGTCGGTGTTGTAGAGCTGGGTGAACATGGCCGGCACGGACACCAGCAATACGATCAGCACGAACACCGAGGCCAGTTGATGCACGAAGCTGTAGCGCCCGGCCTGCAGTTGCGTGCGCAATGGTACTGGCGGCTCGCGCATGAACAGGGATGTCAGCAGTGCCGGGACCATCAGGGCACCGAACAGGATGTAAGTGCCGGCCCAGGCCGAATGCTTGTAGTTGAAGCCGGTGGAGCCAAAACCTTCGGCGAAGTACAGCGCGCCTGCGGTAGCCAGCAGCGCGGCGACCCGGTAACCGGACATGTAACTGGCGGCCAGTGCGGCCTGGCGGTTGTCTTCGGCGATTTCCAGACGGTAGGCATCGACCGCGATGTCCTGCGTCGCTGATGCGAAAGCGACGACGACGGCAATGGCGATCAGCCAGGACAAATGCTTTTGCGGGTCGCAGAAACCCATCCCGATCAGGCCAAGGATAACCAGTGCCTGGGACAGCACGAGCCAGGACCTTCGTCGACCGAGTTTGCCGAGCAATGGCAGTCGCCATTGGTCGAGCAGGGGTGACCAGACCCATTTGAAGGCATACGCCAGGCCGATCAGGCTTGCATAGCCAATGGTTTCACGCGCCACGCCGGCTTCACGCAGCCAGACTGAAAGCGTCGAAAACACCAGCATGTAGGGCAGGCCGGCGGCGAAACCAAGCAGCAACAGCACGAGTGTCGAGGGGCTGGCATAAGCGGCGAGCGCGGCGCGCCAGGTTTTACGGGGCATGGGCTGGAGTCTGCCTCAAGAAATACGGAAACAAAGCGCGCACTCTAACCGCTGTGCTCTACCGGACGCCAGCCATGGCGCTGAATATCAACACGATTATTCAGGACACTGATGCCCTCCATGCGTAATCGTGCGCGCTGCTCATCACCCGAAGGGCTGCCGACCGGCAGGCTGATACGCCCGTTTGCGCCCAGAACACGGTGCCAGGGCAACTTGCTGTCGCCGGGCAGTTGACTGAGGGTGCGCCCGACCCAGCGGGCGGCGCGACCCAGTCCTGCGAGCTCGGCCAACTGGCCGTAGCTGACGACTTTGCCCTCGGGTACTTGTGCCAGTGTCAAATACAGCGCCGTGCGTCGGATTTGCGCTGCACTCTCGGGGTCTTCGGTTGGATCGGTCACGTCCGTCAGTCCTGAAGAAGTTTGCCTTACCATCTGTAGAGTAATTCCTGCGCAGGAAGTTGAGAAATGAACTCAACAGAAATAGTCGGGTCAGTCCTTGTCAGGGCATTGTTCCTACGGATAATGCCGACTTTTCTCGCAAGCCTGAGCCTGTATTTTGTTTATGTTGTCCAGATCCCTGCTGTGTCTCGCCGTCCTTGGCGCATCCTCTCCCTTGCTGGCCGATACCGTGTGGTTGAAGAACGGTGACAAGCTGAGCGGCAAGATCACGCTGTTCGATGGCGGAAAGCTGCTGATCCAGACCGAGTACGCCGGTGCGGTGACGATCGACTGGAAACAGGTCAAGACCCTGGACAGCGATCAGGAGTTGCTGGTCAAGCAGGATGCCTACAGTGGTGAGAAAGCCAAATCGTTGAAAGCGGCGGACGACGGCAAGGTCACGCTGGCCAACGGCGAGGGACCGAAGACGGTCGAACTGGCGAGCATCCAGCAGATTCTCAAGCCAAAACCGGTGGTCGAGGATCTGGTGTGGAAAGGCAACGTCGATGTCGCGCTGGATTATCAGCGGGCGGAAAACGACACCGATGACTACGACATCGACTTCAAGACCAGTGCGCGACACGGGCGCTGGCGGCACACCGCTGAAGGTGAGTACAACCGTGAGTTCCAGGACGACGTGGTGACCACGGACAACTGGCGGGCGGAATACTCCATCGACCGATTCCTGACCGAGCAATGGTTCTGGCAGGGGCGCCTGGTCTACAAACGCGACAAGGTCGAAGACCTTTCCCGTCAACGCACCGTCGGTACCGGTCCCGGCTATCAGTTCTGGGATAACGAACTCGGGGCGTTCTCCCTGGGCTCGCTGGTCAACCGCACGGACTATGAATTCTCCGATGGCAGCGAGGAAAATTTCTACGCCTTGGCCATGAAGTGGGACTACAACCGCTACCTGATCGGCAAACGTGTCGAGTTCTTCACCAATGGTGAGGTCGGCAAGCCGCTGTCGGGCGTGGCCGACTACGCGCTCGATGCCGAGATGGGGTTGCGCTACAAGGTGACTGACTGGGCTTCGCTGAACCTGAAGGCGGAACGCGATATCATCAGCGGCGCCGACGATGCGGATCTGGACAAGACACGCTACACCGCAGGGTTTGGCGTGACCTGGTAACAGCATCAAAAGATCGCCGCCTTCGACAGCGCCTGCAGGGGCAACCCGGGAGCTGTCGAAGGCGGCGATCTTTTTTGTGTGGACAAAACACCCGCCCACAAAAAAGCCCCGCTGTTGAGGGCGGGGCTTTTTACTAAAGCAAGTACAAGTTAGATAACTTGAACTTCTTCAGCTTGCATGCCTTTCTGACCGCGGGTAGCGATGAAAGAAACCTGTTGGCCTTCTTTCAGGCTTTTGAAGCCGTCGGACTGGATAGCTTTGAAGTGAACGAACAGGTCGTCACCGGATTGTGGAGTGATGAAGCCGAAGCCTTTTTCATCGTTGAACCACTTAACGGTACCGGTTTGGCGATTAGACATGGTGTAACTCCTTGAACAAAGATAACTGCGACTCAGGAAGAACCCTGGCCGAGACTGAGTGCAAAGAGCAGGAAAAATTCTTGTAGATGGTTGGATCGAAATTCAACATATCGTGTAGAGATTCTCAGTGACACAAGCAGCACAGTGACGCCACCTTAACCCTTTTTCCGGAACGTGCCAATGCTTCTTGCACAGGTTTCTCTGTTTTAAGGATCGGCGGTGTGACGGTTCGTCGCCAGCGCAGGTAATTCCCGCCTGTTCGGCGAGAATTGCACCGCGGACTTTGAACCCGGCGGCGCGCCCGGTAAGATGCCGGACAGAATTTTTCGACCTCGCTATTCAGGACACCCGCCATGAGCATCAAATCGGACAAGTGGATTCGCCGCATGGCGCAGGAACACGGCATGATCGAGCCATTCGTCGAGCGCCAGATGCGCGGCAGCGACGATAGCCGTGTGATCTCCTACGGCGTGTCGAGCTACGGCTACGATGTGCGTTGCACCAATCATTTCAAGGTGTTCACCAACATCAATTCGGCCATCGTCGACCCGAAGAACTTCGATGCCGGCAGCTTCGTCGACATCCACAGCGACGTGTGCATCATTCCGCCGAACTCCTTCGCCCTGGCCAGCACCGTCGAATATTTCCGCATTCCGCGTAATGTTTTGACCATTTGCCTGGGTAAAAGCACCTATGCGCGCTGCGGCATCATCGTCAACGTCACACCGCTCGAGCCTGAGTGGGAAGGTCACGTGACCCTCGAGTTCTCCAACACCACCAATCTGCCGGCGAAAATCTACGCGAACGAGGGCGTGGCACAGATGCTGTTCCTTGAGTCTGACGAAGAGTGTGAAGTGTCCTACAAGGACCGTGGCGGCAAGTATCAGGGCCAGCGTGGCGTGACCCTGCCTCGCACCTGAGTCAACCGTCTGGCAAATGCCGGGAATTCCTGAGCGGGCGTACACTCTATGGGGTGTACTGTTCCGATCCGCGCAAGGTGGGTCGGGTCATCGCTCAGGAGTGCCGAATGAAGATCGATCCGCGAATCAGTGCCGAACTGGCAAGGCTTGAACCCAATCAGGTTGGCGTTCTGGCCTGGTCCTTGTTGGCACACCCGCCCGTCAGCATGGCAGGGGGTATTCCCGGCCAGCCTGATCCTGATACCCCGAACGAGCAGCCTAATGAGCCGGGCGAGCCTACGCTGCCGGATGAGCCGCCGCCTGCGCCAGTAGTCTGATAATCCAGACACTACAGATCAAAAAATGTGGGAGCGGGCTTGCTCGCGAAAGCGGTGTGCCAGACAACACAAATGTTGAATGTCAGACCGCATTCGCGAGCAAGCCCGCTCCCACAGGTTTTTTGTCAGGTGTTACTTCAGGTTGCCGCTGAGGAACTGCTTCAACCGCTCGCTTTTCGGATTGCCCAGCACTTCTTCCGGTGCGCCTTCTTCCTCCACCAGGCCCTGGTGCAGAAACAACACCTGGCTCGACACTTTGCGGGCGAAGCTCATTTCGTGGGTCACCATGATCATGGTCCGGCCTTCTTCGGCCAGGCCCTGGATCACCTTGAGCACTTCACCCACCAGTTCCGGGTCCAGCGCCGAAGTCGGTTCGTCGAACAGCATCACTTCCGGCTCCATGGCCAGTGCACGGGCAATCGCTACCCGTTGTTGCTGACCGCCGGACAGGAATGCCGGGTATTGGTCAGCCACACGGGGGGCCAGCCCCACTTTGTCGAGGTAGCGCCGGGCGCGATCCTCGGCTTCTTTCCTGTCACAGCCCAGCACCCGGCGTGGCGCCATGGTGATGTTTTCCAGCACCGTCATGTGGCTCCACAGGTTGAAATGCTGGAACACCATGGCCAGGCGGGTGCGAATCCGCTGCAGTTCATTGGCGTCGGCCACGTGCATGCCGTGACGATCCTTGATCATGCGGATGTTCTGCCCGTCGAGGCTCATGGCGCCATCGTTGGGTTGTTCCAGGAAGTTGATGCAGCGCAGAAAGGTACTTTTACCCGAGCCGCTGGCGCCGATAAGACTGATGACGTCGCCGGTTTTGGCCTTGAGCGAAACACCTTTGAGGACTTCATGGTCGCCGTAGCTTTTATGCAGGCCTTCGATGGTCAATTTGTACATGGGGCGTGCATCCTCAAGGCGAAAGTAGATAGCCGCTGCGATAGGCTTCGGTGCCCGCGACGTGGGCGATCACCATGCCGGCAGTGGCCATGCGGCGCAGCGAGCGGGCGTACATCAGCCCGGCTGTGGCGCAATGAACGGGAGTGACCAGATCGTTGACCGGATCAATGATCTCGGCGATCAGTTGCCCGGCTTCCAGGTACTGGCCCGGCCGCGCGGTGAACACCAGCAGGCCGCCGACGGGCGTGGCCACCGGCTCAACACCGGCCAGCGGTGTCGCCGGATAGGGCAGGTCGGGCAGGGGCGCGGGTTCGCCGGCGATCGCGCCGAAATGGATCAGGTAATCGATCAGTGCCTGGCAATCGAGGCTGGCCAGCGGGTGATTGACGTCGCCTTGACCGCGCAGTTCGACGGTCACCGAAAAACTGCCCGGCGGAATGTCGAAGTCCTCGCCGAAGCGATCCTTCAATTGCCACCAGAGCAGGGTGAAGCATTCGTCGAACGACTGGCCACCGGAATCGGTTGCCAGCAGGCTGGCTTGGGCGCCGATGTAACGGGCCAGCGGCTCGACCTGCGGCCAGGCTTCAGGTGTGGTGTAGAGGTGCGCGACCGCTTCGAAATCGCAATGCAGGTCGAGCACCATGTCGGCGTCGCAGGCCAGTCGCTGCAGGGTCAGGCGCTGGGATTGCAATTGGGTGCCGGCGGTCTGCCGGGCCAGCGCGTCGCGCAGGTTGCTGCGGATCAATTGCAGGTTGTGCTGCGGATCGTCACCGAGCTTGCCTTCGATCGCGTTGCCGACTTCCTCGCTGAGGTCGACGAACCAGCGGTTGAAGTTCTGGCCGCTTTCCAGCTCGTAGCGACCCAGCGGCACATCCATCAGCACCTGTTCCAGGCCCACCGGGTTGGCGATGGGCACCAGCACGATTTCGCTGCGCAGGCGCCCGGCGGCTTCCAGCTCCGCCAGGCGTTGCTTGAGGTGCCAGGCCACCAGCATGCCGGGCATTTCGTCGGCGTGCAGGGAGGCCTGGATGTAGATCTTGCCGTTGGCCGATTGAGGGCCGAAGTGAAAGCTGTGGATCTGTCTCGCGGTCCCCGGCAGCGGGGCCAGCAGGTCATGTTTCTGGTGGCGCATCTGTTGTTCCTGAAGCAGGTTGAGACCTAGTGGGTCGGCCCGAGGAAGGCCAGCCATCGGCGTTCGGCAAGGCGGAACAGGCCGACCAGCGCAAAAGTGACGGTCAGGTAGATCAGCGCGGCGATGCCGAACGACTGGAAGGTCAGGAAGGTCGCCGAGTTGGCGTCCCGAGCAACTTTGAGCACGTCCGGGATGGTCGCGGTGAAGGCCACGGTGGTCGAGTGCAGCATCAGGATCACTTCGTTGCTGTAGTACGGCAACGAGCGACGCAAGGCCGATGGCATGATCACGTAGGCATACAGTTTCCAGCCGGTCAGGCCGTAAGCCTTGGCCGCTTCGACTTCGCCGTGGTTCATGCTGCGGATGGCCCCGGCGAAGATCTCCGTGGTGTAGGCGCAGGTGTTCAGGGCGAAGGCCAGGATTGTGCAGTTCATCGCATCGCGAAAGAACGCGTCCAGTACGGGCTGGGCTCGAATGGCGGCCAGGCTGTAGATCCCCGTGTAACAGATCAATAGCTGGATATAGAGCGGCGTGCCACGGAACAGGTAGGTATAGAACTGCACCGGCCAACGGATGTAGAAGTGCGGCGATACACGGGCGATGGACAGCGGGATCGACACGATAAAACCGATGAAGATCGAAGCGCTGAGCAGCCACATCGTCATGGCCAGGCCGGTGATGTTGTTGCCGTCGCTATAGAGGAAGGGTTTCCAGTATTCCTGCAGGAGTTCGATCATCGTACGGCCTCCCGGGTCCCGGCGGAGTAACGACGTTCGAGCCAGCGCAGGATGACGTTGGACGCGCTGGTGATCACCAGGTAGATCAGCGCGGCAAGCACCAGGAAATAAAACAGCTGATAGGTACTTTTACCGGCGTCCTGGGCAGCCTTGACCAGGTCGGCGAGGCCGATGATCGACACCAGGGCCGTGGCCTTGAGCATCACCATCCAGTTGTTGCCGATACCCGGCAGGGCATAACGCATCATCTGCGGGAACACCACGATCCAGAAACGCTGGCCGCGCTTGAGACCATAGGCGGTGGCTGCTTCGACCTGACCCCGTGGGACGGCGAGAATCGCGCCCCGGAAGGTTTCAGTGAAATACGCACCGTAGATGAAACCCAGGGTGATGACCCCGGCACTGAACGGGTTGATCTCGATGTATTCCCATTCCATGTAATCGGTAAACGAGGTCAGCCAGGTTTGCAGGCTGTAGAAGATCAGCAGCATCAGGACCAGGTCCGGAACGCCGCGAATGAGTGTGGTGTAGAGCTGGGCAGGCACGCGCATCAGTTTGACTTTTGACAGCTTGGCACTGGCGCCGAGCAGCCCGAGCAGCACGGCCAGCAACAGCGACAACGCCGACAGCTTGATCGTCATCCAGGTGCCTTGCATCAGCAGCGGACCGAAGCCCTTGAGGCTGAAGGCAGAGAGCCCCAGATTTTCTAATAAGGTTTCGAACATAAATCAGCAACCTGATCGGATGAAAAAAGCGCCCATCGAAAGATGGGCGCCGGGCATTATTTGCCGCTGTACAGATTCAGATCGCCAAAGTGTTTCTTCTGAATGGTGGCGTAGGTGCCATCATCGTGTAACGCTTTGATACCTTTATCCAAAAGTGCTTTCAGCTCGGTGTTACCTTTCTTAATACCGACCGCGGTTTTGGCAGGCAGCAGTTCGCTGTCGACTGGCTTGCTGACTTCGTAGCCTTCACCTTTTGGTGACTTCAAGAAGCCCAGTTCGGCTTGCAGCATGTCCTGGATCGCTGCGTCGAGACGGCCGGAAGTCAGGTCGGAATACACCTGATCCTGATTCTGATAGGCCTGGGTTTTCACGCCGGCCTTGTCGAGAACGGCTTTGGCGTAGGCTTCCTGGATGGTGCCTTGCTCGTAGCCTACGGTTTTGCCCTTCAGCGAAGCGACGTCCTCGGTCAGGCCGGAGCCTTTCTTGAACACGTAGGCGGTTGGGCCGGAGAACAACTCGCTGGAGAAGTCGATGACTTTTTCACGGGCCGGGGTAACGGTCATCGACGAAATCACGCCGTCGAATTTATTGGCTTTCAGGCCCGGAATCATGCCATCGAAGTCACTCTCGACCCACTTGCACTTGACCTTCAGTTCGGCGCAGATCGCGTTCCCCAGATCGATGTCAAAGCCTACCAGGCTGCCATCGGCCGCTTTCGATTCGAACGGTGCGTAGGAAGGGTCAACGCCGAAACGCAGTTCTTTGTACTCCTTCGCCATGGCGGAACCAGCCGCCATGCACAACGCCAGTGCAGAAAGGGTCAGCAATGCTTTTTTCATTATTCAATCCCTAAAAACCAATATGAGCGCTTGTGGCGCAGAATTATTGTTACTGGAAAGCGTAAGACCTGTTGAAAGTAGCAATTTCCGAACCAGAGTGCCGAACAAGCGTTTTATTTAGGTGCTTGGAAATGGCCGGAGACAGATTTATGCACGAAAACGGGCGCAGGGAAATGGGTGCACCAAATCAACTCGCCACAAAAGAACGGATTGACCGAGCAGGTTTCGCAGGGCCGGGCACTCCACCTCGTTACATGACTTGTCCTTGAGTCAGCGCAACCGCGATAACGATTCAACATTCAACCTCTATTTTGAATGTCAGACCGCTATCGCGGGCAAGTAAAGGGCTGGGTTATTTACCGGGTGTCAGCGTCAACCGCGCCTTGCCATAGGTGTTGTCGAAGTTCTGCGGCTGCATCGGCAGGCTCATGTACTGGCCCTTGAACCACGGCTCGATGCTGTTGAGGTAGTTCGGGCTGGCCGGGTTGCCGGACTGGCCGGTGCCGTTCTGCGCCATCAGCGGTTCGGACTGGCCGAAGTCGACGATAAAGCGCATGGCTGGCGCCAGCGTGGTGTTGAAGTCCTGGCCCCAGGCGAAGGCGGCGGTGTTGAGAGTGGTGTGATCGCCACCGGCCGGCAACGGTCCGCGTACGGTCTGGCCGCTGCTGTTTTTCCATTCATAGCGATGCAGTTTGCCCCATTGCCAGGCTTTGTGATCGCCACCCAACTGACTGTCGCCGGCGCTGATCGCGGCGGCGAGGCTGCGGGCGAGGATGGCCGGTTTGTCCTCTTTCTGTGCGGTGCGCACGTCATCCCAGAACGGGCTGTCCTCACGCCCGAGCAGGTGATCGGCCTGGGCCGCGTAGGACAACTTGCCGTCGGCGACAAAAGCTTTCCACGTCGGGCTGCTTTCCGGGCCCAGTTCATCGAGGAAGATCTGCCGCGTGCTTTCCTGCAGGAACAGTTCGTAGATGGCCGCATCGGTGGAGGTCGGGCCGAGCTTGCCGTCGAACGCCATCAAGCGGCTGTAGGCTTCGTGTGCCTTGGCGCGATCGGCCGCCGGCAAGGCGTCCATGGCTTGTTTGAGTGGCTGGGCCATACCCGGCGCTTCGAACATTTTCTTCAGCTTGGCAGCGAAGGTGGTGGTCTGGTCGTATTGCATGGCGATCAGGCTGCGGCTGTCGTGTTTGCCTGCACCGGCCAGTTCGGCCAGGCGCTCGCCGCGCTCCGGAGCGGCCCAGGAATTGGACAGCTGCATGCCGTAGCCATGGGGAATGACCCGCTGGTTGGCGGTGCCGAGCCAGCCCTGAGCCGGGTCCTGATCGTACGGGTGCAGCATTGGGTCGGCGTAACCGTCCCAATCGTATCGACCTTCCCAGCCCGGCGAGGGCAGCAAGCCTTCGCCTTCGCGACGGTTCGGGTAGCGGCCGGTGACTTGCCAGCCGATGTGGCTGACATCGGCGAACACCAGGTTCATCGCAATGGCGCGGATTTCGCGGCTGGCATCCGAAGCTTTCTCGACACTCTGGGCGCGGGACAGGTCGAAGAGCGCGTCCAGGGTCTTGTCGTCGGTGAAGTTCGGCGTCTGCAAGGCCAGGCCGAAACCATTGGCCAGCGTGGTGCCCTGGGCGCTGTTGAGCAGCGGGCCATGGCGGGTTTCGTACACCGCTTCGCGAATCGGCCGCTGGCCTTTGACGAAATAGGTTTCGTTGCGCACGATCGCCGGCTGCCACTTCCCGGCGTTTTCGTAGGTAAGCCCGTTGCTCTGGCGCTTGATCTTCTCCAGGAACAGATCCTGGTTGTCGCCCATCACGGACGTCATGCTCCACGCCACCTTGCCGTTGAAACCTCCAAGCACCATCGGCAGACCCGCGATGGTCACGCCGGATGCCTGATACTTCGGCGTGCGAATCTGCACGTAACTGAACAATGAAGGCACGCCCAGCGGGCCATGACTGTCACTGGCCAGCAGGCTCTTGCCGCTGCGGCTGCGTTGTGGAGCGATGGCCCAGTTGTTCGACGAAGTGGCGCCCAACAGGTTCAGGTCCGACAGTTGGCCCGTGGCTTTGCTGAGTTCGGCCAGCCCCGGTATTTGCCCGTTGAGCTTGAGGCCTTGCAGTTTTTCGCTTTCGGCGACCGGCAGTTTTTCGTCGGGAGCCGACGGCGTCAGCCATGCAAGTTTGTCGGTGGTGACGGTCTGGGCCAGTACCAGTGAGGAAATTTCTTCCGGCAGGTTGGTCGACTGGCTGAAGTTCAGCAGGCAGAAAATCAGCGCCGAATCCTCCGGCTGCCAGTACTCAGGCTTGTAGCCGGTGGCTGCCAGATCCGTCGGCAGTTTGTCGCGGTAGCGGAACAGGTAGGCGTTGACCCCGCGCGCATAGACTTCGAAGAAACGCTTGAGGCGCGGTGAAGAGGCCTTGTACAGCTCGCCAGCACTTTTCTTCAGGTTGACCGCCCGCATGTAACGGTCGGCATCCAGCAGGTCCGCACCGTGCATCTCGGCCAGACGGCCCTGGGCCAGCAGGCGCAGGGTGACCATCTGGGTGATGCGGTCGCTGGCATGCACGTAACCGAGGGTGAACAGCGCGTCGTGGAAGCTGTTGCTTTCGATCAGCGGCATGCCCATGGCATTGCGGCGCACCGAAACGCTCTGCGCCAGGCCCTTGAGTGGTTGTACGCCGGAGGTCGGCGGGAGGGTGTCCTGGGCGTTGAAGTTCTGACAACCGGTCAGGCTCAACACACCGGCCACTGCTGCGGCAACGCCGAACCGGGGTAGAAAATGAGTAAGGGCTGGCGAGGCCATGGCAAAGCTCCTGCGGGGGTAGAGGCGGCGGCGCGCAATAAAGGCGCTACGTTAGTGAGCGGGAGGTGGCCGCGCAAGCGGGGTACAAGGTTATTTCAGGATTTGTCTGATAAACCGGAAAGATCGCAGTCTTGTCAGTCGCAATGGGAGATGTTGAAGTGCGAAACGCTCAACAATCTAGGAGAACAGTCGGCATGGAGCTCAAGGCAAACGCGGCACTGATCATCATCGATCAACAAAAAGGCATCCTGCATCCCAGGCTCGGCCGCAGGAATAATCCAGAGGCCGAAGCGCGCATGCTGGACTTGCTTGGCCATTGGCGATGCACCGCTAGGCCGGTGATCCATGTGCAGCACCTGTCCCGCTCGGAGGACTCGGTATTCTGGCCGCAGCAGTCGGGGGTGGAGTTTCAGGAACGGTTTGAGCCAATGGCCGGTGAACGCTTGATCCAGAAGCAGGTGCCGGATGCGTTTTGTTCGACGGGGCTGGAGGCGCAGTTGCGCGAGGCGGGGATCGGGCAGTTGATCATCGTCGGTGTCGCGACCCACAACTCGGTGGAGTCCACGGCGCGTACCGCGGGCAACCTGGGGTTTGATACGTGGGTGGCCGAGGATGCGTGCTTTACCTTCGACAAGGCTGATTTCTTTGGCCAAGCCCATAGCGCCGAAGTGGTGCATGCGATGTCGCTGGGGAATTTGCACGGCGAGTATGCGACGGTGGTCAGCACCGCATGTGTCTTAACGGCTGACTGAAAAACCTGTAGGAGCGAGCTTGCTCCGGGCGGCGTTCCGACGATAGCGGTCTGACTGACACATTGATAGTTGATGTGCTGCCGTCATCGCGAGCAAGCTCGCTCCCACAGGAGAGGATTGCGATTCAACAGGCGAAGCAAGTCTTCGCCCGAAGCATCAAGCGCCGTGGCACTTCTTGAATTTCTTGCCGTTGCCGCATGGGCACGGATCGTTGCGGCCGACGTCTTTCAGGGCATTGCGCACCGGTTCCTGGTGAGCGTGGCCGCAGTTCGGACCGTGGACATGGCCGTGGTCGTGATCATGGTGGTGATGGTCATGATCATGATCGTGATTGCAGTCAGGGCCGTGGACATGGGGTTGCTGGGTCATCGGTGTTGCTCCGGAATTAAATCGGCGGCGATTATCACGCCATTGCGCGTCAGGTGCACGTAGTGGGTGATGAATATACCGGTTTCCAGTTCACCTTCCAGACGATAGGGAATGGGTTGATCGGATTTTTTCAGCAGTTTGGCCAGATCACGGACCTTGGACCACAGGTTGGTGCGGATCGGTACCTTGAAGTAAGCGCTGTGCCTGGGGCTGATGGTGAACCAGTGTTCGTACTCGCCGTCGGCCAGCAGTATGTCGCCCAAGTGAACGCGGTACTCCAGACCGCGCACGGTCAGGTCGCTGTCGTTGGGGTTGTCGATGCGAAAATGCAGGAGGAGTTTCTGTTCCAGCAGTTTGGCGTTGACCACCTCGATCTTCACCAGATGGACCTCGGGGTCCGGCAAGTCGTCGTCGAACCACGAGGCACAGCCGCCGAGTCCCAGTGTCAGGAACAAGGTGAGCAGACAGAGTGCGCAGCGGCGGATGATCATCGTGGTGTTTCTCCCTTGAGCTCCAGTCTAGACCCAAAGGATCGCAGCCTTCGACAGCTCCTGCGTGGTGGTCAGTCATTCCATGTACTAGCTGCTGAAGTACCCCGCACAACACTTCTTGAACTTCTGCCCACTCGCGCACGGGCAAGGGTCATTGCGCCCGAGTTTGAGTTGCACGGTCGGGTCGATGAAATACCAGCGCCCGGCGTTCTGTACGAAGGATGAGCGCTCTCGATGACTGTGCTCGCCATTGCTGTCGTGCCAGCGCGCGGTGAAGGTCACGAAAGCGTGTTCAGGCTGGCCGCCCAGCACTTCGGAGCTTTCCACCTCAAGGCCCAGCCACGTACTTTGCGCGCTCCAGTCGCTGATCGATTGACGGTCCAGGCCGGCCTGTTGGGCGGGCAGGGTGGTGGCCACCAGATAGTCGACCAACCCCAGCACATAGGCGCTGTAGCGTGAGCGCATCAAGGTTTGCGCGCACGGCGCCGGGTGTCCGGCATGGTAGTGACCGCAGCAGGCGTCGAGCAGGGTGCCGCTGCCGCAAGGGCAAATGGATGTACTCATTGCATTACCACCAGTATTTCCCGAAGTTTTCCGGATTGGCCCAGAAGCGCGAATTGAGCCAGTCGGGGACTTGTTTGTATTCAAGCAGATCGTAGGTAAACAGGGTCAGGACCTGTTCGTCCCGTTGGAAGCGTTCACTGGCTTGCAGGGCCAGGGAGAAAAAGTCGGTTTCCTGCCAGCCACAGGCCGGCAGATCCGCCAGCACCGCGATGCGGCTGGCGTTGAGGTTGCGGATGCCACCCAGCAGGTTCAGGCCGTCGCGCTTGGGCAGATGCTCCAGGCAATCGACCACCAGGGCCAGGTCGAAACGGCGGGCCGCCAACTCGTCGGGCAACGGCCCGGGGGCGGCGAAAGCGACGCAGCTGTCCGGGTGAGCGAGTTTGAAAGCCTCCAGTGCCGGGAACTCGCTGGCGCCGATCAACAACAGACGTGCGGGGGCATATCGGTCGAGTAACGCGGCCAGTGCCTGTTGTGGCGTGCGTGAAGAAATACCTGCAGTCATCGAAGATCCTCAATCAGATCTGCCAAGACTAGCCTGCCCTTACGTTCGGGCCTAGAGCGCCTTGGCGACAAAAGCGCCAAGCTGCCGTTAATACGCGAATAAACAGCATGGCCTATTGCTGGCGGAGTTTAAAACTCGGGTCTTTACTACCTGAATCGGTTCTAAGCCGATCCTTCAGGAGAAAACTAGATGAGCATAGTTCGGACAGCATTACCCTTGGTTCTGCTAACCAGTGTCTTGACTGGTTGCGCAGGTTTGCAGAAAACCGACTGGCCGACCTGTGCGGCTGTTGGTGGTGTCGTGGGTGCGGGCCTCGGAGCGACCGAAAGCTCGGCATGGGCAGGGTATGGTGCTCTGCTCGTCGGCGGTACGGCAGCGGCTTATTGCTGGGTGCACGGTGATGGCGACGAAGACGGCGACGGTGTGCCGGATAGTCGCGACAAGTGCCCAGGCACGCCTAAAGGCGTTCAAGTCGATGCCAACGGTTGCCCACCACCTGCGCCTGTGGTCGAAGAAGCGGTTGTGGTCCAGGAAGAAACCATCGTCATTCGCGATGTCCACTTCCAGTTTGATAAAGCCACGCTTACCTCGTCCGACAAACTGGTACTCGACAAGATTGCCACTCGCCTGAAAGCCGAAGCCCCGACTGCTCAACTGACCGTAACCGGCCATACCGACAGCGTGGGTAGCGACGCCTACAACCAGAAACTGTCGGATAAACGCGCCCACTCGGTGGTTGAATACCTCATCGATCAAGGCGTACCTCGCAGCAACTTCGTGTCGGTTGTCGGTGCCGGTGAAAGCCAGCCGGTTGCTGACAACAAAACCGCTGACGGTCGTGCACAGAACCGTCGTACCGAAATCAAAATCCAGCGTTAGGCCCCCCTCGCATCCGCGCCTTGTGCAGTCGCGGATGCGGGTCTTTACTCCTGTGTAACCGGTATTGGCCGGGGACACAGGAGCTTTCAACATGATCGTTCTCACAAGGACCGTCTTGCCGGTTCTGCTACTTGGCAGCCTCTTGACCGGCTGCGCGACCCACAGCGATGGCACCGCCCCCCTCAATCAACGCACCTGGCCAATTTGCAGCCTCATCGGCGGTCTGGTCGGTGGTGGTCTGGGCGCAATCGAGAGTAGTGCCTGGGCCGGGGGTGGGGCGGCGCTGGGTATCTTGTCCGGCGGCTTGATCTGCTATGCCCAGGATGGCGACGAAGATGGCGACGGCGTTTTCGACCGACGCGACCGTTGCGCTGATACCCCTGCCAATACCCCGGTCGACCATCGCGGTTGCGTGGTGCCGCAGTACCCGGACAGCGTCCAGGTCGAGCCTGCGCAATCCGAAGTCATTACTCTGAGCGATGTACTGTTTGTCTTCAATCAATCCGAGCTGACCCCGACGGCGAAGAGTCAACTGGATGCGTTGATGAGCAAGTTCGAGGATGCCGATGTGGTCAGCATCAAGGTGGTCGGCCACACCGACAGTGTCGGTTCGGATGCCTATAACCAGGCCTTGTCGGAGCGGCGCGCCAGCAGCGTGGCGGAATACCTGTTGAGCCAGGGTGTGGCGCCGAACAAAATCACCAGCGAAGGCAAGGGCGAGAGCCAACCGATTGCCGACAACGAAACCGAAGAAGGCCGTGCGAAAAACCGTCGCGTGGAACTGCATATAAACCGCTGAGCCAAGAGATAGAGCCGTCGAGCGACTGGTGTGATCGCTGCGACGGCCGTTCGGCGGCCTCCATGAAGAATTTTCCCTTGCCCTCTGGCTTATCCCGCGTGGAAGCCGTTACTGTGCGCGCAAACAATAATTCTCATCGGGGGCGCGTATGAAAGTCATATGGGGACTGGGGCGATTACTGACCTTGCTGTTCTGGGCGGTAGTGCTGGTCAATCTGCTCACACCGTTTGTCTTTCCGCTGCACCCGTTGGTCAACCTGGCCTGCGGCCTGTTGGGGTTCATCCATCTTCTGGAAGCGTTGCTGTGCTATCGCAGCCTTCGAGGTCGCGCCCATCCTTGGCTTGACCGCCTGAAGATCGTCATTTTCGGCGTATTCCACCTGCAAACCATTCCAGCCCCCACCGCTTCGAAGGCTTCCCATGCGTAAACTCTGTCTGCTCGCCGCACTCATCAGCCCATTGGCCTGCGCACAGGTGGTGAGTGTCGAACCCAACTCGCTGATGCGCTTGCCCAACACCGCCAGCGCCCTGCAACTGGAACGCCTGGAAGTGGCCGATTACGGCACCTTGCTGATTCCTTCGAACGTCACCGAAGTCACTGTGGGTGAATTGCATCTGGGGCGTGAAGCGCGCATTGCCATCGTGCCGGGGGAACAGGCGCTGGCGCTGAAGGTCCGTCGCGCTGATTTGTCCGAAGGCAGCCAGATCACCTCCCGTGGCTCACCCGGGACCTACCAGAAGGCCGCTCGATCCGGGCGCAGCCTTGATTTGCAGATCAAGACACTGAACGCAGCGCAATTGACCGTTGATGCTCGCGGTGGTGCGGGTGCACCGGGGTTCGTTGGTCTTGATGGGGGTAACGGCCAGGAACCGGGCTGCACATGGGGGCAGGCCGGTCGCGGTGCCGATGGCAGCGATGGCAGCAATGGTCAGCCGGGAGCACCGGGGGCGCTGGTCAAACTGGCAGTGCCGCACGACTTCCCGGCAGACCGGATCAAGGTTCAGGTGGCTGGCGGCGCCGGTGGCCTGGCCGGCCCGGGCGGCAAACCGGGCGCGGGTGGCAAGGCCAAGGGCTGCCTGATTTACAAGGCCGATGGTGGCAAGAGCGGTAAACCCGGGGCTGATGGTCAGCCTGGGCCAGAAGGTGCCGCTGGTTCGGTGACGGTGCAGCGGTTGTAAGAAGCGCCGAAAGCCCTGTGGCGAGGGGGCTTGCCCCCGTTGGGCCGCGAAGCAGCCCCATTTCCGGCATTCGCGAAGGTTAGTGGTGTCTGGTTTACGACTGCTTCGCAGCCGAACGGGGGCGAGCCCCCTTGCCACAAAAGTTCGGCAGAATCAAAACATAGGCCGGGCCGCGGCAATCACCACCAAAGCCAACCCTACCAGCAGATTGATCCCCACCAACCGGCGGATCCGTCCCAGCACTGCTGCACCGGCTGGCCAATCCTGCTCGGCCACGGCGGTGCGCAGTTCCGGCAGCATCAGCGCCTGAATGCGGATGAACAGCGCGGTCATTACCACATACAAGCCCATCATTACCTGCACATAGCGCGGCGCGGCTTCAAAACCATTGAACTGCATGTGCAGCATGCCCACGCCGCTGACCGGCAACAGCACCACCGCCACCCAGACCCAGCGGAAAAAGCCTTGAAACACTTCAACCCACAGCTTCAGCCGGGCAGGGCCTTCAAGTGCCTTGATCGCGGCGGGGCGCAGGACCATCCAGGCGAAAAACATGCCGCCGACCCAGACCAGGGCCGCCAGTAGGTGCAGGCTATAAATGAGGCTAAAAGGTGTCATTGGGTTACTCCGTTCTGCGCGGGATTCATTAGCGGGGTATGATAGCGACCGAACCGAACTACTGAAAATTTATCCAGCGTTTTTTGCGCCCGACAATCCATGATCAGCACTGAACTCAAAACCACGATCCAGGGCGCCTACTCGCGTTTTCTCGAAGCCAAGAGCCTCAAGCCGCGCTACGGCCAACGCCTGATGATCGCCGAAGTCGCCAAGGTCCTGGGTGACATCGACACCGACGACGAAGGCCGGCGCAGTGGCGACCCCGCAATTGTCGCGGTGGAAGCCGGCACCGGTACCGGCAAGACCGTGGCCTACAGCCTGGCGGCGATTCCCACGGCGAAGGCCGCCGGCAAGCGCCTGGTGATCGCGACGGCCACCGTGGCCCTGCAAGAGCAGATCGTCTACAAGGACTTGCCTGACCTGATGCGCAACAGCGGGCTGAATTTCAGCTTCGCCCTGGCCAAGGGGCGCGGGCGCTACATGTGCCTGTCCAAGCTCGACATGTTGCTCCAGGAAGGCCACGCGCAGACCGCCACCGCTCAGTTGTTCGAAGAAGAAGGTTTCAAGATCGAGGTCGACGAGGCCAGTCAGAAGCTGTTCACCAGCATGATCGAAAAACTCGCCGGCAATAAGTGGGACGGCGACCGCGACAGTTGGTCCACCGCCCTGGAAGACGCCGACTGGGCGCGCCTGACCACCGATCACAGCCAGTGCACCAACCGTCATTGCCCGAACTTCGGCCAGTGCGCCTTCTACAAGGCCCGCGAAGGCATGGGCAAGGTCGACGTGATCGTCACTAACCACGACATGGTACTGGCCGACCTGGCCCTGGGCGGCGGCGCCGTGCTGCCGGACCCGCGCGACACCATCTACGTGTTCGACGAAGGCCATCACCTGCCGGACAAGGCCATCGGCCACTTCGCCCATTACACGCGCCTGCGCTCCACCGCCGACTGGCTGGAAACCACCGCCAAGAACCTCACCAAACTTCTGGCCCAGCATCCATTGCCGGGGGACCTGGGCAAGTTGATCGAGCAGGTGCCGGAACTGGCGCGGGAGATCAAGACCCAGCAGCAGTTCATGTTCACCGCGTGCGAGCAGATTGCCGATTTCAAGCCCGGCGAAGACGTCGAAGGCCGCGAGCGCCCGCGTCACCGATTCGTCGGCGGGGTGATTCCCGAGCACATGCGTGAAATGGGCATCGAGCTGAAGAAAGGCTTCGCGCGGCTGACCGATCTGTTCACCCGTCTGACCGAGTTGCTCAAGGAAGGCATGGACGGCGAGGTCAACATTGGCATCGCCAGCAACCAGGCCGAGGAGTGGTATCCGCTGTTCGGCAGCTTGTTGTCGCGTTCTTCCGGCAACTGGGAGTTGTGGACCGCCTTCACCGTCGAAGACCCGGAAGACAACCCGCCCATGGCGCGCTGGCTGACCCTGGCCGAAAGCGGCTCGCTGTTCGATATCGAGGTCAATGCAAGCCCCATCCTCGCGGCGGAAATGCTCCGGCGCAACCTGTGGAACGTGGCGTATGGCTGCCTGGTGACGTCGGCGACCTTGACGGCCCTCGGCACCTTCGATCGCTTTCGCATGCGCGCTGGCCTGCCGAAAAAAGCCGTGACCGCCGTGGTCCCAAGCCCCTTTCATCATGCCGACGCCGGTGTGTTGCGGGTGCCGAACCTGAACGCCGATCCCCGTGATGCAGCGGCGCATACCGCCGCGATCATTCGTGACTTGCCTGAGCTGGTCGAAGGTTCGCGGGGTACGCTGGTGCTGTTTTCCTCGCGCAAACAGATGCAGGACGTGTTCGACGGCCTGGACCGCGACTGGCGCAAGCAAGTGTTCATCCAGGGCAACCTGTCGAAACAGGAAACCCTGAACAAGCACAAGGCGCGGGTAGATGGCGGCGATTCCAGCGTGTTGTTCGGCCTGGCGAGCTTCGCCGAAGGGGTCGACTTGCCCGGCGCCTATTGCGAGCACGTGGTCATTGCCAAGATTCCTTTCTCGGTACCCGATGATCCGGTCGAAGCGGCGCTGGCCGAATGGATCGAAGCCAGGGGCGGTAATCCGTTCATGGAAATCTCCGTGCCGGACGCCTCGCTGAAACTGGTCCAGGCCTGCGGTCGCTTGCTGCGCACCGAAGAAGACCGCGGCACCATCACCTTGCTCGACCGGCGCCTGGTGACCCAGCGCTATGGCAAAGCCATCCTCAACGCGTTGCCGCCGTTCCGTCGAGAAATTTCCTGAAGCACCGGTGGGCAGTTTTGCCCGCCGCGTTGTCTATCTCTCTGCCATCGCTTTTCCACTGGCCCATTGAAGGTCGTTAGGGAGAATTTCGTTCTCATGATTTGCCGTTCGTTGCCTGCTGTTTTTACCCTGCTGTTCGCAACACCGCTGTTGGCCGCCCCCGCCAGCCAGCAGACGCTGTTCAACTTTGTGCGCCCCGCCGACGTGGTCCAGGTGGCGACTCAGGACGCCAGCCTGCCGCAATCCAACGCCGAGCAAACTCCCGAGGGCGAAGTGCTGCGCCGGGTGACATTCAACCCGGTCGCCCGGCCGACGTTGCGCCTGACCCCGCAAAGCGGCGCCTGGGACTGGTCGCAGTCGGGCGTCATGAGCCTGCGGATCCAGAGCGCCATGAACTGGGCCTTGACCCTGTACGTGACCATCCAGAGCAACGACGGCAAGACACTGGTCAGCCGCGTCGATCTGCCGGCGGGGCCTGCGCAAACCCTGTTGGTGCCTTTGCAAGCGACATCACCGCTGAGCCAGGGCATGAAGGCTGGCCCGCCGATGCCGATGACCGTTGAGGGGCAGCGAGTGTTGCTGGCCAGCAGCGCCGGTGAGCTGGATCGCAGCCGGGTGGTGTCGGTGAGCCTGTCGATGGACCAGCCCAAAGCCGCGCAAAGCATCCTGCTGGAGCGCTTTGGTGTGCAGGACGGTGAATCGATAACCCACGCCGTGTATGGCGGGTTGGTGGATGCCTACGGCCAGTCGACCCGAAACAAATGGCCGGAAAAAATCAGCAGTGACGAACAACTGAAAAGCGCCGCCAGCAAGGAGCAGCAGCAACTGAAAACCTGGCTGGCCGAGCGCGAGAAGTCCTCCCTGGACAAGTTCGGTGGTTTGACCAAAGGCCCGTCCTTCAAGGCCAGTGGCTTTTTCCGCACCGAGAAACGCGATGGACGCTGGTATCTGGTGACGCCGCAAGGCCATCCGTTTTATTCGCTCGGGGTTAACACCGTCGCTGCAGACGTCAACCCGACCTACGTTGCCGGTCGTGAGTGGATGTTCGAATCCCTGCCCAAAGCAGATGACGCACTCGCCAGCCACTACGGCGAAGGCGACAACCGTGGCGGCAACGGTGCCGATCAAGGGCGTGGCTACAATGCCGGTCGCTGGTACGACTTCTACGGTGCCAACCTGCAGCGCCTGTATGGCGACCCGTGTGTGAAGGGCAGCGATACCAAGGCGGGCGTCGCCGCGGCGGCCAAGGCGGATGCAGTTGAGGCGACCGCGGCCAAGGCGGCGGAGCAACCTGTAGTGCCAGCAACTGCCGAGTCTGGTGTCGCCGAAGCGGCCAGGACTGAAGCGACGGTAGCGAAAGCCGCCGAGCAAAAAACCGCCGAACCGTGCAAGCCGCTGTTCGACGAGCAGCGTTGGGCCAGTCACACCCTTGATCGCTTGCAGGCCTGGGGCTTCAACACCATTGGCAACTGGAGCGCACCCGTATTGGGCGACGCTGATCGCGTGCCCTACACCTTGCCGCTGTCGATCGTCGGCGACTACGCCAGCATCAGCACCGGTACCGACTGGTGGGGCGGCATGCCCGACCCCTTCGACCCGCGTTTCGCCATGGCCACCGAACGTGCCGTGGCCATTGCCGCCCGCGATCATCGTGACGATCCGTGGTTGATCGGTTACTACGCCGACAACGAACTGGCCTGGGCCGGTCCCGGGGATGACCCGAAAGCCCGGTATGCCTTGGCCTACGGCACCTTGAAAATGACCACCGACGTGCCGGCCAAGCGCGCATTCCTCAAGCAGCTGCGTGACAAGTACCGCAATCAGGCTGGCTTGTCGAAAGCCTGGGGCATCGATCTGGCGGCCTGGGAACTGATGGAAGATCCGGGATTCGTGCCGCCGTTGCCAAGCGCCGAGCACCCGGAAATCGAAGCCGACTTCAAATATTTCCAGAAGGTCTTTGCCGACACTTACTTCAAGACCATCTCCGACTCGCTCAAGTGGCACGCACCGAACCAGCTATTGCTCGGCGGCCGTTTCGCCATCAGCACGCCGGAGGCCGTGGAGTCCTGCGCCCAGTATTGCGACGTGTTGAGCTTCAACATGTACACCTTGCAACCCCAGGATGGTTACGACTTCACCAGGCTGCGCAGTCTCGACAAACCGGTACTGATCACCGAGTTCAATTTCGGCTCGGCTGATCGTGGCCCGTTCTGGGGCGGCGTTACGCCTTTGGTGAAGGAGGAAGACCGCGGTCCGGCGTACGCCAACTTCCTCAAGCAGGCATTGAGCGAGCCGTCGATTGTTGGCGTGCATTGGTTCCAGTACCTCGATCAACCGGTCACCGGGCGCCTGCTTGACGGCGAAAACGGTCACTTCGGGTTGGTGGGCATCACTGATCTGCCGTTCCAGGGTTTTGTCGACAACGTGCGCAAAAGTAACCTGGCGACAGTCGAGCAATTGGGCAAAGAGGCCGAGAAGGCTGCGGCCGCCGCCGACAAAGCCAGCCACGACGCCGAGGGCGGCCGCAAGGCCGACGCCGGCAAGGGGCCGGGGAAGGGTGCTGGCGGGCACTCCGGCAAAGGCCATTAAAAGCTGAAACTCTGTGGCGAGGGGCTTGCCCCCTCGCCACAACCGCCCGGCCCAATCCTGTTCCCAAAACCCTCAAGGGCTGGAACAATGCCCGCCACTTTGTAGAGCGTTAATCCGGGGGAGTTGCGGGTGCAGATTCAGGGTCATTACGAGCTTAAGTTCGAAGCGGTGCGAGAGGCGTTCGCGGCGCTGTTCGACGATCCCCAGGAACGTGGCGCAGCGTTGTGCATTCAGGTCGGCGGCGAAACCGTCCTCGATCTGTGGGCCGGCACTGCCGACAAGGACGGGACCGAGGCCTGGCACAGCGACACTATCGCCAATCTGTTCTCCTGCACCAAGACCTTTACCGCTGTCACCGCGCTGCAATTGGTGGCCGAAGGCAAGCTGCAACTGGATGCCCCGGTCGCGCGCTACTGGCCCGAATTTGCCGCTGCCGGCAAAGAGTCCGTCACCTTGCGTCAACTGCTCTGCCATCAGGCCGGCCTTCCGGCATTGCGCGAGTTACTGGCCCCCGAAGCCCTTTACGACTGGCAAACCATGGTCGACGCCCTGGCCGCCGAAACGCCGTGGTGGACGCCGGGCGAAGGCCACGGTTACGCGGCGATCACCTATGGCTGGCTGATCGGCGAATTGCTGCGCCGTGCCGACGGTCGTGGGCCGGGTGAATCCATTGTCGCGCGGGTCGCCAAACCGTTGGGGCTGGACTTCCATGTGGGCTTGGCCGACGAAGAGTTCCATCGCGTGGCCCACATTGCGCGGGGCAAGGGCAATGTCGGCGATGCCGCCGCCCAGCGCCTGCTGCAAGTGACCATGCGTGAGCCAGCGGCCATGACGACCCGGGCGTTCACCAACCCTCCGTCGATCATGACCAGCACCAACAAGCCCGAGTGGCGACGCATGCAACAGCCGGCCGCCAATGGCCATGGCAATGCCCGCAGCCTGGCCGGGTTCTATGCCGGCCTGCTCGACGGCAGCCTGCTGGAAAGCGAAATGCTCGATGAACTGACCCGCGAGCACAGCCTCGGCGAGGACAAGACTTTACTGACCCGGACCCGTTTCGGTCTGGGCTGCATGCTCGATCAACCGGACGTTGCCAATGCCACCTTCGGCCTTGGCCCGCGGGCGTTCGGTCATCCGGGTGCCGGCGGTTCCATCGGTTTTGCCGACCCGGAGCACGACGTGGCTTTCGGATTTGTGACAAATACCCTGGGGCCGTACGTCTTGATGGACCCGCGTGCGCAAAAGCTGGTGCGGGCTCTGGCCACTTGTCTGTAAAAACGGCTATCGGGTTCCAGGGCTGGAACCCGATAACCTTTTCAGTTTCAAAGTGTTTGTTTATACCGGCCAATGCGGCCTGATTTTTTTGACTTCATTCTTGTGGATATCCAATGTCATCCAATAAAACCCTCGCCTTGGCCCTGTGCTTCGCTATTACCGGTTGCGCACAGACTCCACAGAAAGACGTGACGGCACCTGTCGCCAAGACTGAAAGCGGCAGCCACTGGTACTGGCCGTTCAGTTCCGACGACAGTGCCGGCAAGCCTGTGGTCAAGCCGGAGGTGAAACCTGAAGTCAAACCGGTTGCGGTGGCCAAGGCCAAGTGGTACTGGCCGTTCGGCGGTAGCGAGCAGAGCGCCGCCAAGGCTGTGCCGATGCCCGACCCGAAAGTCACCCAGGCCTGGCTTGACGACTATGAACCGCGTCTGCGGGAGGCGGTCAAGGGCAGCAACATGCAACTCGAGCGCCGCGAAAACGTGCTGGTGGTGACTGCGCCGGTCGAAGGTTCGTTCAACCCTGATCGTCCGGCCATGCTGTTGCCGGTCACGCTCGGTCCGTTCACCCGCGTTGCCAAGATCCTTGAAGCCGATCCAAAGACTGCTGTGTTGATCCTCGGCCACAGCGATACGTCCGGCGCTGTGCCTGCCAACGTCAAACTGAGCCAGGAGCGTGCCCAGTCCGTTGCGGCGATTTTCCGTCTCAGTGGTTTGCAGCGTGATCGCTTGATGCTGCGTGGCCTGGGCGGTGATGCGCCGCGTGCCGCCAACGACAGCGTGCAAGGTCGTGCGTTGAACCGTCGCGTGGAATTGCTGGTGACCCCTCAAAACACCATGGTCGCGCTGCTGAGCAAGTACAACATGCCGGCTCCCGCCCCGGTAAGCATGGTTGCTGCCGCGGACGCCAAGCCGGTCGCCAAGCCTGTGACACCGGCCCCTGCGACTAAAAAGGCTGCGGTTCCAGCGGTGAAAAAAGCTTCGGCGAAGAAAGCCCCGGCCAAGAAAACACCTGCGAAAACCGCAACACCGGCAAAAAAGACCACGCCAGCCAAAGCCTCGACGGCTGACAAGAAAGTCGCCGCCACTGATACTGCAAAGCAGTGATTCGTTAACCAAAAGGAATGCGCCATGACCCAGGGCCTGGCTGATATGCGTCGTGACTACACCCGTGATGGCTTGACCGAGGCACAAGCCCCGGCCGAGCCGTTTGCGTTGT
The DNA here is from genome assembly GCF_019218985.1 of Pseudomonas sp. PDM30. Lineage (NCBI taxonomy): Bacteria > Pseudomonadati > Pseudomonadota > Gammaproteobacteria > Pseudomonadales > Pseudomonadaceae > Pseudomonas > Pseudomonas sp. PDM30. The sequence continues at coordinate 592,182 of NZ_JAHUWM010000003.1, forward strand.
TCCACCAATGGTTCGCCGACGCGGTGAAAACCGAACAGGTCCCGGTGGAAGCCAACGCCATGACCCTGGCCACCGTTGACCAGGACGGTCGACCGCACTGTCGCATTCTGTTGCTCAAGGGCCTGGACGAACTGGGCTTCACCTTTTTCACCAACTACGAAAGCGCCAAGGGCCAGCATCTGGCCGCGAATCCGTTCGCGGCCATGACGTTTTTCTGGCCGGCGCTCGAGCGTCAGGTGCGCATCGAAGGGCGGGTGGTGAAGGTGACGCCTGAAGAGTCCGACGCCTACTATCAGGTTCGTCCACTGGGCAGTCGCCTGGGAGCCTGGGCGTCGCCGCAGAGCCAGGTAATCGCCGATCGTAGCGAGCTCGAAGCGCTGCTCAAGGACACCGAGCAACGTTTCAGCGACACCCAGCCCCATTGCCCGGAACACTGGGGTGGTTATCGCCTGCTGCCGGAACGCATCGAATTCTGGCAGGGTCGCCCAAGCCGCCTGCACGACCGCCTCAATTACCGCCAGCAGGGCGCCGACTGGATTCTTGAACGTCTGGCACCCTGAGCAGTCTACCGATCGGGATAGCCTGCCGCAGCGGCCTCCAGCCACTTCGGCAGGTCTCGACGCTTGATCTTCTGCGCCTGAGCACTCGCCAATCGTTCGAGCATGAAGGCTTTTTTCTGCTCGTCCTTGCCCGCCAGCGCTAGCGCCAGGTCGCGGTCCATCCAGCGTTTGATCCGCACGTACAGCCACTAATGGAAGTACAAACCGGCAACAGTCGTGACGACGATGATAAAGTAATCCATGGAAATCCTTGGCCAGTGGGGCGGCTTTGCGAATTTGCCGCTACTGTGTGAGTTCGTGGAAGCGCCTTAACGGAGCCTGAATCAAACCAATTTTACCCGGGCGATGCCGTGACAGGCGTCAAGCAGCGGAGTTTAATGAACAACTGTTTTTTTGGAGTTGATGCTATGCGTAAGTCTGTTCTGCTGGTTGCTTCCTTTTCCACGATGGCGATGTTGCTCACTGGTTGCCAATCGAGCCTGACCGGTGACTCCTACTCCCGTGACGAGGCGCGTCGCGTGCAGACCGTTCGCATGGGCACCATCGAAGCATTGCGCCCGGTGAAAATCGAAGGCACCAAAACCCCGATCGGCGGCGCTGCAGGTGCAGTGGTCGGCGGCGTTGGCGGCAGTGCCATCGGTGGCGGCAAAGGCAGCGTCGTTGCAGCGGTTATTGGTGCCGTGGCCGGTGGCCTGCTCGGTTCAGCCGCTGAAGAAGGCCTGACCCGCACCCAGGGTGTGGAAATCACCGTGCGCGAAGACGATGGCAGCATGCGCGCCTACGTTCAGGAAGTTCAGCCGAACGAAGTGTTCCGTGTTGGCGAACGTGTGCGCATCGCAAGTGTGAATGGCACCAGCCGCGTTTCGCACTAAGCGCAAACACCTGCTGAAAAACAAAAAACCCGATCAGGTGACTGATCGGGTTTTTTGTTTTTCAGCAGGTGAGTCCTGATTGATGCCGGCCGTTATGGCGGTTTATCAGGAAGCCAGCGCGCTGTTCTTGCGGCTCGCCATCGCCGTCACCACATAACCGATCAGCGCAGCCAGAATCGAACCGGTCAAGATCCCCATGCGGTCCATCCCGGCGAAATCACTCACGCCTGGCTCGAAGGCCAGCGAGCCGACAAACAGGCTCATCGTGAAACCGATGCCACAGAGAATCGCCACGCCCAGTATCTGGCCCCAATTGGCACCTTGGGGCAGGGCGGCGATACCGGTTTTCACGGCCAGCCAGGTCAGGCCGAAGACACCGACGGTCTTGCCCAGCAGCAGCCCGATGGCGATGCCCATGGGGACGTGGTGAGTGAAGCTCTCGACGGTGACACCGCTCAGGGACAGGCCGGCATTGGCAAAGGCGAACAGTGGCAGGATGCCGTAGGCGACCCACGGGTGCAGGGCATGCTCCAGGGCAAGCAGTGGCGAAGGTTCGGCATTTTTCGTGCGCAACGGAATGCAGAATGCCAGGGTCACGCCGGCCAGGGTGGCGTGGACACCGCTCTTGAGCACGCAGACCCAGAGGATCAGTCCAATGATCATGTACGGCCCGAGCTTGACCACGCCAAGCCGGTTCATCCCGATCAGCGCCGCAATACAGGTCGCGGCCAGCGCCAGAGACAGGGTCGACAGCGCGCCGGAATAGAAGATCGCAATGATGATGATCGCGCCAAGGTCGTCGATGATCGCCAGGGTCATCAGGAACAGTTTCAGCGAAACCGGAACCCGTTTGCCCAGCAGCGCCAGTACGCCAAGGGCGAAGGCGATGTCGGTGGCGGTCGGGATTGCCCAGCCGTTCAGGGCGGCTGGCGTGTCGCGATTGAGGTACCAGTAGATCAGCGCCGGCACCACCATGCCACCAATGGCGGCGGCACCGGGCAGGACGATCTGCGACGGTTTGGACAACTGGCCGTCGAGGACTTCGCGCTTCACTTCCAGGCCGATCAGCAGGAAGAACAGCGCCATCAGGCCGTCGTTGATCCAGAGCAGCAAGGGCTTGGCGATTTTCAGTGCGCCGATCTGCGCCACCACGGGGGTGTCCAGCAGGCCGTTGTACAGCCACGACAGCGGCGAGTTGTTGATGATCAGAGCCAGAACGGCAGCGGCGATCAGTAACAGACCGCTGGCAGCTTCCAACTGAAAGAAACGCGTGAAAGTGCTACGCAGAGGCAAGGTCGCTCTCCATCCATGAATTCAAAAGGTGTTACACCCTAACAAGTACCGTTAGTTGTTAAAACAAAAGTTATATTCTTTTTTGTTATATACCGTTACAGAGTGATCCCTCGGCACCGACCTGAGCCTAGCAGTTGCCGGGCGTATTGGATTTCATCTGTACCTGTGCTGGATGCAGGATTTTTCCTAAGCTTGTTGGATGAGCCTTGTCAAAAGGCCGACTCCTGCCCGATACAACGAGAAAACCATCATGAGCGACAACCGACAGTGGTCCCGCGAAGCGATTCGGATCATCGAAGCCGATTTCCAGCGCAGCGCCGACACCCACTTGATCCCCTTGCCGCTGCCGGGTTTTCCAGGCATCGAGTTGTATTTCAAGGATGAGTCCAGCCACCCCACGGGTAGCCTCAAGCACCGCCTGGCCCGTTCGCTGTTCCTGTATGCGCTGTGTAACGGCTGGCTCAAGCCCGGTGCGCCGGTGATTGAGGCATCCAGCGGTTCGACGGCGATTTCCGAAGCGTACTTCGCGCGCATGCTGGGCTTGCCGTTCATTGCGGTGATGCCGGCGACCACGTCCAAGGAGAAGATTGCGCAGATCGCCTTCTACGGTGGCCAAAGCCACCTGGTGGACGATCCGACCCAGATCTACGCCGAGTCCGAGCGCCTGGCCCGTGAACACGACGGGCACTTCATCGACCAGTTCACCTACGCCGAGCGCGCCACCGACTGGCGGGCGAACAACAACATTGCCGAGTCGATCTTTCAGCAGATGCGTTTCGAGCAGCATCCCGAACCGAGCTGGCTGATTTCCAGCCCCGGTACCGGCGGCACCACGGCCACCCTGGGCCGATATGTGCGTTATCGCCAGCATGGCACCCGCGTGCTGTGTGCCGATGCCGAGCGTTCGGTGTTCTTCGATTACTACCAGACCGGCGATGCCAGCCTGCGACTGGACCACGGCTCGCGTATCGAAGGCATCGGCCGGCCGCGCGTGGAAGCGTCGTTTCTGCCCAAGGTGATCGACGCGATGGTCAAGGTGCCGGATGCCTTGTCGCTGGCGGCCATGCACTACCTGGCGGAGCGTCTGGGACGGCATGTGGGCGGGTCGAGCGGGACCAACCTGATCGGCGCACTGATGGCCGCCCAGCACATGAAGACGGCGGGGGAGACGGGGTCGATGGTGGCGATTCTGTGTGACAGCGGCGAGCGCTATGCCACGACCTATTACGATCAGGGCTGGCTCAAGGCTCAGGGGTATGAGCTGAGTGGTTTGATGGCTGCGGTGGCAGCGACGGTGGCGCGGGGTGAGCCGTTGCCGGACTCGGTTTTGCGCGCCAATATCTGAGATCTTTCAGACATTGAATACCCCTGTGGGAGCGAGCTTGCTCGCGATGGTGGCATAACATTCAACACCTATGTTGACTGATTTACCGCTATCGCGAGCAAGCTCGCTCCCACAGGGTTTTGCATTATTTCCGGGATCGCGTATCAGGCTTCCAGGCCAAGGATATCCCGAGCCACAGCCTCGGCAATGCGAATCCCGTCAACACCCGCCGACAGAATCCCGCCCGCATAACCGGCCCCTTCACCGGCCGGGAACAAGCCCTTCACGTTCAGGCTCTGCAACGACTCGTTACGGGTAATGCGCAGCGGCGACGAAGTGCGGGTCTCGATCCCGGTCAGCACTGCGTCGTGCAGCGAGTAACCACGAATCTGCTTCTCGAATGCCGGCAAGGCTTCGCGAATTGCTTCGATGGCGAATGCCGGTAGTGCCAGCGCCAGATCACCCAGGGCAACGCCCGGCTTGTAGGACGGCTCGACGCTGCCCAGTTCGGTAGACGGTTTGCCCGCGATAAAATCGCCGACCAGTTGCGCCGGCGCTTCGTAGTTGCTGCCGCCCAGCACGAATGCGTGGGACTCCAGGCGTTCCTGCAGCTCGATACCGGCCAGCGGGCCGCCCGGATAATCGACTTCCGGCGTGATGCCGACGACGATGCCGGAGTTGGCATTGCGCTCGTTACGCGAGTACTGGCTCATGCCATTGGTGACCACGCGGTTTGGCTCGGAAGTCGCCGCCACCACGGTGCCGCCCGGGCACATGCAGAAGCTGTAGACCGAACGGCCGTTCTTGGCGTGGTGCACCAGCTTGTAGTCGGCGGCGCCCAGTTTCGGGTGGCCGGCGTACTTGCCCAGGCGCGCACGGTCGATCAGCGACTGCGGGTGCTCGATGCGGAAACCCACCGAGAACGGCTTGGCTTCCATGAACACGCCACGGCCGTGAAGCATGCGGAAGGTGTCGCGGGCGCTGTGGCCGAGGGCCAGGATCACGTGTTTCGAGTGGATCTGTTCGCCGCCATTGAGTTCGACGCCGACCAGTTGGCCATCTTCGATCAACACGTCGGTGACGCGCTGCTGGAAGCGCACTTCACCGCCCAGGGCGCGAATCTGCTCACGCATGTTTTCCACCACGCCGGTCAGACGGAACGTACCGATGTGCGGTTTGCTGACGTAGAGGATTTCTTCCGGAGCACCGGCCTTGACGAATTCGTGCAGGACTTTACGGCCGAGGAATTTCGGGTCCTTGATCTGGCTGTAGAGCTTGCCGTCGGAGAACGTCCCCGCGCCGCCTTCACCGAACTGCACGTTGGATTCCGGGTTGAGCACGCTTTTGCGCCACAGGCCCCAGGTGTCCTTGGTGCGCTGGCGTACTTCGGTGCCGCGTTCGAGGATGATCGGCTTGAAGCCCATTTGCGCCAGCAGCAGCCCGGCGAAAATCCCGCACGGGCCGAAGCCGACGACGATCGGCCGCACGCTCAGATCGGCCGGCGCCTGGCCGACTTCCTTGTAGCTGACATCCGGTGCCACGTTGACGTTACGGTCATCGGCAAACTTGTGCAGTACCGCCGCCTCATCGCGAACTTCAAGGTCGATGGTGTAGATGAAGCACAGTTCGGAGGACTTTTTGCGCGCATCGTAGCTGCGCTTGAACAAGGTGAAATCGAGCAGGTCATCGCTGGCAAGCCCTAAGCGCTGCACGATGGCAGGGCGCAGGTCTTCTTCGGGATGGTCGATCGGCAACTTGAGTTCGGTGATTCGTAACATGGCGGGATCCGGTTCGCGGGGCGCACAACTGCGCCAGGGCGTTTGAAACCCGCGATTATAAGCCTCAAAGGCGCAGGCCCGTGAGGCTTAAACGATCAGTCGTCGCGCGATCCGCCGAAATACCCGCAGCCGCGCTGTACCTGACCGTCGATGCGCAGCTCGGCGCTCATGTGCTGGATGCTGCCGGTGCTGCTGTCGACGCAACGTTGCGGTGCAACCCACAGTTCGATGTGCTGGTTGTTGGCTTCGGTGCTGAGGTTGAAACGGCCATCGCCCAGTTGCTCCTCGACGTAAGGCACGGCCAACGGCGGCTGGCCGGCCCGGTCGAGGACCATGCCTTTGCCGCTGACTTTCACGCTCCACTCCGGGGTGTGGCCGGCGGCGCGCAGGATCAGCAGCTTGAAATTCGGATCGTCGCACGCGGTGCCCGAGCGCTCGACGCGGTACAACTGCTCCAGATCGAGCTGGCCGTCACCACCGCCGCCGGCCACAACCCGCCCGCGCACGTCGGCAAACAGCTTGCCCTGCTTGTCCGCCAGGTTTGCGGCCTGCTGCAGGACGCTGGTACCGCCCGTGTCGTTGACCACGTAGCGGTTTGTCTGGTTGCACGGCTGGAACAGCAGTTTGCCGTCCGCCGCGGTCAACTGGCCTTGCATGCGTGTCTGGCCGACATGGGAGGCGTTCTGCCGCTCACCCTCGAACAACTGGCAAGCGGCGAACAGCGGAAGCAGGGCAACGAGGACTAAGGAACGGGCAACACGCATCTTGGGGTCTCCTGACAGGTGCCGCCACGTTACTCAGCCTGACCGTTCATCACAACCGGTTATCGTCTCCACTTTGTATTGGCGCGGACGCAGGTTGCGATTTTTCATCTTCAGATGTGAAAGGTCTGACCCGTTTGCAGGCCTTCCACACTCTTGGCGTAGGCCAAGGCCACATCCGCCGCAGGAACCGGCTTGAAGCCACGGAAGTACGGCGCGTATTTGCCCATGGCTTCGACCAGGACGTTCGGGCTGATCGAATTCACCCGCAGGCCGCGCGGTAGCTCGATGGCGGCGGCGCGGACAAAGCTGTCCAGTGCACCGTTGACCAGCGCCGCCGAGGCGCCACTGCGAATCGGGTCGTGGCTGAGCACGCCGGTGGTGAAGGTGAACGAAGCGCCGTCATTGGCGAAGTCGCGGCCGATCAGCAGCAAATTGACCTGGCCCATGAGCTTGTCTTTCAGGCCCAGGGCAAAGCTCTCTTCGGTCATCTCGTTGAGCGGTGCGAAGGTCACGTTACCGGCCGCGCACACCAGTGCATCGAATTTGCCGGTCTGCTCGAACAGCTTGCGAATCGAGGTGCTGTCACTGATGTCCACCTGAAAGTCGCCGCTGGTGCGACCGATGCGGATGATTTCGTGGCGTTGCGACAGTTCCTTGTCGACTGCCGAACCGATGGTGCCGCCTGCGCCGATCAAAAGAATTTTCATGGGAGCTGATCCTCGTATGGGTTGAACGAGGTTTCAGTTTAGGGTGGTTTTTTCTCCGGATAAGCGCACTAATAGGCAACCTTTGGTTTTCAAATGGAAACAATCCATGAGCGAGATGGATGACCTGGCGGCGTTCGCGGTGTTGATCGAGGCGGGGAGTTTTACCCTGGCGGCGCAGCAGCTTGGTTGCAGCAAAGGCCAGCTGTCCAAGCGCATCAGCCAGTTGGAAGCGCAGTTTTCCGTGGTGTTGTTGCAACGTACCACCCGCCGCTTGAGCCTGACGGCCGCCGGTGCTGCGTTGTTGCCCCAGGCCCAGGCGCTGGTGGTGCAAGTCGAGCGGGCGCGCCAGGCCCTGGCGCGCCTGAAGGACGACATGGCCGGCCCGGTGCGGATGACGGTGCCGGTGTCGCTCGGGGAAACCTTCTTCGATGGCCTGTTGCTGGAGTTCTCGGCCAGGTATCCCCAGGTGCAGATCGAGCTGGAGCTCAACAACAGCTACCGCGACCTGTCTCGCGACGGCTTCGATCTGGCGATTCGTTCCGACGTGGCCATTGACCAGCGACTGGTGGCGCGTCCACTGCTGGCGTGGCAAGAACTGACCTGTGCCAGCCCGGCTTATCTGGAGCAATACGGTGAACCGCAAACCCCCCAGGCGCTGGCCGAGCATCGCTGCCTGCTCAACAGTCATTACAGCGGCCGCGAAGAGTGGCTGTATCACCAGCAGCACGAGTTGTTGCGGGTGCGAGTGTCGGGGCCGTTCGCCAGCAACCACTACAACCTGTTGAAGAAAGCCGCACTGGTCGGCGCCGGTATTGCGCGCCTGCCATCCTACTGTTTGCCAACAGAGCTGGCGGACGGGCGCTTGCGATGGCTGCTGCGCGATTATCAGACCCGCAGCATGCCGATGTATCTGGTGCATCCATATCAGGGTGGTTTGCCCAAGCGCACGCAGGTACTGGCGGATTATCTGATCGGGTGGTTCAAGCGCAGTGGGGAGGTGTTGGATCGGTTGTAAGTCTTCACACGCATGTCCTGTAGGAGCGAGCCTGCTCGCGATGGACGTTAACGATGACGAGGGCTGTCTGAATGAACGCGGCGCCCTCCAGTTCTTCGCGAGCAAGCTCGCTCCTACAGAAGAGGGTTTGCGTAGTCAGGGAGGTTGGCAGACATAAAAAAACGGCCCGCAAAGGCCGTTTTTTTGTTTACCGATAAGGCTTAGCCGCCCAAGTACGCATCACGCACTTTCGGGTCGGTCAGCAGCGCTTCACCGGTGCCTGTCATCACCACCCGGCCGTTCTCCAGAACGTAGGCTCGGTCAGCGATCTTCAGCGCCTGGTTGGCGTTCTGCTCGACCAGGAACACTGTCACACCGTCCTTGCGCAGCTGTTCGATGATGTCGAAGATCTGCTGGATGATGATCGGTGCCAGGCCCAGCGATGGCTCGTCGAGCAGCAACAGCTTGGGCTTGCTCATCAGCGCACGGCCGATGGCGAGCATTTGCTGTTCGCCGCCGGACATGGTGCCGCCGCGCTGGTTGAAGCGTTCTTTCAGGCGTGGGAAAAGTCCGAGAACCTTGTCCATCTGTTCCTGATAGTCGCCCTTGGCGGTGAAGAAACCCCCCATGGACAGGTTTTCTTCAACGGTCAGTCGGGAAAACACCCGACGACCTTCCGGCACCACGGCGATGCTCTTGCGCATGATCTGCGAAGAGTCCTGGCCGACCAGTTCCTCACCCATGTAGCGGATGCTGCCGCTGTGGGCGCGCGGCGAACCGCAAAGCGTCATCAGCAGCGTGGACTTGCCGGCACCGTTGGCACCGATCAGGGTCACGATCTCGCCCTGGCGGACTTCGACGTTGACGCTGTGCAGGGCCTGGATCTTGCCATAGAAGGTGGAAACGTTTTCGAACTGCAGCATTTACGCTTCCCCCAGGTAGGCTTTGATCACTTCAGGATTGTCGCGGATCTGTTCCGGCGTGCCGTTGGCCAGGGGCGTGCCCTGGTTGATCACGACAATGTGGTCGGAAATGCTCATGACCAGCTTCATGTCGTGTTCGATCAGCAGCACGGTGACGTTGTGCTCTTCACGCAGCATGCTGATCAGCGCCTTGAGGTCCTCGGTTTCCTTCGGGTTCAGGCCGGCAGCCGGTTCGTCGAGCATGAGGATCCGCGGGCGGGTCATCATGCAACGGGCGATTTCCAGACGACGTTGCTGACCGTAGGCCAGGGTGCCGGCCGGACGGTTGGCGAACTCCTTGAGATTGACCTTTTCCAGCCAGAATTCGGCGAAATCCATGGCCTCGCGCTCGCTCTTGCGGAACGACGGGGTCTTGAACAGGCCGGACAGGAAGTTGGTGTTCAGGTGACGATGCTGGGCGATCAAGAGGTTCTCGACCGCCGTCATGTCCTTGAACAACCGCACGTTCTGGAAGGTGCGCACCACGCCTTTGAGGGCAATCTTGTGGCCCGGCAGGCCTTCGATCGCTTCGCCGTCGAGCAGGATGCTGCCGCCACTCGGCTTGTAGAAGCCGGTCAGGCAGTTGAACACGGTGGTCTTGCCGGCGCCGTTGGGGCCGATCAGCGCAACCACTTGTTTCTCTTTCACGCTCAAGGCTACGCCGTTGACCGCCAGCAAGCCGCCGAAGCGCATGCTCAGGTTTTCTACTTTAAGGATCTCGCGGCTCATTTGCGCAGCTCCATGTGAGGACGTTGCATGGGCAGCAGACCCTGAGGGCGCCAGATCATCATCAGTACCATCAAGGCACCGAACATCAACATGCGGTACTCACTGAACTCACGCATCATTTCCGGCAGCAGGATCATCACCACGGCAGCGAGGATCACGCCCAGCTGCGAGCCCATGCCACCCAGCACCACGATGGCGAGGATGATCGCCGACTCGATGAAGGTGAAGGACTCCGGCGTCACCAGACCCTGACGGGCAGCGAAGAAGCTACCGGCGAAACCGGCGAAGCTCGCACCCAGGGTGAAGGCCGACAGTTTGATGACGGTCGGGTTCAGGCCCAGGGCACGGCAGGCGATTTCGTCTTCACGCAACGCTTCCCAGGCGCGGCCCAGGGGCATGCGCAGCAAACGGTTGATGACGAACAGCGCACCCAGGGCAAGCAACAGCGCAACCAGGTAGAGGAAGATCACCTTGTTGATCGAGTTGTATTCCAGGCCGAAATACTCATGGAAGGTTTGCAGGCCTTCCGCGGCTTTTCGTTCGAAGGTCAGGCCGAAGAACGTTGGCTTCTCGATGTTGCTGATACCGTTCGGACCGCCAGTGAGGCCGGTCAGGTTACGCAGGAACAGACGAATGATTTCACCGAAGCCCAAGGTCACGATCGCCAGGTAGTCACCACGCAAACGCAGCACCGGGAAACCGAGCAGGAAGCCGAAGGTGGCCGCCATCAGGCCGGCGATCGGCAGGCAGATCCAGAAGCTCAGGCCGTAGTAGTGCGACAGCAGCGCGTAGCTGTAGGCGCCGACGGCATAGAAACCGACGTAACCGAGGTCGAGCAGACCGGCCAGGCCGACCACGATGTTCAGGCCGAGGCCGAGCATCACGTAGATCAGCACCAGCGTAGCGATATCGACCGCACCGCGAGAGCCGAAGAACGGCCAGACCAGGGCACCGGCGATCAGCGCGATGATGATCCAGCGCTGAGTGGTCGGCAGGGTCAGGAAGTTGCTGGCCTTGGCCGGGATCAGCGGCATGCTCGGCGAAGAGCGCCAGGCCGAGCTGATCTGCTGGTCGAACAGCACACGCAGGAACATCAGCACCGAGCACACCGCGATGGTGATCAGGGTGGCGTCGCTGGTGCCATGAACTTCGAGGTTGATGCCGACGATGGTCAGCTTCAGACCGAGTACCGGGTAGGCCACGGCCCACACCAGCAAAGCGCTGAACAGCGCCTGTTTAAGATTCCTAGTCATACCTTCTCAACCTCCGGACGGCCCAGCAGGCCGGTTGGCCGGAACAACAGCACCAGAACCAGCAGGCCGAACGCCACGACGTCCTTGTACTGGTCGCCGAAGATATCGGCACCAAAGGCTTCCGCCACACCCAGTACCAGCCCGCCGAGCATGGCGCCCGGAATACTGCCGATACCGCCCAGTACCGCGGCGGTGAAGGCCTTGAGGCCGACGAGGAAACCGGCGTTCGGGTTGATCACGCCGTATTGCATGCTCAGCAGCACGGCGGCGATGGCTGCCAGAGCCGCACCGATGACGAAGGTCAGGGCGATGATGTTGTTGGTGTTGATACCCAGCAGGTTGGCCATCTTGATGTCTTCGGCACAGGCACGGCAGGCGCGGCCCAGGCGAGAGCGGGAGATGAACAGGGTCAGGCCGAGCATGGCGACGAGAGTCACCACGAACACCACGATTTGCATGTAGGAAATCAGCACTTCATGTGCGCCACCTGGCCCAAAGGCAAAGTTGCCCGGAATCAGGTTGGGGATGGATTTGTCCTTGGAGTCTTGCGCCAGCAGAACGGTGTTCTGCAGGAAGATCGACATGCCGATGGCGGAGATCAGCGGGATCAGACGGTTGCTGCCGCGCAAGGGGCGGTAGGCGATCCGTTCGATGCTGTAGCCGTAGGCACTGGTTACAACGATGGTTGCGAGAAAAGCGGCGGTCATCAACAGCGGCACGCTGTCGAGTCCCAGCATGGCCAGCCCGGCGATGGCGATGAACGCCACGTAGGAGCCAATCATGTACACCTCGCCGTGGGCGAAGTTGATCATTCCAATGATGCCGTAGACCATCGTATAGCCGATGGCGATCAGGGCATACGTGCTGCCAATGGTCAGGCCATTAACCAGCTGTTGGAAGAAGTGATAGATGTCAGGCATTACAGCGCTCCTAAAAACCTGATACGCATTTCACTGGTGGAGTCATTTTCCCGCCCGAGCCCCGTGGATCTGCATCCACTTCGAATTCGGGGTTTGCCAGCGAACCGCTGATGACGGTTTTGAGATTTTCAGGTGGGGAGACTGGCGGATCACGCCAGCGCGGCCCAGATACGTTCGTAAAACAAAGCCCACGGCACGCCGTGGGCTTTATTGGCAGTCAGTCTGGCAACGCCTTACTGAGGCTTGGCTTCAGTTTTTGGTTTGCCGAAGTGCCACTCGTAAACCACGAATTTGAAGTCTTTCAGGTCGCCTTTCTCGTCGAAGCTCAGGTCGCCGGTAGGCGTCTTGAAGGTGCCGGCGTGGATGGCTTCAGCCACTTTGGCGGAGTCTTCGGACTTGGCAGCCTTGATGCCGTCGGCGATCACGGTCACAGCCGAGTAGGCCGGGAACACGAACGGACCGCTTGGATCTTCTTTCTTGGCTTTGAACGCATCAGCCAGGGCAACGTTGGCCGGATCCTGGTCGAAGGATTTCGGCAGGGTCACCAGCAGGCCTTCGGAAGCGTCCTTGGCGATCTGCGAAATGGAGTCGTTACCCACGCCTTCCGGACCCATGAACTTGGCTTTCAGGCCTTTTTCCGCAGACTGACGCAGGATCAGGCCCAGCTCCGGGTGGTAGCCGCCGTAGTAGACGAAGTCGACGTTGGCTTGCTTGAGCTTGGCGATCATCGAGGAGAAGTCTTTGTCGCCGGCGTTGACGCCTTCGAACACGGCAACCTTGACGCCTTTGCCTTCCAGGGTTTTCTTCACGGCAGAGGCGATGCCTTCACCGTATTGCTGTTTGTCGTGCAGAACAGCAACGATCTTCGGTTTTACGAAGTCGGCAATGTAGTTACCGGCGGCAGGGCCCTGGGCGCTGTCCAGACCGATGGTGCGGAACACCATTTTGTAACCACGGGCGGTGATGTCCGGGCTGGTGGCAGCCGGGGTGATCATGATCACGCCTTCGTCTTCGTAGATGTCCGAAGCCGGTTGAGTGGAGCTGGAGCACAAGTGACCGACTACGAACTTGACGCCGTCGTTGACGACCTTGTTCGCGACTGCCACAGCTTGTTTCGGATCACACGCGTCATCGTATTCAACGGCTTCGAGTTTCTTGCCGTCCACGCCGCCCTTGGCGTTGATTTGCTCGATGGCCATTTTGGCGCCACTGAACTGCATGTCGCCGTATTGGGCTACAGGGCCGGTCTTAGGGCCGGCGATGCCGATCTTGATGGTGTCAGCTGCGAACGAATGGCTGGCAACCCCGGCCAGAACCATAGCGGCAAACAGTTTGGAAATCTGCTTAGTAGCCTTAGTCATAGTGCTCCACTCTTACTGTTGTAGTTTTTATAGTCCTGGCGCCGAAAGCAGCAGAACCGGGTCGGATATCTGCGACATTCCCCGGAAAAGTCCCTCGGCAACTGTACCGGTACAGTGTAGAGCGCCGATTGTCAGCCTGGGAAGGCAGCGCCGGGGGACAAAACCTGCAAGTGTCGCTTTATTGAAAGTAAAAGACAGAATTGCGGCGGGGTGTTGAGGGGCTTATAGCCGTATTCAGTGCATTCCCTGGCTTTCCTGCGCTTTTCATTTCGGTCACTCAATTGCATCCGGGTTTTTCTGCCAGTCCACCGACGTTATCATTCGCGTCGATTTCTTTTCCGGACAGTCCCATGAATCAAGAACCTAGCACCCTCTATGCCAAGCTGCTTGGTGAAACCGCATCTATTACCTGGAAAGAGCTGGAGCCGTTCTTCGCCAAGGGTGCCCTATTGTGGGTCGATCCTGGCCTGGATCTGATCGCCGCCGCCGAGGCCGTTGCCCAGGATGAAGGGGAGAAAGTGGCTGCCTGGCTGGCCGCCGACAAGCTCGGCAAGCTCTCTGAAACGCGGGCGCTGGATCTTTTTGAACGTGATCCACAGCTGTGGGCCGTGGTTGTTTCGCCGTGGATTCTGATCCAGGAAAGGGCGCAGGCTTAAAAGGTTGCACCTGATTGGTGCGTTCATTTCTGAGGGAAAAGTGTGTAGCCGAGTAGCGTGATGGCATGTTGCCGTAGAGAAAGGCCACAGCCTCACGGTGACGTAAACGTAACGGGAACAGTTGGGAGGGCAACTGAACGTCTGCTCAATTGTTTCTGAATGTTGATTTGCAGTAATTCAAGGCCGCCATCGCGAGCAAGCTCGCTCCCACAGGGATCGCATTCTTTCAAATAGAACGCGGTCAACTGTGGGAGCGAGCTTGCTCGCGATAGGGACGGTGAGTTTTCGCGTCTTGTTAAGCCGTTTTGCCCGTATGGTTATTCAACGAAATAACCTTGGTCTTGCCGATGCGGTGACGGTAGATCTCGCGCAGGTACTTGATCGATTTCTTCACGCAATCCCGGGACAGGCGGATGTCGTTGATCGAGACGAACTTGTCCTTGTCGTTGATCAGCTCACGGTACTTCTTCTCGTACATCGGCTTGATCGCGTACCAGTTGGTATCGAGGATCTTCGCCGGGTTCTCGAATTCGTTGAGTAGTTCGTCAATCCGGTCTTCATCGAACTGTTCGTTGATGATGAAGTCCAGGATCGAGTTGTCCAGGGTCTCGTCGAAGCGGTACGGGTTTTTCGCGAAGCAGCGCTTGATGAAGGCCACGATCAGCGTCAGGAAATCGTCCGACAGGCACGGGCTCTTGGCGATCAGGGTGGTCAGCGACAGGTTGGCCGAAGCACCGATCACCAGCGCGTAGCGCTTGAGCGTGGTGTTGGGGAACAGGCTGTTGAGATGAGTCTTCAACCGGTTCAAATCCATGTAGGACAGTTTGTAGTCCTTCGGCAACGAAACGATCGACACCACCGACGAGCAATTCTTGAAGAAGTGCAGGTCATGCAGGGCCGCCGCGTCGTAACCCGAGTTCTTGTACTGCTCCAGTGACGCGCGATAGCGCTTGGACTCGATCGGCAACAGGCTAATGCCCTCGATGGCCTGGGTGACCTTGTTGAAGTGCGGCAGGTCGATCGAGCGGAAGAACAGGTCGTCGATGTTCAGGCGTTGCGGCTCTTTCTCGAACACCTTGAATTTGTCGCTGCTCGGTGCCGGGGTTTCCGGTACCACGGACTCGGCGTAGGCAATCGCCACCGGGCCGGCCAGGCTCATGAACAGGTCGTTGGCGTCCAGGCGGATGGTTTCGCCGATGTCGATGCCGGCACGACGGAAATAGTTCTGGTCGTAGTCGGTGGTCACCGCCTGGGCCGTCAGAATGTTGAAGATCTGCTGCGAGATGTATTGGTTGGCATGCTTTTCCATGGCATTGACATCAATGTTCTGGATATTGCCGTCATCGTTCTCTTCGGCGTAACGCATGATGTCGTTGGAGATCAGCATCATCGCGTTCCATGGGCGGATGCGGCCCATGACGCTGGCTTCGCTGCTGTCTTCGTTGGCGAAGTTGTAGGAGAAGTCCCACTCTTCCGACAGGTATTTGCACAACAGGCGACCGGCGTTGATGTGCAGCGCCTCGGACATTTCACTGCGGTGATCTGAAATGTTCGGCAGTACACAGATGCCACTGGTGAAGATCGGTTCGAAGACGAAGGAGTGGCCGCTCTTGCTGTCGTGCTCGTCCATCGGCTTGGTGTCGAACGTCTTGTTCATGTACGAGTGCTGCTGAGCCAGGCCGAACTCCGAGGCCATGCCCGAGCCGGTACCGCCACCGGCACTGAAGATCGAGAAATACAGGCGCGACTGGTTGGCCTTGATGCCGCAGCTGTCGATCAGGTACGAGTGAATCATTTTCCAGTCGGGGCTGGAGAAGCGCTGGGTGTCCTTGTTCAGGATGATCTTGGCCAGGTACTGGCCGAGGATCGGCGCGTTACCGGCGCCACCGGCGTGGACTTCCGACAGGTCCATGATCTTCATCTTGCTGTAGTCGCGCAGAAAGCCGCTTTTTTCACCCTTGCGCGAGAAACGGATGCGCCCGGCGATGTCCTTGTCCAGGTCGCCGAGCATCACCAGCGGCTCGACCAGAAACACCGGCTTGGTGTTTTTGTTCTGGCCCAGGCGCAGGTTGTTGCGGATCCACTGGGCCGGGCTGTAACCCTTTTCGGCAAAGCGCTTGTCCGGCGACAGGCGATCTTCGTTATTGAATTCATTGAGGTAGAACTTGCGGGCGTTGTACACCAGTTCCGCCACGTCCAGCGCAATGTTCGAGCCACAGCGGCCCAGGCCGATCAGGCATACCGACGGGAACTCCTGATCGCTGTGCTGTTCGCTGTCGCCTTCCAGGTGCGGTGCGCGAGGGAACACCATGTCGCGCAGGCCGTCGAGGTTGTCGAGGATGCGGTCGGTGTTGGTTTCGGTGAAGTACAGGTATTGCTGGGTAGCCAACGGGCGCGATTGAATCAATGGCTTAGGTGATGACGGGCTGTTGGCCGCGGGGCTCAACGTCAGATCGGTTACCGCAGTGGCCGGGTTGTTTTTAGAAGTCATAGTTCGCCATCTACCTGGGCTGATTGGTTGGCCGACTCACTGTCGTCGAACCGTCACGGAATACAATCGCGTCTTTTTTCAGCGCGTATTTGGACCATGCCTTGGTCTTTAGCCTGAGCATTGCTCGGAGTGAATCCTTTCCTGAGTCATGATGAATCGGCCAATATTCGGTGATCTTTAATCAAGAAGAGGCAAAATGATGTCAACGCTACCTTCGCTAGGGTTTGCCGGGATCGGCCTGATGGGGCTGCCTATGTGCCGGCGCCTGCTGGCCGCGGGTTATCCGCTGGCGGTATGGAATCGCAATCCGGACAAGTGCAAGCCGCTGGTGGAGGCCGGCGCGCGCCAGGTCGCCAGCCCGGCTGAACTGTGCCAGCACGCTGATGTGGTGATGCTGTGCCTGGCCGATACCTCGGTCGTACGCGAGGTGGTGTTTGGTCCGGCAGGTGTTGTGGAGGGTGCCAAAAAAGGCCAGCTGCTGGTGGATTTCTCCAGCCTGGAGCCCAACGCTACGCGGGAAATGGCTGCAGAACTTGCCGCTAAAACCGGCATGGGCTGGCTCGATACGCCGGTGTCCGGTGGCGTGGTCGGTGCCGAGGCTGGAAGCCTGGCGATCATGGTCGGCGGTGAGCTACAGGATCTGGAGCGGGTCCGGCCTGTCCTGTTGAGCCTGGGGCAGCGTGTGACGCATATGGGCGGCGTCGGGGCCGGGCAGGTGACCAAGGCGTGCAATCAGATGATCGTCGCCTGCAATGCATTGGTGATTGCCGAAGTGGTGGCGCTGGCGGAACGTTCCGGGGTAGATGCAAGCCTGATCGCCGAAGCGCTGGCCGGCGGCTTTGCCGATTCGAAACCCTTGCAGATCCTGGCTCCGCAGATGGCGCAAAATCGATTCGAACCGGTCAAGTGGCACGTACGGACGTTACTCAAGGATCTGGATACAGCGGTGAAGTTTTCCCGTGAACAAGGCTCGGCGACACCGATCAGCGGTCTGGCCGCGCAGTTGATGCGCCTGCATGGGAGTCAGGGGTTTCTTGAAAAGGACCCGTCTACATTAGTACAGATGTACCGTGAACCAGGCTCAGCGTCGTGACGGTGTAGGCGTGCTTGCGCTGGTTGATTTCGTTCAGCACCGGATGCAGTTCGGCCAGTGGCACCGGCCGACTCAGCAGATAGCCCTGAACGAAGTCACAGCCATGGTCTTCCAGGAACTGGTATTGCTCGAAGGTTTCGACCCCTTCGGTGACCACTTGCAGGTGCAGGGTATGGGCCATGACGATAATCGCCTGGACGATTTCCATATCCTGGGTCGCCTTGGGAATGTCCTGGATGAACGAGCGGTCGATTTTCAGTGTGTTGAGCGGCAAGCGCTTGAGGTAGGCCAGGGATGAATAGCCGGTGCCGAAGTCATCGATCGACAGCGAAACGCCGAGGGCGCGTATCTGGCGCAGCAGCACCAGGGTGTCGGCGATATTGCCCATCAAGGCGTTTTCGGTGACCTCCAGTTCCAGACGGTGGGGCTCCACACCGGAGGCCCGCAATGCGTACTCGATTTCATCGGCCAGTTCTTCGCGCGCCAGGTTCAGGGGCGAGCAGTTCACGGCGATCTTCAGGTCTTCACAGCCTTGGCGCGACAACTCGCCCAGATCCTCGCAGGCCTTGCGCAGCACCCAGTTGTCCAGCTCGGCGATCAGGCCATTGGCTTCGGCGATGGCGATAAAACGATCCGGTACGAGGAAACCGTGGACCGGGTGTTGCCAGCGGATCAAGGCTTCGAGCTTGCTCACCTGACCGGTCTTGAGGTCATAGATGGGCTGGTAATAGAGCATCAGGCCGGTGTCTTCACGCAGGGCGTGGCGCAACTCTTCTTCCAGTTGCAGCTCGAGTGTGGCGCGGGTTTTCAGGTCTGCACTGAAAAAACTCAGCCCGTTCCGGCCGCCACCCTTGGACTGATACAGCGCCAGATCGGCGTTTTTCAACAGTTCCTCGCAGGTCTTGCCGTCTTCCGGAAACAGGCTGATGCCGATGCTGGTGGTCATGACCATGCGCCTGCCGGCCAACTCGATGGGCTCCTTCATTTTCAGCATGATGCGTTGGGCCATCTGCCGCGCTTCGTCACGATCACGCAGGTCGATGAGCAGGCAGAACTCGTCGCCGCCGAAGCGAGCGACCACATCCTCATGACTGCGAACAGAGCTCTTGATGTGCCCGGCAAGCACTTTGAGCAGTTCGTCACCGGCATCGTGGCCAAGGCTGTCGTTGATCCGCTTGAAATGGTCGATGTCCAGGAACATGACCGCCAGCATCCCGCCTTTGTTGGTTTTCTCGATGAGTTTTTCAGCGAAGACCTGGTTGAACCCGCGGCGGTTGATCAGGTTGGTCAGCGCATCGTAGTTCGCCAGCTGTTGCAGCGACATGCGCGCCTGGTCAAGTTGGCTTAACAGGGAGTTGACCCGTTGCAGGTCGTGGTCCTTGTGTTGCAGCTTCTTGTCCGCCAGTGCCGCGCTGATGCTGCTGCCGATGATCAGCAGGGTGATGACCGTCACGGTCAGCGCCAGTTGCAGATGGCGATGTTCGCCGGTTTGCGCTGGCAGGCTGTCGCTGGGCATCACCATGTTGAAGGCGGCCATGGCAGTGAGGTGCATACCGAGGATGCCCGCCCCGAGCACCAGGCTGGCGCCGAATTTGAAAAGCTGATGCAGCATGCCTGCACCGTCGCGCAGATACCATGCCAGCAACAAGGCGGCCAGCGCGGCACCGATCGCGATCGCGATGGAAAGGGCGAACAGGCCCGGATGGTAATAGACCGAGGCATTGGAGTGCATGGCCGTCATGCCCACGTAATGCATGGTCGCGATACCCAGGCCGATCCCGACCGATGACGTGAGGCACTGTCGAAAACTCAGCTCAGGAAGGCTGAGGGTACGCATCGCCAGCCATGCGGCGAACAGCGCGATGGTTAGCGAGAACACCGTGACAGGCAGTTGGTAGTGAAGATCGATAGGCGCCTGGAATGCCAGCATCCCGACGAAATGCATGGCCCAGATGCCGCCGGCCAGGCATCCGCTGCCCACCCAGCGCCAGAGCGTTTGGGACGCGGATTTTTCAGCGTGAGCAACCCGTTCGGCCATGTCCAGTGTCGCGAAACCGCCGACACAGGCGACCAGATAAGCCAGCAGCACCAGAAACGGGTCATGTGTGCAATTAAGTATGACCTGCCCAGTCTCTGGTAGCTCGGTAATGAAATGCAAACCAAGCCACTCCATAGCATGCCCCATCGTTAAGCTTCAGGTCGGCGCAAGGAGCGTCGGCGAATGTCGTGGAGTATAGAGGGCGTGGATGGAGCGCAAGCGGTAGTGGCACATTGATGCCAATTTTTTTGATATTAGCCTAATAGCGATTAGTGCTATGACTCAGGCGATTTGCTTCTGAGGCGTCTCGAACGCGGGTTGCAGGGCCGGCAAGCCGAAAGCGGCACGGGCCGCGTCGCAATCGGGATTTGCCAGGCCATCGACCCACGAAGCGTCGAACTCCCGACAAGTGCTGGAGCGTTTTTCGTAAATGGAGCACTGCACCGTACTGCCCACGTCTCCGACCAGGCTGGTGCAGCGCACGGGTTTGCAGCCGGTTCCGAGCATCGCGACCCGACTGGGGCTGATCTGCTCGACAAGCTCATCGGGTACCGTCCCCCCGGACGAGGCGCATTCACCCCAGAAAAATGACACGCGAAAATGAGAACAGCAGGCACCGCAATTCAGACACGGACTGGCTTCGGACATGGGCGATTATCTAAGGAGGAGTGGAGACACAGGGGGGAAACAAGGCCGCTATTCTAGGCTTCGCCAACGGCTTGGGAAGGGGGGCTGAAAGGTATTTTTCATCGGTCGGACGGACTGCGAAATACCCGTCCCGCGAAAGCTCCTACAGGTTGCGTCCCATGGGTTGGTATCAGCCTGGCGAATAATGAAAGACAGGCGCGGCCGGCCTGTCTAGATTGCAAAGTCCGGGGGCAGTGACGCCCCAAAAACAATAAAAGAGACGGACCCATGCAGAACTCGACCCAAGCGGCCAATGCCTGGCGCATTCTGTTCCTGTTGTTCCTGGCCAATCTGTTCAATTTTTTCGACCGCACCATCCCGGCCATCATCATCGAGCCCATTCGCATGGAATGGCACCTCAGTGACTTCCAGTTGGGGATCATCGGGACGGCATTCACCATCGTCTACGCCATTGCCGGCTTGCCGCTGGGGCGCATGGCCGATACCGGATCGCGCAGCAAGCTGATGGGTTGGGGGCTGGCGGTATGGAGCGGGTTGACCGCCGTCAACGGCATGGTGGGCAGTTTCTGGAGCTTCCTGATCGTGCGCATGGGCATCGGCATCGGCGAGGCCAGTTACGCGCCAGCCGCCAACTCGCTGATCGGCGACTTGTTTCCGGCGCACCGTCGGGCGCGGGCCATGGGGATCTTCATGCTGGGGCTGCCCTTGGGGCTGTTGCTGGCGTTCTTCACCATTGGCGCGATGGTCAAGGCCTTCGATAGCTGGCGCGCACCGTTCTTTATCGCGGCGGTGCCCGGGCTGATCCTGGCGGTCTTCATGTTTTTCATCAAGGAACCGAAGCGCGGCGCTGCCGAGAGCGTTCAGGTTTCGCAGGAAAAAATCGATCGGCCGATCCGTCGGGTATTGGCAGTGCCAACCTTCCTGTGGCTGGTGATGGCCGGCCTGTGTTTCAACTTCGCCACCTATGCTTGTAACTCGTTTCTGGTGCCGATGCTGCAACGCTACTTCCTCATGCCGTTGCAGGATGCCGCAGTGGCGACCGGGGTTATTGTCGGTGTGACCGGGCTGGTCGGCCTGACCCTCGGTGGCTGGATCGCGGACAAGATTCACCAGCGGATCGCCAACGGGCGGCTCCTGTTTGCCGCCTTCAGCCTGGTGATTTCGACGGTCTGCACCGCATGGGCGCTGCATTCCGGACGAATCGAGATCGGTGTGTTTGTTGCGGTATTCAGTATGGGCTGGCTGTTCGCCTACAACTTTTACACCTGCGTGTACACGGCGATTCAGGATGTGGTCGAGCCGCGGTTGCGGGCAACGGCGATGGCGCTGTTCTTTGCCGGGCTGTACCTGTTGGGCGGTGGCCTGGGGCCGGTGGTGGTCGGGGCATTGTCGGATCACTTCGCCCACACGGCGATGCTTGCGGCGGGCGCGGAGCAAATGACTGAGGCGTTTAAAGCGGTCGGCCTGCATGACGCGATGTACCTGATACCGGTGGCGTTGTTGCTCACCGTGGTGTTTCTGTTCCTGGCTTCGCGGTGTTTTGTGAGGGACGCCAAGCGGATGAAGGACGGGTTGGTGGTGGTGGTTGAGCCTGACAGTTCTGCGGTGACTGCTTAACCGCTATCGCGAGCAAGCTCGCTCCCACAGGTATCTCATAGGCACTGAAGATCCAATGTGGGAGCGAGCTTGCTCGCGATGAGGTCATCAGCAGCACTACTGAATTTGAAGTAAACAAAAAAGGCCCGCATCGCTGCGGGCCTTCTTTTCATAGCGGTGGAGGAGGGTTGTTAACCCGCCACCAGCACCCGAATCGCTTCCAGTCGCAGCGCAGCCTTGTCGAGCATGGCCAGGCCTTGCTCGCGTTGTTTGCGCAGGGCCACCAGTTCGCTGTCGCGCACGGTCGGGTTGACCGCTTGCAAGGCGGTCAGGCGCGCCAGTTCTTCGTCGGTATCGGCGGCCAGGCGACGCTGCGCCTCGGCGACACGTTCAGTGTGGCGCGGGAGGATCTTCGCTTCACCGGCGTTGATCCGTGGCGTCAGTTGGTCACGCTGGGCCTGGATGAACTTGTTGGCGCTGGCACGTGGCACGCTTTCAAGCTGGTCGTTCAAGGTTTCGAACGACACGCGGGCCGACAGGTCGTTGCCGTTGGTATCGAGCAGGCAGCGCAGGGCGGCCGGCGGCAGGTAACGACCCAGTTGCAGCGAGCGCGGGGCAACCACTTCGCTGACATAGAGCAGTTCCAGTAACACGGTGCCAGGTTTCAGCGCCTTGTTCTTGATCAGCGCCACGGCGGTGTTGCCCATGGAGCCGGACAGCACCAGGTCCATGCCGCCCTGAACCATCGGGTGCTCCCAGGTGATGAACTGCATGTCTTCGCGAGACAGCGCCTGGTTACGGTCGTAGGTGATGGTCACGCCTTCGTCGTCGCCCAGCGGGAAGCTGGCGTCGAGCATTTTTTCGCTCGGCTTGAGGATCAGCGCGTTTTCCGAATGGTCTTCGCTGTCGATGCCGAAGGCGTCGAACAGGGTTTCCATGTAGATCGGCAGGGCGAACTGATCGTCTTGCTCGAGGATGTCTTCAACCAGTGCATCACCTTCGCCAGCGCCACCGGAGTTGAGCTCCAGCAAACGGTCGCGGCCGGTGTGCAGCTCGGCTTCCAGACGTTCACGCTCGGTGCGGGCTTCGTCGATCAGCGTTTGCCACTCGCCATCGTCGGCTTCTTCGAGCAGCGGCAGCAGGCGCGGGCCGAACTGGTGCTGCAAGGCGTTGCCGGTCGGACAGGTGTTGAGGAACGCATTCAGTGCTTCGTGGTACCACTGGAACAGGCGCTCTTGCGGGCTGGTTTCCAGATACGGCACGTGCAGTTCGATGATGTGCTTCTGGCCGATCCGGTCCAGTCGACCGATACGTTGTTCCAGCAGGTCCGGGTGGGACGGCAGATCGAACAGCACCAGGTGATGGGAGAACTGGAAGTTGCGACCTTCACTGCCGATTTCCGAGCAGATCAGCACCTGCGCGCCGAATTCTTCGTCGGCGAAATAGGCGGCGGCGCGGTCACGCTCGAGGATGTTCATGCCCTCGTGGAACACCGTGGCCGGGATGCCGGAGCGCACGCGCAGGGCGTCTTCCAGGTCCATGGCGGTTTCGGCGTGGGCGCAGATCACCAGCACTTTGGTGCGCTTGAGCATCTTCAGTTGATCGATCAGCCATTCGACGCGCGGGTCGAATTTCCACCAGCGTTCTTCTTCACTGGCGTCCGGTTGGGCCTGGAAGCTGACTTCCGGGTACAGCTCGGCGTGATCGCCCAATGGCAGTTCGAGGTATTCGTCCGGGCACGGCAGCGGGTACGGGTGCAGCTTGCGCTCCGGGAAACCCTGCACGGCAGCGCGGGTGTTGCGGAACAGCACGCGGCCGGTGCCGTGGCGGTCGAGCAATTCACGCACCAGACGCGCGCTGGCTTCGGTGTCGCCATCGTTGACGGCGGCCAGCAGGGCTTCGCCTTCGTTGCCGAGGAAGCCGTGGATGGTCTTGTGGGCTTGCGGCGACAGGCGTCCCTTGTCCAGCAACTCCTGAACGGCTTCAGCCACCGGGCGATAGTTTTCGCTCTCGGCGCGGAAGGCTTGCAGGTCGTGGAAACGGTTCGGGTCGAGCAGACGCAGACGAGCGAAGTGGCTGTCCTGGCCCAGTTGTTCTGGGGTGGCAGTCAACAGCAGCACGCCGGGAATGGTCTCGGCGAGTTGCTCGACCAGGGAATACTCAGGGCTGACCTGATCTTCGTGCCACACCAGGTGGTGAGCCTCGTCGACCACCAGCAAGTCCCAGCCCGCCGCGAACAGCGCGTCCTGGGCTTTCTCGTCGTCCACCAGCCACTCAAGCGCGACCAGTGCGAGCTGGGTGTCTTCGAAAGGGTTGCTGGCATCGCTTTCGATGAAGCGTTCTTCGTCGAACAGCGCGACCTGCAGATTAAAGCGGCGGCGCATCTCGACCAGCCACTGGTGCTGCAGGTTTTCCGGAACCAGGATCAGCACGCGGTTGGCGCGGCCCGAGAGCAATTGGCGATGGATCACCAGGCCGGCTTCGATGGTTTTGCCCAGGCCTACTTCGTCGGCCAGCAGAACCCGTGGTGCGATACGGTCGGCGACTTCGCGGGCAATGTGCAACTGGTGCGCGATCGGTTGCGCACGTACGCCACCCAGACCCCAAAGGGAGGACTGCAACTGGCGACTGGTGTGTTCCAGTGTGTGGTAACGCAGGGAGAACCAGGCCAGCGGGTCGATCTGGCCGGCGAACAGACGGTCGCTGGCCAGGCGGAACTGGATGAAGTTCGATAGTTGGGTTTCCGGCAGGGTGACCACTTCGTTCTGCCCGTTGAGGCCGTGGTAAACCAGCAGGCCATCGACGTCGTCGACTTCGCGAACGGTCAGCTTCCAGCCTTCGAAGTGAGTGATGGAGTCACCGGGCGAAAACCGCACACGGGTGAGGGGCGCATTCCTTAGCGCGTACTGGCGAGTGTCGCCAGTGGCCGGATAGAGCACGGTCAACAAGCGGCCGTCCTGTGCCAGAACGGTGCCTAAACCCAGCTCGGCTTCGCTGTCACTGATCCAGCGTTGCCCCGGTTGATACTGCTGCGCCATGCTGCCTGACTCCCACCTGAAAAAGCGGGCTATCTTAACGGAATGAGGGCTTCAGGGCCAAAGGACTCTCAGAAAAACTCACAGTCATACGTTAGCCCACCTGTGCATGACGCGCCGCCCGGTGCACTAATGAGTGCCAAATGAGTCACAGTTTGCGACCGATGGCTCAAGTCGCCATCCCCGCAGCCGACAGCCTGCTGACAGGAGACTGAAAACCATGCTGCCACCGATGCTCCCCTTGAGTGCCGTGCCGATCACTTCACAGACCGACCCGATCCGTCAGCGTCCGGATATTCCTCCGGTGGTGCCGGTGCAGGAAAGCTCCAGTGAAAGCACGATCGACCTGCAAAAGCGCAACCCTGAGGAGGATGGACTGGTGCTGCGCGAGGAACAGCGCCGCAGGCAGGAGCAGGAACGACGTCGCCACGAAGCTGATAATGACCCGCAGGCTCACCTGGCGATTCCCGGGGATGAGCTCAATGCCGACAACACCGTGCCGGTGGCGCCGCTGATGGAAGATCAGCCGCGACAAGGGTTGTGGGTCGATATCGAGATTTGAGCACAGGCTGGTCAGCACGGCCGTCAGGCCGCATTATTGGCGCAGGGTTGCCGAACGCTACGGCGGCTTAAACTCATTTCAAGCGATGCACTGACTGCCATGAGCCAAGACGACAAACTGATTGACCTCAATGCCGAGCGCGCCAAGCGTGTTCATGACCTCAATGACAAGCGGCTCAATGAAGTTCGCCAGGCGTTCGAGCAGGCCATGCCATTGGGCAAGGCCAAAAAAAAGCCGAAAAACAAACCGAAAAAGCGCTGAAATCCCCCGCATTCATTGATGCGGGTCAAACTTCTCCCTTCCTCTTGCCCAGTCTCGGGCGACATTGATCCCGGTCAATATTCTCTCCTGCCCGTTTGGTTAACTTAGCCCTATCGCAACAGGGCAGGTACAGGAGACGCGTCATGTTTTTCGACAACGTGGTGATCGCCGGAGTGCTGACTGTCAGCCTCATGTTTGTATTTTTTGCAGGGTTCGGACTTTTTATCTGGAAGGATTCGCACAAGCGGAAATAACCGTAGTTCTTTCTGGATGTAATGAGCACGCAAGGCATTTTGGGCAACTTCGGTTGCCCTTTTTTTTGCCTGTAAAAAACTATCGGTAAACACGTAACCCTGTAGGAGCGAGCTCTGCTCGCGATGGACGCCAGCGATGACGCGGGCTGCCTGAATGTACGCGTTGTCCTTGCGGTCATCGCGAGCAGAGCTCGCTCCTACAGTGATTTTTTGCGATTGGCGGCAATAAAAAAGGCGCGGTCCTTGCGGAGCGCGCCTTTTTCGATGCCGCTGTATCAGCTACCCAGCGCCTTCGAGGCCAGCCAGAACAACCCGGCCGACAGGGCCACGGTGGCTGGCAGGGTCAATACCCAGGCCAGCAGGATGGTTCTGACGGTGCCGCCTTGCAGGCCGCTCTTGTTGGCGACCATGGTGCCCGCCACGCCCGAGGACAGCACGTGGGTGGTGGAAACCGGCAGGCTGAAGATGTTGGCCATGCCGATCAGGCTGGCGGTGGTGATCTGCGCCGACATGCCTTGGGAGTAAGTCATGCCTTGCTTGCCGATCTTCTCGCCAATGGTCAGTACCACGCGTTTCCAGCCGACCATGGTGCCCAGGCCCAGGGCCAGTGCTACCGCCAGAATCACCCAGAACGGGGCGTATTCAGTGGTGGTGGTCAGGTCTTTGCGCAACTTGTCCAGGTCAGCCTTTTCACGGGCCCCGAGCGTTGGCAACTTGCTGACTTTCTTCGCGGTGTCATCCAGGCAGAGCAGGTAACGACGTACTTCGATGCGGCTTTCCGCCGACAGCGAATGGTAGTCGGCTACACCCTTGAGGGTGCCGAGCAGGGCGGTGATGGTCGGTTCGGTCTGTTGCGGGTTGCAACGGAATTTCTCCGGCAAGTCGCCGTTCAAGCTCTTGCCCAGGGCCAGGAACTCGCCCAGGGTTTCGGAATTGCGCTGGTAGAACTGGCTCAGGTGCAACGTAGCGTCGCGAGTCCGTTCGATCTGGTAGGTCGTGCTGTTCAGGTCGAGGACGAACTGGGCCGGCACGATACCGATCAGGACCAGCATGATCAGGCCGATACCTTTCTGGCCATCGTTGGAACCGTGCACGAAACTCACGGCCATGGCCGAGATCACAAGTACCAGGCGATTCCAGAACGGCGGGTGTTTCTTGTCGTCGATCTTGCGGCGCTGTTCCGGCGTCTTGTGCATCTTCGACAGCGGACGCCACCATTTAAGACCGATCAGAATCAGCGCGGCGATCAGGAAGCCTGCCATTGGCGAGAATACCAGCGACATGCCGATATCGATCGCCTTTTGCCAGTTCACCCCGTCGGCCAACGGAATTTCGTTGATCAGGGCGTTGGCCAGGCCCACGCCGAGGATCGAGCCGATCAGCGTGTGGGAACTGGAGGCGGGGATACCGAAGTACCAGGTGCCCAGGTTCCAGGTGATGGCTGCGGCGAGCAACGAGAACACCATGGCCAGTCCGTGACCGGTGTTCACATTGATCAGCAGTTCTACCGGCAGCAGGTGGACGATGGCATACGCCACGCCGACCCCGCCCAGCAGTACGCCGAGGAAGTTGAACACACCGGAGAAGAACACTGCCAGGTGAGGCGGCATGGCTTTGGTGTAGATAACGGTCGCCACCGCGTTAGCGGTGTCATGAAAGCCGTTGATGAACTCGAAGGCGAGGACAAAGGCCAGGGCGAGCAAGAGGCTCACAAGCACCCAAGCATCCAGTCCGCTGAATAAATCGATCATGAAGGTTTTCTGACCCGGTCATAAGGGGGCGCGATTATGCCAGAAAAGACTGCTAATCAATGCACTAGCTGCTCATCGGTAACATTCTTCAACGAATTTTTTTGCCGCAGGACCTGAAAACCCACGGTTTTGCTGTGTTTTTTAAGTCATTGATTTTATTGAAAAAATAGACTGTCACAAAACCTTCACCGCCCGGCAGGAGGGGCTTGAACGGTTGTGAGAAAAATCTGAGAAATAGGTCAGATACCGGAAATCTGCCTGATTCGACGACGGTGATGGCCGCTGCCCGCTCGTAGCGGGCGCGAAAGGCAACATCAATACATCCCGCTTTTAACGGGTGCAGAGGCAGGCCCTTGTAAGGATCAGGCCGAAGCAGTCACGGCTCTTCGGCTTTGAGTTCCTTTTCCATTTTTTGAAGTTCTTGCTGGAAAACCTGATCCTGAACGGTGGCGCGTTTACGCCAGGGTTTGCGTTCCGGTTCGGGTTGAGCGGCGTAAGTGGTGACTTCTCCGCCGTAAACTTCCTTGTAACGTTGTTCCTGGCGCTCTAGTTCCGCGCGCAGTTCGTCTTTCGTCACAGTGCTACCTGATTGAGTTGGGATAAATTCTGGTGAAAACGCGCTGCATCAAATCGTTTGATCACGTTCGTCGAGTGGGCAATGCCCGTCAAGGCATCGTTTTTTGGCAACAACGTGATCAATACTTCCATGTCACAGGCGGCCACGACACCAGAGATAAACAGCTGACGTAGCTTCAGTTTCCTGTTTCGGCAAGCGCGATGGCAAGGCTGTGCAATGCGGATCTGGCGCTTGCAACGGGCAACGGCGATGGAACATCGCCTGGCCGGGCAGCGGGTTCGGCAAGTAAAAAACCGAAGCGCTACTGAATTGTATTATAGCGGCCGATTTGAAGAACACTATCTCCAAAGAGTTAAAAGTGAATCTTGGTGTGTGACCGTTTTGTTGCTCGAAACTTTGCGATTAACTAGAACGTCGACGGATACCGCATTGCTGCGATGCCTTTCTGACGCCATTAAATCAGGCAAGTTACGGTAATTGGATTGCCCCATTAAGTCCTGTGTCGAGTCGGCGTAAACATGGGGGCGCAAGTCAGCGAAAACCGGGCATCAGCGCATGTGATTTACACGACGGATTGCGATTATCGGTCGAGCGTTCGATAATCGCACGGAGTTGGCGGGCCGGGCTTGAGCGCCAGGCTCGCCCTTTGTAATAGTCGCTGATCCGAATGGGTAAAAGGACCTTGTATGAACGATCAAATGCGCAATTCCTTCGCTTCAGTGGCGCCTCCCATCGTTGCCTCACCTGCCAAACGGATCCAGGCACTGACCGGCGACCCGGATTTCATGACGTCCCTGGCCCGCGGCCTGGCCGTGGTGCAAGCGTTCCAGGAGCGCAAACGACACCTGACCATCGCCCAGATCAGTCACCGCACGGAAATTCCCCGCGCCGCCGTGCGCCGTTGCCTGCACACCCTGATCAAGCTCGGCTACGCCACCACTGACGGCCGCACCTATTCGCTGCTGCCCAAAGTGCTGACCCTCGGCCATGCCTATGTGTCATCTACGCCGCTGGCGGTTTCCGCCCAGCCTTACCTGGACCGCATGAGCGAGCAACTGCACGAGGCCTGCAACATGGCCACGCTGGAGGGTGATGACATTCTGTACATCGCGCGCTCCGCGACCACCCAGCGGCTGATTTCGGTGGACCTGTCGGTGGGCGGGCGCTTGCCGGCCTATTGCACCTCGATGGGGAGGATCCTGCTGGCCGCGCTGGATGACACCTCGCTGGGCGAATACCTCGACCACGCCGAATTGCAAGCCAAGACCAGCCGCACGATCCACACCCCCGAGGCGTTGCTCGAATGCCTGCAAGAGGTGCGAAAGCAAGGCTGGTGCATCGTCGACCAGGAACTCGAGCAAGGGCTGCGTTCGATTGCCGTCCCGGTGTACGACGCTTCCGGGCAGGTGGTTGCGGCCCTCAATGTCAGCACTCACGCCGGGCGAGTCAGCCGCAATGAACTGGAACAGCGGTTCCTGCCCGGTTTGTTGAGCGCCAGCCGCGACCTCAGCGCCCAGTTGTTTGCCTAAGCCGTTCGATAAACGCACAGAGTCGCGTTTATCGAATTGACGCTGTTTCCTCCGGATCATTACTGTCGCGGCTTCGTCGGCATCTGCTGACATCGTTCGACCGCGATCCGTGGGATAAAAATAATGAACCAGCCTCAGTCTGCTGTAGGTAACTGCCTCGACGTGCAGTCCTTCATCAATGCCCAACCCATTTCGCGCTACCAGTGGCGCGTGGTGATCCTGTGTTTCCTGATTGTCTTCCTCGATGGCCTCGACACCGCGGCCATGGGCTTCATCGCCCCGGCCCTGTCCCAGGACTGGGGTATCGACCGCGCCAGTCTCGGCCCGGTGATGAGTGCGGCGTTGATCGGCATGGTCTTCGGCGCACTGGGCTCCGGCCCTCTGGCTGACCGCTTCGGGCGAAAAGTCGTACTGGTCGGCGCGGTGCTGTTGTTCGGTGCCTTCAGCCTGGCCTCGGCCTACAGCACCAATGTCGATCAGCTGTTGGTGTTGCGCTTCCTGACCGGCCTGGGTCTGGGCGCCGGCATGCCGAACGCCACCACGCTGCTGTCGGAATACACCCCTGAGCGCAAAAAGTCCCTGCTGGTGACCAGCATGTTCTGCGGCTTCAACCTCGGCATGGCTGGCGGCGGATTTATCTCGGCCAAGCTCATTCCGGCCTTTGGCTGGCACAGCCTGCTGCTGATCGGTGGAGTGCTGCCGCTGATCCTCGCCGTCGTTTTGCTGTTCTGGCTGCCGGAGTCGGCGCGTTACCTGGTGGTGCGCAACCGCGGTACGGAAAAAGTACGCAAGGCACTGGCGCCGATTGACCCGACGGTGGTGGCCCAGGCGTCCAGTTTCAGTGTGCCGGAACAGAAAACCGTGAAGGCGCGCAATGTGTTCGCGGTGATCTTCTCCGGCACCTACAGCACCGGCACCTTGCTCTTGTGGCTGACCTACTTCATGGGCCTGGTGATCGTTTACCTGCTGACCAGTTGGCTGCCGACGCTGATGCGTGACAGTGGCGCGAGCATGGAGCAGGCCGCCTTCATCGGCGCGCTGTTCCAGTTTGGTGGCGTGCTGAGTGCGGTGGGCGTGGGCTGGGCAATGGATCGGTTCAATCCGCACAAGGTCATCGGCACTTTCTACCTGCTGGCCGGGGTGTTTGCCTACGCGGTAGGGCAGAGCCTGGGCAACATCGCGCTGTTGGCGACGCTGGTGCTGGTGGCCGGGATGTGTGTCAACGGTGCGCAATCGGCAATGCCGTCACTGGCTGCGCGGTTTTATCCGACTCAGGGGCGGGCCACCGGCGTGTCGTGGATGCTCGGGATCGGCCGCTTCGGCGCCATCCTCGGGGCGTGGATGGGCGCGACGCTGCTGGGCCTGGGCTGGAACTTCGAGCAAGTGCTGACGGCGCTGGTGATTCCGGCGGCGCTGGCGACGACGGCGGTGGTGATCAAGGGCATGGTCAGTCATGCGGATGCGACCTGACAGTCTGATCCGGAATCTCGTGTGATGTAGATGGCCTCTTCGCGAGCAGGGCTCGCTCCCACAGTTGATTGCAATCCTCTGTGGGAGCGAGCCCTGCTCGCGATGCATTTTGGGATAGGTAGCCAGACAACAATGTGTTCGATAATCGAACGCTCAGTCGATTATCGGATTGTTTGGCCTTTTTCAGAAGCTTAACCTTCAGTCATTCCGGCGCTGCGCATCGGCGCCTTCTTCCACTGTCGGTTAACAATAAACGGGAGCCTGCCCCAATGGCTGAAATCCTTTCGCTGCACGACGCGGTGAAGCAATTCGTAAACGACGGCGATACGGTCGCGCTCGAAGGCTTTACTCACCTGATCCCGACGGCCGCCGGTCACGAAATCATTCGCCAGGGCAAGAAAGACCTGACCCTGGTGCGGATGACCCCTGACTTGATCTACGACCAGTTGATCGGTGCCGGTTGTGCCCGCAAGCTGATTTTCTCCTGGGGCGGCAACCCGGGTGTCGGCTCCCTGCATCGCCTGCGTGACGCTGTGGAGAAACAGTGGCCCCACGCGCTGGAAATCGAAGAACACAGCCACGCCGACCTGGCCAACGCCTACGTCGCCGGGGCATCCGGCCTGCCGTTCGCGGTGCTGCGTGCCTACGCCGGTTCCGATTTGCCGAAGGTCAACCCGCTGATCAAATCCGTGACCTGCCCGTTCACCGGCGAAGTGTTGGCCGCCGTGCCTTCGGTGCGCCCGGACATTACCGTGATTCACGCGCAGAAAGCCGACCGCAAGGGCAACGTGCTGCTGTGGGGCATCCTCGGCGTGCAGAAAGAAGCTGCGCTGGCGGCCAAGCGCTGCATCGTCACCGTTGAGGAAATCGTCGACGACCTCAATGCGCCGATGAACTCCTGTGTGCTGCCAACCTGGGCCTTGAGCGCGGTTTGCCACGTACCTGGCGGCGCGCATCCGTCCTACGCCCACGGTTACAACGAACGCGACAACCGCTTCTACCAGGCCTGGGACCCGATTGCCCGCGACCGTGAAACCTTCACCGCGTGGATCAACGAATACATCCACGGCAGCGCTGACTTCAGCGAGTTCCAGGCCAAACTGGCCGCCGCTTCGGAGGCGAAGTAATGACTTACACCACCAATGAAATGATGACCGTTGCCGCTGCCCGTCGCCTGAAGAACGGCTCGGTGTGCTTCGTCGGCATCGGCCTGCCGTCGAAAGCGGCCAACCTCGCGCGCCTGACTTCCTCGCCTGATGTGGTGCTGATCTACGAATCGGGCCCGATCGGTGCCAAGCCAAGTGTATTGCCACTGTCGATCGGTGACGGTGAACTGGCGGAAACCGCTGACACCGTAGTCCCGACCGGTGAGATTTTCCGTTACTGGCTGCAGGGCGGGCGCATTGACGTCGGTTTCCTCGGCGCGGCGCAGGTCGACCGTTTCGGTAACATCAACACCACCGTCGTGGGTGATTACCACGCGCCGAAAGTCCGTCTGCCGGGTGCAGGTGGCGCGCCGGAGATTGCCGGTTCCGCCAAGAGCGTGTTGATCATCCTCAAGCAGTCGTCGCGCTCCTTTGTCGACAAACTCGATTTCATTACCTCGGTCGGCCACGGCGAGGGCGGCGATTCGCGCAAGCGTCTCGGTCTGCCAGGCGCCGGACCGGTGGGGATCATCACCGATCTGTGCATCATGGAGCCGGAAGCCGGTACCCATGAGTTCGTGGTCACTGCACTGCATCCGGGTGTGACCCGCGAGCAAGTGGTTGATGCCACCGGTTGGGCGATTCGCTTTGCCGACCAGGTTGAGCAAACCACCGAGCCGACTGAAGTCGAACTGACCGCGCTGCGCGACCTCGAAGCCCGTACCGCTGCCGCACACGGCCAAGCCCCCGGAGAAGCGTGATGCGTGACGTTTATATCTGCGACGCGATTCGTACCCCTATCGGCCGTTTCGGTGGTGGCCTGTCGACGGTGCGTGCCGACGACCTGGCTGCCGTGCCAATCAAGGCCTTGATGGAGCGCAACCCGTCGGTGGACTGGAACGCGGTGGACGAGGTGTTCCTCGGCTGCGCCAACCAGGCCGGTGAAGACAACCGCAACGTGGCGCGCATGGCGCTGCTGCTGGCTGGCCTGCCGGAAACCATTCCCGGCGTGACTCTCAACCGCCTCTGCGCTTCGGGCATGGATGCCATCGGCACCGCGTTCCGCGCAATCGCCAGCGGCGAGATGGAGCTGGCGATTGCCGGCGGCGTCGAGTCGATGTCCCGTGCGCCGTTCGTGATGGGCAAGGCCGATGCCGCTTTTTCGCGCAACATGAAGCTCGAAGACACCACCATCGGCTGGCGCTTCATCAACCCGTTGATGAAGGCCCAGTACGGCGTGGATGCGATGCCGCAGACCGCTGACAACGTGGCCGACGATTACAAGGTGTCCCGCGCCGATCAGGACGCGTTCGCCCTGCGCAGTCAACAACGCACGGCCGCCGCACAAGCCGCCGGGTTCTTCGCCGAAGAAATCGTTGAAGTGCGCATAGCCCACAAGAAGGGTGAAACCGTGGTCAGCCAGGATGAGCATCCTCGCGCCGACACCACCCTGGAAGCTCTGACCAAACTCAAACCGGTCAACGGCCCCGACAAGACCGTCACCGCCGGCAATGCCTCGGGTGTAAACGACGGCGCCGCCGCGTTGATCCTGGCTTCGGCCGAAGCGGTGAAGAAACACGGCCTGACTGCCCGTGCCAAAGTGCTGGGCATGGCCAGCGCCGGTGTTGCCCCGCGGGTGATGGGCATTGGCCCGGTGCCGGCGGTGCGTAAACTGATCGAGCGCCTCGGTGTGGCGGTCAGCGATTTCGACGTGATCGAGCTCAACGAAGCCTTCGCCAGCCAAGGCCTGGCGGTGCTGCGTGAACTGGGGATCGCGGACGACGCGGCCCAGGTCAACCCGAACGGTGGTGCGATTGCGTTGGGTCACCCGTTGGGCATGAGTGGCGCGCGGCTGGTGTTGACCGCATTGCATCAGCTGGAAAAAAACGGTGGCAAGAAAGGTCTGGCCACCATGTGCGTCGGTGTCGGTCAGGGTCTGGCCCTGGCGATCGAGCGCGTCTGACGCGCTCTGAAGACTTATACGAACTGAGGAATGTTTCATGACTGACAAGCCTGGTTACCGTCGCCCGCAGGAAGGCACCCAGCCGGAGTACCTGCACCCGACCTATCAATCCACCAACCTGCGCTCGCCGTCCAAGCCGTTGGTGTTCCTGCCGCATTCGCTGTCGGAAATCACCGGTCCTACCGTCGGTGCCGAGCGCATCAACGAGAAGGATAACGACCTGACCGCCCAGCACGAGGGGCAGCCTCAGGGTGAGCGCATCATCATCCACGGCCGTGTGCTGGATGAAAACGGTCTGCCGGTGCCGGGGATTCTGGTGGAGATCTGGCAGGCCAACGCCGCCGGTCGCTACGCCCATGCCCGCGACCTGCACGACGCACCGCTGGACCCGAACTTCACCGGCACCGGCCGCACCGTGACCGACGCCGATGGCTGGTACCAGTTCCAGACCATCAAGCCCGGCGCCTATCCATGGGGTAACCACCACAACGCCTGGCGCCCGGCGCACATCCATTTCTCGCTGTTCGGGCCGAGCATCCTGACGCGCCTGGTGACGCAGATGTATTTCCCGGGCGACCCGTTGCTGGCGTACGACCCGATCTACAACTGCGTACCCGATACCAGCGCCAAAGAGCGCTTGATCGCGACGTTCGATCTGGAAAAAACCATCCCTTCCTATACCCTCGGTTATCGCTGGGACATCGTATTGCGCGGCCGCGACGCCACGCCGATGGAGAAATAAGATGACGCTGACTGCGACCACGTCCCACACCGTCGGGCCGTACTACCACATCGGCCTGACCTGGCTGAACCGCGAAAACCTGACCGTCGAACAAACCCTGGGCGAGCGCGTAGCGATCACCGGGCAAGTGGTCGACGGCAATGGCGACATCGTCAACGACGCGATGCTGGAAGTCTGGCAGGCCAACGCCGCCGGCAAGTATGACCACCCGGAAGACGACCAGGACAAACCCCTGGACCCGAACTTCGAAGGCTTTGGTCGGGTGCCGGTGGATGCCGAAGGACGCTTTCGCTTTACCACCATCAAGCCCGGTACGGTCGAGGGGCTCAAAGGCACGACCCAGGCACCGCACCTTGTCGTTCTGGTGTTTGCCCGTGGTTTGGTGAAGCACCTGCTGACGCGGATCTACTTTGAAGGCGAGGCGGCCAACGTCAACGATCCGTTGCTGGAGTGCGTGCCGGCCGAGCGCCGCAGTACCTTGCTGGCCAAGAAGGATGCGTCGGGTGTTTATCAGTGGAATGTGATTCTGCAGGGTACCGATGCCGAGACGGTGTTCTTCGACTATTAAGTGAGCACTGCAAAACCTGTGGGAGCGAGCTTGCTCGCGATGACTGAGTCACATCCAGCATAAATGGTGACTGACCTGACGCTATCGCGAGCAAGCTCGCTCCCACAGGGGATTTGTGTTGCTGATTTATCTGCGGAACGGGAGTGTTGCAAAGTGTGTCTAGACTCTCACTTTCCCCATTGAGTGAAAAACAATGACAACACCCACAGCGCCTATAGCTCTTTATACGGGCGAAGAACGCAGCAAGCGGATCTTCGCCATTGTCGGTGCCTCGTCCGGCAACCTGGTTGAATGGTTCGACTTCTACGTCTACGCCTTCTGTGCGATCTATTTCGCACCGGCCTTTTTCCCGTCCGATAACCCCACCGTGCAGCTGGTCAATACCGCTGGCGTGTTCGCCGCCGGGTTCCTGATGCGGCCGATTGGTGGCTGGATTTTCGGGCGCTTGGCGGACAAGCACGGGCGCAAGAATTCGATGTTGATCTCGATTCTGATGATGTGCTTCGGCTCGCTGCTTATCGCCTGCCTGCCGACCTACAGCAGCATTGGGGTCTGGGCGCCGATCCTGTTGCTGTTCGCCCGTTTGCTGCAAGGCTTGTCGGTGGGCGGTGAGTACGGCACTACCGCAACCTACATGAGTGAAGTGGCGCTCAAGGGCCAGCGCGGTTTCTTCGCCTCGTTCCAGTACGTGACCCTGATTGGCGGCCAATTGCTCGCGGTGTCGCTGGTGGTGGTCCTGCAACAGTTCCTCACTGAAGATGACCTGCGTGCCTACGGCTGGCGGATACCCTTCGTGGTGGGTGCCATGGCGGCGCTGGTTTCGCTGTATCTGCGTCGTTCGCTCAAGGAAACCACCAGCAAGGCAATGCGCGAAAACAAGGATGCCGGCAGCATCAGTGCCCTGTTTCGCGACCATAAAACCGCATTCATCACCGTACTCGGTTACACCGCCGGTGGTTCGCTGATCTTCTACACCTTCACCACGTACATGCAGAAGTACCTGGTGAACACCGCCGGCATGCCGGCCAAGACCGCCAGCTACATCATGACCGGCGCGCTGTTCCTCTATATGTGCATGCAGCCGATTTTCGGCATGCTCGCCGACAAGATCGGCCGGCGTAACTCGATGCTCTGGTTCGGCGCCCTCGGCACGCTGTGCACCGTGCCGATCCTGTTGAGCCTGAAAAGCGTGACAAGTCCGTTTCTGGCCTTCGTGTTGATTACCCTGGCGCTGGCAATCGTCAGTTTCTACACCTCCATCAGTGGCCTGGTGAAAGCCGAGATGTTCCCGCCCGAGGTGCGTGCATTGGGTGTCGGCCTGGCGTATGCGGTGGCGAATGCGATTTTCGGTGGTTCGGCGGAGTATGTGGCCTTGAGCCTCAAGGCCGTGGGCATGGAAAACACCTTCTACTGGTACGTGACGGTGATGATGGCGATAGCGTTCCTGTTCAGCCTGCGTCTGCCGAAACAGGCGAAGTATCTGCATCACGACCTTTGATCTTCACGCGCGGACCGCAGGCCCGCGCCTCCAGGAATTGTTTATGAACCAGCGACCGGGCAATCAATTGTTCGATGCCTATTTCACGGCCCGCGATATGCGTGAGGTGTTCTGCGATCAGGGTCGGGTCCAGGCCATGCTCGATTTCGAAGCGGCATTGGCCCGGGCCGAAGCACGGGTCGGGATGATTCCGTCGAGTGCTGTCGCGCCGATTGAAGCAGCTTGCCGTGCCGGGCTTTATGACTTTGCGACGTTGGGCGAGGCCATTGCCACGGCGGGTAACTCGGCGATTCCGTTGGTCAAGGCGCTGGGCAAGCAGATCGCGGCCACCGATGCCGAAGCCGAGCGCTATGTGCATCTGGGCGCGACCAGTCAGGACGTGATGGACAGCGGCCTGGTGCTGCAACTGCGGCAGGCGCTGGAACTGATCGAAAACGATCTGGCGCAATTGGGGCAAATCCTCGCTGACCAGGCCCAGCGTTATGCGGCTACGCCGTTGGCCGGGCGTACCTGGTTACAACACGCAACTCCGGTCACCCTCGGCATGAAAATCGCCGGTTGGTTGGGGGCGGTGACGCGCAGCCGTCAGCGACTGGTTGAACTCAAACCGCGTCTGCTGGTGCTGCAATTCGGTGGCGCGTCCGGAACGCTCGCAGCCCTCGGCGACCAGGCCATGCCGATTGCCCAGGCGCTGGCCGAAGAACTGCAACTGACTTTGCCCGATCAACCGTGGCACACCCAGCGCGATCGCGTGGTGGAGTTCGGCGCTGCGCTCGGCCTGATCGCCGGCAGTCTCGGCAAACTCGGGCGTGATATCAGCCTGTTGATGCAAACCGAGGCCGCCGAAGTGTTCGAGCCTTCGGCGCCGGGCAAGGGCGGTTCCTCGACCATGCCGCACAAACGCAATCCGGTGGGCGCGGCGGTGTTGATCGGCGCGGCGACTCGCGTACCCGGTTTGCTTTCGACGCTGTTCAGCGCCATGCCCCAGGAGCACGAGCGCAGCCTCGGTCTGTGGCATGCCGAGTGGGAAACCCTGCCGGAAATCTGCTGCCTGGTGTCGGGCAGCCTGCATCAAGCATTGTTGATCGTCCAAGGGCTGGAAGTGGATGCCGAGCGCATGGCGCGCAATCTCGATTTGACCCAGGGCCTGGTGCTCGCCGAAGCGGTGAGCATCGTCCTCGCGCAGCGGGTTGGGCGCGATACCGCGCATCATCTGTTGGAGCAATGCTGCAAACGCGCCGTGGCCGAACAACGTCACCTGCGTGCGGTCCTCGGCGACGAACCACAAGTGACCGCCGAACTGTCGGCGGCTGAGCTCGATCATCTGCTGGACCCTGCCCATTACCTCGGCCAGGCCAAAACCTGGGTCGAGAGGGCGGTGGCTGAACATTCTGCATTGACTGCCTGAAGGAGACTTGCTGTGGCTTTTGTACAACTCGCCGAGGGCGAACTGCATTACCAACTCGATGGACCGGTCGATGCGCCGGTGCTGGTGCTGTCCAACTCCCTGGGCACGGACCTGCACATGTGGGACGCGCAGATCCCGGCGTTCTCCAAGCATTTTCGCGTGCTGCGTTTCGACACCCGCGGCCATGGCCAGTCATTGGTGACACCGGGGCCTTACAGCATCGAGCAACTGGGCCGCGACGTGCTCGCATTGCTGGATGCCTTGCACATCGAACGCGCGCATTTCTGCGGATTGTCCATGGGCGGGTTGATTGGCCAGTGGCTGGGGATCAACGCCGGCGATCGACTGAACAAGCTGATCGTGTGCAACACCGCAGCGAAAATCGGCGATCCGTCGGTGTGGAACCCGCGCATTGAAATGGTGCTGCGCGATGGTCAGGCGGCCATGGTTGCCCTGCGCGATGCGTCGATTGCCCGCTGGTTCACCCCGGATTTCTCCGAAGCCAACCCGGCGGCGGCCAAGCAGATTACCGACATGCTGGCGGCGACTTCGCCAGAAGGTTACGCGGCCAATTGTGCAGCTGTGCGCGATGCCGATTTCCGCGATCAGTTGTCCTCGATCAAGGCGCCGCTGCTGGTGATCGCCGGCACTGAGGATGCGGTCACGCCGCCGTCGGGTGGGCACTTCATTCAGGAACATGTGCCGGGCGCCGAGTACGCCGAGTTCTACGCTGCGCACTTGTCCAACGTGCAGGCTGGCGCTGATTTCAGCGAATGTGTTCTGGCCTTTCTGAAGGCTCGTTGAGGGATATTCCGTGGACGAGAAACAACGTTACGACGAAGGCATGAAAGTCCGTCGCGCGGTACTGGGCGATGCTCACGTCGACCGCAGCCTGACCACTCTGACCGAGTTCAACTCGGAGTTCCAGGAAATGATCACCCGCCACGCCTGGGGCGACATCTGGACCCGCGAGGGTCTGCCACGCCACACCCGCAGCCTGATCACCATCGCGATGCTGATCGGCATGAACCGCGAGGGTGAACTCAAACTGCACCTGCGCGCCGCCGCCAACAATGGCGTGAGCCGTGGCGAGATCAAGGAAGTGATCATGCAGAGCGCGATCTATTGCGGGATCCCGGCAGCCAATGCGACGTTCCACCTGGCCGAGTCGGTGTGGGATGAGTTGGGGGTTGAATCGCGGGAGTAAGCGGTAACGGTGAACAACCTGTGGGAGCGAGCTTGCTCGCGATGGCGTCGGCACATTCACTATTGATGTCGCCTGATACACCGCCATCGCGAGCAAGCTCGCTCCCACATTTGTTTTGTGTTTACAACAGGCTGATCGGGTAGCTAATGATCAGGCGGTTCTCATCGAACTCGTTGTTGCTGTAGTCGCGGCGCATGGTCGAGTTGCGCCATTTCAGGTTCAGGTCCTTCAGCGCACCGCTTTGCACGGTGTAGCCCAGTTCACTTTCGCGTCCCCATTCCTTGCCGTCGGTGATGGTGCCGGTGTGCACATTGTCACCGCTGATGTAGCGGTTCATCAGGGTCAGGCCCGGAACGCCCAGGGCGGCGAAGTTGTAGTCGTGGCGTACTTGCCAGGATTTCTCCTGGGCATTGTCGTAGCTGGAGTTGTAGCTGTCGTTGGCCAGGGTACCGCCGCTGGTGCCGTTGACCCGCATCCAGGCGTTGTCGCCGGTGAGTTTTTGCAGGCCGACGTAGAAGGTGTTGCCGCCGTATTTGGCCGAGAACAAGCCGTACATGGTCTTGTTGTCCAGCTCGCCGGCCCGGGCGCTGCCGTCATCCTTGCCGTAGAAGAAACCCAGGTTGGCGCCCAGGGTCCAGTCACCCAATGGCTGGCTGTGGGTCAGGTTGATGAACTGCTGGCTGTAGATGTCCTTGAGCTCGGCGTTCCACAGGCCGATCTGGGTGCGCTTTTCGTTGAACAGGTATTCGCCGCCCTGAAAGTTGAAACGGTCGGAGGTGAACGCCGCTTTGCCGGTCATCGACATGTCGTCCATGCTGCTGTCATCGCGGGGGCTGTTCTGCCGGAACTGGCCGCCGTAGAGCGTCAGGCCATTGATCTCCTTCGACGTGATCTGGCCGCCCCGGAAGGTTTGCGGCAACGAACGACCGTCGTCCGAACGCAGGATTGGCAACACCGGCATCCACTCGCCGACTTTCACTTCGGTCTGCGACAGCTTGGCCTTGAACGCGACATTGGTGCGCCCGAAGTTATCCGCCGGGCGACCGTCATGATCCAGCGGCAGTAGTTGCGTACCGCCTGTGCCTTTACCGCCGTCGAGCTTCACCGAATACAAACCGAGCACATCCATGCCGAATCCGACGGTGCCTTGGGTGAAGCCGGACTTGGCGTCGAGGATGAAACTTTGCGTCCACTCTTCAGCCTTGCCTTGGGC
The DNA here is from genome assembly GCF_019218985.1 of Pseudomonas sp. PDM30. NCBI lineage: Bacteria > Pseudomonadati > Pseudomonadota > Gammaproteobacteria > Pseudomonadales > Pseudomonadaceae > Pseudomonas > Pseudomonas sp. PDM30. Next base: position 633,404 of record NZ_JAHUWM010000003.1, read on the forward strand.
CTTGGTCGGGTTGGTGAAGTTGCGGTTGATGTAGAAGTTGCGCAGGTTCAGGTTGACCTTGGCGCCTTCGACAAAACCCGACTCTTCGGCGATGGCGGGCAGGGCCGCGCTGGCCAGGGCCATGGCAATCAGGCTGGGAACGAAGTACTGCGCGGGAGAAGGCGTCATGGGCTCGGGTCTCTCTAATTCTTTGGGATGAAGCGGGGTAATGCCGCAACCCTGGGTTGCAGACGAATATTCGAAATCAGCACGAACGAAGCGGATCAGCCGGAGAGGGCAGGGCGCGGGGGCATGGTGTCGAACCTGTTGTTATTGGTTTTGTGGTTCGGATGGTGCGTGGAATGTACTGGATGGTTCAATTGTTAAAAGCAGGTTTTGGGCGATTATCGAACGCAACATGTCGCTGGATTTTGTGTGGCCTGTGCGGGCCTCATCGCGAGCAAGCTCGCTCCCACAGTGGACTTACAGCGTGCATAAGATTTTTGCCAAACCCAGCCTCCTGTGGGAGCGAGCTTGCTCGCGATGGGGCCATCACTGAGAACACACCTTTTCCCGCAGCCAACAAAAAGCCCACCAATCGGTGGGCTTCTCGTTTTTACAGCGCTATCAGAAATACTTCATCTTCGGCGCTTCTTCTTTCAACGGCTCGTTCTTCGCCGTCTGTTCGTTCCAGCCACCACCCAGGGCCTTGTACAGGTTGACCTGGCTGACCAGCTGCGCCAGTCGGTCGGTGATCAGCACCTGTTGCGCACTGAACAACTGACGCTGGGCATCGAGGAAGGTCAGGTTGCTGTCGACACCGATGCGGTAGCGACGCTCGGCCAGGCGGTAGTAGTCCTGGTTGGCACTGACGAAATCTTTCTGTGCCTGCAACTGCTGGACGTAGGTCTGGCGGGCGGCCAGGCCGTCGGCGACTTCCTGGAAGGCCGTTTGAATGGACTTCTCGTAGTTCGCCACGCCGATGTCTTTCTGGATTTTCGAGTAATCCAGGCTGGCGCTCAGGGCGCCGGCGTTGAAGATCGGCAGGTTGATCTGCGGTTGGAACAACCAGGTGCCCGAACCTCCCTTGAACAGACCGGACAGGTCCGGGCTCAGGGTGCCGGCATTGGCCGTGAGGCTGATGCTCGGGAAGAACGCAGCCCGCGCCGCGCCGATGTTGGCATTGGCGGCCTTCAGGTTGTACTCGGCCTGAAGGATGTCCGGACGACGATGCAGCAGGTCCGACGGCAGGCCGGGTGGAACGTCGCTCAGCAGGTCGTCGTCAAGTGGTTTGGCCGCTTGCAGGTTGGCCGGGACACCGGTGCCGAGCAGCAGCACCAGGCTGTTCTCGTCCTGGGCGACCTGACGGGTGTACTTGGCCAGTTGCGCACGGGCGTTTTCCACCGAGGTGCGCGACTGTGCCAGGTCCAGGGCCGAGGCGACGCCCACTTCGTTGCTGCGGGCGGTGAGCTTGTAGCTCTCCTCGAAGGCGGCGAGGGTGTCCTGGGTCAGCTTGTACAGTTCCTTGTCGGCCTGCCAGGTCAGGTAGGCATTGGCCACGCTGGCCACCAGGCTGATCTGCGTGCTGCGGCGGCCCTCTTCAGTGGCGAAGTACTTCTGCAACGCTTCTTCGTTCAGGCTGCGAACCCGACCGAACAGGTCGAGTTCATAGGCGCTGACGCCAACAGTTGCCGAGTAGGAACTGGTGATGCCGGCTTCGCCGGTCTGGGAAGCATCAGCCGGAAGCCGCTGACGGCTGCCGCTGCCATTGGCCGAGACGGCCGGGAACAGATCGGCACGGGAGATGCGGTATTGAGCCGCGAACGCGTCGATGTTCAGGGCCGCGACACGCAGGTCACGGTTGTTTTCCAGGGCAACCTGGATCAGCTGTTGCAGCGCCGGGTCATGGAAAAACTGCTTCCAGCCCTGCTCGGCAGCCGCTTGCGCCGGTGCCTGGGCCGGCGAGTACGCCGGGCCCTGCGGGTACTGGCCCGCCACCGGCGCTTCGGGCTGCTGATAGTCAGGTATCAGCGAGCAGCCACCGAGCACGAAGGCGGCGACTGCCAGGGAGAGTAGCGACTTGCTCATTAGCCAGCCTCTTTAGAAGTTTCAATAGCGTCATCCTGGTCGGCGATTTTGCGCTGGCCAATGGACGACACGGTGACGAAGAACAGCGGGACCCAGAAGATCGCCAGCACAGTGGCCGTGATCATACCGCCGATTACGCCGGTACCGATTGCATGCTGGCTACCGGAGCCCGCACCGGTGGATATCGCCAGTGGTACCACACCGAGGACGAAGGCGAGCGAGGTCATGATGATCGGTCGCAGACGCATGCGGCAGGCTTCGATCGCTGCATCGCGCAGGCTACGCCCTTGTTCGTGCAATTCCTTTGCAAATTCGACAATCAGAATGGCGTTTTTCGCCGCCAGACCGATAGTCGTCAACAAACCTACCTGGAAGTACACGTCGTTGGACAAACCACGCAGGCTGGTGGCCATCAGCGCACCGATGATCCCCAGCGGTACAACCAACATCACCGCGATCGGAATCGACCAGCTTTCATACAACGCCGCCAGACACAGGAACACCATCAGCAGCGACAGGGCGTACAGCGCTGGTGCTTGCGAACCGGACAGACGCTCTTCGTACGACAGGCCGGTCCAGGAAATACCGACACCCGCCGGCAGTTTCTTGGCGATGGCTTCGACTTCGAGCATGGCTTCACCGGTGGAATAGCCTGGCGCCGGGGCACCGAGGATTTCCATCGCTTCCACGCCGTTGTAACGGGCCAGTTTCGGCGAACCGTAAATCCACTCGCCCTTGGCGAACGCCGAGAACGGAACCATGGTGCCGGTGCTGTTGCGCACGTACCACTTCTGCAGGTCTTCAGGGCCCATTCGAGCGCCTGGCTGGCCTTGCACGTACACCTTCTTCACTCGACCACGGTCGATGAAGTCGTTGACGTAGCTACTGCCCAGAGCAATCGACAGGGTGTTGTTGATGTCGGCGATGGTAATGCCCAGGGCACTGGCCTTCTCGTCATCGATTTCCAGCTGGTATTGCGGTTCGTCGTTCAGGCCGTTCGGACGCACCTGAGACAGAATCTTGCTTTGTGCGGCCATGCCGAGGAACTGGTTGCGCGCTTCCATCAGTTTTTCGTGGCCGATACCGGCACGGTCCTGCAGGAACACGTCGAAACCGGTGGCGTTACCCAGTTCCAGTACCGCCGGTGGCGCGAAGGCGAACACCATGGCATCGCGGAAGGTGAAGAAGTGCTGCTGGGCACGGGCCGCCACCTTGAACACATTGTTGTCGGCGTTACGTTCGTCCCACGGTCTGAGCATGATGAACGCCATACCCGAACTCTGGCCACGGCCGGCGAAGTTGAAGCCGGTCACGGTAAACACCGAGTTCACCGCATCGCCTTCGCCGCCATCCTTGCCAGGGCGCAGCAGGAATTCACGCATTTCGTCCACGACCACCTGGGTGCGCTGGGACGTCGAACCGGCCGGGGTCTGCACCTGGGCGAACAGTACACCCTGGTCTTCTTCCGGCAGGAACGCCGTTGGAATGCGGGTGAACAGCCAGATCATGCCAACCACGATCAGCAGGTACGCCAGCAGATACGGGATCTTGCGCTGCAGGATATTGCCGACACCGCGCTCGTAACCGCGAACGCCACGGTCGAAATTGCGGTTGAACCAGCCAAAGAAACCACGCTTGGGTACGCCGTGCTCGCCTTTGGGAATCGGCTTGAGCATGGTGGCGCAAAGCGCCGGGGTGAAGATCAGCGCGACCAGTACCGACAGGGCCATGGCCGAGACGATGGTGATCGAGAACTGCTTGTAGATCACACCGGTGGAACCGCTGAAGAACGCCATCGGCAGCAGAACCGCCGACAACACCAGGGCGATACCGACCAGTGCACCCTGGATCTGGCCCATGGACTTCTTGGTGGCTTCCTTGGGTGACAGACCTTCTTCGCTCATCACCCGTTCGACGTTTTCCACCACGACGATGGCGTCGTCCACCAGCAAGCCGATGGCCAGCACCATGCCGAACATCGTCAGGGTGTTGATGCTGAAACCGGCGGCCGCGAGGATGCCGAATGTACCGAGCAATACCACCGGCACGGTCATCGTGGTGATGATGGTGGCGCGGAAGTTCTGCAGGAACAGGAACATCACCAGGAACACCAGCGCGACCGCTTCGACCAGGGTGTGAACCACGCCCTTGATCGATTCGGTTACGACCGGAGTGGTGTCATACGGAAACACCACTTCCATCCCTTGCGGGAAGAACGGCTTGAGGCTGTCGATGGTCGCGCGCAGGGCCTTGGCGGTATCGAGCGCGTTGGCGCCGGTGGCCAGTTTCACGGCCAGGCCGGAAGCCGGGGCACCGTTGAACTGGGCGTTGATGCTGTAGTTCTCGCCACCCAGACCGACTTCGGCAACATCCCTCAAGCGAACCTGGGAACCGTCCTTGTTGACCTTGAGCAGGATCTTTTCGAACTCTTCCGCGGTCTGCAGGCGGGTCTTGCCGATGATGGTCGCGTTCAACTGGGTGCCGGGCAGGGCAGGCAGGCCGCCGAGCTGGCCGGACGACACCTGGACGTTTTGCGCGGCGATAGCGGTCTTGACGTCGATCGGGGTCAGGTTGAAGTTGTTCAACTTGGCCGGGTCGAGCCAGATTCGCATGGCGTACTGGGAACCGAACACCTGGAAGTCGCCGACACCGGCGGTCCGCGAGATCGGGTCCTGCATGTTCGACACGATGTAGTTGGACAGGTCGTCCTTGGTCATGCTGCCGTCACGCGACACCACGCCGATCACCAACAGGAAGTTCTTCACCGCCTTGGTGACGCGGATACCTTGCTGTTGCACTTCTTGCGGCAGCAGCGGGGTGGCCAGGTTCAGCTTGTTCTGGACCTGGACCTGCGCGGTGTCGGAGTTGGTGCCTTGCTCGAAGGTCGCGGTAATGGTCATGGTGCCGTCGGAGTTACTTTCCGACGAGACATAACGCAGGTTGTCGATACCGTTGAGCTGTTGCTCGATCACCTGAACCACGGTGTCCTGAACCGTTTGTGCCGAAGCACCCGGGTAGGCCACGGAGATGGCGATCGCTGGAGGCGCAATGCTCGGGTACTGGTTGATTGGCAGTCTGAGGATCGATAGTGCCCCGACCAGCATGATCACCAGGGCAATTACCCAGGCGAAAATCGGACGGTCGATAAAAAATTTCGACATGGTTTACTCCCCTTTGCCGCCAGAGGCTTTATCAGCTACCTGGGCGGGGGCCGGGTTCTTTACGGCTACGTTGGTCGCTTCACTGGCCTTGACTTCGATGCCAGGTTTGACGAATTGCAGACCTTCGGTGATCAGGCGATCGCCGGCCTTCAGGCCGTCTTCGATCAGCCATTGATTGCCGACGGTGCGGTTGGCCTTGAGTTGACGCAGTTCGACCTTGTTGTCCGGGCCGACAACCAGTGCGGTCGGCGTACCTTTGAGGTCGCGTGTCACGCCTTGCTGCGGGGCCAGGATCGCCGCGCTGTTCACACCGGCCAGCAACTTGGCGTGCACGAACATGCCAGGCAGAAGGGTGTGGTCAGGGTTCGGGAAAATGGCGCGCAGGGTGACGGAACCGGTGGTCTGGTCAACCGAGATTTCGGAGAACTCCAGCTTGCCGTCCAGCTTGTAGTCGCTGCCGTCTTCGAGGGTCAGCTTGACCGAAGCCGTGTTGTCGCCGGCTTTCTGCAGGCGACCGCTTTCCAGCTCACGGCGCAGTTGCAGCAGCTCGACCGAGGACTGCGTCACGTCGACGTAGATCGGGTCGATTTGCTGAATCACCGCCATCGCATCGGCCTGGGCATTGCTCACCAGCGCGCCTTCGGTCACCGAGGAGCGGCCGATGCGGCCGGTCAGCGGGGCATAGACCTTGGTGTAGCGCACGTTGATCTGTGCGGTTTGCAGCGCGGCTTCCGATTGCAGGCGGTTGGCCACGGCGGTGTCGTATTCCTGACGGCTTACGGCTTGTTCGTTGACCAGTTGCTGGTAGCGGTCGGAAATCGACTTGGTCGAGCGCAGGTTGGCTTCAGCGCTTTTCAGCGTCGCTTCATAGACCGACGGATCGATCTGGTACAGCTGCTGGCCGGCCTTGACGTCGCTGCCTTCCTTGAACAGGCGCTTGAGAATGATGCCGTTGACCTGCGGGCGGACTTCGGCAATGCGGAACGCACTGGTACGGCCGGGCAGATCGGATGTCAGGGTGAAAGCTTGAGGTTGCAGAGTCACGACGCCGACCTGAGGCGGTGGGGCGGCCGGTGCTGCCTCTTCCTTTTTGCATCCGCTGAGCAGCGATGCCAGGGCGACGGCGGCGACCAGAGCGGTAACAGCTGGCTTGAATTGCATGAAAATCCTCGGGTCAGGCACGCAAGGTGCGCACTAGAAAGGTGGAAGGTTGAAAAATGTTTGCCGAGTGGATAAGTAGCTTGCTAAGGAATATACTTACGTACATGGCTGTTTGTAAATACCCAGGCTGCGTATCAACGCCGTTACACAAGCCGCTACACAAGCCGTTGAAAGGTTGGAATTGTAGGCCGGGGACGAATCCCCGGAACGTTCGCCCCACTTTTATTCAGCTGATGTTCAGGCATCGCTGAAGCACCCTGATTGAGGTTGTACTGCCATGGTCCGTCGTACCAAAGAGGAAGCTCAGGAAACCCGCGCGCAAATTCTCGTGGCGGCCGAAAAGGCCTTTTTCGAGCGAGGCGTGGCACGCACGACCCTGGCGGACATCGCGACCCTGGCCGGCGTCACTCGAGGGGCCATCTACTGGCATTTCAGCAACAAGGCCGATCTGGTGCAGGCCATGCTCGACACTCTGCATGAGCCGCTGGAAGAAATGGCCAAGGCCAGCGAAAGCGAAGACGAACTCGATCCTCTGGGCTGCATGCGAAAGTTGCTGATTCATTTGTTTCATCAAATTGCGCTGGACCCGAAAACCCGACGCATCAATGAGATTCTTTTTCATAAGTGCGAATTCACCGATGAAATGTGCGACCTACGCCAACAACGGGTGTCAGCCAGCCTCGAATGCAATGTGCGGATCGGTCTGGCCCTGAGTAATGCAGTGAATCGCGGTCAGTTACCGGAAAACCTCGACACCGCCCGCGCGGCGATCAGCTTGCATGCTTATATTGATGGCATCCTGTACCAGTGGCTGCTGGCCCCCGACAGCTTTGAATTGCACGCCGAAGCCGAGCGTTGGGTCGATACCGGGCTGGATATGCTGCGATTGAGTCCCAGCCTGCGCAAATGAAACAACCTTCATGCTCGGCCGGTTGAACCAGGGTTTTCCGCGCCGGGGCCTGTGTTGAACACGGGTGCATTTATATACGCTCACTTTCCGCGTTGACAGCCGGATAGCTGCATATTTTGTAGGAAAATTGTTGCGCGCTTGTGAGAGGGAGCCAACCTCACTCGGGCGGATGCTGTGGCTGAATACAGATATTTCGAAAAGCGCCCCGTTGCGAGGTGCTTTCCTGAATCATGCAGTCACTTCAACCGAGGGTAATGGCGACAGCGTAGCTATAGGGACTATTCGATAGCGTTCGCGAGATCTGCGAGCTGCATTTCAGCGGTTTTTTACCGATAGAAAGGACCGTATGTTCTCTATAGGGAATGGTCGGTGGCGAGAAGGAGAATGTCTGATATTTTCTCTGGAGTTTGACCAGTGTTGAAAACTCAAAGGCGTGTGAGGCGCTTTCAAAGGAGAAGTTATGATTGATACTGGTTGGAAGCCTGGTTCTGCTCGATGATTTAAGTACTGGTGTTTCGTGACGTAGTGTGAAGCACATGTGCTCTAGAGGTTGAATGTCGAAGTCCGATATTGGATGCCCGCTGTAATCCCAACTTGCATAGCGCAGAGAAAAAACTTCGTTCGAACTGTTGAATATAGTGATCAGAATGCTCGTGTATGATTTGATGCGCGAGATTAAATTCCATTCATCTTTTTCGTCCTGCTTGGCCTGTTTGATGTAGTTCAGGTAATTTTCATTGACCTGGGATTGCTCTCCCATCCTCAGGATTTCTTCGATAGAGAACCCGGCCAGCGACGCTTGTAAAGTGACGGCAAGGATCGGGTTCATTTGCATCAAGACTGACAGCAGTGTTGAGTTCAGGGAAACAAGATCAACTTCCTGAATGATGTCGTACGCTTCAAAGTCTTCGTAATCTGCAGCGTTTATTTTAGTGTTTTTGTTTTCTTCCATGAGACAACTCCTTGGGTATGTTTGATTGACATTAACAGTTGTTCGAACAGGATTCACTTTAAAGGCCGTTTGGTTGTGTTTGGTTTTATTGCATATGATGTAGTGGTGTTGGTTGGGTTGGCGAAATGATTGAGCTGTTAATATGGTTGAAATAAAAAGCCCCGGCTCTTTCGAGTCGGGGCTTTTGCGTTTCCACTGTTACTGATTACAGCGTCGGATAGTCGATGTAACCGACCGGGCCCTTGGCGTAGAACAGTTCCGGACGCGCTTCGTTCAACGGTGCGTCAGCCTGCAAGCGTGCCGGCAGGTCAGGGTTGGCAATGAAAGGTACACCGAAGGCGACTGCATCGGCCTGGCCACTGGCGAGCAACGCGTTGGCGCTGTCCTTGGTGAAACGCTCGTTGGCAATGTATGGGCCGCCGAAGGCTTCCTTGAGTTGCGGGCCGAGGCTGTCGGCACCTTCTTTCTCCCGCGAGCAGATGAAGGCAATGCCACGCTTGCCCAGTTCGCGAGCGACATAGGTGAACGTTTCAGCGAGGTTGTCGTCGCCCATGTCATGCAGGTCGGCGCGTGGCGACAGGTGCACACCCACGCGGCCGGCGCCCCAGGTTTCGATGGCGGCGTCGGTCACTTCCAGCAGCAGGCGGGCACGTTTTTCCAGGGAACCGCCGTAGTTATCGGTGCGCTGGTTGGTGCTGCTTTGCAGGAACTGGTCGAGCAGGTAACCGTTGGCGGCATGGATTTCCACACCGTCGAAGCCGGCGGCCTTGGCGTTCTCGGCACCGACGCGGTAAGCGTCGACGATGTCGGCGATTTCAGCGGTTTCCAGGGCACGCGGTACAGGAAAGTCGGCCAGCGGACGAACCAGGCTGACGTGGCCCTTGGGCTGGATGGCACTCGGAGCGACCGGGGCTTCATCGTTCAGGTACAAACCGTGGGATATGCGACCCACATGCCACAGTTGCAGGAAGATCTTGCCGCCCGCGCCATGGATAGCCTTGGTCACGTTGGACCAGCCACGCACCTGATCGTTGGACCAGATGCCCGGGGTGTCCGGGTAGCCGACGCCCATTGGGGTCACCGAAGTGGCCTCGCTGAGGATCAGGCCGGCGGTGGCGCGTTGCACGTAGTACTCGGCCATCAGCGCGTTGGGCACGCGGCCTTCGTCGGCGCGGCAGCGGGTCAGTGGCGCCATGATGATGCGGTTGGCCAACTCGAGGTCGCCCAGTTTGATCGGATCGAAAATAGTCGTCATTTAGTGGCTCTCTTTTGGAGATCAGTTAGAAGTAGCTGGGGCCAGGTCGGGATTGCCGCCCTGACGGAAAGTAATCAGGGTCACCAGCAGGGCGAGTACCGCCAGGGCCGCTGCGGCAAGGGGGACGCTGGTCAGGCCGAAGCCGTGGGCGATCACACTGCCGCCGACCCAGGCACCCAAGGCGTTGCCGATGTTGAAAGCGCCGATGTTCAGGGTCGACACCAGGTTCGGAGCGGCCTTGCCGAAGGTCACCACGTTCACTTGCAGCGCCGGTACGGCGGCGAAGCACGCGGTGGCCCAGAGGAACAGGGTGATTTCGGTAGGGATCAGCGCGACGCTGGTCCAGGTCAGCACGGTGGACACCACGGCCATGGTGACGAACACACCGATCAGCGTCGCGGCCATGCCTTTGTCGGCCAGCTTGCCGCCGATGATGTTGCCGACCGTCAGGCCCAGGCCGATGAGCATCAGGGTCCAGGTCACGCCACGGGGCGAAACGCCGGTGACTTCGCCGAGCAGCGGGGCGACGTAGGTGAACAGGGTGAACACCGAGGCGGCGAACAGCGCGGTCATGCTCAGGGACAGCCAGATGCCGCCGCCCTTGAGTGCGGCCAGTTCGGCGCGCATGTCGAGTTTCTCTTCATCACGCTTGGCCGGCAGGAAGCGGATCAAGCCGATCAGCGCGATCACACCGATCACGGTCACGGCCCAGAAGGTCGAACGCCAGCCGGCTTCCTGACCGAGTGCGGTGCCCAGCGGTACGCCGAGGACGTTGGCCAGGGTCAGGCCGGTGAACATCAGGGCCACGGCCGAAGCGCGTTTGTTCGCAGGCACCAGGCCGGCGGCTACCACTGAACCGATACCGAAGAAGGCGCCATGGCAGAGGGCGGTGACCACACGGGCGAACATCAGCACGTTGTAGTCGCCGGCCACTGCGCAAAGCAGGTTGCCGACAATGAAGATGCCCATCAACGCCACCAGGGCTGCCTTGCGCGGCAGTCTGGCGGTGGCCAGCGCCATGAACGGCGCGCCGATGGCCACGCCCAGGGCGTAACCGGTCACCAGCCAGCCGGCACCGGGAATCGAGACACCGAGGTCAGCCGCCACGTTGGGCAGCAGGCCCATGATGACGAACTCGGTGGTGCCGATGGCGAAGGCGCTCAAGGCCAGGATGAGTAGCGAGAGGGGCATGTTTAATTCCTTGTCGGCCGACTGACGTTAAGGGTCAGAGCTCTTTACTGAAGGTTTTGAGGAATTCCTGGATGGTTTCCTCGTTGCGTTTGAAAAAATGCCACTGGCCGACTTTGCGGCTGCTGATCAGGCCGGCGCGTTGCAGGGTCGCCAGGTGTGCGGACACCGTGGACTGCGACAGGCCGCAACGTTGATCGATCTGCCCGGCGCAAACGCCGTGCTCGTTACTGTGGGACTGGTCGGGAAATTCGACGGTCGGGTCCTTGAGCCAGTGCAGGATGTCTCGCCGTACTGGGTGTGCCAGGGCTTTTATTATTTCGTCGAGATTGATGGTCATGATGTGGGCTCGTGATGTTTAAAACGCTATATCGCGATGAGGCGAACTTTAAATCGGTATTTCGCGATATACAAATATGATTTGGCTCTGACCAACTCACATTTCGGTATATCGAGTTATAACGATATGTTGAGTGTAACAAGACAAGGGGGCAGTGCTAAGCTGCGCCCATGAACTATCTCGCACATCTTCACCTCGGTGGCCAGCGTCCCGGCCAATTGCTCGGCAGTCTGTATGGCGATTTCGTCAAGGGACGCCTGCAAGGGCAGTTCGCTCCGGACATCGAGGGGGCTATCCAGTTGCACCGCAGCATCGACGTGTTCACCGACCGCCATCCGCTGGTGGACGTCGCGTTGTCGCGTTTCTCCCTGACCCGTCGTCGCTACGCGGGTATCGTGCTCGATGTGTTTTTCGACCATTGCCTGGCCCGGGACTGGATGCTGTATGCCGACCGGCCCCTGGCGTTGTTCACTTCGGACGTTTACCGGGTGCTGTCCAGCGAACGGCAATTGCCGGAGCGGCTGGCGAAGATTGCGCCGCACATGGTGGCCAATGACTGGCTGGGTTCGTATCAGGAATTCGAAGTGCTGGAGCAGGTGTTGCGCGGGATCTCGCGACGCCTGACCCGGCCGGAAGAACTGGCGGCTGCGATGCAGGAATTGCGGCGGTTGTATGAACCGTTGAGCGAGGACTTTCGGTTGTTCTATCCGCAGCTTCAGGATTTTGCCCGGAACTATCCAACACCATAAAACCCCTGTGGGAGCGAGCTTGCTCGCGATTGCGGATTAACATTCAACGATGATGCTGAATGACCCACCGCTATCGCGAGCAAGCTCGCTCCCACAGGGTACTTCGGTGAATAAAAGATCGCGTCACGCCGCAATGGCAGGGCGCATCGGTGCTCGTTGCGGTTCGACAATTTCACCAAACAACACCTTCTGCACCGCCTGCTGCGCCTCGAACGCCAGTGCCGCGCGTTCCCGGCCTTCGCAAGCGATTGGCTTGAGCAGATGAATCTCCACACCGCCACGGTCATTGGCGAACAACCGCATCAGATGCGACAGCAAGTCATCGTCGCCAATGAACGGCGCCAGCGCGCAAGGTTCGCCGTCACGCACATAACGAATCGCCACCGGCTGCATCGCCACGTCGGAGTCGATGGCGGCGGACAGCAGGCGACCATGGAAGGTACGCAGCGAACGGCCATCAGTGGTGGTGCCTTCCGGGAACATCAGCAGTGGGTGTGCCTGTTCCAGGTGACGGGTCATCTGCTTGCGGATCAACTGGCTGTCACCCGAGCCACGGCGGATAAACAGGCTGCCGGCCTTGGCCGCCAACCAGCCGGCTACCGGCCAGGTGCGCACTTCGGCCTTGGACAGGAACGACAGCGGCGTGAGCATGCCCAGCAGCGGGATGTCGGTCCAGGACACGTGGTTGCTGACCCAGAGCATCGGTGCCTTCGGCAGCTCGCCGTGGACGGTCACGTCGAAGGGCAGGGCATTGCTCAGCCGGGCCATGAAAAACCGCGACCAGCGTTGCCGGCGCGCCATCGAATGGGCCATGCCCAAACGCTCGAACAGCCCGAACACACTGGCCATGCCCAGGCCCAGCGTCACTACCATCAGCACTCGCGCGATTCGCGCGTACACCCGCAACCGGCCCATTACACAGCCGCCTTGAAGTGTTTGGCGTAACGCGGGCAGAGTTCGTCGCGCTTGAGCAGGATGAACACGTCGGCGACCTGGAAGTCTTCGTCCCAGCATGGCTCGCCGCAGATCTTCGCGCCCAGGCGCATGTAGGCCTTGAGCAGCGGTGGCATTTCGGCGATCACGTTCGACGGAATGTCGAGGCTCGGCAGCGGGTTTTTCGGCTCGGCGCGCAGATGTTCGGTGCACAGGTAGCGTTCGCGCAGACGCTGCATGATCGCGTGGGCCTGCACGCCACCATCCTGCATCGGAATGCTCGCACAACCCATCAGGTAGCTGTAGCCGCCCTGGTTCAGGACTTCGGCCAGCTCGCCCCAGAGCACGGCGATGGTGCCGCCATTGCGGTAGGCTGGGTCGACACAGGTGCGACCGATTTCCAGGATCGGGCCTTGCAGGTGCACCAGACCGTGGAGGCTGAACTCTTCTTCGCTGTAGAATTTGCCCAGGCTGCTGGCAGCCGTGTGGTCGAGTAAACGGGTGGTTGCCACCAGGCGCCCGGTACTCAAGTCACGCACGCCGATGTGGGCGCAGTGAACGTCGTAGTCATCCATGTCCAGACCCAGTTCAGCGCCTTTGAGCCTGGCGTTGAATTCGCCGCTGAACACGTTGAAGCGCAAGGCCTGGGCTTCCTGCAAAGCCTCGGCTCCCACCAGGCGTTCGGCTTGCAGGCGGCGTTCGTTGCCGGTGTCGCTGATGCGGGCGATCTGAGTCATGGCGAATCTCCGTGCGGGCTGCTCACCCGTCTTTGGGCTACAGCGAATCGACTTTCTTTGTCTAGCCGTGTTGTGCAAAGTCAGGCTATGTAGCCCCGGTGTCATCGCCATTAAGCTTTGGTGATGCTTATATGACAGCCTTCGAGGAGACTCTTATGCCCTGGCAAACCCTGTTGAACCGCCGTGATCGCTTGCCCGCCAACCCGGATCTGGCGGAAGGTTTTGCGACATTGTTGCAGCAGTTGGGAACGGTCACTCCGTTTGAATTGGCGGTGCTTGGCGGGCGGTTGATGGCGACACCGGGGCAAGCGTTTCTGGTGGGGTATCAGGCGGCCTTGCGCATGCTCTGGCCGAGCGCGCCACTGAGTCTGGGCGCGTTGTGCGCCACCGAGCAGGGCAGCCTGCGCCCGGCCGATATGCAAACCCGACTGACTGATTTGCGCCTGAGCGGACGCAAGGATTTCGTCACCGCGGGCAATGCCGCCGACTGGCTGCTGGTGGCGGCGCGCAGCGAGGAGCCCGACGCCGATCCACGCTTGAGCCTGGCGGTGATCTATCGCGATGAGCCGGGTGTGCGGGTGGAAAAGCTGGCGCCGCTCCCGTTGATGCCGGACATCAGTCATGGCCGGTTGTTTCTGGATAACGCGCTGTGCGAGTTGCTCGCAGGGGATGGTTGGGACGCTTACGTCAAACCGTTCCGAACGTTGGAAGACATCTATGTGCTGAGCGCCATGACAGCGTGGTTGTATGGCGTCGGCCAGGAATGCGATTGGCCGCAAGGCTTGCAATTGCGGTTGCTGGGGTTGCTGGCGGGGTGCGCGGAAACCAGCCGCCAGCCACCCACCCATCCGGCCGGGCATGTGTTGCTTGGCGGGTTGTTTGCGCAGTTCGAAGGGCTCAAGGCTGAGGTGAATGAGGCGTTGGCCGGAGGGCCTCAAGAGTGGGCGGCGATGTGGCAGCGGGATCAGGCGGTGATGGATTTGGCGGCAGGGGCGCGGGGCAAGCGATTGGCCAAGGCATTGGCGCAATCTTCACTGCCCTGACTGGCCTCATCGCGAGCAAGCCCGCTCCCGCATTTGAAATGCATTCCCCTGTGGGAGCGAGCTCGCTCGCGATGGCGGCCTGATTGGCAGCATGAATTCCTGAACTGTCATCAACCTCGACTAGGCTCAGCAGGTTCAATCTTCGAGCCCCCGTCATGCCCAAAGGCCTGTCCCTGATTTTCCTGCTGTTGCTCAGCCTCACGACCCAGGCTGAAAGCTGGCCTGCCGAGCAATGGCCGACCGCGCCGACGCCCGCTGGCCCGGCGCTTCAAGCCCTGGAGGCCTATGCCTTCCCATCCCGCGATGACACCACTCGCCAGGGCATTCGCACCGATGCCTTGCTGGTGATCCGCGACGGCCAGTTGATCTACGAACGCTACGCCGGCCCGACGACGGCCGAGACGCCGCACCTGACCTGGTCGATCAGCAAGAGCCTGATGGCGACGGTCCTCGGTGTGGCCTACGGCGAAGGGCTGTTCAAGTTACAGGATCCGGTGCAGAAGTTTTATCCGCCGCTGGCCAGACACCCAAGCCTGACCATGGCCGACCTGCTGCACTGGGCCTCGGGCCTGGATTGGCAGGAAGACTACGAATATGCACCGCTGAAGTCTTCGGTAGTGGCCATGCTCTACACCCGCGGTCACCACGACATGGCTGCGTTCACCGCGGCCCATGCCGAGTACGCGGCGCCGGGCCAGGCGTTTCGCTACTCCAGCGGTGACAGCAACCTGTTGTCCGCCGCGCTGAAAACCATCGTCGGCCCCGGCCGCTATCCGGATTATCCGTGGACTGCGCTGTTCGAGCCGCTGGGTATCCGCCAAGCCGTGTGGGAAACCGATGCCACGGGCACTTTCGTTGCTTCGTCCTATGCCTACCTCACTGCACGGGACCTGGCCCGGGTCGGTCTGTTGATGGCCCGCGAGGGGCGCTGGGCAGACAGGCAACTGCTGCCCAGGGACTGGGTGGCATTCAACCGCGAGCCATTCGCTCACTATCACGCCGATCAAGACGAGGCCGTCCCCGGCGGCCAGTGGTGGCTCAATCGAGCCGTTGAGGGCGCGGCACGACCCTGGCCCGATGCTCCCGCCGACACCTTCGCCGCGCTGGGGCATTGGGGCCAGGCGATGTACGTGATCCCCAGTGAACAGCTGGTGATCGTCCGCTACGGCGATGACCGCGACGGCACTTACCGGCACAACCAATTGCTCCAGCTCGCGCTCAAGGCCTTTGCCGGGAAGGTGCAGCCATGAGCGGTTTCATTCGCCGTCGACCGCTCAGTTCCCTGTTGTTGATCCTGCTGATCGCCTTGCTCGGCTGGATCTGGCTCGAGCGGGCGGCGCTGTGGGCGTTCCCCGACATCATCAGCGCCTACACCGCCAAGGAATATTGTTCGTGCCGCTACGTGATGAACAACGATGCCGAGTACTGCCACGGTTATGTGAAACAGTGGCTGCCCGCCAGCGGCTTTACCGATGACCCGGCCGGCAAGCGTGTCTCGGTCAGTGGCATGGGCCGCAGCAACAGCGCGGTGTGGATCGGCGAGCGTCAGGGTTGTCGTTTGCAGCCTTGAGCGGGGTATGTGCTTTGGGTGGTGGTGAGTTTTTGTGGCGAGGGGGTTTGCCCCCGTTCGGCAGCGAAGCAGACGCAAAGCCAGCCTCCCCGGTCCGTCAGGCTTACTTGGTTGTAGACTTCAGCACTGCTTCGCAGCGCAACGGGGGCAAACCCCTTCGCGACAAAAGCTCACTTGCCACAGGTAATGTGTTCAAAGGGCAACAGAAAGTTTGCAACCTGTGACAAGCCAGTTAAGGTTCAGCACAGGTTTATCTGCCCCACGAGTCTCTATGTTCAAGCGCTCCACCTTCCAAACCCTCACTTTCCTGCTGCTGGCCGGTGCCGCGTTGTCGGCCCGCGCCGACTGGTACCTCGATGGCGAGTCTTCGCGCCTGTCGTTTGTCAGCACCAAGAATGCCAATGTTTCCGAAGTGCAGCGCTTCCTGGTGCTGCACGGCAAGGTCGACCCCGAGGGGCTGGCGCAGGTGGAAGTCGAGCTGGAGTCGATCAACAGCGGCATCCCGTTGCGCGATGAGCGCATGCGCAAGGAACTGTTCCAGATCGACCGGTTTCCCGACGCCATGATCACCACGAAAATCGATCTGCGCCCGATCAACGACCTCGCTCCCGGCGCGCAGTTGGAGTTGCGCCTGCCGCTGATGGTCGACCTGCACGGCAAACAACACGAATACCAGGCCGAACTGTTGGCGACCCGACTCGATGACCGGCGCTTCCAGGTGGTGACCCTCGAACCGCTGGTGATCAACGCCGAGGATTTCGATTTGGCTCCCGGCCTGGAAACGTTGCGCAAACTGGCCGGTTTATCAGCTATCAGTCTTTCCGTACCGGTGGGTGCGGTGCTGATTTTCACGGCGCGCTGACATGGCCGGAGCGATTTTTCCGTGGCGTGAAGGCAACCGCTTCGAACTGCTGATCGACGGTCCGCAGTTTTTTCCGCGCATGCTGGTGGCGATTGCCCGGGCTGAAGAGCAGGTTGAGCTGGAACTGTATCTGGTGGAGGCGGGTGCCTGCGCCGAAGCCATGGTCCAGGCATTGGTGCAGGCCGCTGAGCGCGGTGTACGGGTGCGCTGTCTGTTCGATGATTACGGCAGCCTCGCTTTCACCCTGGCCTTGCGTCAGCGGCTGATGTCCGCTGGCGTGGAGCTGCGTTTTTACAATCGTCTGAGCTGGCGACGTTGGGTCGGCAACTTCTACCGCGATCACCGCAAGCTGTTATTGGTGGACCAGAGCCTGGCCGTGGTCGGCGGCACCGGTGTCACTGATGAATTCTGGACTCCGGGAGAAGACGCCAGCGAATGGCACGAAGTGATGGTGGAAATCACCGGCCCGCTGGTACTCGATTGGCAGCTGCTATTCGATCGTCAGTGGATTGCCAACCGCCATCGACGTGCCTGGCGACCGGCTTCGCATTTCGGTCTGCCGCGCCTGCCACGGGTGCCGTCCATAGGCGAGGGCATGGGCCGGGTGGCCTATGCCGACGCCCGTCAACACCGGGACATTCTGCAATCGCTGGTGCGTGCCCTGAACAGTGGTCAGCGACGGATCTGGCTGGCCACGCCGTACTTTTTGCCGACCTGGAAAGTCCGCCGCTCCCTGCGCCGGGCGGCTGCCCGGGGCGTCGATGTGCGGTTGCTGCTGACCGGGCCCCGTACCGATCACCCATCCGTGCGTTATGCCGGCCATCGCTACTACCCGCGACTGCTCAGGGCCGGGGTGAAAATCTACGAGTACCAGCCGTGTTTCCTGCACCTGAAAATGGTCCTGGTCGACGACTGGGTGAGCATCGGTTCGTGCAACTTCGATCACTGGAATCTGCGCTTCAACCTGGAAGCCAACCTGGAAGCCCTGGACCCCGGACTGACCCGGTCGGTGGCGGCGAGTTTCGAACGGGACTTTGGGTTGAGTGAGCAAGTCAGCCTGGAGGAATGGAAGCGCCGGCCACTGTGGCGGCGGGTCAAGCAACGGGTGTGGGGATGGGTGGATCGGGTGGTGGTGAACCTGCTGAATCGAAGGGGTTGACCCCAGTTTTCTGAACACTGAAACCACTGTGGGAGCGAGCTTGCTCGCGATGAGGGCTTAACATTCAACATCTCTGTCGACTGTCAGTCCGCTATCGCGAGCAAGCTCGCTCCCACAGGGTTTTGCGGTGTTTGATTAATTACAGCAGCTCAAAACTCTGCTGCGTCACGTCCTCTGAATCCAGGCCGATCTGCACGTTGAACTTGCCTGGTTCAGCCGCGTACTTGAGCTGGGTGTTGTAGAACTTCAGGTCGTCCTCAGTGATGGTGAAGTGCACGACTTTCTGTTCGCCGGCCTTGATCATCACTTTCTGGAAGTTCTTCAGTTCCTTGATCGGACGAATCATCGAGCCGGTCTCGTCCTGGATGTACAACTGCACCACGGTTTCGCCGTCGCGCTTGCCGGTGTTTTTCACGGTGACACTGGCGTCGAGCTTGCCGGTCTTGTTCAGCGTGGTCGACGACAGCGCCATGTCGCTCAGG
Source organism: Pseudomonas sp. PDM30 (assembly GCF_019218985.1). Classification (NCBI taxonomy): domain Bacteria; kingdom Pseudomonadati; phylum Pseudomonadota; class Gammaproteobacteria; order Pseudomonadales; family Pseudomonadaceae; genus Pseudomonas; species Pseudomonas sp. PDM30. Next base: position 651,973 of record NZ_JAHUWM010000003.1, read on the forward strand.
CTGAACTCGGTGTAGCTCAGGCCATAGCCGAACGGGTACAGGGGGCCCGTGGTGTCATCGAAGTACTGCGAGGTGTAGTTGCCCGGTTTGCCCGGAGTGAACGGCCGGCCAATGGTCAGGTGGTTGTAGTAGGTCGGAATCTGGCCTACCGAACGCGGGATGCTGATCGGCAGTTTGCCCGACGGGTTGTAGTCGCCGAACAGCACGTCGGCGATGGCGTTGCCGCCCTCGGTGCCGCTGAACCAGGTTTCCAGGATCGCGTCGGCCTGTTCCTTCTCTTCGAGGATCGTCAGTGGACGGCCATTCATCAACACCAGTACCAGCGGTTTGCCGGTGGCCTTCAGGGCACGGATCAGCTCGCGCTGGTTTTCCGGGATGTTCAGGTCGGTGCGGCTCGACGATTCGTGGGACATGCCACGGGATTCACCGACGGCGGCAACCACCACATCAGCATCCTTGGCCGCTTTCACCGCTTCGTCGATCAGCACGTTCGCCGGGCGCGGGTCGTCCACCACTTCCGGGGCATCGAAGTTGAGGAAGTTCAGGTAACCGAGGATTTTCGGGTCGCTGGTGATGTTGGCGCCACGGGCGTAGATCAGTGTCGATTTGTCTCCCAGGGCGTTGGTCATGCCATCGAACAGGGTCACCGATTGAGCAGGGCGACCGGCGGCTGCCCAGCTGCCCATCATGTCGATGGGCGCCTTGGCCAGCGGACCGACCAGGGCGATTTTCGCGGTCTTCTTCAGTGGCAGGGTGTCATTCCGGTTTTTCAGCAGCACCTGGCTGCGGCGTGCCACATCACGGGCCTCGGCGCGGTGCAGGCGGCTGTCGGCGTAGGTGTCGACCGGATCATCCTCGGCCTTGCCGATGCGCAGGTACGGGTCCTTGAACAGGCCCATGTCGTACTTGGCGCCCAGTACCGCACGCACGGCGTTGTCGATGTCGCTCTGCTGGATCTCGCCGGACTTCAGCAGCCCTGGCAGCTCTTTGCCGTACAGGGTGTCGTTCATGCTCATGTGGATGCCAGCCTTGATTGCCAGCTTCGCCGCTTCGCGACCGTCGGCGGCAACACCGTGCTTGATCAGCTCGAAAATCGCCCCGTGGTCGCTGACGGCCAGGCCCTTGAAGCCCCACTCCTTGCGCAGCAGGTCGTTCATCAGCCAGGTGTTGGCGGTGGCCGGCACGCCGTTGATCGAGTTCAGCGCAACCATGACCCCGCCGGCGCCGGCATCGATGGCGGCGCGGTACGGTGGCAGGTAGTCCTGGTACATCTTGACCGGGCTCATATCGACCACGTTGTAGTCGCGGCCACCCTCGACCGCGCCGTACAAGGCAAAGTGCTTGACGCTGGCCATGATGCTGTCGGCTGCGTTCGCGCCGGTACCCTGGAACGCCTTGACCATCACGCCGGCAATGCGCGACACCAGGTAAGTGTCTTCACCGAAGCCTTCGGAAGTACGACCCCAGCGTGGGTCGCGGGAGATGTCGACCATCGGTGCGAAGGTGATGTCGAGGCTGTCAGCCGCGGCTTCCTTGGCGGCAATGCGCCCGGACAGGCCGATGGCGTCCATGTCCCAGCTCGAGGCCAGGGCCAGCGGGATCGGGAAAATGGTGCGGTGGCCGTGGATCACGTCGTAGGCAAAGAACATCGGGATCTTCAGGCGGCTGCGCATGGCTGCGTCCTGCATCGGCCGATTTTCCGGGCGGGTGATCGAGTTGAACGTACCGCCGATGTTGCCTGCCGCGATTTCCTTGCGGATCATTTCGCGCGGCATTTCCGGGCCGATGCTGATCAGGCGCAGCTGGCCGATTTTTTCATCGAGGGTCATTTGCTTCATCAGGTTGCTGACAAAGGCTTCCTTGTTCTCCAGAGGTGCGGGCGTCGTGGCGGCCAATACGTTATGACTGGCCAGGCTGACGAACAGGCCCAGCAAACACAGCTTCTTCATGAATAGTTTTCTCAAGGGCCCAAACGGCGATGTACACGCCGGCCAGCCAAAATTTAGGGAGCGTCTATTGTTGTTCGGGTACCGGCTCAAAAGACCAGAGCCAAAAAACCACAGCCAGATGGCGGATGCGTTTTCGCGCAGGGCCTCTTTTTAGCCCATCGGCCCGTTGCAATCCAGAGGCGCGGGCGATTATGCCCCAAGAGCCGGCCCAGAAGGTTTCACGGTCGGTTTTTTCATGAAATGCACAAGGGAGCATCATCCTGATGAATGTAAGTCCAACCTATCGCTCGCGTTTGCAGGTCGTCACGCTGCTGATGCTGGCTACGTTGCTGACCGCCTGCGGCATCAACAACATCCCGACGCTCGATGAACAGGCCAAGGCCGCCTGGGGCCAGGTGCAGAACCAGTATCAGCGGCGCGCCGACCTCATTCCCAACCTGGTGGAAACCGTCAAGGGCTATGCGGCCCACGAGAAGGAAACCCTGACCGCCGTCATCGAAGCCCGGGCCAAGGCCACGTCGATCCAGGTGGATGCCTCGACCCTCGACAACCCGGAAAAGCTCAAGCAGTACCAGCAGGCCCAGGACCAGCTCAGCGGCGCCTTGAGTCGCTTGATGGTGGTCTCCGAACGTTATCCGGACCTCAAGGCCAACCAGAACTTCCTCGCCCTGCAATCGCAGCTTGAAGGCACCGAGAACCGCATCAGCGTGGCCCGGCGCGATTTCATCCTCGCGGTGCAGAAATACAACACCGAGATCCGCACGTTCCCCGGTCGCCTGTGGCACACCGTGATGTATAGCGACCTGCCGATGCGCGAGACCTTCGAAGCCACGCCGGGTTCGGAAAAGACCCCCGAGGTCAAATTCTGAACTGCGCTAATCGGCGTCACCACGCAAGAGGTTGCCAATGCGCGTCCTGAAAACAGGCCTGTTGCTGTTGTTGTGGGTGGTGGCGATCGCTGCTCGCGCCGAGCTGAGCTTTCCGGCGCTGACCGGGCGGGTGGTCGACACTGCGCAGATGATCGAGCCATCGGTGCGCCAGCAGCTCAGCCAACAGCTTCAGGCCCATGAGCAAGCCACCGGCGAGCAGCTTGTGGTAGTGACGTTGCCGGACTTGCAAGGTACCGACATCGCCGACTTCGGTTACCAACTCGGCCGCCACTGGGGCATCGGGCAGAAGGACAAGAACAACGGCGCCTTGCTGATCATCGCCCGGGACGAGCGCCGGCTGCGTATCGAAGTCGGATACGGCCTGGAGGATCGCCTGACCGATGCCCAGAGTTCGGTGATCATCAACCAGGTCATCACCCCGTCATTCAAGACCGGCAATTTCAGTAAAGGCATCAGTGACGGCGTGGCGGCGATGCTGGTGGTGCTGGGCGGCAACCCCCTGGACGAACCCTCCACGGCGTATGAATCCAGAGGCGATCCGGGGGACGATTTCATCGCGCGGCATCCCGGGTTGTTCGTGTTTTTTGTGATGTTATTCATCCTGACTGTTTTTGTGTGCCAGATGCTCGGTATTCTTCCCGCTGGCCGGGGCGGCTCCGGTGGATCCGGGGGCGGCTTTGGCGGTGGTGGATTTGGCGGCGGCGGTGGAGGGGGAGGCTTCAGCGGCGGCGGGGGCAGTTTCGGCGGGGGCGGTTCGTCCGGCGGCTGGTGATAATAAAAACGAGCAGGCACTTCACGACATGGCATTACTGACTGAACACGAACAACGCAAGGTGGCCGAGGCCATTGCCCGGGTCGAGCGCGAGACAGACGCAGAACTGGTGACAGTACTCGCAGCCCGCGCCGACGACTATGCGTACATCCCGTTGCTGTGGGCCAGCCTGCTGGCGCTGCTGGTGCCGGGCATCGTGCATTACCTCACCGGCTGGCTGACCATGCACAGTCTGCTGATGGTGCAATGGGCCATCTTCATCGTGCTGTGCCTGGTGTTCCGCCTGCCGAAAGTCACCACCCATCTGATCCCGCGCTCGGTGCGCCACTGGCGCGCCTCGAACCTGGCGCGCCGGCAGTTCCTGGAGCAGAACCTGCACCACACCGAGGGCAGCACCGGCATGCTGATTTTCGTTTCCGAGGCCGAGCGTTACGTGGAGATCCTGGTGGATGAAGGGATTTCCAGTCGCCTGGACAACAAGAACTGGGATGCGATCGTCGAGACGTTCACCCAGCAGGTGAAACAGGGGCAGACGCTGCAGGGCTTTGTCAGTTGCGTCGAGGCCTGTGGCGAGTTGCTCAAGGTACATGTGCCGGTGACCCATGTGCGCAACGAGCTGCCGAATCGTCTGGTGGTGCTGGGTTAAGCCAGGGCTTCATGTGCTTTTGTAATGCGCCGCGACACAGTTCCCGAACGTTGTCCGGCGGGGAGCTTGTCTTCAACATCTCTCTCATGGTGCACGCCCTGCGATGGGCGTTCTGTGTAGAGGGAGTTCTTATGAAAACGCAACAAACGCTGGAGACCTTGGTGGAGGATGCACCCGGTAGCGCAATGCTTACTCCGCTGGTGCGACTGACAACGAAAGAGACACAAGCCCTGGAGTGGTGCCTCAAAGGCAAGACGTCCTGGGAGATCGCCAGGATTCAGAGTTGCTCGGAATCCACCATCAACTTCCACTTTTCCAATATCCGTCGCAAGTTCGCCGTCAGATCTCGCAACGCTGCCGTGTTCAGGGCGCTGGAGTCGGGAGCCATCACTGTTGAGCCATTGCAGTCGCGAGATACCCATGAGCCTGACTGATTCGACCTACAACAGTATCAGCGGGCTCATGGTGGGGTTGGGTATTGCGACGTTGCCGGCTATCGATGGAGAAGCCCTGTTCGGCGCGACACTTGGCGCGTGGCTGGTCACGACCACTCGCGCCAACTTCAAGGCCTGGCAACGCATCGGTTCCTGGCTGTTGTCGGCGGGTGTCGGGTACCTGTTTGCCCCGGTCGCCCAGCCACTGGCGCCTTTTCTGACAGCCGGTGTGACGGCCTTTCTGTGCGCGTTGCTGGTCATTCCCATCAGCATCAAGCTCATGCAGTGGATCGATGGCGCCGGCCTCGGTGACATCCTTCGTCATCTCAGAGGGCGAGGGCAATGACCTTTGAGATGGCGGCTCTGGTGTGGGTGGCGGGCGTGGCTCACCTGGTCAGTGCGTTCAGGCTGGCGTGTTACCAGCGCGACGAACAACGTTACCACTGGTGCGACAGGATATTGATCAGCTTGCTTGGCGCAGTGTTCTGCCTTGCCGGCATCGATGTATTGCTGACATTCCTGCCGGTGAGCCCATGGCATGCAGTGGTGAGTGTTTTTTCATGCGTAATGATTGTTCGCAGTAGTGGCAACATTATTGTTTTGTGGCATGCCTTCAAGCATTGAAACGTCGGACTTCAAGTCAGGTTTTGTTTGAGTGTCCAAGTGAGGCCAGGGTAGCGGCCATTTCCGAAAGTTGTGTTTCCAGATCCCGCAGGCGTCGTTTTTCCTCCAATGCGTTTTGTATTGCGCAGCGGTCATCCTCATCAAGTAATCGCCACAGCGAAAGGATGGTGCTTTCCTGCGTTGTTGCAGTTTCCGCAGCATTTGCAGGAGCGTTGACATGGGGCTGCCGCAGCATTGGCCCCTCGCCCAGCAGCAACCAGTCAAGGGAGATGCCGCGAGTCTGTGCAATATCTACGCATAATGAGTATGGCGTGCTGTCGCGGCCTTTCCAGCTGCTGAGTGTCTGGGGGCTGATCTGTAGCGCAGTAGACAGGGAAGCGTCAGTTTTTGTACCCGTGATTTGCTTCAGGCGGGCCAAAACAGCTTGTGATTTTTTGCTACGCAATTTGAGCCTCTTCCTTTTGACATATGCTTTTTGAGTGCTTAACGTATGCGTAATGAGTACGTTTTTTCTTGTAAGTAATCAATCGTCAACTATGAATCTGAAGAATACGATGTCGAAACTTCCTAATGGTATCAGGGTGATTTCCTACGAGCTTGGCTCGTATCTATTACGTGTCCACCCGTTGCACTTCCTTTTGTCTGGCGGACGTTATTTGCAGCACCTGTCTTTCACCAATTGTGTTTCAAACAGTATTGCGTTTGATCAATTCGATTACCACCGGATGGCCCAAGGGAAGCATGTATGAGTACTTACAAGATGGTGTGCCCGCACTGCCTGAACCGGATGCGCATACGTACCAGCGAAGGGCGGCATATCTTCCTGCGGGTGGCATACCTGCAATGTACGTCGGAGGCCTGCGGCTGGTCGGTACGGGCCGAGTTCGAAATGACCCATGAGCTTTCCCCCAGTGGCATGCCCAATCCGGCCGTGCACCTGCCGTGCGCCGGACCTGACTTGCGCCGCGCCGCACGGCCTGTCGCCGAGAGTGCTCCGGCGGCGCAAGCGCAACAGGAGTCTTGAGCATGAAGGAGGTTGATGAACAGGCCCATTTGAATGAGGAGCTATTGGCCATAGCGCAGGCGTTTCTGACCCGTCATGAAGGCGAGGGTGTGATTGATGATCAAGTGCTGTTCTGCCGTGCGGTGAGGCATTTGCAGAGTCTGGATATGCCGATGCACCAGGCGGAGCGGCTGGTCAGCCATGCATATGGATTACTCAAATCCAGCAACGATCGCCGACGTCTGGATCTGGCTGCAAGTTCCGAAACTGTCGCCGTGGTCACTGATCCGGTCAACGGTCTGACGTGGGCGGTGCCGGTAGGGTTGATCGTCAAGTTCGTCATCAACTCGCCGACCAATCGCAAACTTCGACTGGTGGAGCCATGAGGTAGCGACGGTTGATTTCAGGTCCCGATCGGCGGGAACGGGACCTGGCGCAAAATTACCCCGTGCCCAAAACCCTCGTCCCCCCTAAAATACCCGGCATCCCCAGATTCGTATTGCCGAGGCCGTTTTTCCATGTCCGTCACCGCCACTCCCGCCAGCCTCGCGCCGGATCATCACGCCCAGTTCATCGACCTGCTGCAATCGAGCCTCGAGCACAACGCATTCATCAAACTGGTGCTGGCCAAATACGTGGGTGATGAAACGGACCTGCAGCGGATCATCATCAAACCGGTGACGGTCAAGGCGCAGCCTTGCCTGTCTTTTGTCTACCGCTACAAGACCCGCGATATCACCAAGAACCTGCCGCTGGTCGAAGGTGTGGCGAGCATTGCCGGGCTGCTACCGGCGTCGTTCAAAAATGCGCATTTGTTGTCGTTGACCGACGAAGCCCAGCTCGAATACAGCAAAAAAGGCAAGTCATCGCTGTTCAAGAGCCAACCTCAGCAATTGCGCGAAGTGCCATCGGCCGAGCACAACCGTGAGAAAAACCGTTTTCTTGACCTGAGTCGGCCGTTTCTCGCCGACCTCGGTGTGACCAACCGCAAGCACGAGCTGATCCCGGCGATGTCGCGCAAGTGGAAGCAGATCAACAAGTTCATCGAAGTGTTCAGCCATGCGCTGACGTCGTCCCCCCTGGCGCTGGACAAGCCGGTGCGTGTGGCGGACTTCGGATCGGGCAAGGGCTACCTGACCTTCGCCATCCACGATTACCTGCGCAACACCTTGAAGGCCGAAGGCGAGGTGACCGGCGTCGAACTGCGTGAAGACATGGTCACCCTGTGCAACACCGCCGCCGCCAAGCTTGAACACCCCGGCCTGGTGTTCAAGTGCGGTGACGTGCGCAGCGTGGCGCCGAGCGAGCTGGACGTGATGATCGCCCTGCATGCCTGCGATATCGCCACCGACTATGCGATCCACACCGGCATCCGTTCCGGAGCGGCGATCATCATGTGCTCGCCGTGCTGCCACAAACAGATCCGCCTGCAAATCCAGAGCCCGGCGCTGCTCAAGCCGATGCTGCAATACGGCTTGCATCTGGGCCAGCAGGCCGAGATGGTCACCGACAGTTTGCGCGCGTTGTTCCTTGAGGCCTGCGGCTACGAGACCAAGGTGTTCGAGTTCATCTCACTGGACCACACCAACAAGAACAAGATGATCCTGGCGGTCAAACGCGCAGAACCAGTGGACCCGGCTCAGTTGCTGGCGAAGATTCAGGAACTGAAGGATTTCTATCGCATCAGCGAGCATTGCCTGGAAACCCTGCTGCGCTCCGACGGTTACCTCTGATCCTGTGGGAGCGAGCTTGCTCGCGATGGCGGATTTACAGTCGATAGAGATGTTGAATGTGATGTCCCCATCGCGAGCAAGCTCGCTCCCACAGGATTGGGTTTGATCGCTGTCTTGCGCCCGAGCATCACCGTCACGATCACCCCGCCAGCAAACAGCCAGGTAATCGGCTCCACATGTTCACCGAAGAACAGCGCCGAGAAGGCGATGGTGAAGAAGATCTGCAGCAACTGGATCTGACTGACCCGGGCAATGCCCCCCATGGCCAGTCCGGCGTACCAGGCAAAGAAACCGATGAACTGCGAAAACAGCGAGACATATCCGAAGGCCCACCAGGTCTTGGCGGAAATCTCGCCCTGATGTTGTAGTGCCAGATACACCACCGGGCCAATCAGCAGCGGCGTCGACAGCACCAGCGCCCAGCAGATCACCTGCCAGCCGCCCATCTCCCTGGCCAGCCGGCCTCCTTCGGCGTAACCCAATCCGCCCACTGCAATGGCGCCAAGCATCAGCAAGTCACCGGCCTGAATGCTGCCGGCACCGCTGATCAGTGCATAACCGAGCACCAGCGCACTGCCCAATGCGGCGCAGGCCCAGAAGGCTTTCGAAGGCCGCTCATGGGACAACCACGCGGCGTACAGCGCCACGCACAGCGGCTGTAATCCGTTGACCAGCGCGCCGTGGGACGCCGGCAAGGTTTGCATGGCCCAGGCCGACAATACCGGGAAACCCAGGATCACCCCGGCCATCACCAGCACCAGGCCTTTTACCTGCTTCCAGGTCGGCCATTTTTCCCGGTGCCACAGCAACAGCAACGCCGCCGGAACTGCTGCAAACAGTGCCCGGCCCAGGCCATTGAGCAGCGGGTGAAGTTCCTGCACGACGATCCGCGTGAAGGGCAGGGTGAGGCTGAAGATCACAACGCCGAGCAGGCCGAGGGCCATGCCGGTGTTTTCGCGCGAGGACATGATGGCAACCAGAATCGTGGAAGGTGGGAGGTGTTGTTATCTAGCCATAAACCCGGTGTAAGCCGCTGTTACAGCTAGGTGCAGAGTTATCCGTACAGTTGCGAACACACCTATGTGGCGAGGGGGCTTGCCCCCGTTGGGCTGCGCAGCAGCCCCTATCCGGTTTCATCAAACGAACCGCACTGTCCTATTTTGCGCCTGCTTCGCAGGCGAACGGGGGTAAGCCCCCTCGCCACAAGGTAGTAGCCGGTTGTTACCCGACCCGCCGGATAAGGACTACCTTGAATACTCCTGCACGCCCACTTCCAGAGGAGTCCTCCCCATGGCTGCGAAAAAAATTCTGATGCTGGTCGGTGATTACGTCGAAGACTATGAAGTGATGGTGCCGTTCCAGGCGTTGCTGATGGTCGGCCACACGGTGCACGCCGTTTGCCCGGACAAGGCTGCCGGCCAGACCGTGCGCACGGCGATCCATGACTTTGAAGGCGACCAGACCTACAGTGAAAAACCCGGTCACCTGTTTGCCCTGAACTTCGATTTCGCCAAGGTCAACGCCGCCGATTATGACGCGGTACTGATTCCGGGCGGCCGTGCGCCGGAGTACCTGCGCCTGAACGAAAAAGTCCTGGAACTGGTGCGCGCGTTCGACAAGGCCGGCAAGCCGATCGCTGCCGTGTGCCATGGCGCGCAGTTGCTGGCGGCAGCGGGTGTTCTCGAAGGTCGCGAATGCAGCGCTTATCCGGCCTGCGCTCCGGAAGTGCGACTGGCGGGCGGTACGTATATCGATATTCCGGTGACGGACGGCCATGTCCAGGGCAATCTGGCCACGGCTCCGGCCTGGCCTGCGCATCCGAACTGGCTGGCCGGTTTCCTGGGGTTGCTGGGTACTAAAATCACGCTGTAAAGAGGGGCATGCCCATGTGCGAGCTGTACGTCAAAGCCGACCCGATACTCTACGAATCGCGCTCCCGCTCGCTGCGCATTTGCGGGGTGGTCACCACCTTGCGGCTGGAGAATCAGTTCTGGGACATCCTCAGCGAAATCGCCGAGGTCGACGGCATGACCACCAATCAGTTGATCGCCAAGCTGTATGAAGAGGTGATGGACTACCGCGGCGAGGTGGTCAATTTCGCTTCGTTCCTGCGGGTGAGTTGTACGCGGTATCTGAGCCAGCGGCGGACGTCAGCACCGGAGTTGTCGGTGGTGCGGGCTGCGGCGAAGTAAGGAAGATCGTGTCGACACCATCGCGAGCAAGCTCGCTCCCACAATGGTTTGGTGTACACAAATCTACTGTGGAAGCGAGCTTGCTCGCGAAGGGGCCAGAACAGGCGACAGAAACCCGAGGCTGGTCTTTACTGTGAAGCGCGCAACCTTTCAATCGCCAAGGAGAAAGAGCATGTCCGGATGGTATGAAGTGAGCAAAAGCAGCAATGGCCAGTTCAGGTTTGTCCTCAAGGCGGCCAACGCCGAGACCATTCTGACCAGCGAGCTGTACACCACCCACGCCGCCGCCGACAAAGGCATTGCCTCGGTCCAGGCCAACAGCCCGCTGGATGAGCGTTACGAGAAGAAAATCACCAAGGATGGCCAACCGTATTTCAACCTGAAGGCGGGCAACCACGAGATCATCGGCAGCAGCGAGGCCTATTCCTCCGATGCCGCCATGGAGAAAGGCATCGCCAGCGTGAAGGCCAACGGTTCGTCCAAGGTGGTCAAGGACAAGACGTTGCCGGTGCTTTGAGTACAGCTTTCAAATCCAGCAAAAATCCCTGTGGGAGCGAGCTTGCTCGCGATGGCGGTCTGACAGTCAACATCCGTGTTGAATGTAATGGTCTCATCGCGAGCAAGCTCGCTCCCACAGTGGCTTTATGTACAGCTGGAGATCAGCGCAGGGCCTTCAACAGATCTTCCAGCTGATCACAACTCGCCTCACTCAACGGGAATACCGGCAGCCGCGGATCCCCCACCTCCAGGCCCGTCGCCCGCAAACCCGCCTTGATCGTCGCCGGCAAGCCACCCTTGAGGATGAAATCCAGCAGCGGCAACTGGCGATAGAACAGCTCGCGAGCCTTGCGCAAATCGTTGGCCAGCACTGCTTCGTACAAATCCAGGTTGAGCTGCGGGATCAGGTTCGGCGCAGCGGTGCACCAGCCTTTAGCGCCGGCGGCGAAGGCCTCCAGGGCCAACGGATTGCAGCCGTTGTAGAACGGCACCTGGCCTTCGCCGAGACGTTGCAGTTGATGCATACGCTGGATGTCGCCGGTGCTCTCCTTGACCATGGTCACGTTTTCCACGGCGTTGACGATGCGCAGGATCAGGTCCACCGACATGTCGGTGCCGCTGGTGGCCGGGTTGTTGTAGAGCATGATCGGCACGCCGATGTTGTCGCCGATGGCGCGGTAATGGGCGAGGATCTCCGCTTCGCTGAGTTTCCAGTAGGACGTGGGCAGCACCATCACCACATCGGCGCCGTGAGCTTCGGCGAAACGCGCGCGACGCACCGCTTTAGCGGTGGTCAGGTCGGACACGCTGACGACGGTCGGCACGCGCCTGGCCACGTGCCTGATGCTGAACTCGCTGACCAGATCCCACTCTGCGTCGCTCAGGTAGGCACCTTCACCGGTGCTGCCCAGCGGTGCGATGGCGTGTACGCCGCCCTCGATCAGTCGGTCGATGGAGCGCCCGAGGGCATCCAGGTCAACGCCCTCGCCGTGGGGGGTGAAAGGGGTGATGGTGTAACCGATGATGCCGTGAATGTTTGCGGTGGACATGGTGTCTCTCCGTTCGATCGATGGGTTCAGTTCAGGCAATCGGCGTGTTGGCGCAGGATCTGCCGGGCGTAGTAGTTGAAAGCGGCGGCATGCCGCTTGGGCCGGGCAATCCAGTCGTGGGCTTCACGGCCCAGTTCGGGAATGATCGGCTTGATGGTCCCGGCGCTCATCGCCAGCAGTTGCAGTTTCGCGGCGCGTTCGATCAGTTGCGCGATGACACAGGCTTCCTCGATGGTACCGCCGGTGGACAATTGGCCATGATGCGAAAGCAGGATCGCCCGTTTGTCGCCCAGTGCCCCGGCAATCAGCTCGCCTTCCTCGTTGCCCACCGGCACGCCCGGCCAGCCTTCGAGAAACGCGCAGTCGTCATAGAGCGGGCAGAGGTCCATGTGGGAAATCTGCACCGGCACTTCCAGCATCGACAAGGCTGCAACGTGGGTCGGATGGGTGTGAATGATGCAGTTCACATCCGCTCGGGCGCGGTACACCCAACTGTGAAAACGATTGGCCGGGTTGGGCATGCCGTGGCCTTCGAGCACCTCCAGGTCCTCGTTGACCAGCAGCAGGTTGCCCGCAGTGATTTCGTCGAAACCCAGGCCCAGTTGTTGAGTGTAGTAAGTGCCGGGTTGTGGACCACGGGCGGTGATTTGTCCGGCAAGGCCGGAATCGTGACCATGCTCGAACAGGATGCGGCAGGTCAGGGCCAGCTTTTGCCGGGCGGTCCACGTATTATCCGCCAGGGTATTTTGCATTTGGCTCAGCGCGTGCTTGACCAGTTGCTCTTTGGGCAGCGCTAATGTCTTGGCCATATCGGTGTCCTTTGGGTGATTCAATGGACGTCGGGTTTGCCGTTCACCGGTTCCTCGCAAAGTCGTCGGTGAGTGCAAATGACACTAAAGAGGCTATATGACACATTGTGTCATTGGCAAGAACAAATCGTTGCCTCCTTGATGGATAAATCGCTCTACATGTCTATCCGTTTGAAATTACTCAGAAAAAAACTTGGCGTGACGTTGGAAACCCTGGCCGAACAATCCGGCATGACCAAGAGTTACCTGTCGAAAGTCGAACGCGGGTTGAACACGCCGTCGATTGCTGCGGCCCTGAAACTGGCCAGGGCGCTGAATGTGAAGGTCGAGGAACTGTTCTCTGAAGACAACGTCAGCCTCGACAGCTACAGCCTGGTGCGCAGCCACGAACGGCAACCCTTGGGCGTCAGTGACAACAATTCGGGTTACGCGGTGCTGGCCCATCAGGTCAGCGAACGCAGCCTGCTGCCGTTCATCATCTACCCGCCGGCCGAGTTCACCGACAAGACCTTCAAGGAGCATTTGGGCGAGGAGTTTTTATTCGTCCACGAAGGGCGGGTGGAGGTGGACTTCATGAACGAGCGCGTGCTGCTCGATCGTGGCGATGCGTTGCACTTCAATGCGCAAAAGCCGCACCGGATTCGTTCGGTGGGCGAGGTGCAGGCGCAGTTGCTGGTGGTGGTGCACAGCGCTGAAGAATGAGTTGACTGCAAAAGCATCGCGAGCAAGCTCGCTCCCACAGGGATCACGCTGAACCTGTGGGAGCGAGCCTGCTCGCGAATGCGTCAGATCAGTTGCCGCTAAACCTCGACCGGAACCGCCAGCTTCGTGCCACCCAACGCATGGCTCTTCGAATCAAAAAACCGCAACTCAACCCCCGTCCCCTCAAACACCTTCGCGTAATGCCGCTTCTGGTGCTGGATGAAGGCCTTGCTGCGCGGGTAAATCGAGATCGCCACCACCTGCGGTTTCGCCAGGCGCAAGGCATGGATGATGTGGCTGTCCTGCTCCCCCAACGCATGGCCGAAGATGCACAGCGCCTGGCCGTGACCGAGTAATTGCTCGTAGCAGAACGACAGGTAATCCGAACTGCGAATGGTCTTGAGCTTGTCCGCACTCGGGCCTTCATTGACGAACAGCGGCACGTCGTCGAGGGTCTTGATCGTGTTGTTGATGGCGAAATTGCCCAGCAACGTGCCCTCGGTCGACATCAGCTTGCGCGCCGTACCGTCCTGGTTGCGCACCAGATGCAGACCGCCGTGCAGGTACAGCAAACGGGTTTTATCGGTGGCCGTGTCGCTCAGGTCGAAACCGGGTTCGGCACCCTGGAACAGATCGGTGATCGCCTCAGGCTGGTGTTGCACTGCCCAGTAGTTGAGCAGGTCGTAATTGGTGGTGAACACCGTGCGGTAGCTGGCCAGTTCCTGATTGATGGTTGCCAGCGTCGAAGGCACCACCAGCCGCCACGGGATATGCACCGCATGCACAGTGTTGATCAGTGCTTCCTTGATCGCGTAGTAGCGATTGCGCGGGGCGGCGGAGCTGACGGCCAGGGCCTTGTTGACCCGGCTGGTGGTTTTCAAGGCGCTCAGTACCTGCTCGAAACTGCGGGTCTGCATCGCATCGAACACGCTCAACTCGGACGGGCTCAGGGGTTTTTCTTCAACGGTGCGGGCGTTTTCGAACAGCGATTCGTAGCCGAAATCGTCCCACACCGCGCGACTGGCACCGTTACCTACCAGCAAGCCACTGAACGAAGTGGTGCTGCGCAAGGCGTTCCAGTCTTCAAGTTGAGCATCGACATCCTGGAAATCGGTCATTGCGTTCTTCGTCTCACGGCAAAAGGTCTGTGGGCGGCGACTTTATCACGACCGGTGCCTGGACCACGGCACGACGTGGGCGAAGAACGCTATGCTGCGACTTCGCCTGAGCCGACTTCGCCGAGTACCCGATGCTGCAAAAAAGCCTGATCCGCCGTCTCGACCTGATCACCCTGCAACTGTTCGTCGCCGTGCACGAAGAGGGCACGCTGACCCGTGCAGCGGCGCGCGAAGCGATTGCCGTCTCGGCGGCGAGCAAGCGTTTGATGGAGCTGGAGGAGGCGTTGGGCATCAGCCTGTTCGTGCGCCAGGCCAAGGGCATGTCCCTGACGCCGGCCGGTGAAACCCTGCTGCACCATGCCCGGCAGATGTTGTTCAACGTCGAGAAAATGGGACTTGAACTGGGCGAGCACAGCCACGGTGTGCGCGGCTACGTGCGGATGCTCGCCAACCTGTCGGCGATCATTCAGTTTTTGCCCGAGGACCTGCGGGACTTTTCCGAGCGTCACCCACAGGTCAAGACCGACCTCGAAGAACGCCCTAGCGCCGGGGTGATTCAGGGCGTGCTCGACGGGGTGGCCGACCTCGGGATCTGTTCCATCGACAGTGACATCAAGGGCCTGCACAGCGTGCTGTATCGCCAGGACAAACTGGTGGTGTTGATGCCGCCGCACCATCCATTGGCGAGCCGGTCCAGCGTGGCGTTCGCCGATACGCTGGACAGTGATTACGTTGGGTTGCATGCCGCCAGTTCGATCAACATGCGTACCCACGCGGCGGCGCGCCAGGCCGGCAAGGTACTGCGGGTTCGTATTCATGTGCCGGGGTTTGATGCGATGTGTCGGATGATCCAGGCCAACATGGGGATCGGCATCCTTCCGCAGCGCGCCTATGAATTGTTTGGCCGGGCGCTGGGTTTGCACGCGGTGCCGTTGACGGACGAATGGTCCGATCGGGCGTTGATTCTGGTGGTGCGCGATGAGGCGTTGCTGTCGCCGGTGAGCCGGATGTTGTTTGAGCATTTGCGGGATACAGCCTGATAGTTCTCGGCTGAATGGGCGGGCCTCATCGCGAGCAAGCTCGCTCCCACACTGGGTCGGCGCCGCACTGAGGATCCCTGTGGGAGCGAGCTTGCTCGCGATGGCGGACTGCAGGTAACGATAATCTCCCCGGGCGTTCGCATTTCGCGAACGCCCGTTGCCAACTGAAGGTTGGATTCCCGAGCGACCTGTCCTCTAGCCTTGGCACATATTCCAAGAACAAGAGGTACCCCGCGATGACTGCCCCTTTGAGTGCGATCAAAGTGATCGAGATCGGCACGCTGATCGCCGCGCCGTTTGCGGCGCGCATGCTGGCCGAGTTCGGCGCCGAGGTGATCAAGATCGAATCCATGGGCCAGGGCGATCCCCTGCGCAAATGGCGCAAGCTGCACGAAGGCACCTCGCTGTGGTGGTACCTGCAATCGCGCAACAAGAAGTCCCTGGCGCTGAACCTCAAATCCCCTGAAGGCATCGAACTGGTCAAGCAACTGGCGACCAGCGCCGATGTACTGATCGAAAACCTGCGCCCCGGCGCCCTGGAGAAACTCGGCCTGGGTTGGGACGTGTTGCATGCACTCAACCCCAACCTGACGCTGGTGCGGATTTCCGGTTACGGCCAGACCGGTCCTTACCGCGACCGTCCAGGTTTTGGTGCCATCGGCGAGGCCATGGGCGGGATTCGCTACACCACCGGCACGCCTGGTTCGCCGCCGGCGCGGGTCGGCGTGAGCCTTGGCGATTCCCTGGCTTCGCTGCATGCGGTGATCGGTGCGCTGATGTCGCTGCTAAGGGTCAAGACCGGGCAGGGCGGCGGGCAAATCGTTGATGTGTCCCTGGCCGAAAGCGTGTTCAACGTCATGGAAAGCCTGGTGCCGGAATACGACATGCTTGGCCATGTGCGCGAACGCAGCGGCGGTGCCTTGCCGGGCATCGCGCCGTCCAACACCTACCTGACGGCCGACGGCGCCTACGTGGTGATTGCCGGCAACAGCGATCCGATCTACAAACGCCTGATGCAAACCATCGGCCGCGCCGATCTGGCCGATGCCCCGGAGTTCGCCCACAACGACGGGCGTGCAGCCAAGAGCAACCTGCTCGACGCCGCCATCACCCACTGGACCAGCAGTTTGCCCATCGACGAGGTGCTGGCCGCGCTGGAGGCCGCCGAAGTCCCGGCCGGGCGCATCTACTCGGTGGCCGACATCGTCGCCGATCCGCACTATCAGGCGCGGGACATGCTGCTCAATGCCGAGTTGCCCGGTGGCGCCACGGTGAAGATGCCAGGCATCGTGCCGAAACTCTCCGAGACGCCCGGCGGCGTGAACTGGTCCGGCCCCGGGCTGGGCCAGCACACCGATGGCATCCTCGCGCAGCTGGGCCTGTCTGCAACAGACATCGAACGCCTGAAAGTCGAAGGAGTGGTGCAATGATCACCAATTACTCCGACCACCTGATCGTGCAGGAAGTGTCCCCGCGCGACGGTTTGCAAATCGAGCCGACCTGGGTTGAAACCTACGACAAGATCGCTCTGATCGATCAACTGTCGCTGGCCGGGTTCAGCCGCATCGAAGCCGGTTCGTTCGTGTCGCCCAAGGCCATTCCTGCGCTGCGCGATGGTGAACTGGTGTTCAAGGGCATTACCCGGCAACCGGGGGTGATCTATGTCGCGCTGATCCCCAACCTCAAAGGCGCGCAACGGGCATTGGCGTGCAGTGTCGATGAGCTGAACCTGGTGATGTCCGCGAGCCAGACCCACAACCTGGCGAACATGCGCATGCGCTGTGAAGATTCGTTGGCCGCGTTCGGCGAGATTGTGCAGTTCGTCGGCGACAGCCCGGTGCGACTCAACGCCAGCATCGCCACCACCTTCGGCTGCCCGTTTGAAGGCAAGATCGATGAGGACCGGGTACTGCAAATCGTCGACGCCTATCAGGAGCTTGGCATCCAGGGCATCACCCTGGCCGATACCACGGGCATGGCCAACCCGCGTCAGGTCGACCGGCTGGTGCGCCGGGTGCTGCAAAGGGTTTCCCCATCGGACCTGACCCTGCATTTTCACAACACTCGCGGTCTTGGCCTGTGCAACGTGCTGGCCGCTTACGAGGCCGGTGCCCGTCGCTTCGACGCGGCCCTCGGCGGCCTCGGCGGCTGCCCGTTCGCACCGGGGGCATCGGGAAACATCTGCACCGAGGATCTGGTGAACCTGTGCGATGAAGTCGGCATTCACACCGGCATCGATCTGCCGCTGCTGTTGAAACTGTCCCGGGGACTGCCGGCGCTGCTCGGCCACGAAGTGCCCGGTCAACTGGCCAAGGCCGGGCGCAATTGCGACCTGCACCCCGTGCCCTCCTGAGCAAACTGCCCTCCTGTAGGAGCGAGCATGCTCGCGATGGACGTCAACGATAACGCTGGATGCCAGATACCCCGCGGCGATCTCAGGTTCATCGCGAGCGAGCTCGCTCCTACAGTGAAATCGAACATTTACCAGACAACAAAAACAATCGGACACCCACGGGAAGTCCGCCTGGAGAAACGCAATGAGCCTTAATGCACTGGAGGCCGGCGCGAGCCCGGCCGTTAGCCACGACGAAGAAAAAGCCCTGGTCAGCAAAGTCGCCTGGCGCCTGATGCCGCTGATCATGGTCTGCTACCTGTTCGCCTTTTTCGACCGCATCAACATCAGCTTCGCCAAGTTTCAGCTGCAGGCCGACCTGAGCCTGAGCGACACCGCTTACGGCCTCGGCGCCGGGTTGTTCGTGGTCGGTTATGTGATTTTCGAAGTGCCCAGCAACATGATGCTGTACAAGGTCGGCGCCCGGCGCTGGATCGCCCGGATCATGATGTCCTGGGGCCTGGCCACGGCGGCCATGGTGTTCGTCAACAGCGAATGGCAGTTCTACGTGCTGCGCTTCGTGATCGGCGCGATGGAGGCGGGTTTCGCTCCGGGCGTGCTGTATTACCTGACCCTGTGGTTCCCGCAGCACTATCGCGGGCGCATCACCTCGATGCTGTTCCTGGCGTCGGCGTTCGCCGGCCTGGTGGGCGCGCCGTTCTCCGGCCTTGTGCTGCAACACCTTGACGGTGTGCTGCAAATGCGTGGCTGGCACTGGCTGTTCCTGCTCGGTGGCGTGCCGTGTATCGGCCTCGGTTTGCTGGTGCTGACCCTGCTCAAGGACCGCATCGAAGACGCCCATTGGCTGACGCCTTCGGAGAAGACTTTGCTGGCCAGCCGCATCGCTCAGCATGAGCCGCACAAGAGCGGTGGTTCGCTGCTCGCCGCCCTGCGGATTCCGGGCTTCCTGACTTTGGGGCTGATCTATTTCCTGATTCAGGTGGCGTCCTACGGCTTGAATTTCTGGGCGCCGCAACTGATCCGCAGCGCAGGTACCGAGAGTCCGGTGATGATCGGCTTGCTGACGGCCATCCCGTACATCTGCGGCGCCATCAGCATGGTGGTGATCGGACGGCTGTCCGATGCTACTGGCGAGCGGCGCAAGTTTGTCGCCGGTCTGGTGGCGGTCGGTGCGGTCGGGTTCTTCTGTGCGGGGATCTTCGCCAGTCACACGACCTTCCTGATTGTCGCGTTGGGCCTGCTCGGTGCCGGGATCATCGCCTCCATCCCGAGCTTCTGGACCCTGCCGCCGAAACTGCTGGCCGGTGCCGGCGCGGGCGCGGCCGGCGGGATTGCGGTGATCAACACCCTGGGCCAGTTCGGCGGCATCGTCAGTCCGGTGATGGTCGGCCGAATCAAGGACCTGACCGGCAGCACCACGCCGGCGCTGTATGTCATTGGTGTATGTGCGCTGATTGCGGTGGCGCTGTTGCTGTGGGGGTTGCCGCAGAAGTTGCGCACACTCGATAAGTTTTAAAAGATCGCAGCCTTCGGCAGCGCCTGCTCGGACCACGCATCCCGGAGGCTGCGATCTTTTGATCTTCAAGAAGTCGCTGTCATCGCTTTTTCCGCAGCGTCACTAAACTGAATCAGCACCACCCCGGCCATCAACAGCACCACCCCAAACACCTTGGGCAAGCTGACTGGCCGCTCCACCAACCCAAACCAGCCGAAGTGATCCAGCAACAACGACCCCACCACTTGCCCCGCCAGCGCCAATGCCATGAACCCCGCGGCCCCCAGTTTGGGCAGCAACACCAATGCCAGGGAAATGAATATCACCCCAAAAGCGCCACCGGCCCACATCCAGAGCGGCGCCTTGCTGATGAATGCCAGTGATGGCAACGGCAAGCGCATCGCAACGATGATCGGCATCAGCACCACGACGCTCACCAGCAACGAGGCGAGTGTCGCCCACAGCGGATGGCCCAACCCGCGCCCGAGATTGACGTTGATCGCGCTCTGAAACGGCACCACCGCCCCGGCGATCATCGCCAGTCCAATCAGACCGGCCCAATGCAACGTACTCATGATCGATCTCCAACAGGTTTTGCTGGACTCTAGGGTATTCGTCACGCAGATTTAAATTCCGTTTTGTTATCCAGAACATGCAGCAGATGAATAATCTTCGCCGTATCGACCTCAACTTGCTGGTGATCCTCGACGCCTTGCTCAGCGAGCAACACGTGACCCGGGCGGCCGAGCGTCTGCACTTGAGCCAGCCAGCGGTCAGCCATGCGCTGGCGCGCTTGCGTGACCTGCTCGGTGATCCGCTGCTGGTGCGCGCCGGTGCCGGTCTTGTGCCGACTCCGCGAGCGCTGGAACTCGTGGTACCGCTGGCCGCAGCCCTGGCCCAGGTGCAAGCGCTGCTGGCGCCGAACGCCTTCGATCCCGCGACCACCCAGCGCACCTTCCGTCTGGCGATGTCCGACTACGGCGCCGCCATTGTCTTGCCGGGACTGATCCGAACGTTGCGCCGCGAAGCGCCGGGCATCGACCTGCAAATCAGCCATGGAAGCCGCGAAAGCATGCTCGAAGGGGTGCTCAACGGTGACATTGATGTCGCCGCCGGTGTATTCCCGGAAATGCCCCATGAGTTGCGCAGCACGCCCCTGTTCGAAGAGCACTATGCCTGCCTGGTGGACCGCAACAGCCTGCCCGCCGATGGTGGCCTCGACCTGCCCACTTACCTGGCTCGGCCTCACGTCCTGCTGGAAATGCGCGGCAGCGGCACCCCGGAAATCGAACGTGCATTGACTGCATTGCGCGAACGTCGTCGTGTGGCTGTCAGCCTGCCACACTGGAGCGTGGCCCCGGAGCTCATCAGCGGCACCGACCTGATCCTCACCGTCGCGTCGCGCGGCTTGCGCGATATCGATCAGTCTTCAGTGGTTGTCGTGCCACCGCCGTTTCACATTCCGTCGTTCACCTTTGTGTTGGCGTGGCATAAACGGCGGGGTGGGGATCAGGCGTTGAACTGGTTGAATGAGCGGATCGTCCAAGGGACCCACCGTTGACTGATTTCTGTCGCGATCAGGCAGTCGGCAGTTGAGGTCCTGATATAGACTGGCCATCATTCACCAAGCCGTTCAAAAGGACTCCCCATGACCCCATCGTTGCTAATGGCCGTGCTTGCCTCGGGTTTTATCTACGGCATCACCCCGGGGCCGGGTGTGCTGGCGGTGTTCGGCATTGGCGCGGCCCATGGGCGACGGGCCGGGGCGGGGTTTCTGTGCGGGCATTTGCTCGGTGATGTGCTCTGGTGCAGCACGGCGCTGATCGCGATTGTCGGTGCGCGGGAGATCGGCAGTACGGCGTTTGACGTGCTCGGTGTGCTCAGCGGCCTGTACCTGTTCTGGCTCGGCTGGCGTGCTGTGCGCGCCCGGCGTAGCAGCGGTGATGCGCCGCAGGGCCCGGCGCGGCAGCCGTTCTGGCACGGCATCCTGTTTGGCCTGACCAATCCCAAGGCCTATCCAGTGGCGGTGGCGACGTTCACGGCATTGCTGTCGAGTCGCGCGGAACTGCTCAACTGGTCAATGCTGCCGGCGCTGATCGCCCTGAGTTTCGTCGGCGGGTTGCTCGCCTACGCTATTCTCATCGGCATCGTCGGTGCACGGCGAGTGCGCACCTTGTACCAGCGTCATGAACTGGCAATCACCCGGTTGTGCGGGGTAATGTTCATCGGTTTCGCCATTAATGCGCTGGTCCATGCGTTGCCGGGGCTGATGCCGGAAAAGGCTTGAATGTAATCACAGGGATGCAAGGCTGACGGGGCAGGGATGATTGAAGAGCGCTGCATTATCGGGGCACCCACGCTGAACCATGGAAAACCGGAATTCCGCGCCGCTGGCGAGTTATATCGATCTGTTGCTGGACGCCGTCTGTGCGGTGGATAAGCAGGGCCGCTTCGTCTTTGTCAGCGCGGCATGCGAGCGCATTTTTGGCTACAGCGCCGATGAGATGATCGGCGAGGCGATGATCGACATGGTGCACCCGGGCGATCGCCAGCGCACCCTCGACGCCGCCCGGGAGATCATGGGCGGTGAGCCCAAGCTCAACTTCGAAAACCGCTACCTGCGCAAGGATGGCAGTGTGGTGCACATCCTCTGGTCGGCACGCTGGTCCGAGGACGATCAACTGCGCATCGCCGTTGCTCGTGACATCACCGAGCGTAAGCAGGCCGAGTCCCGGCAGGCAGCGTTGTATGCGATTTCCGAAGCGGCCCATGCGGCAGAGGATCTGCTGGCGTTGTTCAAACGCATCCACATGATCATCGGCGAATGGCTGCCGGCATTGAGTTTTTCCGTGGCGCTGTACGACCAGCACTGCGCACAGCTGAACTTTCCCTATCACGTCGATGACCACGAGCCACAGCCCGAACAGCCTGGAACCATGACCGGGCGCCTGTGTGTCGAGGTGATCTGCACGGGGCAGCCGATCCTGTTGACTCCGGGCCAGTGCCCACCTCTTGCCGGCTTCGAAATGCTGCAGACCGAACAGAACGCACCCTGTTGGCTGGGTGTGCCGCTGAGTTCGCAAAACGGCACCATCGGCGCGCTGATCGTCAAAAGCATTCCGGGCGGCGAACGCTACACCGAGCAAGACAAGGAGCTGCTGCAATACGTCTGCGCCCAGGTCGCCACCGCCATCGAGCGCAAGCAATTGCACGCCCGCCTGCAACACATGGCCCAGTACGACCAACTGACCCAGTTACCCAACCGCGAGCTGCTACGCGAACGGCTCAAGGCGTCACTGCAATTGGCCCGGGAGGGCGGCGGGCGCATGGCGCTGCTGTACGTCGACCTTGACCGCTTCAAGCAAGTCAACGACACCCTTGGGCACGCGGTCGGCGACATGCTGTTGCAAGCGGTGGCCAACAGGCTCAAGGGCTGCGTGCGGGAAATCGACACCGTGGCCCGCATCGGCGGCGATGAGTTCGTGGTGTTGCTGCACAGCATTCACGCGGCGGACGATACCGACCTTGTGGTCGAGAAAGTCCGTCAGGTCCTGGGTCAGCCCCTGCGCCTGGACGGGCACAGCCTGAATATCCAGCCCAGCATCGGCGTCGCCCGATACCCCGATCACGGCACCGAAGAGAAGCAATTGTTCCGGCATGCCGACGAGGCGATGTACTGCGCCAAACGCGAGCATCACCTGCGACTGGTCTGAAAAACCGCGCACCGTTCGTCGTGGCATCCACGTAATTTTCTAAACCTTTTGGGGCGCGCAAATTCAGATTCTATGCGGGCTACAGCTCGCCGCGACTACCACCAAGAGGAAGAGAATCATGCCTAATTCAAGAAACTCGAACTCGGGGAACTTCGCCAATGATCGAACGAAGGCCTCTGAAGCCGGTCGCAAGGGTGGGAAAACCACCACGACGACTGTCGACAAAGAGCCTGCGAAACCCGACATGGGCCGCAAGCCCGGACAGAAATCCAAGTAATGGATGATGGTGGTTTTGATTGAGAAGCGGGGGCGAAAGCTCCCGTTTGAATTTGAAGAGGAGGGCGCGACCATGAACCGGATGGCCACCCGATTATGTAATACCAGTCTTGCCACGTTATTGGGCCTGTTTGCCAGCGGCGTCTTTGCCCAGTCGACTGCCGAGTTCATCGACGAGGCCTCGGCAAAAGGTATTGCCGATATTGAAGCAAGTCGCCTGGCGCACCAGAAAGCCGAGTCCAAAGAGGTCAAGGACTACACCATTATCGTCATCAACGACCGCACCACGGCGAACCAGCACCTGGCTAAAATCGCCAAACAACTGGATATACCGGTCGCCCCCCGGGAAGAAATTGTCGAAAAGGCCAAAGCCCTGATGCCACAAGTCATGGATGGGGCGACCTACGATGAGGCCTATACCGCCAGTCAGGTGAAGACCACGCAGGAAGCCATCGAACAGCTGCAGCAGGAGGCGCAGACCACCGACGTGCCGCAAATCAAGGCGTTCGCCGAAGAAACCCTGCCTAAACTGCAAAATCACCTGGAAATGGCCAAGGCGTTGCAAGCCAGTCGTTGACCTGAAGGTTTGAACACAAACGGCGCGGGGCTTCAGTCACGCGCCGTTTTTCTGTTCAGCACTGGTCCAGATGCGGCTTGGGGTTATGCGTTGGGTTCAGGCCGTCGAGGTCGAACACCTGGTTCTCGCCCATGGCGCGGTAGTGCCTGCGCAGCGCCTCCAGTTGCTTGAGGTCCAACGCCTCAAGCCCGAGCATGGCCTGTTGCGCCTCCTTGGTCACCCGCAGCAATTCGTCGACTTTCAAATGCAGGATGTCGGTGTCGCGGTTCTGCGTGTTTTGAATCAGGAACACCATCAGGAACGTGATGATGGTGGTCGAGGTATTGATGACCAGTTGCCACGTATCGTTGAAATGAAAAATCGGCCCGCTCAAACCCCACAGGAAAATCAGGATCAACGCGCTCATGAATGTCTTGGGGCTACCGGCCCAGAGGGCGAGTTTCTGCGCGATTTTTGCGAATTTCATGACCGTGTTCCTTTTGAGGGGGCGCCTGATTTTTCAGACAGTGGCGGGAGAATGAAAATTCGGCTGGGGTTGCAAACCAATGAAGCATGGAGGTAGGCAAGATCTTAATTTTGGGTGGGAATCTTCCTTTGTATCGGTTTGTGTCTAGTATCAATGGCAGTCAATTTGCCAGCATGTGTTCACACGGATCGAAACCGGAAAAGAGGCTACTCATGGAATTCTTCGAAAAGTTAGCAAGTCTCGCTGCCAAAGTTCGTTTGCAGAGCGCTGCCATTCAAACGGAAGAAGCGACCAAGAATGCTTTTGTCATGCCCTTTATCAGTACGGTACTGGGCTACGATGTTTTCGATCCGACGGAAGTGACACCTGAATTCGTTTGCGATATTGGAACGAAGAAAGGGGAGAAAATTGATTACGCAATCATGAAGGCTGGTGAGGTTCAGATTCTCATCGAGTGCAAAAAAATTGGTGAGCCGCTGCATATCAATCATGCCTCCCAGCTGTTCCGCTATTTTCATGTCACCAGCGCTCGAATCTCCATTCTCACCAATGGCCAGGTCTATAAGTTTTTCACTGACCTGGACGCGCCAAACAAAATGGACGAGAAGCCATTCCTTGAACTCGACCTGCTGGATATCGACGAGTATTCCGTCCCAGAGTTGGTGAAACTCACCAAATCTGCATTCGATGTGGAGTCGATCATCAGCGCCGCAGGTGAGCTGAAGTACGTCAGCCAAATCAAGAAGGTGATTGCTTCTCAGGTAAGCAAGCCTGACGACGACTTCGTGAAAGTGTTTGCTTCTCGGGTTTACGACGGAGTGATTACTCAGAAGGTCCGAGAACAGTTCCATGAGCTCACGAGAAAGGCTGTGGTGCAGTTTCTCAACGACCAAATCAATGACAGGCTCAAGTCGGCAATGAGTGGCGCCCTCCAGCCTGCGCAGGCCTCTTTACCAGTCGCTACTGGTGACACTGAACAATCCGATGTTCGAGATGAGTCAGAGGACAAAGTTCTGACGACATTGGAAGAACTGGAGGGCTATCACATCGTCCGGGCCGTGGTTCGGTCGGTTGTTGATGCCAAGCGGATTGTTCAGCGTGACACACAGAGTTACTTCGGCATCCTGCTCGACGACAACAACCGCAAGCCGATCTGCCGACTGCACTTCAACCGATCACAGAAATACATCGGCATATTTGACGAAGAGAAGAATGAAACCCGGCATGCAATCAACTCCGTTGATGACATTTACGAGTACTCGGATCATTTGAAGAAGACTGTCGGGTACTACGATTAAGATTGCTGTCTAGCGACGAAAAAACTGGCTAATAGAGCCTAGGCCGATCAGTTAAGGTGAAAAACTGTGGGAGCGAGCTTGCTCGCGATAGCGCCATGTCAGTCGACGACGATGTTGACTGTGCAATCGCCATCGCGAGCAAGCTCGCTCCCACAAAAGTTTTCGCAACAAAGGTGGAATAGAGCAGAGCCTATTGGCCGATGTATCGTAGTGAACTGGTGGTCTGCCCAGATCACGACAACGTACCGACAGGAGAACGCAATGAGTTGGTCCGCCAAACAGTACGTCGCTTTTGAAGATGAACGCACCCGTCCCGCCCGTGACCTGCTGGCGGCCGTCCCCGCCGGGGACGTGCGCTTGGCCATCGATATCGGTTGTGGGCCCGGCAACTCCACCGAGTTGCTGGTGGAGCGCTTTGCCGATGCCACGGTGCGTGGGCTGGACAGTTCCAGCGACATGATTGACGCCGCGCGCAAGCGCTTGCCGCAGGTGCAATTCGACATCGCCGACATCGACACCTGGAATGACAGTGGCCCGTTCGATGTGATTTTCGCCAACGCGGTGTTGCAGTGGGTGCCTGATCACGCCACCTTGCTACCATCGCTGGTGAGCAAACTGGCGCCGGGTGGCAGCCTGGCCGTCCAGATGCCTGACAACCTGAATGAACACTCGCACCGCTTGATGCGTGAAGTCGCCGCTGATGGCCCATGGGTCGGCAAGCTGGCAGGTGCCGCTGGGCAGAGGACCGAAATGGTCGATGCCAGTGGCTACTATTCGATTTTGAAAGCCTGTTGCACCCGCGTCGATGTGTGGCGCACCACTTACCATCATCCGCTCGCGGGCGGTGCGTCTGGCGTGGTGGAGTGGTTCAAGGGCAGTGGCTTGCGACCGTTTCTCGATCCGTTGGACGAGGCGGAACGGGCGCAGTATCTGAAGCAATATCAGACTGCTATCGAACGGGCGTATCCGGCCTTGGCCGATGGTTCGGTGCTGTTGCCGTTTCCGCGACTGTTTATCGTCGCGACCCGCTGAAGCAAAACAGGGACAGTTGATGAGCGTCATCTGCCCCTTTTTATGGTTTTGAAAAATCACTGTGGCTTGTTCTTTTTTGAGCGCCGGGCACTCAAGTACTCAAAGGCAAAGGACGCAAAGCCGAACAACCCGATCAATGAAATGATCATGATTCCCAACTCTGAATTGTGCATGTTGATCTCCAGGCGAAGGATGAGCCGGGAGAATAAGGGAACTGTTGCTGGGCTCAACGCAGCTCTACGGCATCTTTACTCGCTTGCGGTGATCTATACGCAAAAGATATGAGCGTCCAGGTGGCAGGGTCACATTCAGCGCTGAACACCAACCCACTGTTTTGAATCATATCAGGGGCTCCAATCAGTTACTCGATCACGTCGACTTCCACCAGCGCCCACGTACAGCCAGCGTACTTTGGATTAGATGTGTGCAGGGTAACGCTGCTGGCTGAGGGGAAGGGTGCACCGTTCTCGGCGAGCATCTCGAAATACCCCTCAATGGCTTGTTGAACCATGGCTATTGCATCTTCCAGATCTTCACCGGCGCTAAAACAACCTGGCACATCCGGGACTTCAACACCCCACGCATGTTCGTCGTCGTCCATGAAAATCGCAATCGGGTAAAACATGTTCATGGTCCTCCGTGAACACAGCGGGTGAGGTTATGAACCCCAAATGGCGCCCCCGAAAGGCGCCGGGTGGACTGTCAGGAGGGTTCTGCATCCATGCGTCGAGCGATTACATCAAGCACATCGCATCCATCGCGCAATGGCACGCAGCAGAGCAATGCGAAGTCGCTCAGGACCACTGTGTCGGAGCTCAGGTCGCCACGCATCGCGAGGTTTTCCAGGAGCTGAGTG
This sequence comes from Pseudomonas sp. PDM30, assembly GCF_019218985.1. Lineage (NCBI taxonomy): Bacteria > Pseudomonadati > Pseudomonadota > Gammaproteobacteria > Pseudomonadales > Pseudomonadaceae > Pseudomonas > Pseudomonas sp. PDM30. The sequence goes on from NZ_JAHUWM010000003.1 coordinate 679,498, forward strand.
ACGGCTCGAATTCTGTAACTGGCGGTGCTGAGCAGGGAGTGCAGGGGTTGGGTGGTGTTGACGTAGAGAGAGGGGAGGTCGTCGGCGTTGCTGGTTAAAGCCATATATTCATTCATGAGTGATTCCTTGAATTGAAGTGAACTACCACTCAGTGTCGCCAAACAAAGGGTGGCAGCTGTACGCAGGTTGGCGAACCGGGACAAGGCAAACCGGCAGACCCGAAGGTCTCCCACGCACAGCCACCATAAACAGGTAGCCAAGTGCGTTCAGAAACGCTCCGAGACAGCTCGGAGGTTTCTATGCTTTGCCATCAAGTCGCCAAACCCGATACGCCATTTTTGGCGCGCTCGGACTATAGGCCTCGTGGCAAAAGCACAGCAATGCGCAAGTGTACGGACATTTCCCAGTGTCGTGTAGGACGTTGCTTTTTTGAGCGTTGATCTCCGTTGGGCCTTTAAAAGTGGGCCCTTAGTACTAGCGTTGGCAGACGCATCACCAAATCCCGCGCACAAAAAAACGGCCACTTGGGCCGGTTTTTTGTTCTCCATATCTCCCGTCAGACAACCTGTACTGAGGCTGAAATCTGGAGGGAGGTCTACGCCATCAGGCAACACCCGCCAGCAAGCTTTCGTAAGGAATCCGCAACCCGTCGTGCAGGCGCTTGATCATCGACAGGCTCAATTTACGTTTGCGGTTCAGCACCTCAGATACCCTTCCGCTCGTACCAATGAAGGGTTCCAGATCGCGAGGGGTCAGGCCTTGCTGGTCCATGCGAAATTTAATTGCCTCAATCGGATCGGAGGGCGGCATCGGGTAATGCTCGTCTTCGTATTTCTCGATGAGCAGCGCCAGAATTTCCAGCTCATCGCCTTCAGGCGAACCAATTTCAGCTCCCCACAATTGTTCCACCCGTGCAAATGCAGCAGTCAGGTCTTCTTGATTGCGAATAGGTTTAATGTCCATCACACGGTCTCCGCGTTGATCTGATCGTACTGGGTGTGGGTGCCAACGAATCGTATGAAACCGAGCTGGCGCTGATAGTCGATTGCCATGATTACCCGGTATTTGTTGCCACCGATGTTGAATACAACCCTGCCACCCTTGAGGATGCTGGCCGTTCTCAGCTCCGCTTTAACCTCTTGCGGCGTGCCATAAACGGCTTTCTCCATGTGCCGATACCATTCAACCAGTGGTGTTTCGGAGTCAGCATAAGCCGGGCTACTTTCCCAGAACTCCCGCAATGTCCCTTTTGCAATCACACGCACTGCACTTCCTCCCATTTTGGGAGATAGTAGTCTTCGTTTCGAAGAGATGCAATCTCTGACTCCGTGGAAGAAATCCTTTATCGGGATAAGAAAAACGTTAACAAAACCCGGTTCTTGCGCAAAAACGCTAATTTTCAGAGTTTGGAGAAGCTAATCCAAATCCCGGACACAAAAAAACCGGCCATCAAGGCCGGTTTTTTCTGTCTCTGCATCCCCCGTCAAAACCACCCTGACGTGAGATCAAAATTCGATTGGAGCGGGTGAAGGGAATCGAACCCTCGTTATCAGCTTGGGAAGCTGGAGTAATGCCATTATACGACACCCGCTCAGAGCGCTGACTTTGTACCAGATACGGCCGGCGATTTGAAGTTTTTCTTTACGTGGAGCGGGTTTAACGCAGATGTGACAAAAAAGCCCGGACCGCATGACGGTCGATCGCGGGCAAGCCTCGCGCCTGCGCAATACGTTTAACGCAGCAGGGCGGGGCTTGCTCGCGATGACGCTACTTCAGCCTGCCAATGCATGGTGTTCCTGGACGTTGTGGTAACGCGGTCGGCTTTCGAGTTGCGCTGGTTTCAGGAAGCCCATCAGTGCGTTGCGGCTGTCTCGGCAGGCGGCTTTGTGCTCCATGTCGAGAAAGTGGCCGGTGGCCTGAATGGTGCTGAACGTGCTGTGTTGCACGTGGCCGGCGAACAACCGTGCGTCGTCGGCGGCGGTGTATTCGTCCCATTCGCCGTTGAGGAACAGCACCGGCACGTCGATTTTCTTCGCCGCGTGCAGGTAGCACTGGCGGTCGCTGTGCAGCACGTCGCTGATGTGGAAGTGCATCTGCCCGTACTCATGTTCGGCCAGGGAGCTGACGTGGCGATAGTTGAAGCGCTTGAACAACGACGGCAGGTGTTTGCCGATGGTGTCGTTCACCAGGTGCCCGACCCGGTCGCGGTCCAGGTTGCCGAGGTGTTCGACGCCGCGCTCGAGGTAGTCGAGCATGTGCGCGTTGATCACCGGGGAGAACGAGCTGATCACGGCTTTTTCGATGCGCCGTGGCCGTTGCGACAATGCCATCATGGTCGCGGCACCGCCCCAGGAAAACGACAGCACGTGCTCGGCGGCGAAGTGGTCGATCAGCTCCAGCAGGATCTGCCCTTCGATTTCCTTGGTGAGCATTTTTTCATGCAGGTTGTGGGCTTTTGACCGGCCCGCGTAGGGCTGGTCGTAGCAGACGACGTTGAACTGCGGATGGAGGTTTTTCACGGTTTGTGCAAACGACGCAGTCGTGGCCATCGAGCCGTTGACCAAGATAATGGTCTTCTCTGCGGCGTCTGCGCGATAGAACTCCGTGTAAACCCGATACTGACCCTGTATATCCAGCACAGCGATTTCTGGCCTCATGTCATAAGACTCCTGGCAAGCGGGTATGCGCGCAAATGAGATTGCACGAGCTTTGTGACAGGTAGGCATACGCCTGGAATTTGAGAGGCCCATGTCGATCCATTGCAGTCCGGTCGACGGGTATTGTTATTGGCGGGCAGTCTGCCGGATGAGGCCGGAACCCTTGGGTTCCTACCGGCAAAAAGTTTCTTAGAAGTATGGGGTGACTCATCGGTCACATTTCGGCCGACGTCCTGATTCAAGCAGGGGTCACATCATTGCGCAAGTGCCGTTGGTAAATTGTTCGACAACTTTCTGCTGAGCGGTCGCGCGTTTAGATCGATCCGATCTCTTCGTCGGTCAGCGGGCGATATTCGCCCGGTCTCAACGCGTCGTCGAGGACCAGCGGCCCCATGCGTTCGCGATGCAGGCGCAGCACCTTGTTGTCGAAGTGGCCGAACATGCGCTTCACCTGGTGATAACGGCCCTCGACAATGCTCAGGCGTGCCGATTTCGGCCCGAGCCGCTCTAGCCCGGCCGGTTGCGTGGTGAGGTCTTCGAAGGCGAAGTACAGCCCTTCGTTGAATTTGATCGCGTACTCGGGGCCGATGTCCTGCTCGGTTTCGACGTAATAGACCTTGGGCAATTTGGTCTGCGGCTGGGTCAGGCGCCGCGACCAGCTGCCGTCGTTGGTGATCAGCATCAGGCCGGTGGTGTTGAAGTCCAGGCGTCCGGCGATGTGCAGTTCGTCCTTGTCCGGTTCATGGATCAAATCGAGCACGGTCGGGTGCTGCGGATCCCGGGTGGCGCTGACGCATCCGGCGGGCTTGTGCAACATGAAATGGCGCAGGGGTTTACCGGCCTGCAGCACCTCGTTGTCGACTTCGACGCGGCTGAATTCGCGGACTTCGCTGTGCGGGTCGCTGACGACTTTTCCGTCAACCCTGACGCGTTTTTCCACCAGCAACAAGCGCACCTGCTTACGGTTGAAGCACGGCAGGTTGCTGAGGAAACGGTCGACACGCATGACTTAAGGATCGGTAAGGACAGGGGCGCGCATCTTACTTGATCGACCCGGACGCTGCTTGCAACTGCGCCTCGACTTCAGCGCAGCGCGGGCACAGGCACGAGGCGTCGCGCAGTTCCGCCGGCAGCGCCTGGAGCACCGCCGGGTCGATGCTGACGCCGTAGCACCAGCAGGCGCGGTCGGCGGTTCGCGGATCGGCCAGGGTGCAGTCGTTGGGTGCACCGCAGGCCGGGCAGAGGTCAGGCTGGTTCATAGCTGGAGTGAGGTTTTTCCACGCAGGTTCGGTTACGGCCAGTTTGCTTGGCCCGATACATCGCATGATCCGCCCGTGACAGCAGGCTGTGCAAGGTGTCATCGGGCTGCTGGGTGGTGAGGCCGATGCTGACGGTCACATGCAAGGCCTGACTGTTGTAGGCATAGCGCTGTTGTTCCACGTGCTGACGAATTTTCTCGGCAATCATCAGACCGGTCTTACCGTCGGTGTCCTTGAGCAGCACGATGAACTCTTCACCACCCCAGCGGCAGACGATGTCGGAGTGCCGCAGGCAACTTTCCAGATCCCGGGCGAAACCGATCAGTACCTGGTCGCCGGCCAGGTGGCCGTAGGTGTCGTTCAGCGCCTTGAAGTGGTCCAGGTCCAGCAGCAAAGCGGTCAGCGGCTTGGGCTCGCGCCGGGCTTCGTGCATGGCCTGCGCGGCCAGCAGATCGAAGCCGCGACGGTTGGGCAGTTCGGTCAGGCTGTCGAGGATGGCCTGGGCCTGGATCTTGTCCTGATAGCGTTTGATCACCCGGTTGAGCAGGGCCAGCACGATCAAGGTGACCAGCAGGCAGATCAGCAGGTTGAGGTACAGCGACTGGCGGATTTCACCGAGGGCGCTGTCTTCGCGTTTGTCGACGAACAGGTACCAGTTCAGCTCCGGGATAAACCGCACGTTGAGGAAATGCCCCTGGCCCTGCACGGAGTATTCATAGCTGCCGCTGTGGGGTTTGGGCAGCCGGCTGACCAGGTCTTTCATGCTGTCGAGTTCGCTGAGTTTCTGCCCGATGTGCGCACCCTGCGGACCCCCTTCGGCGCCGGTGAGCACCAGGCGCCCGAAGTTGTCGACGAAATACACACTGCGTTGATAACGCTGCTGGTACTTGTCGATCAGCTTGATCACGGCGTCGACGGTCAGGCCAACCCCGGCCGCGCCGATGAATCGGCTGTTGTAGTCGTAGACCTTGTAGTTGATGAAGAAGGTCAGGTTGTCCTTGTTGGCGAGATCCGGGTCGACGTTGATCTCGTACGGATCCTTCATGTCCCTCACGCGAAAGTACCAGGCATCGCGGGGCTCGGTGGTCTTGACCTGCTTGAGCACACCCTTGGCGTGGTAGTAGGTCAGGCTGGTGTTGGAGACGAAGAACGCGGTGTAGGCGCCGTAGTGGGTCATGACCTCGTTGAGGTAACGGGTCATCTGGTCGGAGTCCTGTTCTCCATTGACCACCCAGTCGCGCATGAAGGTGTCGCGGGCCATCATCGAGGAAATCAGGATCGGCCTGACGAGGTCTTTCTGGATTTCCGAGTAGACCGTATCCGATGTCAGCGGCAGTTCGGTGTTGACGATGTTGTCGCGGATCGAGGCCCGGGAGGCGTAGTAACTGAGGAAGGAGGTGGCGAGGAAACCTGCGCCCAGCAACGCGACCAGCGTGAGAACCAACAAACGTTGAGAATACAGCGGAGAGCGAAGCGGCATGGCAGTTCCATTGGCAGTCATCCGATGGTTGCATTCTAATGGCACTGCGGGGAAATAACTGCTCTATGTGTGCCGCGAATGGTCGTTCCCACATTCCACGAAGGGTTACGCCCGCCGCCAGCGTGAATGAGGCGGCACTTTGATGGTGCTCGTGTGCACCGCATTGGAACCTGTCCGCCGCTGATCAGACGGTGGGTGTGACGTCGCACTTGGCAGGGGAATGCCAGTCAAAACAGGTGTAAGTCGGAGCGTGCCGACTGCTGTTACAGGTCTTTACGGAGGCCACCATGTTGCGTCGATTATTGTTAGGTGCAGTACTGGGTCTTGGATTGTCTGGCTGCTACTACTACGCCGGTCCTGCCGACGTCTACGGGGGACCTTATTACTACCCCGGCTACTACTCGCCCTATTACTACGGTTACTACGGTCCGCGTTATTACGGTGGTTATCGCGCCTATTACTACGGTGGGCATGGTTACTACCGTGGCCACGGCGGCGGACACGGACATCATGGCGGTGGACATCGAGGTGGCCACCGTTAATCAGGGCGCGAACGAATGAAAAACCTTTCATCGGCCAGATGTTTCCACTTGTTTCGAGGGCGCACCAGATTCCGAATTCGGTGTCTGATCTTTCGACAGTCACCGAACATTTGTCTGTCGCCTGCCAGCGTCGTTGGTGTGGCTTACCCGCGGTCCAGGAGGCCGCCATGCTCTGTCGAATTATTCTGTTAGCTGTGTTGGGATTGTCCCTTGGTGGGTGCGTGCCTTATTACGATGAAGGAGGCAGTTACTACAGTTCCGAGGTCTATACCTCGCCATCGCCAACCTATTACGCCGGGGGGAGTTCCTACTACTCCAATGGTGGCGGTTACTACACACCGCCGCCCCGGTACTACGTGCCGCCAGCGCGGTATTACCAGCCGACACCGCGCTATTACTCACAGCCACGGATCTATCAACCGTCGCGCTATTACTCGCAGCCGCGGATGTATCAACCATCGCGCCATTACCAGTCGGCCCCTCGTTACTATCAGCCGTCGCGTGGCGACTACCGCACGCATCAGAACCATGGCTGGGACGGCCGTAACCGCGGGAACTGGAACAACGACTATCGCGGAAACGGTCGAGGCTATCGCAGCGGGCGGGGCGGCCACCGATAGCTTTGTACAAAACACAACTCTGAATGTGGGAGCGAGCTTGCTCGCGAAGGCGGAGTGTCAGTCAACATCAATGTTGCTGAGATGACGCTTTCGCGAGCAAGTCGAATCGTCGCACCGCCGCTCCCACAGTGTTGTGTGCAGTTTTCAGTATTCGGACAAATCCGCCAGCGGATGCCGACCTTCCCAAGCCTTGTGAAAATGCGCCTCTACCACCGCATCCGGCACGTTGTTGATGTCCGGCCAGTGCCAGTGCGGCTTCTGGTCCTTGTCGATCAGCCGGGCACGTACGCCTTCGCTGAATTCCGGATGCCGACAGCAGTTGAGGCTCAGGGTGTATTCCATCTGGAAGACTTCGGCCAATGACAGGTGTCGGGCTCGAATGATCTGCTCCCACACCAGACGAGCGGTCAGCGGAGCGCCTTCGCTCAGGGTCCTGGCTGCGCGGCTCAGCAACAGGTCGGTGTGATCGCGCAAGGCGCTGATGGCCTTCCAGGCGCAACGCACGTCGCTGACATCCAGCAGTTCGTCGATCTGCTGGCGGCGCGGCAGCCACTGGGCTTCGGGCATCTGCGCCGCGGCTTCCTGCTGCAAGGCCTTGAGCAGGCTGTTGAGCTGCATGGGTGTCTGTTCCTGCCAGTTCAATTGCAACAGGCCTTCGATCAATTCCGGCTGCTGCTCATCGAGCAGGAAACGATCGGCCAGGTCCAGGTCGATGGCATCGCGGCCGTTCATGTGCGCACCGGTCAGGCCCAGGAACAACCCGAGCTTGCCGGGCAGGCGCGACAGAAACCAACTGGCGCCAACGTCAGGGTACAGGCCGATGCTGATCTCCGGCATGGCCAAGCGGCTGCTCGGCGTGACGATGCGAATGCCTGCCCCTTGCAACAGTCCCATGCCACCGCCGAGCACATAGCCGTGGCCCCAGCAGATCAGCGGTTTCGGGTAGGTATGAAGTTTGAAGTCCAGGCGATATTCCGCCGCAAAGAACTGCGCGGCCAGTGGCGGTACTTCGCCCGGATGGACGCGACAGGCTTCCACCAGGCTGCGCACTTCGCCGCCGGCGCAAAAGGCCTTGGCACCGTTGCCGCGCAATAGAACGCAGACGATCTGCGGATCCTTGGCCCAGGCCCCCATTCGGTCGCGCAGGGCGTTGATCATCGGCAGGGACAGGGCGTTCAGGGACTTTTCGGCATCCAGGCTGGCGATGCCGATGCGCGCGCCGTCGGTGCCGGTGAGTTCTTCGAAGTGCAGATTCATCGTGACCTCGATCGGGAATTTGAGGGTTAAGTATGATCGCTGTGTGGGAAAGTGCCGGATCTGCGTCAGATCAATTGACAAGCGTGATGCGCTTTCCTAGGGTTCGCCCCATTGTTTTTGCCGGATGTAACCATGACTGCTGACGACCGTATCAAACTCGAACCGGGCTGGAAGGAGGCACTGCGTGCCGAATTCGACCAGCCCTACATGGCAGAGTTGCGAAACTTCCTGCAACAGGAGCGGGCGGCCGGTAAGGAGATCTATCCGCCGGGGCCGATGATTTTCAACGCGCTCAATTCCACGCCGCTGGACAAGGTCAAGGTAGTGATCCTCGGGCAGGACCCTTATCACGGCCCGGGCCAGGCCCATGGCCTGTGCTTCTCGGTGCAACCGGGCGTGCCGGCGCCGCCGTCGCTGGTGAACATTTATAAAGAGCTCAAACGCGACCTGAACATCGACATTCCCAGCCATGGCTACTTGCAAAGCTGGGCCGAGCAGGGCGTGTTGATGCTCAATACCACCATGACCGTGGAGCGTGCCAACGCCAATGCGCACAAGGACAAGGGCTGGCAGTTTTTCACGGATCGAATCATTGAAGTGGTCAGCCAACAGCAACCGCACCTGGTCTTCATGCTGTGGGGCGCCCATGCCCAGAGCAAGCAGAAGCTGATCGATGCGACCAAGCATCTGGTGTTGACTTCGGTGCATCCGTCACCGCTGTCGGCCTATCGCGGCTTTCTCGGTTGCGGGCACTTCAGCCGGACCAATAAATTTCTGGAACAGAATGGCGAGACGCCGATCGAGTGGCGGTTGCCGCCGGTTTGATGGGCTGAGCAAGAGGGCCCCATCGCGAGCAAGCTCGCTCCCACAAGGATCACGCGAACCCTGTGGGAGCGAGCTTGCTCGCGATGAAGGCAACTCGGTCTATCAGACTGAATCCGGACCCCGGTTCCAGTACTTGAACAACGGCTCCGCCAGAAACAACACAAACAACAGCCGCATCACCTGCATCGCCGTCACCAGCGGCACCGACAGTTGCAGGGTTTCCGCTGTCAGGCTCATCTCGGCAATCCCGCCGGGCATCATGCCCAAGGTCAGTGAACGCAGATCCAGATGGGTCAGCGCACTCAAACCCAATGCCGCCGCCGTGGCGATCAGCATGGTCAACACCGTGCCGATCAGGGTGCGCCCCATGAACGACGGCGCACGCCGGAAAAACTGCCGGTTGAAGTGACAGCCCAGACCGCTGCCGATCAACCATTGGCCAATCTGGCTACCGCCGTCGGGCAAGCCGATGTGCAGGTCCCAGCCGATGCTGACGGCCGCACTGACCAGCAACGGCCCGAACAGCCAGGGGTTGGGTTGACGCAGGCGCTCCCAGATCCAGGCCGCCAACGCGCCAGCGGGAAACAATACCGCCAGCCAGCGCCAATCGATGCTGCCAGAGTGGGAAATCGGCGCACCGTCGCCCAACAAATACTTGAAGGCTGCCGGCACGCACAGCACCACGACCAACACCCGCAAACTCTGCCCCGCCGCCACACGGCTGAGTACCGCACCATTGCGGGCGCCGAGGTTGACCATCTCCCCGGAACCGCCGGGCATGCTGGAAAAGAACGCCGTGGCGCGATCTTCTCCGGTACGGCGCATCAGCCACACGCCGACCACGGCGGACAGGCTGGTGACCAACGCACCAAAGAAAATCAAACCGAAATGACTCAGCACCTGCTCCATCACCACCGGGGTGAAGTGCAGGCCGATGCCGATACCGACGATCCACTGGCCGCACTTGCGTCCGCCAGGGATTTCGGCCAATTGCCAGGGTGTCAGGCAGCGCACGAGGATGATCGCCAGCAACGAGCCGACCATCCACGGCAAAGGCCAGCCGACCTGGCTGGCGAGATAACCGCCCAGCAGGCCGACCAGCGGGGTTCCCCACCAGAGTTTGAAGGGGGACCGATCAGACATCGGCGACAACGCGTTGCGCCACTGAGCGTTTACGCCAGATGCGCACAATCGGCACCAGCAGCATGACCACGATCAACCCCCAGACACCGACGGTGATGCCGCTCGACCAGAGGATGTCCAGCGAACCGTTGGAGATCGACAGCGCCCGACGCAGGTTCTGCTCCATCAAGCCGCCAAGGATGAAACCCAGTAGCACCGGCGACAGCGGGAAATCGAGCTTGCGCAGGATGTAGCCGAAGATGCCGATACCGATCATCAGGAACAGGTCGAAGGTGGTGGCATGCACCGCGTACACGCCGATAGCGGTGATGATCGCAATCATCGGCACCAGCGCCCAGTTCGGCACGGCGAGGATTTTGGTGAAGATGCGGATCATCGGGATATTGAGGATCACCAGCATGATGTTGGCGATAAACAATGACGCAATCAGGCCCCAGACGATGTCCGGTTGCTGTTGGAACAGCAGGGGGCCGGGCGTGATGTTGTACAGCGACAGCGCACCGATCATCACCGCCGTGGTACCCGAGCCGGGAACGCCGAGGGTCAGCATCGGCACCAGCGCGCCGCAGGCTTCGGCACCGATGGCGGTTTCCGGGGCCGCAAGACCGCGTTTGTCGCCCTGGCCGAATTTGCCGCTTGGGCCGGCAATGCGTTTCTCGGTCATGTAGGCCACCGCACTGGCCAGCGTTGCACCTGCGCCGGGCAGTACGCCCATGATGAAACCGAGCACGCCACAACGCATGTTCACCCAGAACACCGAAGCGGCTTCCTTGAAGTTGAACAGCATGCGCCCGGTCGCCTGGAAGGCTTCCTGGCCACGGTGGGTTTTTTCCAGCAGCAACAGGATTTCACTGATGGAGAACAGGCCCAGCACCAGCACTACGAATTGAATGCCGTCGGTGAGGTGGATGTTATCGCCGGTGAAGCGGTACACACCGCTGTTGGCGTCAATGCCGACCGTCGACAGAAACAGCCCGATCAGCGCGGCGATGAAGGTCTTGAGCGGGCGGTCGCCAGCCATGCCGCCGAGACAGACAATCGCAAACACCATCAGCACGAAGTATTCCGCCGGGCCGAAGGCAATCGCCCATTTCGCCAGTATCGGCGCGAACACCACCATCCCGCAGGTGGCAATGAAAGCGCCGATGAACGAACTCCAGGCCGACAGCGACAGGGCAACACCGGCCAGGCCTTGACGGGCCATCGGGTAGCCGTCGAGGGTCGTCATCACGGTGGAGGCTTCGCCGGGAATATTCAGCAGGATCGAACTGATCCGGCCGCCGTATTCGCAACCCAGATATACCGCCGCCAGCAGGATCAATGCCGACTCCGGCGGCAGGCCCAGTGCGAACGCAATCGGGATCAGCAATGCCACACCGTTGATCGGCCCCAGCCCCGGCAGCAGGCCGACGACGGTGCCGATCAGCGTGCCGCTGAGGGCGGTCACCAGGTTGTAAGGGGTTAGTGCGACGCCGAAGCCGTGACTCAAATAACCAAGCGTATCCATATCAGTTCTCCAGAACGTCGAGCAGGCCCAGAGGCAGTGGCACGTCCATGACTTTGTCGAACAGCAGGTACAGACCGACGCTCATCAGGCTGATGATTATCGCGCCCGGCAGCCAGCGTCCGCCGTACAGGCGAGCCATCGGTATGCCAACCAGCATGCTGCTGAGAATGAAGCCCAGCGGTTCGAACAGCCCGGCGAAGACCAGCAGCAACAGTACGCAAACACCAATTTTGGTCAGGGTTTCGCGATCCAGCGGTGGCTCTTCATCGGTGTGCTTGATCGGCGAAGGGCGATACACCATGTACACCAGCGCCAGGCCCATCAGTCCCAGCATCAGCAGGGGGAAGGCTCGCGGGCCGATCGGTTCGTAGGAAAAAGGTGCCTGGTAGGGCCAGGCCATCGCCACCAGGCTGAGGCAGGCCAGCAACAGCACCGAAGCAAAAATGCGTTGTAAGAGCATGGGGAACTCCTGTGCCGCGACTCCGCCAAACGGAGCCGCGGCCGCTAGACAGAGGCGATCACTGGATCAGGCCGAACTCTTTGGCCAGCACTTTGTAGTCCGCAACCTGCTTCTTCACGTAGGTGTCCAGTTCCGGGCCGGTCATGGCGAACGGGAACAGTTCACGCTGGTCGCGCAGCTTGGCGAACTCGGGGGAGGCCAGCAGCTTGTCGAAGGAATCCTTCCACCAGGCATAGTCTTCATCGCTGACTTTTGGCCCGAGGTAGAAGCCGCGAACCACCGGCCAGACGATGTCGTAGCCTTGCTCGCGGGCTGTCGGAATGTCCTTCATTTCCGGCTCGTCCAGGCGCTTGTCGGAGAACACCGCCAGCAGGCGCATGTCGCCGCTCTGGATGTGCGGCATGGAGTCGGAGATGTCGGTGCTGCCGACCTGGATGTGGCCGCCGAGCAGGGCGGTAGCAATCTCGCCGCCACCTTCGAGGGCAACGTAACGCAGGTCACGGGGGTTGATCCCGGCGGCCTTGGCGATCAGCGCGGTTTGCATCCAGTCCTGGCTGCCGACGGTGCCGCCGGAGCCGATCACCACTTTGCTCGGATCTTTCTTCAGTGCCTGGACCAGATCGTCGAGGGTCTTGTAGGGCGAATCGCTTTTCACCGCGATGGCGCCATAGCTGGTGCCAACGGCAGCCAGCCAGCGCACGTGGCTTTCATCGAAACGACCGAACTTGCCCTGGGCCAGGTTCAGCAGCGAACCACTGGACCAGGCCACCAGGGTGCCAGCATCGGCCGGACGTTGGGCGACCACTGCGTTGTAGGCTACTGCGCCAACGCCGCCGGGCATGTAGGTCACGCGCATCGGTTTGGTCAGCAGTTTTTCGTTGATCAGCGCGCTTTGCGCCAGTTTGCAGGTCAGGTCGAAACCGCCGCCGGGCGAGGCCGGTGCGATGCATTCCGGGCGTTTGGGTTCGGCAAGCACATGGCCGGTAAACAGCAGTACGCTGGCCGCGAGGGCAATTTTACGCATTGACAGGTTCATTCAAGTCTCCTTGGGAGTTGTTGTTATGGACGCACTGAATTACCAAAGGGCAACGCTATAGCTCACCAGCAGACGCACTTCATCGGCATCGCGAGCAGAGTAGTTGGAGCGGTAGGTGGCATTGCGCAGGCGCACGGCGACATCCTTGAGCGCGCCGCTTTGTACAACATATTTAATCTCGGAGTTGCGTTCCCACTCTTTGCCTTCGTCACCGTTCTTGAGCTTGATGTTGTCACCGCTAACGTAACGGCTCATGAAGGTCAGACCGGGGACGCCGAGGGTGACGAAGTCGAAGTCATAACGCGCTTGCCAGGAGCGTTCTTCGGCGCCGGCAAAGTCGTTGATCTGCACGAAGTTCACCAGGTACGGGTCGGCGCCATCCACATACGGGAATGCACTGTCGCCGGACATGTGCTGGTAGCCCGCGCTGAATTTGTGGCCGCTCAAGGCGTAACTCACCAGGCCGTTGAGGGACTTGTTGTCGATCTTGCCGCCACGGGCCTCGCCCTGGTCATCGCTGATGGCAAACCGCAGGTCGGTGCCAAAAGTGCCGGGGCCAAATGGCTGCGAAGCGATCAAACCGAGGAAATGCTGGTTGTAGACTTCATCGAGTTGCGCGAAGTGGTAGCTGCCGGTGATCTTGTCGGTGAGCTTGTAGTCCAGGCCGCCAAAATCAAAGTGCTTGCCGGCCACGGTGCCAGCGAAACGGCCGTTCTTGTTGTTGAGGGCAATGTCCTCGAAGTCGGTGCTGTCACGGTCCTTGGCTTTATCCAGACGCCCGCCGGTGAAGGTCAGGTTCTTGAGCTCTTTGGAGGTCAGCATGCCGCCCTCGAAGGTCTGCGGCAGGATGCGCCCGTCATTGGGCTTGAGGATCGGCAGTTCCGGGATCAGGGTGCCGAATTTCAGCTCGCTGGCGGAGATTTTCATTTTGCCGGTCAGGCCGAGCTTGGAGTATTCGTCGACGGCGCGCCCATCGTCGGTCGGCAGCAGGCCGGTACCGGTACGGTCCGGGCTCGAATCGAGCTTGACCCCCATCATGCCCAGCGCATCGACACCGAACCCCACGGTGCCGTCGGTGTAGCCTGATTTCAGATTGAGCATGAACCCCTGGGCCCACTCGTCACGCTTGGACTGTTGGGCGCTGGTGCCGTCGCGAAAGTCGCGATTGAAGTACATGTTGCGGGTTTCGAAAGTGGCCGAGCTGTCTTCGAAGAATGCGGCCTGGCTCAACGGCGAAAAGCCGGCAAGGGCGGCAGCGCTGGCAAGCGCAGTGTGGCTGAAACGGGAGAGGCGGGCAGGCGCGATAGCCTGGGTCTGCAAGGACTGCATGGATGACTTACTCCGTTTATTGTTCTTATTTGTCGAAAACGCTTCGAGGCGTTTTTCGTATCGCTGTGTGGCTGCAGCGACGGCAGTCGAAACTGTCCGTGGCTGGACTGTAACGGGCTAACCTTTCGCTAACCTTTCAGCTGACTTTCACGGTTTTCGGGCTTCACAGCGGCGGTTGCGGCTGTAAACTTCGCGCCAGAGAATGGCGTCGACCATCCCGGAATGAGGTAAAGATCCATGCGTGTTCTGCTCGTCGAAGACCATTTGCAGCTCGCCGAAAGTGTCGCCCAGGCGCTCAAGAGCACCGGGCTGACCGTGGACGTCCTGCACGATGGCGTGGCGGCCGACCTGGCGCTGGGCAGCGAGGAATACGCCATGGCGATCCTCGATGTCGGCTTGCCGCGCATGGATGGTTTCGAAGTGCTGGCGCGTTTGCGGGCGCGGGGCAAGAACCTGCCGGTGTTGATGCTGACCGCCCGCAGCGACGTCAAGGATAGGGTCCACGGCCTGAACCTCGGCGCCGACGACTACCTGGCCAAGCCGTTCGAACTGACCGAACTCGAAGCCCGGGTCAAAGCCTTGTTGCGCCGCAGCGTGCTGGGCGGTGAGCGCATTCAGCGTTGCGGTGTGCTGGCCTACGACCTGGAAACCCGGCGTTTCACCCTCGGGGAAGAATTGCTGACCCTGACCTCCCGCGAACAGGCCGTGCTCGAAGCCCTGATCGCGCGCCCCGGTCGGGTGATGAGCAAGGAGCAGCTGGCGTCGCAAGTGTTCGGCCTCGACGAAGAAGCCAGCCCCGATGCCATCGAAATCTACGTGCACCGCCTGCGCAAGAAACTCGACGGTCAGCCGGTCGCCATCGTGACCTTCCGCGGCCTCGGTTACTTGCTGGAAAGCCGCGATGCATAAGCCCAGCAGCCTGCGCTGGAGGTTGCTGTGGAACCTGGCGCTGCTGCTGGTGGTGTTGATGCTGGCCAGTGGTTTGAGCGCCTACTGGAACGGACGCGAAGCTGCCGATACGGCCTATGACCGGACCCTGCTGGCGTCGGCGCGAACCATCGCTGCCGGCGTCTCCCAGCGCGACGGCACCCTCAGTGCCGACGTGCCCTACGTGGCCCTCGATACCTTTGCCTACGACAGTGCCGGGCGAATTTTCTACCTGGTCAACGACATCAATCAGAAGCTGATTTCCGGTTACGAAAACCTGCCCGCGCCACCGCCGGGAACGCCGCGCACCGATGACTATCCGGCGCTCGCACGTTTCTACAACGCCCAGTACCGCGGGCAGAACGTGCGCGTGGTGAGCCTGCTCAAGCCCGTGAGCGAGCCGAACATGAATGGCATGGCGGAAATTCGCGTGGCGGAAACCGATGAAGCGCGCGTCAGCATGGCCCGCAGTCTGGCGGCAGATACTTTGCTGCGCCTGGGCATGCTGGCAATCGGTGCGTTGATGCTGGTGTGGTTCGCGGTGAGTGCTGCGTTGCGCCCGCTGGAGCGCTTGCGCACGGCGGTGGAAGAGCGCCAGCCGGACGATCTGCGCCCCTTGCCTTTGGTGGAAGTGCAGCGCGAATTGTGGCCGCTGGTGCGCGCACTCAATCACTTTACCGAGCGCTTGCGTGGCCAGTTCGAGAAGCAGGCGCAATTCATCGCCGATGCCGCCCACGAACTGCGCACGCCGCTGGCGGCACTCAAGGCGCGCCTGGAGCTGGGCCTGCGCTCGGCCGAGCCCGATATCTGGCGCAGCACGCTGGAGACTGCCGCCCAGGGCACTGATCGATTGACTCATCTGGCCAATCAGTTGCTTTCCCTGGCACGGGTCGAAAATGGCGCCCGGGCGATTGCCGAGGGTGGCGCGCAGTTACTCGACCTGAGTCAGTTGGCACGGGAGCTGGGCATGGCCATGGCGCCGTTGGCCCACAAACGTGGTATCGCGCTGGCGCTGGAGGCGGATGAACCGGTCTGGCTGCGGGGCGAGCCGACGTTATTGAACGAACTGCTGAGCAATCTGGTGGATAACGCACTGGCCCACACGCCGCCGGGTGGCAACGTGATTCTGCGGGTCTCGGCGCCTGCCGTGCTGGAAGTCGAAGATGATGGCCCCGGCATACCTCTTGAAGAACGCGATCGGGTATTCGAGCGCTTTTATCGGCGCAATCAGCAAGTGGCCGGTTCCGGATTGGGGTTGGCGATTGTCGGTGAGATCTGCCGCGCGCATCTGGCCCAGATCAGCCTGCACGATGGCGAGCGGGCGGGGTTGAAGGTGCGGGTGAGTTTTATCTCCGGGGAGTAACACAACATCTGTGGCGAGGGGGCAAGCCCCCTCGCCACAATGATCAGTAAAACATCGTGCGCGTTTCTTCCAGGTCGGCGCACATCGCCTTGTCGTCAAAATCGATTCCAAGTGCCTTGTAGGCCGGTACGTTCAACGCATCGGTACTGGCGAGCGGGTGATCGGTGTCCTGCAGGCAATACAGGCTGGCCACCTGTACCAGATCCACATAGTCGATCTGCGCAGACTGGCGCTTGAAGTTCAGGTAAAGCCGCGGCACTTGCACCAGCATGTCGGGAAATTCCCAGACCCTGAGCAGTTTTTCGCCGATTAGCGGATGAATCCGGTCGATCACATGGTTGAGGCTGACCGGGTCGGACAGCAGCTCGTAGTGATCTTCGGCGTAGGTCAGGATCGGCAGCACGCCGATCTGGTGCACCAGGCCGCCAAGGGCCGCCTGATCGGGCTTTAGTCGGGTGCAACTGCGGCACAAGGCGTAGCTGACGCCGGCGATTTCCAGGCTTTTACGCCAGACATCGCGCATCTTCTGTTCCACCACGTCGGAGCGGGCATGGAAAATCTGCTCCATGACCAGGCCGATCGCCAGGTTACAGCTGTAGTTGATGCCCAGGCGGGTGATCGCGGTATGCAGATCGGTCACTTCCTGGGTCGCGCGCAACAGTGGGCTGTTGACCACTTTGATCAGGCGTGCCGACAGCGCGGTATCACGGCCGATCACTTTGCTCAGGGTACTGACGCTGACTTCCGGGTTTTCCGCGGCCTTGCGAATCTGCAGGGCCACTTCCGGTAACGTTGGCAGAACCAGGTCATCGTTATTGATGGCCTCAACCAAATCCTGTTGGACCTTTTCCGCCAGCTTGCTCATTTAGTCTCTCTAGGTGTCGCGCCAAGTGCTGCCGTTATTGCTGGATTTCGCGGTCGCGGTCCAGTTCATAAGGCAGGTCGAGCAGCTGCAAGGACGGCCCTTCGAGTGCGCCCAGGTGGATGTCTCCACTTTCTGCTGCTTCGGCTTGCAACACAGCCAGGAGTTCAATGTTCTGTCCGGCGCGGGCCGCCAGCACCACTTCGCCGATGGCGCTGCCGTGGGTCGGGGAAAACAGCGGGGTACCCGGTTCAGGCAGTTCGCCGGCAGCCAGTTGCAGGCGATACAGGCGGCGCTTGAGTTTGCCCAGGTACTGCATCCGCGCGACGATTTCCTGCCCGGTGTAGCAACCTTTCTTGAAACTCACGCCACCGACCGCTTGCAGGTTGAGCATCTGGGGGATGAACAACTCGCGGGTGCCGGGCATGACCTGGCCGATCCCGGCGCGGACCTGGCCCAGCAGCCATTGATTCAGATCGCCTTCGCTCAGCACAGCCGAAAGCTTGCCTTTGACTGCGTCGGCTTGACCGACGGCAACCCACAGTTCGGCACGTTCAGGCGAGACGCGGATGGCGATCAGTCCATCGTTGCGCACGACGCTGTCGGTTTCTGCCGGCAGGTCCAGGCCGAGGCTGACCAGTGCGGCGTCGCCATGGTCGACACCGAAGCGGACCCAGGCGGCACTTTCGTCGGTCAGTTTCGACTTGGAAAACACCGCGTATTTTTTCAGGTCCGCCAGTTGCGGTTCGAGCAATTCGGTGGCCATGGCCAGGACCACGCCGTCACCCTCGAGCAGGATGCGGAAACTCGATTGCATCCGGCCTTTTTGCGTGCAGCGGGCACCGAGGCTGGCCCGGGAATCGCTCAGGTAGTTGAGGTTGCAGGTCAGTTGGCCTTGCAGGAATTTGCTGGCGTCCGCGCCGCGGACCGCGAGAACACCTTCATGAGAAAGGGTGCAGAAAAAAGCAGAATCGGCCATGGGTCATCGCAGGGTAAAAAGTCTGATGGACATCATAAGGGGCCGCCTTCGAAATGGGTAGTTAACAAAGGCTCGACGGTGGCCGACCAAAGCCGACTGTTCGACGGGGCGCGGGCCTGTATACTTGCGGCCTATTTGAGGAGCGCTCCATGGTCGAAGATGTTGAACTGAACCGCCTCTATTGGCACAGCCGCCGCGGCATGCTTGAGCTTGATGTGTTGCTGGTGCCGTTTGTGAAAGAGGTTTATCGGCACCTCAACGAGGTTGATCGCGCCTGCTATGTCAGGTTGCTCGAATGCGAAGATCAGGACATGTTCGGCTGGTTCATGGAACGCAGCGAATCGGAAGATCCTGAGCTGCAACGCATGGTTCGCATGATCCTGGATCGTGTCCAGCCCAAGTAATGGGTTCGAATGCCGCTGGCATGCCTCACGGCAGTTGCTGGCGGCCTATCTTCTGGCCCAGCTGTTCGCGTTGGGTTCGTTGTTTTTACTGTCAATTCCGGTCTGGGCCAGCTCGCTCGGCGTCGTGCTGTGCGTGGTTCACGGAGCCTGGCTGTTGCCCCGGCAAATCCTGCTGACCCACCCGCAGGCCTTTTGCGGCTTGCGGCGCGATGCCGATGGCTGGCAGTTGTGGAGTCGGGCCAGGGGTTGGCAGGCCGTACAACTAAGGCCGGACAGCCTGGCGCTGCCGTTGGTGGTGGTACTGCGTTTTCGATTACGGGGCGAGCGCCGGGTCAGGGCCATTTGCGTACCCCGGGATGCGCAGGCGGCGGATGTGCACCGACGCCTGCGGGTGCGGCTCAAGTTCAGCCGACGTAGGTGGGCGGTACCAGAATAGTGTCCAGCGCGACCGGCAACATGTCCGGGTAGTCGAGGGTGTAATGCAGGCCACGGCTTTCCTTGCGTTCCATGGCTGACAGAATCATCAGCTCGGCAACCTGGGCCAGGTTGCGCAGCTCGATCAGGTCCCGGCTGACCTTGTAGTTGCTGTAGAACTCGTCGATTTCATCCAGCAACAGCTGCACGCGATGTTGCGCCCGTTGCAGACGCTTGTTGGTGCGCACGATGCCAACGTAGTCCCACATGAATCGCCGCAGCTCATCCCAGTTGTGCGCAATGATCACGTCTTCATCGGAATCGGTGACCTGACTCGCATCCCAGGCGGGAAGGGGCGTTGGCATCGGAACCCGGGGCAACTGTTCGAGAATGTCCGCGGCCGCCGAGCGGGCATAGACGAAACATTCCAGCAGCGAGTTGCTGGCCATGCGGTTGGCACCGTGCAGGCCGGTGAAACTGGTTTCGCCGATGGCATACAGCCCCGGCACATCGGTGCGACCCTGTTGATCGACCATCACGCCGCCGCAGGTGTAGTGCGCCGCCGGGACCACCGGGATCGGTTGTTTGGTGATGTCGATGGAGAATTCCAGACAACGTTCGTACACCGTCGGGAAGTGCGTCTTGATGAAGGCTTCGGGTTTGTGGCTGATGTCCAGATAGACGCAGTCGACGCCCAGGCGCTTCATTTCATGGTCGATGGCCCGGGCGACGATGTCTCGTGGGGCCAACTCGGCCCGTGGATCGAAGCGCTGCATGAAGCGCTCGCCGTTGGGCAGCTTCAGGTGGGCACCTTCGCCTCGCAGGGCTTCGGTGACCAGGAAACTCTTGGCTTGCGGGTGATACAGGCAAGTAGGGTGGAACTGGTTGAATTCCAGGTTCGCCACCCGGCAGCCCGAGCGCCAGGCCATGGCGATGCCATCGCCGCAGGCGCCGTCAGGGTTACTGGTGTAGAGGTAAACCTTGGCGGCACCACCGGAGGCGAGGATCACAAAGCGGGCGCCGTAGGTGTCGACTTCGCCGGTACCGCGATTGAGCACATAGGCGCCGAGGCAGCGATCACCTTCGAGTCCCAGGCGTTTCTCGGTGATAAGGTCAACCGCAACCCGCTGCTCCAGCAGTTCGATGTTCGGTCGTTTCCGGGCCTGGTCGAGCAGGGTGGTGAAAATGGCAGCGCCGGTGGCATCGGCGGCGTGGATGATGCGCCGATGGCTGTGACCGCCCTCGCGGGTGAGGTGGAACTCGAACCCGCCATCTTCGTTACCCGATTGTTCATCGCGGGTAAAGGGCACGCCCTGGTCAATCAGCCATTGAATCGCTTCCCTGCTGTGCTCGACGGTAAAGCGCACGGCGTCCTCATGACACAGGCCGCCGCCGGCATTGAGGGTGTCATCGACATGGGACTCAACGGTATCGGTGTCATCGAGAACGGCCGCAACGCCGCCCTGGGCCCAGAAAGTCGAGCCATTGGCGAGGTTGCCCTTGCTCAGAACGGCAATGCGCAAATGACCGGGCAAGGTCAGCGCAAGGCTCAAGCCGGCAGCACCGCTGCCAATTACCAGAACATCGTGTTGAAACTGTTGGCTCATTTCAGGATTCCGCTCAAAGCGACCCGGGTCGGGGGTGGCGCAGCTGGACTTTCGAGTCAATGCAGCCGCACTGCCCACTAGTATATAGAGGGGGGGAGCGGCACAATACCCGAGCTAGCATGGCATTGTGAAACTACCGTGACGCAAAACATCGGTCGCTTCGTCGGATGTTTTTCTGCCCGTTGGGCGCGAGAATGACTGTATCGCCGATTTAACAGTCTTTTTCCCTTCACGGTTGCACAATGTCGGGTTGGTACGGCTATAAATAATTGGAACTTTTGCCAAAGGCCCAAGATCAATAGACGGTTGCCTGAAACAAGGGACAGTGTCGGTTTCAGTGCGGGATTGCAGTTCGATCCTTGCTGAAGAATCCGATGACAAGATTATCCGCGCAGCCGGGTCAACTCGTGCTGCGCTTTTCGTGCGTGCCAAATCAGAGCCCGCAGGAAACTTGCCTGGAGGGGGAGAACTTTTGCGAAAAGCCCGAGTCTATGTTTGCAAGTCTGGTGGTTTACTTCTGCAAGCCTCCTCCGAGCTCATCGAGGAGTGTTCATGCTAACCCAGGAAGAGGATCAGCAACTGGTCGAACGCGTTCAGCGCGGCGACAAGCGTGCTTTCGATCTGCTAGTGCTGAAATACCAGCACAAAATTCTCGGGTTGATCGTGCGTTTCGTGCACGACACCCATGAAGCCCAGGATGTGGCACAAGAAGCCTTTATCAAGGCATACCGTGCACTTGGAAATTTTCGCGGAGACAGCGCGTTTTATACGTGGCTTTACCGCATCGCCATCAACACGGCGAAAAACTATCTGGTTTCACGCGGCCGTCGGCCGCCGGATAGCGATGTCAGTTCCGAGGATGCAGAGTTCTACGATGGCGATCATGGCCTCAAGGATCTCGAGTCGCCAGAACGGGCTTTGCTGCGGGATGAGATCGAAGGCACCGTCCATCGAACCATTCAGCAACTGCCGGAAGATTTGCGTACGGCTTTAACTTTACGTGAGTTTGATGGTCTGAGTTACGAGGACATTGCGAGTGTCATGCAATGTCCGGTAGGCACCGTGCGCTCCCGGATTTTCCGCGCCCGGGAGGCCATCGACAAAGCCCTGCAGCCGTTGTTGCAGGAAAACTAAAGACAGCGGCGACAGCCAAGAGAGGAACGCCATGAGTCGTGAAGCCCTGCAGGAATCGCTGTCCGCAGTGATGGATAACGAAGCGGACGAATTGGAATTGCGTCGGGTATTGAATGCCTGTGACGATGTAGAAACCCGTGAAACCTGGGCTCGTTATCAGATCGCTCGGGCAGTGATGCACAAGGATCTGCTGCTTCCACGCCTGGACATCGCCGCGGCTGTTTCTGCTGCCCTGGCTGACGAAGCCGTACCGGCAAAAGCTTCCCGTGGTCCATGGCGCAGCCTGGGTCGTCTGGCGGTCGCTGCCTCGGTGACCCTGGCGGTGCTGGCCGGCGTGCGTCTGTACAACCAGGATGAGATCGCCGGTGTCGAACTGGCCCAGCAATCCGCTCAACCCGGACTGGCTGCTCCACAAGTAAAAGGCCCAGCCGTTTTGGCAGGCTACAATGAGAGTTCGGATGCTACTGGCCCAATGGCCAACGGCGTACTGCAAGGTCAGCCAGGCTGGCACGATCAGCGTCTGCCAGGTTACTTGCGCCAACACGCACAACAGGCTGCATTGAAAGGCACTGAGAGCGCTCTGCCTTACGCTCGTGCCGCAAGTCTGGAAAACCGTTAAGGAGGATCATGCGCGCCATACCTCTACTTTCGCTTCTGCTCAGCGGCTGGTTCATCGTTCCAGCCCAAGCCGGTGAAGCCCAGGACTGGTTGACCCGCCTGGGCCAGGCAGAGCAACAGCAAAGCTTTCAGGGTACTTTCGTCTACGAGCGTAACGGTAGTTTTTCTACCCATAACATCTGGCACCGCGTCCAGGATGGAAAGGTCCGCGAGCGTTTGATCCAGCTCGACGGTTCCGCTCAGGAAGTCGTTCGCATTGATGGGCAAACCCAATGCGTCAGCGGCACACTGATAGCAGGGCTTGGGGACTCCCCGAACTCCGCCGCCCGTGCACTCGATCCTCAAAAGCTCAAGAATTGGTATGACCTGGCCGTCATCGGCAAGTCGCGTGTCGCCGGGCGTTCGGCGGTGATCGTATCGCTGACACCCCGTGATCAGCACCGCTACGGTTTTGAACTGCATCTGGACAAGGAAACCGGCCTGCCTCTGAAGTCCTTGCTACTGGACGACAAGGGGCGGTTGTTGGAGCGCTTCCAGTTCACGCAAATGGATACCGCTGACGTCCCTTCCGAACAAGACCTGCAGGCCAGTAATGATTGCAAGCCGGTCAATCTCGAAAGTGACAAGGCCTCTGCCGTCAAGGCTGCCCAAGTCTGGCGTTCCGACTGGTTGCCGCCCGGCTTCGAGCTGACCAGCAGCACCGCTCGCAAGGATCCGCAGACCAAGACCCAGGTCAATAGCCTGATGTATGACGATGGCCTGACGCGTTTTTCGGTATTCCTCGAGCCGTTGAATGGCGCAACAGTCACCGACACCCGTACTCAGTTGGGGCCGACCGTTGCGGTTTCCCGGCGCTTGGCCACGGCACAGGGCGACATGATGGTGACTGTCGTTGGCGAGATACCGGTCGGTACTGCTGAACGGATAGCGCTTTCGATGCGCACCGACGCCGCTGCAACCAAGCAGTGAGCTGAATTTGAAATGTTTCGTGAGCATTTCAGTTTGCAAAAATCCCGTAAATTTTTTATAGGTCAGAGCCCCTCGGCTCTGGCCTTGTTTGTTGTTCCCGGAACAAAAATACCGGCGTATTGTTCCCGGTGTTCCTTGCTCCATATCGCTTAACCATGCTCGTCGTAACGGGAGCCGTATGTCGATACCACGCTTGAAGTCCTACCTTTCCATTATTGCCACCGTGCTGGTGCTCGGTCAGGCGGTCACCGCCCAAGCGGTCGAATTGCCTGATTTTACGCAACTGGTCGAACAGGCCTCGCCTGCGGTCGTAAACATCAGTACCACGCAAAAGCTGCCGGATCGCAAAGTCAACCAGCAAATGCCCGACCTCGAAGGCTTGCCACCGATGCTGCGCGAATTCTTCGAACGGGGCATGCCGCCACAATCGCGCTCACCTCGTGACCGTCAGCGCGAGGCAACCTCCCTGGGTTCGGGTTTCATCATCTCTTCCGATGGCTATATCCTGACCAATAATCACGTGATCGCCGATGCTGACGAAATCCTCGTCCGCCTGGCCGATCGCAGCGAAATGAAAGCCAAGCTGATCGGTACCGATCCACGTTCCGACGTGGCGCTGCTGAAAATCGAAGGCAAGGATCTGCCAGTGCTCAAGCTCGGTAAATCCCAGGACCTGAAGGCTGGCCAATGGGTTGTCGCGATCGGTTCGCCATTCGGCTTTGACCACACGGTGACCCAAGGCATCGTCAGCGCCGTCGGTCGCAGCCTGCCGAACGAAAACTATGTGCCGTTCATCCAGACCGACGTGCCGATCAACCCGGGTAACTCCGGTGGTCCGCTGTTCAACCTCAACGGTGAGGTGGTCGGGATCAACTCGCAGATCTATACCCGCTCCGGTGGCTTCATGGGCGTGTCGTTTGCAATCCCGATCGACGTGGCCATGGATGTTTCCAATCAGCTGAAATCCGGTGGCAAGGTCAGCCGTGGCTGGCTGGGCGTCGTGATTCAGGAAGTGAGCAAGGACCTGGCCGAGTCGTTCGGCCTGGAGAAGCCGGCCGGTGCGCTGGTTGCCCAGATCCAGGACGATGGTCCGGCTGCCAAGGGCGGCCTGCAAGTTGGCGACGTGATCCTGAGCATGAACGGTCAGCCAATCGTCATGTCGGCCGACCTGCCGCATCTGGTTGGCGCGTTGAAGGCTGGCAACAAGGCCGATCTGGAAGTGATTCGTGACGGCAAGCGCAAGAATGTCGAATTGACAGTCGGCGCGATTCCGGAAGAAGGCAAGGAGCTGGATGCGCTGCCAAAATCCAGCATCGAGCGCAGCAGTAATCGCCTGGGTGTTTCCGTGGTCGAGCTGACTGACGAGCAGAAGAAAACCTACGACCTCAAGGGTGGTGTGCTGATCAAGGAAGTGCAGGACGGCCCTGCTGCCATGATCGGCTTGCAGCCGGGTGATGTGATCACCCATCTGAACAACCAGGCCATCGGTTCCACCAAGGAGTTCGCGGACATCGCCAAGGCGCTGCCAAAGAACCGTTCGGTGTCGATGCGGGTACTGCGTCAGGGGCGTGCGAGCTTCATCACCTTCAAGCTGGCTGAATAACCCGGTTGTTGGTTGCATAAAAAACCGCCTCGTAAGAGGCGGTTTTTTTGTGTCCGGACCTTTTGTCGCCGGGGCGTCAGCCCATCATGTCCTTGATCATGCGCTCTTGTTCCATCAGCTCGCGTTGCCGCGCGTCGATCCGCGAAGACAGCGGGAAGTTGCTGCCAGCCCTGCGTTTGGCGAAGTCCAGTTGCTGAATGGCCTGTTTGTAGTCACCGACCAGCGCAAAGTATTCGGCGCGAGCCTGATGCAGGCCGATGATATTGCCCGACAGGCCGCGCGTCTCGGCAACCTGATACCACACGTCCGGGTCATCCGGGCGGGACTTGAGCAGGCTTTCGAGGGCTTTCTCCGCATCCGCAGTACGGTTTTGCTTGAGCAGCAGGTCGACGCGGATCTGGTTCAGCGGGTAGTTGCCAGAGTATTGGCCCATCAACCGGTCAACCCGGGACTGGGCATCCGCCAGGCGATTATTGGTGATATCCAGATCGACCTGAGCCAGGTTGTAGATGATTTCGTTGGGTGACTTGGCCAGCAACTGCTTGAGGTTTTCCCGTGCTTCGTTCAGTTGGCCGCCCTTGATCTGGGCGATCGCCAGGCCGTAGCGTGCCACGTCGTTTTTCGGGTTCTCGTCGAGCTGGGCGCGGAAGCGCTTGGCGCCAAGCCCCGGGGTTTCTTCATAGATCAGCTGTACGCGTGCGCGGATCAGTTGGTAGCGCATGCTGTCTTCGATACCGCCCTTTGGAAACTGTTCGGCGCGGTTGCGGGTGTCGGCGATACGCGATTCGGTGACCGGGTGGGTCAGCAGAAATTCCGGTGGCTTGGCATCGTAGCGGTACTGACGCCCCAGCCGTTCGAACATGGTTGGCATCGAGCGGGGATCGTAACCGGCCTTTTCCAGATTGAGGATGCCGATACGGTCGGCTTCCTGCTCGTTCTGGCGGGAGAATCGCCGCTGTTCCTGAATGGCTGCGGCCTGTGTGCCGGCAATGGCCGCGATCCCGGCGTCACCGCCACCGGCGGCTGCCAGCACGATACCCGCCAGCAATGCAGCCATCATGGGTACTTGCATGCGTTGCTGCGCTTCGACGCCCCGGGCAAAGTGGCGCTGCGACAAGTGAGCCAATTCGTGCGCCAGTACCGAAGCGTATTCGCCCTCGGTCTGGGCGTTGAGGAACAAACCACCGTTCACCCCGACGATCCCGCCCGGCGCTGCAAAGGCGTTGAGCTGCGGGCTGTTGATCAGGATGAATTCCAGGCGTCGGTCAGTGACCTGGCTGGTCTCGACCAGTCGGTAAACGCTGGATTCCACGTAATTCTTGAGCTGAGGATCGTTGAGCTGCGAAACCTGACTGCGCAACATTGCCAGCCAGGCGCGACCGAGCTGGTATTCCTGTTGCGGTGAGACAATGGCAGAACTGGCGTCGCCGAGTGACGGCAGGTCGTCGGCAAAGCCCGGTGAGGCGAGCAGGCAAGCGAGCGTCAGCAGGGTGGGGCGCAAAAAAGTCATGCACAAAGCCTTAGTCGACAAAGACCTTACTGTAGCCGGACACCGGCGTTGCGACCAGATATTCTAGGCAACACAACCACCTGACCCGGAGTGATGCAATGACCGACGCTGTAGAGCATGACGTTGAACTGGACGCCAGCGGCCTGAATTGCCCGTTGCCGTTGCTCAAGGCCAAGATGGAGCTCAACCGGCTGGCCAGTGGCGCGGTGCTCAAGGTCATCGCCACCGATGCGGGTTCGCAACGCGACTTTCGCACCTTTGCCCGATTGGCCGGTCATACCCTG
Source organism: Pseudomonas sp. PDM30 (assembly GCF_019218985.1). Classification (NCBI taxonomy): domain Bacteria; kingdom Pseudomonadati; phylum Pseudomonadota; class Gammaproteobacteria; order Pseudomonadales; family Pseudomonadaceae; genus Pseudomonas; species Pseudomonas sp. PDM30. The sequence continues at coordinate 706,287 of NZ_JAHUWM010000003.1, forward strand.
CTTCGTGAAGAAGATGAGGCGGGTGTTTACCGCTACTGGTTGAAAAAAGCCTGAATTCGGCTGCGTTTACTCCTAAGGATTATTGATGTTCAAAGTGTTGCGCGACTGGATTCAGCGCTATTTCTCCGATGAAGAAGCGGTGGTGCTGGCTGTCCTGCTGTTTCTGGCGTTCACCGCCGTACTGACCCTGGGCGGTATGCTGGCGCCGGTGCTCGCCGGGATGGTGCTGGCGTACCTGATGCAGGGGCTGGTGGTGACCCTCGAGCGCCTGCGGGTGCCGGGCGGGGTCGCGGTGGGGTTGGTCTTTGCATTGTTCATGGGGCTGTTGCTGGTGTTTATCGTGGTGGTCGTGCCGTTGCTGTGGCATCAACTGATCACGTTGTTCAACGAGTTGCCCGGCATGCTCGCCAAGTGGCAGTCGCTGTTACTGCTGCTGCCCGAACGCTATCCGCATCTGGTGTCCGATGAGCAAGTACTGCAGGCCATCGAAGCGGCGCGGGGCGAAATCGGCAAGTTTGGTCAGTGGGCACTGACGTTCTCGCTGTCGAGCCTGCCATTGCTGGTGAACATCATGATCTATCTGGTGCTGGTGCCGATCCTGGTGTTTTTCTTCCTCAAGGATCGGGCCATGATCGGCCAGTGGGTGCGCGGTTACCTGCCCCGTGAGCGGGCATTGATCACCCGGGTCGCCCATGAAATGAACCGGCAGATCGCCAATTACATTCGCGGCAAGGTCATCGAAATCTTCATTTGCGGTGGCGTGACCTACATCGCCTTTGTTGTCCTTGAACTCAATTACGCGGCGCTGCTGGCACTGCTGGTGGGGATTTCGGTGGTGGTGCCTTATGTCGGCGCCGTTGTGGTGACCGTGCCCGTATTTCTGATTGCACTGTTCCAGTGGGGCTGGAGCGATCAGTTCATATACTTGATGGCGGTCTACGGGATCATTCAGACGCTGGATGGCAACGTGCTGGTGCCATTGTTGTTCTCGGAGGTCATCTGCGCAGTGCTGTTGTTTGGCGGGTTGTGGGGGTTCTGGGGGGTGTTCTTCGCGATTCCCCTGGCGACGCTGTTCAAGGCCGTGCTGGATGCCTGGCCGCGCAAGGAGCCGGAGGTCGCGCCGCTGCTTTAAGGGGCAGGTTTGATCGTTCAGTGGGGCTGATGACCCCTTCGCGAGCAAGCTCGCTCCCACAGTTGACCGAGTTGTTCAGAAAATCACGGTTAGCTGTGGGAGCGAGCTTGCTCGCGATGGCGTCCGAAAGAACGCCCGGAAATCAGGCCTTATTCAGAGCCTGGGCCGCGGCCAATACCGCATCAACATGCCCCGGCACCTTCACGCCGCGCCATTCCTGGCGCAGCACGCCGTTGGCGTCGATCAGGAACGTGCTGCGATCCACGCCCATGTATTCCTTGCCGTAGAGCTTTTTCAGCTTGATCACGTCGAACAGCTGGCAGATGGCTTCGTCCTTGTCGCTGATCAGCTCAAAGGGGAATTCCTGTTTGCACTTGAAGTTCTCGTGGGATTTGAGGCTGTCGCGAGACACGCCGAACACTTCGGTATTGGCGGCCTTGAACGCAGCGTATTGATCACGAAAGCCCTGCCCCTCGGTCGTGCAGCCCGGTGTGCTGTCCTTGGGGTAGAAGTAGATCACTACCTGCTTGCCTTTCAGGCCGGCGAGGCTGACGGTTTGCCCGCTGGTGGCGGGGGCTTGGAAATCGGCAACCGGTTGGTCGATGGCAACGGCCATGAAAGCTTCCTTACATTGGGTTCTGTGGGCGCCAGGGTTCGATCAGGGCATCGAGGTTCAGCGCGTCGGCAAAATCCAGGAACTGATCGCGCAGCCAGCTGATTTGCACGCCGGCCGGCAAGGTCACGGTAAACGTGGCGTTGAGCATGGTGCCGCCGGTCTGCGGAGCCTGATAAGTGTCGCAGGTGAGGTTTTCCAGCTCGACATTGTGGTCCATGAAGAACTGGCACAGCTCGTTGATGATGTCCGAGCGGTAGGCCGAGCTGACATAAGCGACGTACGGCAGGGCCTGAGGGCGGTTTTCCAAGGCCGCGCTGCGCACCACGTTGACCGTGAACGCATGCCGCTTGGCCAATACTGGCAGGCTGCCTTCCAGGCGTGCCAGGGCATCCCAGCTACCGGAGATTTCCAGCACCAGGGCACTGCATTCGCCATGGCGGGTCAGGCGAGAGGTGACAACGGCGCAGCGGTTTTCATGGCTGGCGCGGCACAGGACGTTGGTCAGCTCCATGGGGTTGGCGCCGAGGGCACTGATAACAAGGAATTGTTCGCGAACTGTGGGGGTGGACATGCAGCATTCCTAAAGCGATGAGCGGTCGGTACGTCCAGAGGGCGTTTTGCCGGGGCGAGCCTGCGGATGCGAATTCAGAAACCCCCAAGCGGCAGGTCGCGACGTGCTCCGGCAGGGCGGGAGCGAGAGGCGGCAACGCTGGATCAGGGCTTGTGATGCCGTAAATGGAGGCTGAAACCCGGCGCGCGAGCTTGTCTGTACCGATCAAAGTCTGAAGGGTAGCGAAAACCGGCGCCAAGGGGAATGGCGGCAGCACAGTACTTCGCTTGTGCAAGCATCTTGGCGCCAGTACCATTACGGCTCTCTTTTTCCGGCAGGAGCGGTTTCATGATTGCGGGCAGTATGGTGGCACTGGTCACACCCATGGATGCACAGGGGCGTCTTGACTGGGACAGCCTCAGCAAACTCGTGGACTTCCACCTTGAAAACGGCACCCATGCCATTGTCGCCGTCGGCACCACCGGCGAGTCGGCAACCCTCGACGTCAACGAGCACATCGAAGTCATCCGTGCCGTGGTGAAGCAGGTCAACGGTCGTATTCCGGTGATTGCCGGTACCGGCGCCAATTCGACCCGCGAAGCCGTCGAATTGACCCGTAATGCCAAGGAAGCCGGCGCCGATGCCTGCCTGCTGGTAGTGCCGTACTACAACAAGCCGACCCAGGAAGGCCTGTACCTGCACTTCAAGCACATCGCCGAATCGGTCGACATCCCGCAGATTCTCTATAACGTTCCCGGCCGCACCTCCTGCGACATGCAGGCCGAAACCGTGATCCGCCTGTCCACCGTGCCGAACATCATCGGTATCAAGGAAGCGACCGGCGACCTCAAGCGCGCCAAGGCCATCCTCGACGGCGTAAGCAAGGACTTCATCGTCCTTTCCGGCGATGATCCGACCGCGGTCGAGCTGATCCTGATGGGCGGCAAGGGCAACATTTCCGTTACCGCCAACGTCGCGCCGCGTGAAATGGCCGATCTGTGCGAGGCCGCCCTCAAGGGGGATGCCGAGACTGCACGGGCAATCAACGAAAAACTGATGCCGCTGCACAAGGACCTGTTCATCGAAGCCAACCCGATTCCGGTGAAGTGGGCTTTGGTTGAAATGGGCCTGATGCACGAAGGCATTCGCCTGCCGTTGACCTGGCTGAGCGCACCTTGTCACGAAACGCTGCGCACGGCCCTGCGCCAGTGCGGCGTCCTGGTTTAATTGAGGAAGTACAACGCATGAAGCGAATGGCCGGACTTTCCGCACTTGCCTTGATTATCTCCAGCACCAGTGGCTGTGGATGGATCTGGGGCCCGGAAGGTTATTTCCGTGACCGTGGTAGCGATTACCTGGAAGCGCAACAGACTGCACCGATGCAAATGCCACCGGATGTCCGTACCGCCAAGCGTCTGGATCCGCTGTTGCCGATCCCGCGCAACGTGGCCGATGACACCGCCAAGGGCGAATACATCGTTCCTCGGCCGCAGCCGCTGACCGCGGGTGCTGACGCCGGTGCCTACTCCCTGCAGAAGAGCGGCGGCTCCAGCTCCATCCTGGCGCAGAATCCGCCGGCTGAAGTCTGGCCCGTGGCCGTTCAGTTCTTCCAGGACAACGGTTTCCGTCTGGATGAACAGCGTCCGCAAACCGGTGAATTCACCACGACCTGGCAGCATTCCGATGAACTGTCTGCGGCCATGGCCAAGCGCCTGAGCGCGGCCGGCGTCAGCACGGACAGCGAAACCCGCGTGCGGGTGCGCATCGAGCCGGGCGTGCAGCGCAATACAAGTGAAGTCTATGTGGTCAGCGCCGAGCGTCCCGCCGGCAGCACCGCCGACGTGGCCTTCACCAACCGTTCGGTCAACACTGGCCTGGACGCGGCACTGGTCGACGACATGCTCGCGAGCATGAGCCGTATCTCCGAGAAGGGCGGTTCGGTCTCCATGCTGGCTTCGCGTGATTTCGACGCGCCAAGTCGTGTCAGCCTGAGTGAAGACGGCAGCGGCAACCCTGTGCTGAACGTCGGTACCGACCTGGATCGTGCCTGGTCGAGCGTCGGTCGTGCGCTGGAACAAGGCGAATGGCGTGTTGAAGACATCAACCGCAGCTTGGGCCTGTACTACATCAACCTGGCCGAAAAAGCCGAGAGCAAAGACGACAAGCCAGGCTTCTTCAGCAGTCTGTTCGGCAGCGCGCCGAGCAAGGAAGAGCTTGAGGCCCGCGCCGAGCGTTATCAGGTTCGCCTGAGCAAGGTTGGCGAGAACGTCCAGGTCACCGTAGAGAAAAACATCAACACCGTGGCGCCGGCCGATGTGGCGCGTAAAGTGTTGAGCAAGATTCAGGACAACCTGGGCTGATCCTATGCGTTTTGCCGTTCTCGGCAGCGGTAGTCAAGGGAACGGCACGCTGATAGCCAGCGCTGATACGTACGTATTGGTGGATTGTGGTTTTTCCCTGCGGGAAACCGAAAAACGCCTGCTGCGCCTGGGTGTGAACCCTGCGCAGCTGAGCGCGATACTCGTGACCCACGAACATGCCGACCACGTGCATGGCGTGGGTTTGCTGTCTCGGCGCTACAATCTGCCTGTCTACCTCAGTCGCGGGACCTTGCGCGGGATGCGCAAACCTATTGAGCCCGCAGGCTTTCTGGCCGGCGGCGATCAACTGCAAATCGGCGACTTGAGCATCGGTGTCATTGCCGTGGCCCACGATGCACAAGAACCGACGCAATATGTTTTCAGTGACGGTTTACGGCGCTTCGGCCTGTTGACCGACCTGGGCTCGTATTGTGACAAGGTGCTGGACGGCTATCGGGACCTCGATGCGTTGATGATCGAGTCCAATCACTGTCGTGACATGCTGGCTCGCGGTCATTACCCGTACTTTCTCAAGCAGCGGGTAGGCGGTGAACTGGGGCATTTGAATAACCACCAGGCGGCATTCCTGGTGGCCGAGCTGGGCTGGAAAGACCTGCAACACCTGGTCCTGGCCCATCTGAGCAGCAAGAACAACCTGCCGCGGCTGGCCCGGCAATGTTTTGTCGACACCCTTGGGTGCGACCCGGACTGGCTGCAACTGGCCGATCAAGATTCAGGGCTCGACTGGCGACATATCGCCTAGCCCATCTACTTAGCAAGCGGAGCCCATCATGGAAAAACGTGAAGAACTCTACCGCGGCAAAGCCAAGTCGGTTTACAAGACCGACGACGCTAACCGCTTGATCCTGCTGTTTCGTAACGACACCTCGGCGTTCGACGGCAAGCGCATCGAGCAGCTCGACCGCAAAGGCATGGTGAACAACAAGTTCAACGCCTTCATCATGCAGAAGCTCGAAGCGGCCGGCGTGCCGACCCAATTCGACAAATTGCTGGGCGACAACGAATGCCTGGTGAAGAAACTCGACATGATCCCGGTCGAATGCGTCGTGCGTAACTACGCCGCCGGCAGCCTGGTCAAGCGTCTGGGTGTCGAAGAGGGCATGAAGCTCAACCCTTACACCTTCGAACTGTTCCTGAAGGACGACGCCAAGGGCGACCCGTTCATCAACGAATCCCACGTCGTGGCCTTTGGTTGGGGCACCGCCGAGCAACTGGTTCGCATGAAAGAGCTGTCGCTCAAGGTCAACGAAGTCCTGAGCAAACTGTTCGACGACGCCGGCCTGTTGCTGGTCGACTTCAAACTGGAGTTCGGCGTGTTCCACGATGGCTCCATCGTGCTGGGCGACGAATTCAGTCCGGACGGCTGCCGTCTGTGGGACAAGGCCACCGGCAAGAAAATGGACAAGGACCGCTTCCGTCAGGGCCTCGGTGACGTCATCGAAGCCTATGAAGAAGTCGCCAATCGCCTGGGCGTACCGCTTTAACCGACGCAAGCATCTGATAGCACAGAAATATTTCGCTTAGGGGGTTCGCTTCCTGCGAAAGTGTTGTTATGATGCGCGCCGTTGGAGAGATGCCAGAGTGGCCGAATGGGACGGATTCGAAATCCGTTGTACCTTCACCGGTACCTAGGGTTCGAATCCCTATCTCTCCGCCATTATTGAATAAGACTAAGCCCCTGTAATCGTTAAAGATTACAGGGGCTTTTTCGTTTCTGTCGTATTGGTCGGGTGTTTCGTGCCCCGGCATTTTCGATGCGATGCCTGCTGTGCTCTTGGGATCCACCGGGTATCCATTTGCCGTAGGGCTTTCTCACCATTGTTGTGTCTATATGTCCAGGTGATGTGGTTTGGGTTCGTTGCTGCCCCAGTGCTTTATATAGATGCTGGAGGTTCTCATGGTGGCGACCCGGGTGCTCTGGTAAGGAAGAAGAATTTTCAGGTGGGGGGTTGACCACGTATTTTAATACTGTATTATTCGCCTCCCGCTAACGAGCAGTTTGATGTGGCTCTTGGTTTAAGTAGTTGATTTTATTGAAAAATCAGAAACTTTTAAGGTTGCAAATTGAAAAGATGCGCTGTAAGATGTGCACCTCGGTTGAGACGAAAGATCTTAACCAACCGCTCTTTAACAACTGAATCAAGCAATTCGTGTGGGTGCTTGTGGAGTCAGACTGCTAGTCAACAGATTATCAGCATCACAAGTTACTCCGCGAGAA